>CAVZRO010000018.1:0-283093 GCA_963777625.1 uncultured Pseudomonadota bacterium | reverse complement strand
ACCGCTTCCACCCCAGGAAAAGGGCCATCTTCCGCGGTTCCAGGGGTGTTGCACTTGGTGTGTGAACTCAAGGAATCCAGGCCGCCGCTGCTGGATTCCCACTTTTCGCGGGAATGACCGGTGATTCCGCTATTTCATGACAAGCCCTAAGGTGTGCAACGAAACCGGCTATCGCCGCGTGGTCGGAGCACCGCATCCTTGCTCGGCCGTGGAATGGCGACGCTGCGTCGGGGCGTTCATGACCGTGCCGCGGCTGGGCGTGTGGCCCTGCGGGCGCCAGCCGGGCGGAGCTGGGCTGCGCGCGCGGGCCTTGGCCGGCCGCGATGCGAGCGCATATCCCGGTGCCATGGACGCTATCCGGGTCGAGGGACTAACCAAGCGGTTCGGCGAGGTGCTCGCGGTCGATGCGATCAGTTTCGCGGTGCCGCCGGGCGAGACGGTTGGGCTGCTCGGTGGCAACGGGGCGGGCAAGACAACCACGATCGGCATGCTGCTGGGATTGCTGATCCCGACATCGGGCACGATCCACGTGCTGGGCCACGACATGGCGCATGACCGGTTCGCCGCACTGGAGCGGATGAATTTCTCCTCTCCCTATGTCGCGCTGCCGAGCCGGCTGACGGTGGCGCAGAACCTGCGCGTTTATGCGCACCTGTATGGGATTCGCCGGACCGATCGGCGGATCGCGGCGCTGGCTGAGCAACTGGACCTGACGGAGTTCCTGCATCGCCAGGCGGGCAAATTGTCGGCCGGGCAGAAGACGCGCGTGGCGCTGGCAAAGGCGCTGATCAACGAGCCATCCGTGCTGCTGCTGGACGAGCCGACCGCCAGCCTCGATCCCGACACCGGCGATTGGGTCCGAAGCTGGCTGGAACGCTACCGCGACGAGAGCGGCTGCACGATCCTGCTGGCCTCGCACAACATGGCCGAGGTGGAGCGGATGTGCTCCACCGTCCTGATGCTGAAACAGGGGCGGATCGTGGATCGCGGCAGCCCGGCCGAGCTGCTCGACCGGTACCGGCGAGAGGACCTGGAGGAGGTGTTCCTCGACATCGCGCGCAACCGGCGGACGGCGGAGGCGGCAGCGTGAAGCTGCACGCGGGGTCGGCTCGCCGCATCTGGGGCATGATGTACCGGCACCTGGCGCTGTACCGGGCGTCCTGGCCGCGGCTGCTGGAGCTGGCCTACTGGCCGGTGCTGCAGATGCTGATCTGGGGCTTCACGGCGAGTTTCATCGCCGCGCGCATGGGCACCGGCCGAGGGGCGCTGGCGGGTGCGGCGCTGCTGGGCGGCGTGCTGCTGTGGGAGGTGGCGCTGCGCAGCCAGATGGGTGTGGCGATCAGCTTCATGGAAGAGATGTGGTCACGCAACCTGGGCCACCTGTTCGTCTCGCCGCTGCGCCCGTGGGAGCTGGTGTCGGCGCTGATCGGGATGTCGATGATCCGCACGGCGGCCGGCGTGCTGCCGGCAATCGGCATCGCGTATCTGCTGTATGCGTTCAACCTGTTCTCGTTCGGTCCCGTGCTGGTGCTGTTCTTCGCCAACCTGATGATCATGGGCTGGTGGGTGGCGCTGGGGGTGGTGTCGTTGATCCTGCGGCACGGCTCGGGGGCGGAGGCGCTGGCCTGGTCGGTGCTGTTCGGGCTGACGCCGTTCTGCGCCGTGTTCTACCCGGTTTCGGTGTTGCCGCCGGTAATGCAGGCGGTGGCCTGGGTGGTGCCGGCCTCGCACGTGTTCGAGGGCATGCGTGCGGTGCTGCAGAGCGGCGGGGTGGAATGGGGCCAGCTTGGGTCTGGCGTTCCTGCTGAACCTGGTGTGGACAGGGCTGGCCGGGCTGCTGTTCGCGCGGCAGTTCCGGACGGCGCGGCTGCGCGGGGCGCTGTTGAACGTCGGCGAATAGGACCTCCCACCGGCGATTGCCCACCAGCTTGCCGGGACGCCTATGACGGCCTAAGTCAGGCGCGGGAGGTCGGCGGCGGACGGGCGCCTCGCCAACCCGGTCAGGTCCGGAAGGAAGCAGCCGCAACGAGTTTCCGCTCGGGTCGTTGCCCGGCCTCCCACCCGTAAGCGCACGCAGGTGGCCGCCGCGGCGGCTGGAGCCCCGCATGACCGGCCTGATGCAGGACGAGCCCACCAGCCAGGAGCCCCAACGCCGGTCCCGGATTGTTCGGGGATGCGGCGGCAGGTGCCGCGCCCGACCAGCATGCCCCCGCCTATCGGGTGCTCGCCCGCCGTTACCGCCCCGACCAGCTTCGCCGACCTGATCGGGCAGGAGGCGATGGTCCGCACCCTGCGCAATGCCTTCGCCGCTGGGCGGGTGGCGCACGCTTTCATGCTCACCGGCGTGCGCGGCGTGGGCAAGACCACCACGGCGCGGATCATCGCCCGGGCGCTGAACTGCGTCGGGCCGGACGGCACCGGCGGTCCCACGGCGGATCCCTGCGGGGTCTGCGCCAATTGCATCGCGATCCTGGCCGACCGGCATCCGGACGTGGTGGAGATGGACGCCGCGAGCCGCACCGGCGTGGACGATGTGCGCGAGATCATCGAGGAAACCCGCTTCCGTCCGATGCAGGCACGCACCAAGGTGTTCGTGATCGACGAAGTGCACATGCTGTCGCGCAACGCGTTCAACGCGCTGCTGAAAACGTTGGAGGAACCACCGCCCCACGTGAAGTTCGTGTTCGCTACGACCGAGCTGCGCAAGGTGCCGATCACCGTGCTGTCGCGCTGCCAGCGCTTCGATCTGCGGCGTGTGCGGCTGGCCGAGCTGACGGCGCATTTCGAGCGCATTGCCGGCGCGGAGGGCGTGCAGGCGGAGACCTCGGCGCTGGAGTTGATGGCGCGGGCGGCCGACGGCTCCGTGCGGGATGGGCTGTCGCTGCTGGACCAGGCGATCGCCCAGGGCGAGGGCGCGATCACCGCGGCGCAAGTGGCGGAGATGCTGGGGTTAGCGGACCGCGATGCGGTGTTCGACCTGCTGGACGCGGTGCTGGCCGGCAAGCCCGCTGCCGCCCTCGCCATCACCGAACGGGCGCACGAGCACGGCGCCGACCTTGGCACGATGCTGGCGGACCTGCTGGAGCTTGTGCACACGCTGGCCCGGCTGAAGTCGGTTCCCGGCCTGCGCGACAGCGCCGAGCTGTCGGAGGCGGAACGCACCCGCGGCGCCGAGCTGGCCGACCGTATTTCGGTGCCGGCGCTCGGCCGGGCCTGGCAGATGCTGCTGAAGGGCGTAGCCGAAGTGGAAGCCGCACCCGACCGGCGAGCTGCCGCGGAGATGGTGCTGATCCGGCTGTGCTATGTCAGCGATCTGCCGTCCCCCGCCGATCTGGTGCGCAAGCTGACGGCAAGCGGAACGGTGCCGCCGACAGGCTCGGTCCAGTCGGCGCAATCGGATCCAGGCAGTGGCGGCGGCCTACGTGCCGTGGCAGGAGGCGGCGACGTCGCGGCCCAGCCTTCCGTGGCGGCCCGGCCCATGCCGGCAGGCTTCCGCGAGGTGGTTGCGCTGGTTGCCGAGCGGCGGGAGGCATTGCTGCACGCGCATCTTGTGCACTCCGTCCACCTGGTCCGGTATGCGCCGCCGGTGATGGAGCTGCGGCCGGAGCCGGCGGCCCCACGCGATCTGGCCGCGCGGTTGGCGGCGTTGCTGCAGGAAGCGACCGGCAGCCGCTGGACGATCGCACTGTCCGCCGAGCCGGGCGAACCCACGCTGGCCGAGCAGGGCAACCAGGCAGACGCCGGCCGGCGCGCGGCGGCAGCGGAGCATCCGCTGGTGCGGGCGATCCTGGAGGCGTTTCCCGGTGCGCGGATCGACGCAGTGCACGAGACCGAGACGGATGCCTATGGGCTGCCGGTTTCGCCGGAGCCGGTTGAGGATGTCATGTCCCTGGCGGAGGACGAGGAATGAAGAATCTCTCTGGCCTGATGAAGCAGGCGCAGCAGATGCAAGAGCGCATGCAGGAGATGCAGACCAAGCTGGAGGCCATGGAGACGGAAGGGATCTCCGGCGCCGGGCTGGTGAAGGTGACGCTGAACGGGAAGGGAGACATGAAGCGGGTCTCGATCGATCCCAAGCTGGTTGACCCGGCGGACGTCGAGATGCTGGAAGACCTGATCCTGGCGGCACACACGGACGCGAAGCGCAAAGTGGAGGCGGCGACGGCGACGGAGATGCAGAAGGTCACGGCAGGGATGCCGCTGCCGCCCGGGATGAAGTTGCCGTTCTGACAGATGTTGGGTCGCGATTTGGTGTGCTGGCCAAGCCTCAGTTCACGCTCTTTGAGAGGTCGTTTTGGTGGGACAATTGCCGAGATTGGCGTCAGGCCGCATCCGGAATGCCGCCGCGCCACGATCGTATCGGAGTCCGAGGTTGGCGGGGCTGCCCGCGCGCTTGCATTTGTGTGGCTGACATTCGGTTTCGATGGGCGGTCCTGAAGTCGAACGGCTGATCGCGCTGCTGTCGAAGCTGCCGGGGCTCGGCCCCCGCAGTGCCCGTCGGGCGACGTTGAAGCTGCTGCAGCAACCGGAAACTCGCATGCTGCCGCTCGCCGCGGCCCTGACCGACGCGGCCGATGCAGTCAAACTCTGCTCCGTGTGCGGCAACCTGGACAGTTGTGATCCATGCTCAATTTGCGTCGACCCGGAGCGCGACCAGTCGGTGATCTGCGTGGTCGAGACGGTGGGGGAGCTCTGGGCGCTGGAGCGCGTCGGCGTATATCACGGGCTGTATCACGTGCTGGGGGGTACGCTGTCGGCGCTGGGCGGCACCGGACCCGAGGACCTGAACGCCGCTTCGTTGCTGGCGCGCGTCGCCGCCGGACGGGTAACCGAAGTGATCCTGGCGCTCGCGGCAACCGTGGATGGAGCAACCACGGCGCACTGGCTGAGCGACCGCCTCCGCCCATTCAAGGTCGCAGTGACCCGGCTGGCGCAAGGGGTGCCGATCGGCGGTGCGCTGGACGTGCTCGATGACGGCACCCTCGCCGCCGCCATGCGCGCCCGGCGACCATGACCCGCGTCGCTCGATGACGCTGTCCCGACGGGCTCTGGTCCATCTGGTGGGCAAGGCGGGGGGGGCCGCGGCGGCGTATCGCACGATGTCCGCGATGGGCCTGCTGCCCGTTGCGGAAGCCTATGCCGGGCCGCCGTCCATCCCGCCGGGAAACGGGCGGCAGGTTGTGATCATCGGCGCCGGCATCGCCGGAATGGTGCTGGGACTGGAGCTGGAACGCGCCGGATACGCGCCGCTGATCCTGGAGGCCCGGGCGCGACCAGGCGGACGCAACTGGTCGCTGCGTGGCGGGGATACGGTGGTGGAGACCGGCAGTGTCCAGCACGTTTCCTGGGACACCGGTCCGCATCTTTATTTCAACCCGGGTCCGTCGAGGATCCCGTATCATCATGAAGGGATCCTTTCTTATTGCCGCGAGCTGGGCGTCCAGCTTGAGGTGATGTGCAACGATAATCGCGGCGCGCTGATGCAGGACGATGCGGCGTTCGGCGGTGTGCCGCAATTGAACCGGCGCGTGGTCAATGACAGCCGTGGCTACGTCGCCGAGCTAGCGGCGAAAGCCATGGACCAGGCGGCACTGGATGGTCCTGTCACGCCGGGGGACAAAGACCGGCTGCGTGCATTCCTGCGGGCATTCGGGGCGCTGGACCGCGATCTGACGTATCGCGGCTCGACGCGCGCGGGCTGGGCGGAGCCGCCGGGCGGCGGCATGGACTCCGGCCGGGCCAACGCGCCGCTCGATCTGCGGGCGATCGTGGCGTCGGATTTCTGGCAGGGGCCGATGCAGTTCGGCGAACTTTCCGACATGGCGGCGACAATGGTGCAACCGGTCGGCGGCATGGGCCGGATCGGCGAGGCATTCGGGCGCCGCTTGCACCGGCGCATCCGGTTCGGGGCGGCAATAACCGAGTTGCGGCGTACCGGCTCCGGCGCGCAAGTCGTCTGGCGGGACGCGCGCGGTGCGCGGCATTCGCTGGCGACACCGCTGCTGGTGATAACGGTGCCGTTGCCTGTGCTGCGAGGCATCGCGGCGGATTTCTCGCCAGCCGTGCGCGCCGCGATCGCGGCGGTGGACTATGTGCCGGCCGGCAAGGTGGCATTCCAGGCGGAGCGACGGTTCTGGGAGCTGGATCACCAGATCTATGGCGGGATTTCCTGGACCAGCCGCGACATTACTCAGATCTGGTATCCGACGGCTGGGTTGCAGCAAAAAAAGGGTATCCTGGTCGGCGGCTATATCTGGTCGGATACGCTGGGCGAGGCGTTCGCGGCCAAGCCGCCGGCGCAACGGATCGCCGATGCGTTGGCGGATGGTGAACGGGTGCATCCGACGTATCGTCGCTGGCTGGGCAAAGGTGTCGCGGTGGCGTGGAAGAACATCCCGTTCACCGGGTCAGCCTGGGCGGAATGGAGCCGTGACGCGCGCACGACGCATTATCCTGTGCTGCTCGCCGGGGACGGGCCGTTCCTGTTTGCCGGCGAGCATATGTCCTGGATCACCGGATGGCAGGAAGGCGCGGTGCGGTCGGCGCATGCCACGCTGGCGGAGGTTGGACGGCGGATGGCGGGGTGATCATGTCGATATTTTTCGCCAGCCCGGGCTGAAGTTTCGCTGCAAATGACTCTAAGACAGCGCTAGCGGTTACTGGTGGGACCATGTCAAACTGAACATACAGAGCCGCCGAGGTGGGCAATATCAGCCTGACTGGAATTGCAGAGCGAACTAATTACTATATCGCCCTACGTTCGTCATTCCCGCGAAAGCGGGAATCCAGCCAAACCCTCGGAATTCCGCACTTTCCGCCTGGATGCCCGCCTTCGCGGGCATGACGGAGTTGCGGCCATGACGGAGCTGCGGGCATGACGGATCTTAAGAGTCTTCGTCCGCGCGGGTTGGTACTAGGCTGATGAAATTGCTCGCTAAATATGGGATAGAGCGGTTTCATCCATAATGAAACCGCTCTAGCTGCCTGGTTGCAGTGACAATCGCGCGCCCGGCGTCCCCATCCCTGCTCTGTCGTGTCAGCTCGCCTCCCCCACCTTCAGCCCGCGCAGGAAGTTTGCCCGCGCCAACGCGCCGGCAACGACATAGCTGTGATCGGACCCGGTGGTGATGAAGCGCGCGCCCATGCCGACATACCGTGTCGCGTCCGCATCGCCGTTGATGCCACCCATGCCCAGCACCTTGCCGTGCTTGCGGCAGGCGGAGCCCACCTCGGCGTAGGCGTCGATCAGCTTTTCATGCCCCATCTGCCCCGCTACCCCCAGCGCCGAGGTCAGATCGAAGCTGCCGATCAGCAGCACGTCTATGCCGTCCACCGCGGCGATGTGCCCGGCGTTCTCCACCGCTTCGGGGCTCTCGATCATGACGACGGTAAGTATTTCGCCATTGATCGCCGCCTGCGCCTCGGCCACCGCCGGTGGTTCATACCCGTACACCGCCGGCGGGCCGCCCCAGCTCCGGTGCCCTTGCGGCGGATAACGGAACGCATCGGCGATGTGGCGCGCCTGCTTCGCCGTATCGACGTGCGGGATGATGATCCCGAGCGCTCCGTTGTCGAGCAGCCGGGTCGCCTCGTCGATCGCACCGGAACACACGCGCACGATCGGCGTGATGCCGGTCGGCAGCGCGGCAAGACAGAGCTGCGTCGCCTCCTGCACGCTGAACGCACCGTGCTCCATGTCGATGAACAGAAAGTCGTGCCCGCCGGCCGCGGCGATCGCCGGAGCCGCCACACTGCGCAGATGATACATCCCGAAGCCCAGCACGATCTCGCCGTCCGCCAGTTTGCGCTTGGTCGTGTTCGTCACGAGCGGCATCGTTGTCTCCCGGTCCGTTCCGCCGCACCGGACCATGGGCAACGCCCGTGGTCAATCAGGGCAATCGCCCGCGGCGCCGTCGCCACGCCAGGTCGGCCATACGGGATCAGAAATGGCCGCCCGCATTGAAACAGAGACCGGCCTAACGCATATCGCCCCCGCGTAACGGAGGGCAACATGGACGCAGCGACCCGGACGACCCCAGCGGAAACCCCAGAGGAGACCCCGGCGGAAAAGCACGATTTCGGCGCCGAGGTCGGTCGCCTGCTGGACCTTGTGGTGCACTCGCTTTACTCCGAGCGCGAAATATTCCTGCGCGAGCTGGTCGCCAACGCCGCCGACGCGACTGACCGGCGGCGCTTCGAATCTCTCACCGACCCAGCGCTCGGTCTGCCGACCGACGCGAAAATCCGCATCGTCCCCGACAAGCCCGCCCGTACCCTGCTGATCGCGGACGACGGCATCGGCATGACCCGCCAGGAGCTGATCGACAACCTGGGCACCATCGCCCGTTCCGGCACCCGCGCCTTCGGTGACGCCCTCGCCTCCGCCAAGCCCGAGGACCGCCCCAGCCTGATCGGCCAGTTCGGCGTCGGCTTCTATTCCGCCTTCATGGTCGCCGACCGGGTCGAGGTCACCTCCCGCAAGGCCGGCGCGGAGGATGCGTTTACCTGGGCGTCGGACGGCGCCGGCTCGTTCACCCTCGCGCCCGCCACCCGCGCCCAGCCCGGCACCGACGTGCTGCTGCACATCAAGTCCGACGCCGAGGATTTCCTCGACCCCACGCGGCTCGAAGCGATCGTCCGCAAATGGGCCGACCATGTCACGCTCCCCATCACGATCGCCCGCGATGGCAAGGACCAGCCCGCCAATGAAGGGACCGCGCTGTGGCGCAAGCCCAAATCCGAGATGACGGAGCAGTCGCTCAATGCTTTCTACCGCCATCTCGGCCATATCTTCGACACGCCCTGGACCACGCTGCACTGGCGCGCCGAAGGCACGCTGGAATTCTACGCCCTGCTGTTCATTCCCGGCTCCCGCCCGTTCAACATCCTGGACGAGGATCGTGAGTTCCACATCCGCCTGCACGTCAGGCGCATGTTCATCACCGACAAGGCGGACCTGCTGCCGTCCTGGCTGCGCTTCGTCCAGGGCGTGGTCGATACCGAGGACCTGCCGCTCAACGTCTCGCGCGAGATGCTGCAGACGACCCCGGTGCTCGCCCGCATCCGCAAGGCGGTCACCAGCCGTGTGCTGTCGGAGCTGAAGAGCCGGTCCAAGGAGACCGCGGAGTACCGACAGGTTTTGGGAAAATTTCGGCGCCATGCTGAAGGAAGGGATCTGGGAAGACACCGAGCACCGCACGGAACTCGCCGCCCTGCTGCGTTTCCGTTCCTCCAGGCAGGACGGCTGGACCTCGTTGCCTGACTACATCAACCGCATGCAGCCAGGCCAGGACACGATCTATTACCTGCTCGGCGACGACGTCGAGGCGCTGAAGAAATCACCCCAATTGGAGGGATTTGCCGCGAAGGGGTTCGAGGTTCTGCTGATGACCGACTCGATCGACCCATTCTGGCCCGACCGGCTGGGCACCTTCGAAGGCAAGCGGCTCGCCAGCATCACGCAGGCTTCCGACGACCTGCACACTCCGGCCGACATGCCCGATATTTCGGTGCTGACCTCAGCCCTGAAATCCGCGCTCGGTGATCAGGTCTCCGACGTGCGGCCGACCGCCCGGCTGACAGATAGCGCGGTGGTGCTCACCTCCAGCGGCAAGGGGCCCGATCTGCACCTGCAACGGATGATGCGACGCGCCGGCCGCAGTGGCTCCGGTGCACCCCCGGTGATGGAGGTGAACCCAAAGCACCCGTTAATCGAGGCTCTGGGCCCGCACGCCGGCGACCAGCCGCTGATTGAACAGGCCGCCGCTACGCTGCTCGATCTCGCCCGCGTCCAGGAAGGCGACTTGCCGAACGATCCGGCCGCCTTCGCGAAACGCGTCACCAGCCTGATGATGGGCGGACTTATGCCGGTGCAGCCGCACGCGTCGTAACTGCTTCTTCACATTCCGCGGCTCGAACAAAATCGCCGGCCGGGATGGTCCCGGCCGGCGAGTACGGAGGTACTTATGGTGCACTACCACCACAGGCGCCTGCCGATCATATTGATCTCCTTGATCATCAAAATCAAGGTCATCCGTGTGAATCGGTAGATGCAAGCCCCGGCTGGCCCTGCGAGCCGGGCGCCTCCGGCAACCCGTGTATGCCGGGACTCAGGTGCCGGTGCGCAGTGCGATCGCCGGAGCGGCTGGCGTCGGATGGTTCAGATCGTCGCTCGAGACGACGACAACGCCACCGTCCGGATGCGGCTCAGCCCTGAACCGCTCACGCGCGATGTCCTCGATCCGCGGTCGCAGCCTTTCGAATGTATCGCGCAGCCGCCACGCCTGGGCGCGGTGGCCTGGACCTGCCTGCTCCAGGGCACCGCGAGAGATGGCACACGGCACGCGCCGCCCGTCCGCCTCGATCTCGAAGTTCATCTGCTCTCCGTCCCACAGTCCAGGTTCGGGGCGATGTGCTGACGGCACAGAATGCATAATGGAAATCCCCACGCTATTTGCTGTTTCACGGCCCGCCGCCGTCACGGCACTGCCTGCTCGCTCGGCGTATATCCCACCCGGGCGAAGGTCATCGCCGCGGCTTCTTTCATTCCCCCGGCTCTCACCCAGAGCAACCGGTCGAAGCACCGTGTATCGTAGCTGCGCTCGCTTGTCGCATTGACCCGAAATTCCGCCCAGGTGGCAGGCCCGGGTATCCCCGCGTCCGCATCGGGCGTGTCGAGAAGAGCATTCCGCTTCGGATGGTGCTTCATCGACATCTGCCGGATCAGGACGGCCATCTGGTCAACCCGCCGCAGCCCATCCTCGATCGAGGTCACTGCCTGATAGCTGCCGGTAAACGGGCTCCAGACCTCAAAGCTGAAATCGCCCTGCTGGGCGACATCCGGATGCCGGGTGATCTTCAGCGATGGCCGGGCTGTGCGGTCACGATGCCGGTCCGGATATAGCGCGCTCATGCAGCAGCCGTATCATGATCGGGTTTGATCTCCAGATCGACCTCGTCCTCGTCGTCCTCCTCCACCTCCGCCAGCTCCGCTTCGCTCTCCGACTCGACCGGGGGCTCCTGCTCGGCTTCCACGGGCTCCGGCTTTCGGCTGAAGCGCCTGGGTTCCACCATCGAACGAGCCGGCCGCACCACTCGTGGCGCCACGGGCCGTTGCTCTGCCCCGCATTTCGGACAGACCGCGGGGGCTCTGTTCAGGTCGTAGAAGCGTTCGTTGCAAACGTCGCAGGTAGCCTTCGTGCCGAGTTCCGGCCGTCCCATTGATGACCCCGATCAGGCGACCATTACGTCGCCGCAACAACAAAACCAATGCTTCGCATAAACAGCGATTTCCGCAGCAATTCCATTTCGCGCTGGAAGACGATTATCCCCAGGCTGAAACATGGCTCAAATTAGATGGGGATTTCCCGCCATATAAACACTGGGCAGAGAAAATAAACTTTGTGCCAGATAGTTGGAGCAAGCAGCTATTTTACAACCAGCTCGGCTCCGATATTCGGGTTGTGGGGCGATGCGGGGCAACGTCGCCGCCGATTTCTCACTTCAATGCTCCACCCACCAAGCCCCGCACGATCTGCCGCTGGAAGCACAGATACAGCACCAGAACCGGGATCATCGACAGCACGATCCCCGCCGCCATCGCCCCCAAATCCGAATATTCCCGTCCGACGAAGGAAAACAACCCCGCCGGGATCGTCTTCAGCTCATTGTCGTAGATGAACGAGACGGCGAACAGGAACTCGTTCCACATCCAGATGAAATTCAGCACCCCCAATGAGACCAACATCGGCCGTGTCAGCGGCAACAATATCCGCAGGAACGTCTGCCAGGCGGACGCGCCATCCAATTGCGCGGCTTCCGAGAGTTCTCCCGGCAGCTCGGCGAAATACCCACGCAACACAAACACGCACAGCGACAGATGAAACGCCGTGTAGGGCAGGATCAGCGCCAGATATGTATTCAGCACCCCCATGCCCTTCAGCAGCCGAAACAGCGACGTCAGCGCAATCTGCGGCGGTAGCACCATCCCCATGATGACCAGCGCGAACAACACACGCTGGCCAAAAAACCGCCGCCGCGCGAACGCAAACCCGATCGGCGCGGCCAGGCACAACACGATTGTATCCGAAACCACCGCGACGATCGCGCTGTTCCTGAAATATTGGTGGAACCCGCCCAGGGTCCAGGCGTGCACGTAATTCACCCATTGCGGCGCCACCGGCAGCGAAAACGCCGAAGCCGTCAAAATGTCGATATTGGTCTTCAGCGATCCGATCACCAGCCAGAGCAACGGCAGCACCGCGCCGGCCGCGAACACGACCAGCAGTACATGCGCGGCCAGCCGCCTCAGCGCTCGCGCCATGCCATGAACCCGACCGTGACCAGCGCCGTCAGCATCAGCAGCACCACCGACAAAGCCGACGAGTACCCCATGCGGTCGAACAGGAACGCGCTGCGATAGATGTAGGTCCCCAGCGTCTCCGTCGCGTTGCCTGGTCCGCCCTGCGTCATTGTCCAAACCAGGTCGAACTGCCGCAACGACCAGATGATCGCCAGCGCCACCACGGTGGTCGTCGTCGGGCGCAGCAGCGGCAGCGTGATGTGCCGGAATGTCTGCCACCCCGTGGCACCTTCCACTGTCGCGGCCTCGTGCAACTCCGGCGCGATCTGCTGCAGCCCGGCAAGATAGAAGATGAAGAACAGCGCCGAGTTCTGCCAGCTATTGGCCACCGCCACCGCCACCAGCGCGGTGCCCGGTGAGCCAAGCCAGTCGACTGCGTAATCGCTCAGCCCGACCAGTTTCAGCGCCGCATCCAGGATCCCGTAGATCGGATTATAGATCCACTGCCAGGTAAACCCGATCACCACCGCCGAGACGGTCGCCGGCATGAACAGGCAGGTGCGGAACGCGTAGGCCCCGATAATTCCCTTCTGGTTCACGATCGCCGCCGCCACCAAGCCGATCAGCGGCGCCACGGTGACATTCACGGCCAACCAGACGAGCACATTGATCAAACATCGCAGCACGAACGGATCGCGCAGTATGCCGACATAGTTGCCCAACCCGATAAAATGCAGGCCCGGCGAGCTTCCGTCCCAGTCGGTCGCGCTGATGATGAACGTCGCGACCACCGGATACAGCAGGAACACGCTGTACACCAGAAACCCCGGCAGCAAAAAACTGTAGCTCTCCGCTGTCAGGTAAAGTACGCGTCGAGTGTGCCGCGCCCTGCCGCGCCGCTCCCTCACTCCCGCGCATCCGCCATCAGCGGCGTTACTGCCCCGCCTGCTGCCACATCTGCTTATCGACGGTCTGGACGGCGCCCATCGCCGCGGCCGGAGCCTGGGAGCCGTTCAGCACGTCCTGCAACGCCTTTTCCAGCGCGCTGTAGGTCTGCGGCCATAACGGATAGTCCAGATCGACGGCGGTCCCGGCCTGCATCAGCGCAACATCTTCCTCCTGCACCGCCGACGCACCGTTCGCCGCCGTGTTCATCGCCGTCCGCGCCACGATCCGCTTCGCATCCTTCAGCCAGATCAGTTGCCCGGGTTCGCTCGTCATGAAATCCAGCCACGCCACCGCCGCATCGCGCGCCTTGGAAAATGACGTGATCGCCAAAGAGTCCCCCAGCGCGGATGTCGGCTTCATCGGCACGTCCGGATTGATCTGCTGGCCGATGATCAGCTTCATCCGCGCGTACAGCGCCGGGTTCTGGCGCTGTACATCCGCGAGCGACCAGTCGCCTGCATACAGCATCCCCGCCTTGCCGCCGATCCACAGCGCCAGCGCTGTCGGAGCCGTGGTGGAAACCACGCCCGGCTGAAAACATTTCGCATCGCGCAACTGCGTGAGTACCTCGGCACTCTTTACAGCCTCCGGCGCGGCCCAGGACGACTTGCCATCGACCAGCGCCGCCACGCCGGCATCCCCCGCCGTCTGGTCCAGCAGATAGCTGATATATTCCACCCCCATCCACCCGCCGCCGCCATCACCGAACGCCAGGGGGATCAGCCCGGCCGCATTCGCCGCCTTGCAGTAACTCAGGAACTGATCGAGCGTCTTAGGCACATCGAGATGATGGCTCTCCAACAAGGTCGGGTCATAGAACAGGAACGTGCTGGCGACGTGGGTGGGTACGACCCACATTCCTTTGTGACCCGACTTGGTTGTGTACGTCAGATTCTGCGTGATCCATTGCGGGTAATTATCGGCCCAGTGATGCTGCTGATAGTACGGGGTCAGATCGATGATCGCACCCGCATCCGCAAAGAAATTCATCCCCGTGCGCCCCGGCACGGCGGTGATGATGTCCGGGCCCGCATTCGCCGCCAGCGCCGATTTCACCGCCGCACGGTACTCGGATTCCGGCATCGACGTGACTTCCGCCGTGATGTCCGGATGCAGCTTGTGGAACTCCGCGGTCAGCTTCGCGAAAATATCGGTGTAGCTTGGCCACGGTGTCCAGACGCGTATCGTGGTCTGCGCCGCGCTCCGTCCGGGGGTCAGCGTCAGCAGCAGAAAGGCCGCCGCGCAGAATGCTGTTGCCACAATAGTGGAGTATCTGTGTCGCATTCTGCCCGTCCCCCCCAGCTCCGGCGATCGAACATCGACTTATCCGATCCGTCAAGCTGCGGCGCCGGTGTTTACAATTGTGGGCCGTTCCGGCGCACCGATCAGGACCTGGGCCACCACCGCTGCAATCACCACGACGCCGCCGATCAGCGTGCTCCAGGACGGCACCTCGGCGAAGGCCAGCCACACCCACAACGCGGCAAACGGTACCTCCAGCGTATTGATCAGCGCCGATTCGGTAGCCGACACAAGCCGCGTTCCCAACGTCAGCAACAATAGACCCAGGCCGAACTGGGTCACTCCGAACAAGGCCAGATCAAGCATGTTCCCCGCGCTCGGCGAAAGCGGCGCGGCGAATGGCAGCGCCAGCGCCGCGCACAGGAAGGCCGAAGCGGACGCAGCGGGGAGCATCGGCGTCTCCCGGTGGCGGCGGATGATCACCATCATCAACGACATCAGCAGCGTCATCCCGAACGCCAGCACATCGCCGGCAAGGTGGCCCTGAAACCCGGCACCGGCCATCATCACGCCCACCCCGACCACGGCAGTTGCACTGGCAACGAACGTCGCCCGGCCTTCGCGGATGCCGAACCACACGCGATCGATCGCCGCGGTAACGAACGGTGCGGCAGCGAAAATGATCACCACCTCGGCGACCGAGGTCATCCGAAACGCATTGATGAACATGATCGTCGCCAGCGCCGAGCAGGCGGTGGCGACCAGCCCGGGCCAGCCGATCGCCCGCACGCTGCCCGTTACTCGTCCACGCTGCTGCCACAGAAACACCGCCGCGATGAACCCACCGGCGAACAACCCGCGCCAGAACAGGATGGTCCACACGTCCAGCGGGATCAGCCGGGTGAAGAATCCGGCCGTGCTGTACGCCAGCGCGGACGCCGCCACCAGCAGGATGCCGGCGCCGCGCTGGTCGTTTCCGGCCATCAGGGTAGCCAGAACGGCTTGCTGGCCTCGAGCTGTGCCTCCGCGCGCGTCACGCCGATATCTTTGAGCATGTAGTCATCAAGCTGCGCCAGCAGCGCCCGTGAACGGTAGCGGTGCCATGCGGCCTGCGCCAATGCGATCAGTCCGGCGCGGGTCGGCGGCGGCTGGCCTGGCGCCGCATCTGGTGCCCAGGGGACCGCCGGCGCCGTGCTGTCCGAAACCAGAGTGAAGTGAAGCGTTTGCATTCTCGGCTCCTTCATGAGCGATGGCGCTATAGATAGACTCCCCCTCCTGACAGCGTTGTGTCAGGAGTGATCGGAGGGGCCGATCAAATGCGCCGTGCGGACCGGCTGTTCGACATCATCCAGGTGCTGCGACTCGCGCGCACTCCGTTGACTGCTGCGGCTATCGCCACCGAGCTGGAAGTTGCGTCGCGCACCGTGTACCGCGACATCGCCACCTTGCAGGCCCGCCGCGTGCCGATCGAAGGCGCCGCCGGCATCGGCTACGTGCTGCGGCGCGGCTACGAGTTGCCGCCGCTGATGTTCACCGAGGAAGAGGTGGAGGCGATCGCGGTGGCCGTCCGCCTGCTGCCGCGTATCGGCGATCCGGGCCTGGCAATGGCGGCACGCAACGTGCTGACCAAGCTCGCCGCGGTGATGCCGGACGCGCTGCGCCAACGCCTCGCCGCTCCGTTCCATGTATCGTTGCGCGGCGCACCCCCGCCGAGCTGTGTGGACCTGTCAGAGATCCGCGCAGCCATCCGGGAAGCGCGGAAAATCTCGATCGAGTATGTGGACGGCAACGGCGCCCCGAGTCAGCGGACCATCCGGCCGGTCGCGATGGAGTACTACGTCGATGCAACGCTGATCTGCGCCTGGTGCGAGCTGCGCGACGATTACCGACATTTCCGCGCCGACCGCATTCGCTCCGCGCAGCTTCTGACGGACGGCTTTCGCACTCAGGCCGCTACACTTCTGGCCGGCTGGGTCCAACTGACCCGCTCCAGCACCGCCTGATAGCCCGGCGGACCGCCGGTATCATTCCTCCCGCACAGCCGGTTCGGGTAGCCGGGGCTCACCCGCCAGCAGCGGTCCGGCAACCGGCACGGACACCGATCCCCAGCGCAACGAGCCGGCGGCACCGCAATTCGGGCAGCTCGCCGCCCATTCCTGCTGCGGCGCATGACAAACGCTGCAATACCAGCCCGGATCTGGCCCTGCCGAAGCCGCCCGCCGCAGAGCGTCGCGCTGCGCCAGCCGCCCGGGCTCGGTGTCGCCGTGCTCCTCCTCCTCGACGCGCGCCAGCAGCATCCACAACCGTCGCTGATTCACGCCGCTTTCGCGGGCGGTATCCAGATGCCGCCGCGCCTCCCCCAGCAGCCCGGCGTCCAGCGCCGTAGCGGCCAGCAGCAGCCGGCTCTCGGGATGGTCCGGATTGGATTTGGTCAGCCGTTGCGCCGCCTGCATGCGCGCCAGCTTGTCTTGCACCGGCGCCAGCGCAAACGCGGCCAGGTCGGGGTTCGGCGCCACCGCCCAGCTCTGCCGTATCACACCCTGAGCCCGACCTTCCCGCCCCGCCTCGCGCAACCGCCGGGCATAAGCCAGCGCCGCCGGCGCCAGTGCCGGGTCTTCCTTCCAGGCCTGCCGCGCCAGCCGCAATCCCGCCGCCGGGTCAAGCTCCGCATTGGCCGCGGCGGTGGCCAGCGCCGCCTTTGGCGCGTCGGCATCCGCCAGCGCCAAGGCGTCCGACCAGTGGGCGGTCCGCACGGCAAGCCGCGCGCGTTCCTCCCGCAACCAAATCGCGCCGGGATGCGCCGCCTCCGCCTGTCGCGCCAGCGCCGCCGCCTCGACCCAATCCTCACGCTCCATCGCTTGCCGCAGCAACCCGCGATAGCCGAGGAACGCAGCCTCCGGTCGGGCGGCCAGTTGTCGCCACGCCGCGTTCGCTTCATCCATCCGGCCCGCCAGCCGCCCCGCCTCGGCGGCCAGCAGCAGTGTCTGCGGCGTGTCCCCCAGCAGGCGACGCGCCCGCGCTGCTTCCCGGCGCGCGTCCGCTGTGTCGCCGGCGGCCAGCGCCACCAGCGCGCGTGTCGTCGCGCCATCGCCGGCCTGGCGGCGGCTGGCCGCCCGCCGCGCGCGCATCCGCCGTGGCAGCCCGATCAGCAGGCCGACGATGAGCAACAGCAGGTAAATCAACAGGACTATGGCCAGCAGCCCGACCGCCACCACCGAGGTGGCGGTGCTGAACGTCGTGTCGCCCACGTGCGCCGTCACCGTTCCCGGCAGCTCGGCAAGCAGCCACGCCACGGCGACGACGATCGCCGCGACGATCAGGGTGACCAGGACCCGCCGCATCAGGCGCCGGCAGCCATTTGATCGAGCGCGCCACGTGCCGCGAGCAAGGATTTCGCCTGCGCGAGCCACGTGGCCATGGCCTGCGCCGCGGATCCGGTCAGGGTCGAGATCGCGGTGACTGCACCGGCCAGGTCGCCGGCCTCCAGATGGGTGCGGGCGTCGGCGAGAATACCGGCCGACGGGTCGCCGACGATCACCCGATCACCCTGGCGCACCGTGACCAATCCCTGGGCACGCTGCCACAACCGTTCCCCGAAGGACTTACCCTGGGTATCCGGGCGGCTGGCCGCCAGCGCGGCGTCGGCGGCCGAGGGGAACGCCAACCGCAGCGCCGCCTCGGTCGGTGGCCGCGCGTCAGTGAAACGTGCCAGCTCCGGTGGCGCATCCGGGATCGGCCCGAGCGGCTGGCCCGCCTCCAGTGCCGCCCGTGCCGCCTGGACGCGGGCCAATCGGGCAGCCTTGGCGGCGGCCGTGGCGGCGGCGTCCGCCTGTTTTTCCAACGTCGTGAACCGGGCCGCCAGTCCGCTATTCTGCGACGCCACGGCCGCGTGCAAATCCTGCACCTGACTGGCCAGGTCGGCCTCGGCGGCGGCAAGCTGCGTTACCCGTCCGCCAAGATCAGACTGCAACGTCGCCACCTGCTGGGTTAGCGGGGCCAGTTCGCGCACCTGTTTATCGAGCGCCGCCAGCCGCGCTTCGATCGGGCTGAGATCGGGTGCTGCCGCCGCGGAAGCGGGTCGTGCCGCAACCTGCGCCTTCAGTGCCGCGATCTGCTGCTCGATCGGCTCCAGATTGGGCTCTGGCACCGGTGGCCGGGCCTCCAACGCAGCGACCCGCTGCTCCAGCGGCTGCAAATCCGGGGTCGCCGCCGCTTTGGGCTCCGGCATTCGGTCCAGGCGGTCGGTCAGCTCTCGGATCTGCTCCTCGACACCCTGCACCCGCTGCGGGCGGACCGCCTGCTCCAGGTTCGGGTTCCGCCACATCCACAGCAAGGCCATCGCCAGTACCGACAAACCCGAGCGCATACACCCACGGCACCAGGTTTCGCCGTCGCGGCGGCGAGGGCGGCGGCGGGAGCGGCGCCTCTTCGACCGCCTCGGGTGGGGCTTCCGATTGCGGCTCGGGCGGTGGCAGTGGCAGGGCAGGCGGATCGGTCATTGCAGCAGGGCCAGCATCTCGTCCTGGGTGGGATGGGCGGCGGTCCTGATCCGCCGCCAGGGAAGCGAGCCTAATGCCACGGCAGCGGCCGGCCCGATAGCGCACGCCTCGGCGACGCCGACCGTCTCCTCCAGCGCCGCCTCCCGCACCAGCCTCACCATGCAGCGCGCCGTCTCGGCGGAGAAGAACAGCGCCGCACCGACGTTCCTGGCCCCCAGCGCCGCGCGCGCCGGCTCCGGCAGGCGCGGCACGGGCACCGCCTCATAGACGACACAACGGGTCACTTCGGCGGCATGATCCCGCAGCAGGGCAACGAGCGCCGCTCCCTGCCCCTTGCCGGTCAGCAGCAGTAGCCGCCGTGCCACCGGAAGTTCCCGGCGCACGAGCGACGCCAGCATCGCCGCGTCACTGTCGGCGCTACGGATATCGGTAAACCCGGCGCGCCGCGCTCGCCCGGCGGTGGCCGCTCCGACCGCGAAAACCGGCCGGCCACGCGCCCATTCCGGCAGTGCGGGCACGGCGTTGCCACTGGTCACCAGCACCGCATCGGCGTCGGACGGCAGGACCGGATCCAAGGTCCGGATCTCGAGCAGCGGCGCCACCACCGCCTGCCGTCCCATCGCCGTCACGTGCCGGGCGGTTTCCGCCGCCGCCGGTTGCGGTCGGGTGATCAACACGGCGCCCCCGTTACTCAAACAAATCGGCCGGCGAATCGGCCCGCAGCGCTGTTCCAAGCTCTACGCCGATCCGCTGCGCATCCGCCGCCATCCCCTCCAGTTCGCGGCGTAGCAGGAACGATCCGTCCGGCCGGGCGACCAGGCCAGTCAGATGCACCCGCCCCGCCCCCGACACACAAGCGTATGCGCCAATCGGCGTACGGCACGACCCATCGAGCGTCCCGAGCAAGGCCCTCTCGGCAGTGCCGGTCACCTGTGCGTCCGGGTCCGTGATGGCGGCCAGCAGTTCACGCAGCTCGCCATCATCGGCGCGCACCGTTACCCCAATCACCCCCTGCCCGGCGGCCGGCACCATCTGCTCCGGCTCCAACACCACCCAGGCAGGGTCCTCCAACCCCATCCGCCGAAGCCCCGCCAAGGCCAGCACGGTCGCATCGGCGTCGCCGTGCTCCAGCTTCGCCAGCCGCGTCTGCACATTGCCCCGCAACGTCACGATCCGCAGGTCCGGCCGCACGTGCAGCAACTGCGCCTGCCGCCGCGCCGAAGCGGTTCCCACCCGCGCGCCTACCGGCAGCGTCCGCCAGGGTCCCGCTTCGCTTAGGAGGCATTCGGAAACAACTGCATCGTTTTCACCGTCCCCGCGATCGTTTTCGTCATCCCCGCGGAAGCGGGGATCTACCGCCGCCGCTGGATTCCCGCTTTCGCCGGAATGACAGGCTGATTCCGCAATTTCATGACGAGCCCTTGGCGCGGGCAACGCGGACGGATGGGACGACGCGGCACCGCTGCCCACGATCAGAACATCGCGCGCATCCTCCCGCCGCAGCAAACAGGCAAGCACCACCCCATCAGGCAGCATTGTCTCCAGATCTTTCAGGCTGTGCACAGCGAAATCGATCCGCCGCTCCAGCAACGCCTCGTGGATCTCCTTCGCGAACAGCCCCTTGCCGCCGATCTCCGCCAATTTACGGTCCTGCACCACATCCCCGGTGGTGCGGATCGGCTGCTCCTCGAACACGTTCATGTCGCGCAGCACCGGGCAGAAGCCCCGCAGCAGCGCCAGGAATAGCCGCGTCTGCACCAGCGCCAGCGGCGAGCCGCGCGTGCCCACGCGCAGCGGCAGGTCGCGACGGGGCGGCCGGACATGCATGGGCTGGCTGGCGGCGCTCATGCGCTGCTCCTAGAGCATGATCGCTTCAGGATGAAGCGGTCATGCCCGACCATTTTTCTTTTGCGAGCGTGATTTACGCTTATGGGCGATTTCGCCGCAAACAATCTCGCTCTATTACCCCCGCGCCGCGAAGCAAAATGGAGACTGGCGAATGCGCCCCGTGCTGGGGATCGAAACCTCCTGCGACGAGACCGCCGCCGCCGTGCTGGACGAGGCCGGCCACGTCCTTGCCAGTTCCGTCGCCAGCCAGGACGAGCACGCGGCGTATGGCGGGGTGGTGCCGGAAATCGCCGCGCGCGCCCATCTGGCGCTGCTGCCCGACATGCTTCGCCGAGTCTTGTCAAACGCCGGGCTCGGCTGCCGCGACCTGGGCGGGGTGGCCGCCACGACCGGACCAGGGCTGATCGGCGGGCTGATCGTCGGCTCGCAGATGGGAAAAGGTATCGCCCTCGCCGCGAAGCTTCCGTTTGTCGCCGTGAACCACCTGGAGGCGCACGCCCTCACTGCCCGTCTGCCTGGCCTGGTTCCCGGCGGTGCCCCCTTCCCTTACCTGCTTCTGCTGGTCTCCGGTGGGCACTGCCTGTGCGTGTCGGTGGAGGGCGTCGGCCGGCATATCAGGCTCGGCGGCACGGTCGACGACGCGGTAGGCGAAGCCTTCGATAAAGTTGCGAAGCTGCTGGGCCTCGGCTGGCCGGGAGGGCCGGCGCTGGAACGGCTGGCCGCGGACGGCGATCCGGGGCGGCACCGGTTCCCCCGACCCATGCTCGGCCGGGCTGGCTGCGATTTCAGCTTCTCCGGGCTCAAAACCGCGGTCGCGCAGGAAGTGGCCCAGCATCCCGCCGGCGCACTGCCGATCCGCGATGCCGCGGACATTGCCGCCGGCTTCCAGGCCGCGGTGGTCGATGTGCTGGCTGATCGCATGGCCCACGCCATGGCCGCGTTCGCGAACCGCCATGGCACCCCCGGATTGCTGGTGGTGGCCGGCGGCGTGGCCGCCAACCAGGCAATCCGCGCCGCGCTGCAAAATACTGCCGCGCGGTCGGGATTCCGTTTCGTCGCACCGCCGCCGGCGCTTTGCACTGACAACGCAGTGATGGTCGCCTGGACCGGCATCGAACGGCTGCGGCTCGGCCTGACCGACACGCTGGACGCCGCGCCGCGCCCGCGCTGGCCGCTCGAACTGTTATCGAAGTCACGCACGCAACTGATGCCAGGTTCGGCGAAGCTCAGCTATTCGCCGGGGTGCGAAGGCGAAGAAGGTCGCTGAGGCCAGCTTCGCCGAATGGCGGCGACTGTTCGTGCAGAAAGCAGCGCGCGACCTGCTGGTTCGTGGTCGCGAACAGTCCCGGCGGGTGCGCGCGGCATTTTGTCATCACGTGGGGGCAGCGCGCCGCGAAGGTGCATCCGCCACCGGTCCCCGCCGCCGGCAGGTCCGCATCTTCCTTCACCACCGGCTGCTGACGACCCCAGGGCACGTCGAGATCGGGCCACGGAATCGAGTTCGATCAGCAGGCGCGTATAAGGATGCTGCGGCTGCTGGATCACCGTAGCGGCATCGCCGGCCTCTACTACGGCGCCGCGGTAGAGCACGATGATGGTGTCGGCGATGTGGTACGCGGTGGTGAGATCGTGCGTGATGTAAAGGATTGGGATCGCCAGCTCGCTGTTCAGCGTGCGCAGGCTGCCGAGCACCAGAGCACGCAGCGAGGCATCGATCATCGACACCGGCTCGTCGGCGATCAGCAGTTTCGGTTCCAGCAGCAGCGCGCGCGCGACCATCAGCCGCTGCCGCTGTCCGCCCGAGAGCTGGTGCGGGAAGCGGCCGAGCGTATCGGCCGGATGCAGGCCGACGCGCTGGCAGGCCTGCTCCATCATGTCGCGGGCGTCGCGCCATGACCGCGCCAGCCCGAACAGACGCAGTGGCTCGATCAGGGCATGATCGACACGATAGAACGGGTTATAGACGGCAAAGGGATCCTGGAAGACCGCCTGGACCTCCTTGCGGAAGCGACGCCGTCCGCTGCGGGGAAGCCGGTCGAGATCGGTGCCGCGATAACGGATCGCGCCCATGCTCGGTGGCAGGAAGCCGAGCAGCAGCGACGCGAGCGTGGTCTTGCCGCTGCCGCTTTCACCTGCAACCGCCACGATCGGCGCGCTGTCGCCGGCGATGCACAGACTGATCGGCTGCAGTGCGATGACCGCACCGAACCGGCGGCCCGCCGCATCAAGCTCCAGCAGGGGCGGACTCATGCGGCAGACCCGGCGAGATGGCACGCCGCGCGATGATCACCAATGCCAGCGTCGAGCACCGGCCGTTCAATCAGACAGCGGTCGAACGCGGCCTCGCAGCGCGGATGAAACGCGCAGCCGGCCGGTAGCTGCCGCAACGACGGCGTCACGCCTTGTATGCCGCCGAGCACGCCGCGGTGCTGCAGCTTGGGGATGCTGCTGATCAGCGCCCGCGTGTAGGGGTGGCGCGGTCGCGTGAGCACGTCCCGGATGGTGCCGATCTCCACCAGGCGGCCGGCGTACATCACGGCGAGTCGGTGCACAAACTGCGCCATCAGCCCGATATCGTGGCCGATCAGGATCAGCGCCGCACCCGTCTGCTGCTGCTGGCGGCCGAGCGTCTCCATGACCAGCCGCTGGGACACCACGTCCAGCGCGCTGGTGGGTTCGTCGGCGATGATCACCTTCGGCCGGAGCAGCATGCCGATGGCGATGCACACGCGCTGCTTCATGCCACCGGACAGCTCATGCGGGTAGCGGCGCAGGACCTGCGCGTCCAGATTGACTGATGCCATCGCCGTGGCGCAGAGATCGTGCATCGCCGCACGCCGCAGCGATACGCCATGATCGATGACGGCATTGCGCATCTGCCGCTCCACCCGCAGCACCGGGTTGAGCGAATTCATCGCACCCTGCGGGATATAGCTGATGGTGCGCAGGCGGTGCTGCCGCATCTCCCGCGGCGGCAGCGCGAGCAGGTCCACACCGTCCACCGCCGCGCTGCCGGCGTCGCAGTATCCCGGCGGCTGCAGCATCTGCATCAGCGCGAGTGCCGTCGTGGTCTTGCCGGAGCCGGACTCGCCGACCACACCCAGCCGTTCCCCGGGTGCCACGTCGAAACTGGTGGCATCGACGGCGCGCACCGGGCCGGCGTCGGTGCGGTAGGTGACCGTCAGGTTGCGGACCTGCAGCCCGGCACTCATGCGTGGGAGCGTCGCAGGCGCGGATTGGCGATCTCGTCCAGCCCCGCCGTGATCAGGAACAGCCCGACGAACAGCACGACGAGCACGGTGATCGGCTCGATGATCCACCACCATAGGCCGAGCATGAACGCCGACTCGTTCATCATCCAGAAGATCGTCAGCCCGAGTGTCGGTTCGGACGGCGTGCCGAGGCCGAGCGCCTCCAGCCCGATCGAGGCGAGCACCGCCTGCGAGATCGCCATCACCAGGCTGGCGCCGAGGAACGGCAGCAGGTTCGGCATCATCTCCCGGAAAATGATGCGGGTGGCACCGGCGCCGTTGAGCAGCGCGACCTTCACATATTGCGCTTCGCGCATCACCAGGACCTGCGCGCGAATCTGACGCGCGGGTTCGCGCCACGCCAGCAGGGCGATGATGATCGCCATGATGTCGGTGCTCATGCTGCGGTGGATCGCCGACGCGACGACCACCAGGACCAGCAGCGTGGGGATGGTAATCAGCACATCCACCAGCACACGGATCACGGCATCGACCCAGCCGCCCCGATAGGCGGCGACGAAGGCCAGGACGGTACCGATCGCCAGCCCGAGGCAGCCGGCAATGACGCCAATCTTCAGGGTCAGCAGCGTGCCATAGATCAGCACCGCGAGAAGGTTGCGGCCGTCCGCATCGGTGCCGAACGGCCAGTCCTGGTCGGGTGCCATCGATGGCGGGCCGGAGAGCGGGAACGCCTGGTTCCAGTCCACGAAGCAGCGGCCGACCAAAGCGAAGCCGAGCAGCAGGCCGATCAGGATGATGCCGAGAACGAAGCTGGGATTGCGGCGCAGATAGCGCAGCAGGGTCGTGCGCGGCGCCGCGGCGGTGACGCGGCGGCGAGCGCAGGAGCGGGAACCGTGGCCCTCATGATCCGGCGCTGGCCCTGCGGATGCGCGGGTCGAGCAGCGGATAGATCAGATCGACGATCAGCATCGCGATCGCCAGGGCACAGATCAGCACCAGCACAATGCCGTAGATGACGAAATAATCCAGGTTCTGGATGGCACGGAACAGTTCCTGGCCCATTCCCGGATAGCCGAACACAAGCTCGACCAGGATTGCGCCAGACAGCACCTGGCCGAGCGAAAGCGCCAGCAGCGTCACCTGCGGCAGCAGGGCGTTGCGCAGCCCGTACTGCACGAAGCGCCGGTGATTGCTGAGCCCGAGCGCGTCGGCGAAGGCCATGTAATCCTCACCCTGCACCGAGACCATCATGCCGCGCATCGACAGCGCCCAGACTCCGATCGAGGCGAGCAGGATGGAGGCCGCCGGCAGGATGGAATGGCCAAGGATCTCCAGCACGAACGAAAAGCTCAGGCCAGGGGTCGCGCGGATGCCCATGCCGCCGCCGAGCGGAAGCCATTGCAGCACGCTGGCGAACAGATAGATCAGCGTCAGCCCGATCAGGTAGAATGGTATGGCGGAAAAGATCATCAGCAGCGGCACCAGCAGGCGAAACAATCGTGGCGCCTGCTGCCAGACCGTCAGCGCACCCAGCACGGTGCCGATCAGGAAGGCCATGATCGTGGTCGTGGTCAGCAGGCCGATCGTCCAGGGCAGGGCGCGCAGGATCACCGTTGATACGCGCGTGGGATAGTCGGAGATCGAGTACCCGAGATCGAAATGAAGGATATCGTGCAGATACGCGAGGTATTGCCGGAACAGCGGCCGGTCGAGACCGAACTTCGCGTTGTAGGCCTTTACCAAGGACTGGATATCGACGGTGGCGCCGCCATACTCCACCTGGGACAGCAGCTTTTCCTCGATCGGGTTGCCCGGCGCGAGCCGCGGCACGATGAAAGTAAGCGTGGCCGCCACCCAGATGACGGCGAAGAACATAACAAGCCGCCGCGCAACCACACGAAGCGTGCCCATCGCCTGGCCCCGCGGCTACGCCTTGTGCAGGCCGAGCAGCAGCAGGTTGCCGGTATTATGCCAGAAGGTCGGATTGATGTACGGATCCTTCTCGTTCGGCCAGTTGCGCCAATAGGTCGTGTTGAACGGTATCCGGTGGTAATATTGCGAAACCGGCGCTGCCACCTGCTCGGTGAACCAGATCGTCAGCGCCTGATCAACCAGCGGGCGCACGCCGGGATCGTCCGGCGCCAGCGCTTCTATCTTGTCAACCAGCGCGCTGTATTCGTCGTTGCGCCAGCGTGAGGGCCAGAATGCGTTCTCTCCGACCGGCCGCCAGACCCGCTTGTGATAGAGAGCGAGGGTCTGGTACGGATCGTTGACCGATGCGCCGTGTCCCCACAGCCACCATGCCGCATGGCCGTAATAGACCACGTCGCGGTAGCCGGGGCGGTTGTTGGGGGCGACCTTGAAGCCGGCGCGGCGTAACTGCTCGGCGATGATCGGGGCGATCGCGTCGAGCGAGATGGGATAGTA
Source organism: uncultured Pseudomonadota bacterium (assembly GCA_963777625.1). Lineage (GTDB taxonomy): Bacteria > Pseudomonadota > Alphaproteobacteria > Acetobacterales > Acetobacteraceae > DATDIC01. The sequence continues at coordinate 256,616 of CAVZRO010000018.1, read as the reverse complement.
AAGGTCACCGCCCATCTGATCCCCATCAAGCGTCCAGATGCCGGAGCCATCCTTCTTCGCGCCGGCCTCCGTCATCAGTGCATCGGCCGCTTTTGAATCATAGTCGGTGATTCGCAACTTCTTATTGGTGTCGGCCATATCCGTGAAGTAGGGCACCAGGCGCGGGTAGCGCGGGTACGGCATGCCGTAAATCGCCGCCGCGCCCTGATAGGCGTAATCGACTGCCTGTTTGCGATTCATATAGAGACTGACCGCCCGGCGGATGCGAACATCCTGGAACTGCTTCTGCGCGTGATTGAACAGCAGCGAGGTCGGCCACCAGTCGATATTGCCATAGGGCGGCTTGTTGCCGGAAAAGCAGGTGATCCTGTCGGGGAAGCGCGCCAGCAGGCTTTTCATCACCGGCACGTGCGCCTCAAGAATTGTATCGACCTCGCCGTTGGCGATGAGCTGCGCCGCCTGCTCGTGCGTGGTGAACGGAACGAAGATGACCCGCTTCATTTCCGGCAACGCGTGGAAGCCGGTCGTGGCGCCCCACCAGTCATCGCGGCGGTCGAGAACGATGCGCTCCGGCGTCATGCTGGCGATCTTGAACGGTCCGGTCCCCACCGGCCCGTTCGGCCCCCTGGTTTCAAGCCCGGTAAAACTGGCCAGATTGGCGGGACTGGTCGCCGCGTAGACATGCTTCGGGAGGATGAACGCCCCTTCGGTGAAGCGCACCGTGAGATAGGTGAAAAACCAGCGCGGATCGCGATGCGTCAGCTCGATGCGGACAGTATGATCGTCAACGCGGACCAGGTTCTTGAGATCGCGCGCCATTGCTGAAGCGTAGAGCTGATCGCCCTTGCCCAGTCCGTTCTGACGCAGCATGTCGAGCGTGTAGATGACATCGTCGGCGGTGAACGGAACGCCGTCGTTCCACGCCACGCCCTGGCGCAGATGCAGGGTTATCATCGTGTAGTCCGGGCTGTATTCGTAGCTTTCGGCCAGCCACGGAATCATCTTGTCCGGCAGCACGCTGTAGAAGAACAGCGGCTCGAGCACGAATGCCACGCTGGAACGCAGGTCCAGCCCGGGGTGGAACGGATTGAAGTCGTTATATTGCGTGAAGGTCGGCGCGCCGCCCGATGGCTGGCCAGTGGCGATCAGCGTGTCTGCGCGGGCGATCGCTGCCGGCTCGGCCGATTGCGCGTAGGCGATGCTGGCAACAGAGACGCCCGCGGCCGTCACCAGAAGATGCTGCATGTAACTGCGTCGCGTGATCGCGCCCATCATGGTTTCCTCCAATGTCCGCGATCATATCCCGGCATGGTGGTGATTTGATCAAATTAAAGGATCAGTGTCAATTCAGTCTGGCTTTCTTCCGCTTTGAGAGCTTGCATGTGACAAAAATCGGCGGAAGAGGCGTGGACAACACGTTTGTCGGCATGGGCTTGATCAAATTGGCAGCTTCGATCGTAATGCGTGCCTGGCGCCAGGCGCGATCCCACCACAGCGAAGGAGACCCGAAATGAAAATCACCGGCTGCAAGACCTTCCTGGTGGATGCGCATCGCGCCAACTTCATCTTCGTCAAGCTGATCACCGATTCCGGCTACGAGGGCCTGGGCGAAGCAACGGTGGAATGGAACGAAAGGGCGGTGGTCGCGGCGATCCAGGAGCTGGGCGAATTCCTTGTCGGCAAGGACCCGTTCGCGACCGACTACCTCATTTCGACCATGCACCGTAACTCCTACTGGCGCACCGGCGTCGTCTTCCGCAGCGCGTTGAGCGGTGTGGAGGCGGCCCTGCTCGACATCAAGGGCAAGGCGCTCGGCGTGCCGGTGTATGAGCTGCTGGGCGGCAAGCATCGCGACGTGGTGGCATGCTACGGCAACGGCTGGTTCTCCGGCGCGAAAAGCGCGGAAGATTTCGCGCGCAAAGCAACCGAGGCGGTGCGGATGGGCTTCCGGGCCCTGAAATGGGATCCGTTCGGAGCCGCCTATCTGGAGATGGACCGCCCGGCGCGCAACCGCACCATCGAGATCGTCGAGGCGGTCCGTGCCGCCGTGGGACCGGATATCGACCTGATGATCGAGGTGCATGGTCGGCTGAACGTGCCAACCGCGATCGCGATGGCGCGCGCGCTGGCGAAATTCGAGCCGCGCTGGTTCGAGGAGCCGGTTCCACCGGAAAGCATCGATGCTCTCGCCGACGTGCGCGCCAACAGCCCCATCCCGATCGCGACCGGCGAGCGCTATTATGAGCCGGAGCGATTCATGGAGCTGATCCAAAAGCGCGCGGTCGATATCCTGCAGCCCGATGTCAGCCATGTCGGCGGCATACTGGAGGCGCAGAAGATCGCCGCCATGGGGCATGCGCGATTCCTGCCCGTGGCGCCGCATAATCCGACCGGTCCCGTGGTGAACGCGATGACCCTGCAGCTTGCCGCCACGATCCCGAATTTCTGCATCCTGGAGACGATCGCGGTGGATGTGCCGTGGCGCAAGGAGATCGTGACGGAGTCGTTGGTGTTCAGCAACAGCGAGATACGCATCCCGGACCATCCCGGCCTCGGCCTGGAGCTGAATGAAGAGGCCTGTCTGCGTCACCCCTATGTCCGCCACCCGCTGCGCCAGTTCGACGGCAATCTCACGATGATCAAGCCGGAAGGGTCGGTTCCGTTCGTGACCAGCCGGGAGTAGCCAGCCGGGAGTAGGGGGACACCAGCATGAAGCGGATCCTGTTCACCGGCGGCAGTGGCAAGGCAGGGCGGCACGTGTTGCCGTGGCTGCACGACCAAGGCTACGAAATTCTCAACTTCGATCTGCAGGCTCTGCCGCATCCAGAGGTCAGCACACTCATTGGCGACGTGACGAATAGCGGCCAGGTGTTCAACGCGATGACGAGCCATTTCAGCCGTACCGGCCTGAAGCTGGGACGGCCGCCGGGTCCGGTGGATGCAGTGGTCCATTTTGCCGCGATCCCGCGCATCCTTCTGCGTTCGGACGATGAGACATTCCGCGTCAATGTGATGGGCACGTACAACGTGATCGAGGCAGCGATGAAGCTCGGCATCCGCAAGGTCGTCATCGCGTCGAGCGAGACGACCTATGGCGTCTGCTTCGCGGAAGGCGACCGATCGTTTCATCATTTTCCGCTGGAGGAGGACTACGACACCGACCCGATGGACAGCTACGGCCTGTCCAAGGTGGTCAACGAGAAGACCGCGCGTGCGTTCGCGGCTCGCTTCAAGGCGGATATCTACGCGTTGCGTATTGCCAACGTGATCGAGCCCCATGAGTACGGACGATTTCCCGGCTTCGTCGCCGACCCCGCGTCGCGCAAGCGCAACGCATGGAGCTACATCGACGCCCGCGACCTCGCGCAGATCGTGCATCTATGTCTGCAAAAGGACGGGCTTGGCTTTCAGGTCTTCAATGCCGTGAATGACACCGCTACCAATGACAAGCCGACCTCGGAATTCCTGGCGGAGTGGTGCCCGGGCGTCCCGCTGACCCGGCCAATGGCGGGATACGAGGCACCGCTGTCCAACCGCAAAGCGCGAGAGACACTCGGTTTCACCGAGCGGCATAATTGGCGCGACGAGGTGCGGGCGCTTGCTTCGGCGAAGACATAAGCCGGACGGAGCTGACGCATGGATCTGCCATTCGACCGCGGCCTGTTCGGCCGGCTTCGGCATGACGCGGCCGGGCACTGGCGCGACTATGTCGAGCATCCGTTCGTGCGCGCGCTGGGCGACGGAACGCTGCCGCCCGCCGCGTTCCGTCGTTATCTTACCCAGGACTACCTGTTCCTGATCCAGTTCGCCCGCGCCTATGCGCTCGCCGGCTACAAAAGCGCCAGCGTGGCCGATCTGCGCGCGGCGGCGGCTGGGCTGGGCGCGATCGTCGATGTCGAGATGAAGTTGCACGTCGCCTATTGCTCGGATTGGGGGCTCAGCGAAGCCGAGATGGAAGCCGAGCCGGAGGCGATGGAAACCATCGCCTATACGCGCTTCGTGCTCGATCGCGGGCTCGCCGGCGATTTGCTGGACCTGCACGTGGCCCTGGCGCCATGCATCATCGGATATGCGGAGATCGGGGAACGGCTTGCGGCGCAAGCGGGCGTCGCCGGCCATCCCTATCAAGCCTGGATCGCCGCCTATGCCGGCCCGGAGTACCAGGCGGCGGCGCGCGCAGCCGCGGGTACTCTCGACCGGCTGGCCGCCTCGCGGGGTGCTGAATCACGGCATGCCGAGCTGGCGGCGACATTCGTCACCGCCACGCAACTCGAGGCGGCGTTTTGGGACATCGGATGGAGCCTCGTGAGAGGGTGATCTCCCGACCCGGCTCACGCCGTCTGTGATGCCGAGACGGTCGCTGTCCGCCGGGGCTCGGACTCGATACCAAAAAACCGTATGTAAGCGAGGAATTTCTCACGCTCGGTCGCCTCGTGCAGGCCGTGATCCTCGAACCGGTAGGCGCGATGCCGGTAGCCGCCGTCCGGATGCTCCGTGACCGCACGCACCACGCGGTCCCGGGTTGCCGCATCCGGCTCCAACCCGAAATGACGGTATACCCGGGTCATGGTCTCCAGCGGATCACCGACCAGATCGCGATGCTCCACGTGACAGATCGGTTCGGCGAACGGCTGCTCGCGGGTGGCGCGGATCATGCGCGCCGCCCCCTCCTGCCAGCGGACGCTTTCCTGGCGACCTATCTCGTGGCGGTCGATTCGCCGTGTGAAAGGCTGCCGCAGCACCTCCGTCAGTTGCGCGACCGATAGCAGCACTTTCAGGGGGTCGCGGTGCACGAACACCACGCGTGCATCGGGAAACGCGGCGCGTAGATCGCCCAGCGCGAACAGGTGATCGGGGCATTTGAGCACCCATCGGGTTTGTCCCGACGCGTGCTGCAGGTGTTGCAGGAACCGTCGCTCGAACCGGTAGGCCGCCACCTGCCCGTCGGTGTCCAGCCATCGCCGGTACGACGGGATCCGATAGGTTGAATCGAACCGCAGGCTGCGGAACACGTGCGCGGTAATCTCAGAGCATTCCTGCGGCGAGTTGGCGGTCAGTGGATGCAGTCCGCGGAACGCGGGTGCCAGTCGCTCGAAGCCGCGCAATTGCCGGGATACGCGCCGGATGGCAGTACGCGGGTCGGACTGGCAGGGATAGATTGTCTGCCACACCAAAGGGGCGCGGTTGGCCGGGTCTTCCAGCATCAGCCGGTGCAGAAATGTCGTGCCGCTGCGCGGCAGGCCGGTGATGAAGATCGGCCGCTCGATCCGCTGATCCAGGATAGCGGGGGAACGAACCTCCCGGGCGCGCAGCCGCAACACGTTGCAGAGGAAGCGAAGCACATCCCAGCGCACCGCGAACCGCCCGACCACGCTCAACGACGCTTCGTCGTGGAGCGCGGACAGAAGCTGCCGCAACGGCTCGTGGAATGGAATCGGGCCAAAGTCGGCGAGGCCGGTTCGCCGGCAGGCTGCTTCGATCAGCGGCTCGGCCTGAATGCCACTGTCGAACAGACCGGCACGGGCAGCGACCACGTCCGCCGCTTTGAGAACGGTGCGCAGCACAGACAATCAGCTAACCTCCGGACCGGGAAACCGCTGGGCAATCTAGCGGTTCTGCACAGAAGCATGGGACAATGGCGGTTGACCCGTGCAGGCTCTATCACGTTAACCGGAGCGGGAATGGGATGGGAACCCCGCCGGGACGCCTATCTGCCACGACCTGGACGCTGAAAGGAGCCGCGATGCCGCAAATGTCACCCGTTATCCGGTCTGTGGCTTGCTTCGTTACAATTCTTTTCCTGGCCGCAATGCCCGAAGCCGCACGGGCGTACGATGTGATCATGCCGTCCGAGCAGCCGGCGGCTGATCCGGCGGTGCTGGCCCCGGTTCAGGAACTGAACCAGGCGCTTATTAATTGCATGAAATCGGGGAAGGCGGCGCCCTTCCAGAGCAGGATGGACACGCTGACCCCGGTTGTCAGCAGGGTGTTCGACTTGCCCGATATCTTGCGCGTATCCGTCGGTCGCGCCTGGGCAGGCCTGACGCCGGACCAGCAGTCCGCGCTGCTGGCGGTGTTCCGCAATTACACGGTCGCGACCTATGTCGATAATTTCGACAGTTATGACGGACAGAAGTTCACAATCAGTCCGTCAACCCGATCAATCGGCGCCAATCAGCAGGTGGTCGAGACCCAAATCGCGCCGCGCGACGGCACGCCGCACAAGATCGCTTATGTCATGCGCAAGACCGGCGCCGGCTGGCAGATAGTTGATGTACTGGCGGATGGCTCCATCAGCCGCGTCGCGGTGCAGCGGTCGGATTTTGCGTCCCTGCTGAGCAGAGGCGGCGCGTCGGCGCTGGAAAACAGTCTGCAGCACAAGACCCAGACCCTGTCGCGGGGCTGACGTTACACCGGACCGCATTGAAGGTGACCTGCGTTCGTCATTCCCCTTCCCCGTCATGCCCGCTTTCGCGTTGCGAACGCGGGCATGACGGAGCTTCAGCGGGCATGACGTGATGGGTGCGGACATGACGAGACGGGCGCGGGCATGACGGAGCTGCGGGCATCACGGATCTAAAGTCCTAAAGCGATCACGCTCTAGTTGTCGAATCCAAGAACGTTGTTCAGTTTGGCGAAGGGCGTCATGTGTTTGATGCCGCTGTGGGTCCGTATGGTGTTGTAGGTCTTCAGCCATGGTTTGAGCGTTTCGATCCGCTCGGCCGAGGTTGTGTAAGCTTGCACATAGGCCCATTCGCGCAGGCTGGTTTGGATGAAGCGTTCGGCTTTGCCGTTGGTGCGCGGGGTGTAGGGCCGGGTTCGCTTATGGCGGATGCCCTGCTCTGCCAACAGGTCGCGGAAGGCGAAGCTTTTATAGGCCGATCCGTTGTCGGTCATGATCCGCTCGACGCTGACGCCGAAGCCCTTGAACCAGGCCAGTGCGCGACGGGTGAAAGCGACGGCGCTCTCGGCTTTCTCGTTGGCCAGGACCTCGCTGTAGGCCAGGCGGCAGGCATCGTCGATGGCGACGTGGAGATATTCCCAGCCGGTGCCGCGCTTGTTGCTTTGGCCGGTGCGATCACCGGTGATGCGGTGGCCGACGCCGTCGATGCGGCCGAGTTTCTTGATGTCGATGTGGATGAGTTCGCCGGGTTTCTCGCGCTCATAGCGCACGATCTCTGGCCTGGTTTCGAGCGCGCTGAGCCTTCCAAGACCGAGCCGGCGTAACACCACGCCAACGGTCGAGCGCGGCAGACCAAGCTCACGCGCGATCTGCGGACCGGTGCGCCGTTGGCGGCGCAGGCGCTCGATCGCGGCCATGGTGTCGGCGTCGGTGCGGGCGGCATCGGACGGGCGCCGAACTACGGTCCCGCAGGGCAAGTTCGCCGCCCGCCCGATGCCGTGCCAGCCAACGAAACGCTTGTCGAAGGGAGAGACCGGCGGCAGCGGCCGCATCTCCCACCCGCCACCCATCGGTGCGGACGCGTTGCACCAGCAAGGCTCGACCTTGCGGCGTCAGGCGCGCATTCTTGTGCAGGTTCATCCGGGGCTCCCTGGGCGTGCGGTTGAAGGTCTGGCAACCACAGCTTCACCCCTTCGCCCCGGGTGAACAACCTTCATAGCTTCGACATCTAGTCCTACTGAGTCGCAAAACTGCGATGTGATCTGGCATTTTCCGCTTGGTGCGACGCGAGAGTGATTGGTTAGAGGTGGAGATTCAAGCCGTCCAGGGAGGGTGGGATGGGTCTCGACGATGCAACCGGCACGCAAGCGCGGTTCGAGGATTACACAGCAAGTTTGGCATCGGTGCTCGGCCATGCCGACCGGGTCAGGCCATTCGCGGACTACTGTATCGGACTGCTGTCGGCGGAGGGTCGCAAGAGTGTCGAGCCGCTGGCGGCGGTGACCGCGCCGGAGCGCACCGCGGCGCAGCACCAATCGCTGCTGCACTTTGTGGCGCAGGCGCCGTGGTCGGATCGGGCGATGCTGCGCCGTGTGCGCGACTGTGTGCTGCCATCCATCACGCGGGACGAACCGGTCCAAGCGTGGATCATCGACGACACCGGGTTCCCCAAGAAGGGCAGCCATTCGGTCGGGGTGGCGCGGCAGTATTGCGGTCAGTTGGGCAAGCGGGACAACTGCCAGGTGGCAGTGAGTTTGTCAGTGGCGACCCATCAGGGAAGCTTGCCGGTTGCCTACCGGCTGTATCTACCGAAGGAGTGGGCCGACGATGCGGCCCGCCGAAAGATCGCCGGCGTGCCGGACGACGTTGGTTTCCAGACCAAGCCGGAGATCGCGTTGCAGCAGCTGCGCGAGGCGCTGGCGGATGGTGTGCCGCCAGGCGTCGGTGCTGATGGACCCGGCCTATGGCAATGACAGCAAATTGCGTGCTGGGATCAGCGAACTTGGGCTGACCTACGTGGCCGGCATCCTGCCCGCCACGATGGTGTGGCGGCCCGGCGAGGCAGCGTTGCCACCGGCGTCCCACTCAGGCCGCGGCCGGCCCGGCAAGCGGCTGCGCCGTGACGCGACGCATCGTCCCGTGTCGGCCAAGACGCTGGCTCTGGAGCTCGACGCCGCTGCCTGGCAACAGATCAAATGGCGGGACGGCAGCAACACGCCGCTGAGCTCGCGGTTCGCCCGATGGCGGGTGCGTCCGGCACATGAAGCCTGTCCTCGGGCGGGCCTTCGGCCCGGCCCGGGGAACGCCAGGCGGAATGAACCGGCGCCAGAGGAGTGGCTGCTGATCGAGTGGCCGGAGGGCGAGGCCGAACCGGATCACTACTGGCTCTGCACGCTGGCGGCCGACATCTCGCTCGAGCGCATGGTCGATCAGGCCAAGATGCGCTGGCGCATCGAGCGCGACTATCTCGAACTCAAACAGGAAGTCGGCCTCGGTCACTACGAAGGCCGTGGTTGGCGTGGCTTCCATCATCACGCAACTCTCTGTGTCGCTGCCTACGGTTTCCTGATTTCCGAGAAGGAGACGATTCCCCCCTCAGGACCAGCCCGCTCCTGGCGAGGCGCGCAATCTTGCCTTCCCGATGGTTATCGACCCAGAGGATCTGCCACTGCGTTCGCAACGCCACATGCCGCACTCAATCGCCACGTTGCGTATCCGCCTCGCGCGAGCTTTGGCCCACGCACTGCCGCGATGTCCCTGTTGCGGACAGATGCGTCAGAAGGCCGTCGTGCGGAATGAGTGACGCAGTAGGACTAGGTGTCGAAGCTATGAAGGTTGTTCACCCGGGGTGAAGGGGTGAAGCTGTGGTTGCCAGACCTTCAACCGCACGCCCAGGGAGCCCCGGATGAACCTGCACAAGAATGCGCGCCTGACGCCGCAAGGTCGAGCCTTGCTGGTGCAACGCGTCCGCACCGATGGATGGCGGGTGGGAGATGCGGCCGCTGCCGCCGGTCTCTCCCAACGACAGGCATTTCGTTGGCTGGCGCGGCATCGGGCGGGCGGCGAACTTGCCCTCCAGGACCGCAGTTCGGCGCCCGCCCGATGCCCGCACCGCACCGACGCCGACACTCTGACAGCCATCGAGCGCCTGCGTCGCCAACGGCGCACCGGCCCGCAGATCGCGCGTGAACTCGGTCTGCCGCGCTCGACCGTCGGCGCGGTGCTGCGCCGGCTCGGCCTTGGGCGGCTCGGTGCACTCGAGACCAAACCCGAGATCGTTCGCTATGAGCGCGAGAAACCCGGTGAACTCCTCCACCTCGATATCAAGAAGCTCGGCCGCATCGACGGCATCGGCCACCGCATCACCGCTGATCGCACCGGCCAAAGCAACAAGCGTGGTACCGGCTGGGAATACCTCCACGTCGCCATCGACGATGCCTGCCGCCTGGCCCACAGCGAAGTCCTGGCCAACGAAAAAGCCGAGAGCGCCGTCGCTTTCACCCGGCGGGCGCTGGCCTGCTTCAAGCGCTTCGGCGTGCGCGTCGAGCGGATCATGACCGACAACGGATCGGCCTACAAAAGCTTTGCTTTCCGTGACCTGTTGGCCGAGGAGGGCATCCGCCATAAGCGAACCAGACCCTACACCCCGCGCACCAACGGCAAGGCCGAGCGCTTCATCCAAACCAGCCTGCGCGAATGGGCCTATGCGCAAGCCTACACCACCTCGGCCGAGCGGATCGAAACGCTCGAACCATGGCTGAAGACCTACAACACCATACGGACCCACAGCGGCATCAAACACATGACCCCCTTCGCCAAACTGAACAACGTTCTTGGATTCGACATCTAGGTCTCGCGCGCAGCCCGGTGATATTCGCGGTTCGGCATCATATCGGTGGTGGATGCCATGCGGTTCGACAGGTTGAAGAACGCAACCGTCTCGGCAAGGTCGAAGATGTCGGCCTCGGTCAGCCCGACGGCGCGCAATGCGTCGCGATCGGGGTCGTCGATCAGCCAGGGCGTCGTGGTAAGTTTCCAGGCGAAATCGAGCATGGCTCGCTGGCGCACCTCCAGCTTCGCGACGCGGTAATTCAACGCCATCATTTCACCCAGTTCGGGATCGCCGGACAGCAGGCGGACCGCGGCGCCATGTGCCACCAGGCAGTAATAGCAGCGGTTGGCGGATGACACGACGACCGCGACCATCTCCCGTTCCAGCTTCGAAAGTCCGGACTCGGACAGCATGATTTCGTTGTACGTCGCCATGAAATTACGCAGCCGCTGCGGACGCAGGCTGTAGGCGCTAAACACGTTGGGGACAAAGCCGAGCTTATCGACACATTTGCGCCAGATGGCACGCAGGTCGTCATCCAGTCCGTCCGCATCCGGCACGCCAAGACGGGAGATGTGATCAGGCTGCGGCATCGGTCAGTCCAGTACCTCCTGGTTGATCACATTCCCGCGATTCGGCTTCCCGTCGAGCACGCTGAGAATGTTTTCCGCCGTCACGCGCGCCATTCCGGCAACCGACTCGGTGGTCACCCCCGCCATGTGGGGGGATGCGATCACGCTGTCCAACTTGAGCAGCGGGTTTGCAACCGGGGTCGGCTCCGCCTCGAACACGTCCAGTCCGGCTCCGGCGAGGTGCCCTGTCGTCAGCGCCTCATGCAAGGCCGGCTCGTCGATGATGCCGCCGCGCGCAGTGTTCACGATGAATGCGCCACGCTTCATCCGCCGCAGCCGAGCAGCGTTGAACAGACCGATCGTTTCCGGGTTCTTCGGGCAATGGATGGTTACGAAATCCACCCGCGGCAAGGCGGCGTCGAGATCGGCGGCCGGTTCATATCCGGCGGCACGGATCGTTTCCGCAGGAACGTAGGGGTCGTGGACCAGCACCTGCATATCGAATCCGGCACAGCGCTTTGCTGACCGCGTGCCGATCCGGCCGAAGCCGACGACCAGAACCGTTTTACCGGCAACCTCCGTCGGCAGGCCTTCGTGCCGATCGGCCCATTGCCCGTTGTGCACCTTGCGATCCATGGCCGGCCCGCGCTTGGCGAGCGTCATCATCAAATAGAGCGCATGCTCGGCGACACTGGTGGAGTTGGAGGTACCGGCAACCATCAGCGGAACGCGCCGGACGGTCAGCGCCGGCACCTCCACCGCGTCGTAGCCGACGCCGATGCGCGCAACCACCTCCATGTGCGGCGAAGCATTCAGCTCCGTCTGGCGGTATGGTGTCCCGCCCAGCGCGATGCCGGCAGCATCGGCAAGCAGCGGCAACAGATCGGATTGGCCGATCGTGCCCGGGTAGGTCCGCACCTCGATGTCGTCGCGCGCGCTCAGCAGCGCAACGCCTTCCTTGCCCATCGTACTGGGCACCAGCACTTTCTTGCGGTTGGTCGGCATGATCGGTCCTTCAGAGCTTGCGCTGGAGGTTGGCGACGTAGCTGCGATTCCAGGTGGGTGCGATCATCACCTCGTTGATCACCACATGAGGCGGCAGGCAGGCGATATAGCGCACCAGATCACCGCAATCCTCCGCCTGCACCATGCGCGCGCGGTCTTCCTTGCTGACCGGGTTGGGACGCTTGTCCAGGATCGGCGTGGCAACCTCGCCGGGCAGCATGACGGTGGAGCGGATGCCGTTGACGCATTCCTCCATATTGATGCTGTGGCTCATCGCCACGACGCCGTGTTTGGCGGCGGTGTAGATCGGGCCGCTGAAGCCGCCGATGAAACGACCGGCCATGGAGGCGGTGTGGATCAGCAGTCCGTCCTTCTGTGCGCGCATCATCGGCAGCGCGACCGTGACACAATAGAGGGCGGACGAGAGATTGCCGTGCACCACCTCATCGATGCCGTGCGGCGTGAGCTTGCTCCAGTGCCGATCGACGATATTCAGCCCGGCATTGTTCACCAGAATATCCAGCCGGCCGAGCGTGTCCTTGATGAAGGCGCCGACCTTCTGCACCTGTGACGATTGCATCAGATCGGCACGCTGCACGTGGGCCGTGCCGCCTCTTTCGCGGATCTTCCCGGCCACGTGTTCCAGCGGATCCTGCCGGCGTCCGGTGAGGACGATAGTGGCGCCCTCGTCAGCGAGCGCGAGAGCGGCGGCTTCGCCAATGCCGCTGCCGGCGCCCGTCACCCAGGCGATTTTTCCCGCGAGCTTCGGCATCGGCTGGACCTCCCGTTCGTCTGTGGGCGGGCATTGAACGGGGTTGGCGGAATGGGGGCAAGAGTGCCCATGCTATTTGCAGGGGTACCGCTCACCCAGGAACTGAGCCAGGCCGCGGGATGCCGGCAACCTGGCGTGATCCGGGACCGCCCGGACCCATTCCACGAACTGCGCGAGCGTCGCGGTGCGGGTGGGCGCCGGGTTGGGAAAGCAGAACGGCTTGGTGCCGCCAGCCGTTTCCAGCAACACGTCCGCCGCGCCTTGCGCGAACCCGTGACAGTAGTTGACTTCCGCGGCGCCACGCGGATCGCGCGGGTTGGCCGAGCAAAGCTGCGCCAGTTCGCCGGCGGTACGGGCGTGCAGATCGATGGTGCGTTGCGCCGAGGCAGCAGCGGGTAGGAGGAAAAGCGCGATGGCAGCGGCGGCGGGGACATAGCGCGTCATATGCGATGGTCTCCGGTTGGATGTGGCAGCGCCAGTGTAGAGCCTGTGGGCCGGCGAGCCACACCCGGCAAAACGGATGGATTGCAAGGCACAGCGTTTGCCGCGGTCCCAGGGGGGATTATTCGGGTGGAGGCCCGGCAGTGTCTCAGTTCAAATTTCGGGTTTCGACCCACGTCGGGCGCTCGCGATCCGATCAACCAGTCGCTGAAGCCGACATTCAATCAGATTGAACCGCGGAGCTTGCATCCGCCGGATCATCAACCAGGGCAGGTACTTCCCGGAAGCAAGTCCGGATCCATCATATTCCGATCAGAGACGGAGCAGGTTTCCGTAACCGCCGACCGGCGTGCGTACGCCGGATAGGCGGAGGCAATGCCACAGGCTGGCTTGGTTCGCCGAGACGACGGGACGTTGCAGGTCGCGCTCCAGCGCATCGAGAATACCCACGCAACGAAACCCAGTGCCGGCGATCAGGACGCCATCCGCCTCCTGCGGGCAGGCCACTCGCACCTGCTGGTACAGCGGTTCGATCGCTTGCTCGATGCCCATACCCTGCCGATACAGCTCGCCAGGTGGCACGTCGCGCCATTGTCGGCCGGGATCATAACGCAGATGCCCCGCCGGCTTGGTCCCGCGTGCGCACCAGTCCCGAACACCCGCCGCCACCAGGCTATCGTCGAACCAGGGCGGAAATACCAGGAATGGACGATTTACGCCGCTCGCCTGCAGCGCCGCCGCACAGTCCAGCCCGTTGGTGGTCACCGCCACCCCTCCGCCGAGTTCCCGCGACAGCGTTTCCACGACCGCTTCGTCCCACTGTGGGCCACCCAGGATGCTGCTGGAGCTGTGGCCAACCACGACCGCCGACAGGCACATCGGTGCGAACTGCCGGCAGCCGCGCAGCAGGTCATCTTCCAACTCCACCCCGCTGCGGTCGTCGCGCCAGCGCGCCCAGGGCGCCCGAGCGGTTACTCGCGCAGCATGCACCGACACATTCAGCGGGACCATCGCCCACCACTCGGCCTCGGGCACGACTTCACTGCCGACGATGAACATGCCGATACGGGCTTGCCAGCCCCAGTTGTCTCTCTGTGTCATGACTTGTCCCGAAAGCGGTTGTTCGCCGAGCTGTCTGTCAGCCGGCTCAGCGCTCCTGTCGAACGTTCCAGCCGCGGTTACATCCAGTCGACAGCAGCCAGTGTGCTCTATCTGAGTTCGTCGTGGACACCGGCGTGGCGGAACAACTGATCAGCGGCGCGCGCTGGGCGGTTCGGCTGTTTGCCAGACCGCCCGCATCGACGTCGTTAGCGCTCGATCCCGGCCAGGGCGTTCTGGATCCCGGCCGTCGCCCAGGGGCCCCACGGCATGGTGAAGAACTTGAACCCCTTCTGGACGAAGAAGTTCGGGTCCATCCCGGGCGGGATGAAATACATCCCGGCGGTGATGCCGTGTTTCGCGGCGGTCGCCGCGATTTTATCGAGCGCTCGCTGATAGATGTCGCACTGGTAGTCGAGCGGCACCCCCAGCTCGATCGAAAGATCGGACGGGCCGATCAGCAGGACGTCGACGCCCGGGACCGAGGCGATGGCATCGAGATTCTCCAGCGACTGGTTGGTCTCGATCATCGGCACGACGACGAGTTCGTTGTTCACCGCATCGAGGTAGTCGCGGTAATTCTTGAACTCGCCCCACTCGCCGCGCACTCCGGCGTTGCTGCGGTTGCCGAGGGGAAAATAGCGGCAGGCGCGCACCATTGCCTCCGCCTCCGCGCGGGTGTTGACCATCGGCGCAATGATGCCCCGCGCCCCGGCGTCAAGCGCGAAGCAGATCTGATACGCCTCGTTGGCGGCGACGCGCACTACCGGCGCCGCCTGCTTGCCGCGCATCGCCTGGATCGACGGCTGCAGCTGCTTGATCTCCCAAGGGGAGTGCTGGGTGTCGAACAGCAGGAAGTCGTACCCGGCGTCGGCCAGGATCGACACGTCGACGTTCGGTGCCCCGGCCGTCCCGACGACGGTCCTACCTGACTTGATGGAGTCCTTGATGGCGTTCATCTGGCGTCGATTCCTCCCACGGTAGCTTTCGCGCCCGTTCAACCAACCAACGGCGACGGGCACGTCGGTGCACCCCATTATCGCACATTGGCGAAGCGGCGCAGCCTATGAGTTATCCAGACCAGGATCGCCTCGACGAGGGTCGCCTCGATGAGTGTCAGTGTCAGCCATTCAGCATTGCGCATCCGAAGCCGCCGGTCCGCTCTCCACCCAAACCCGAAAATCAATGTGACGCACTACTGAAGCCCCGAGGCCGCTTGACATGCGGCACGCGACGGATCAGCCGCTCTCCCTGCTCGCAACAACTCTCATTGGAGGGAAACTGGCCATGCGGCCAAATCCCATGCGCGCCGGCGTCGAACGAGGCGAGTTGCAAATCGGCACCTGGGTCAACATGGCCCGCAACCCCGCCATCCTGCAGTTGCTGAAATCGGCGGGACTGGATTTCGCGCGCGTGGATATCGAGCATTCCTCGCCCTCCATGGAGACGATCGCCGATTTCGCGCTGGTCGCGCGCGCCATCGACTTTCCGATCGCCGTGCGCCCGCCGAAAGCCAATCGAGAATGGATTACCCGCCTGCTCGATGTCGGCGTATGGAACCTGCACTGTCCACAGGTCGAGACTGCGGACCATGCGGCGGAGATCGTCGCCGCCTCTCGCTATGCGCCGATGGGACTGCGCGGAAACGGCGGCTTCACCCCTGCCACGGAATTTGAATCCGGAACCAGCGCGGCGGAGCGCCGTGCCTTCGCCAACCGCCAGGTCTTCGTCACCGTCATGCTGGAAACGGCCGGCGCGTTCGATCATCTGGATGCCATCGCAGCGATGGACGGCATCGACGCTCTGACGCTCGGCCCGGCCGATCTCGCCCAGGACCTTGGCGTGTTTGGAACCGCCGATGAGCGCCGGGTGCTGGATGAAAAGCGCGACCTGATCCTGGCGGCCGCGCGCAAGCATGGCAAGACCTGCGCGATGCTGGCGTCGAGCCAGGAGCAGGCGCTTCAGTGGAAGCAAGCCGGCGCCCTGCTGCTCGCCTATTCCAGCGAGGCCGAGGTGCTGCATGGAGCATTCAAGCAGGCCATGAGCCGAATCAAGGGCTGACACGCGCCCATCACTGCCGGCGTGCGCAACGTCGGCATCCTGAGCCAGTCCTCCTCACCGCAAGCAGCAACGCCGCATCCCCAGGACACCCCCACCCGCCACTGATATAAAGCCGCATGCCGCCATCCCTGACCGTCACCACCGATGAAGGCGATATCCGCCTCGATCGCTGGTTCCGCCGCCACTTTCCCGGCCTGCCGCAGAGCGCCATCCAGAAGCTCTGCCGCACCGGCCAGATCCGTGTGGACGGCCACCGCGCGGAGGCCGCAACCCGCCTCATCCCCGGCCAGGCCATCCGCATCCCGCCCCTCCCCGACCAACCCAAGCAGCCCAAACCGGCCACGCCCCCGGAGCCCGAAATCGCCCGCCACCTGCAAGACCTCGTCCTCTACCGCGACGACCGCCTGATCCTGCTCAACAAGCCCAGCGGCCTCGCCGTGCAGGGCGGTCCCGGCCTCACCCGTCATCTCGATGCCTGGCTGGACGCGCTGCGCTTCGGCGCCACCGACCGCCCGCGCCTGGTCCACCGCCTCGACCGCGACACCTCCGGCCTGCTGCTGCTCGCCCGCACCCCAGGCGCCGCCGCCAAGCTCGCCGCCGCCTTCCGCGGCCGCAACGTGGAGAAGACCTATTGGGCCGTGGTCACGCGCCGCCCGATCCCCCCGGAAGGCCGCATCGACCTGCCGCTGAAGCGCATCGGCGGCGCCCGCGGCGAACGCACCGCCCCCGCCGACCCGTCCGACCCCGACGCCGCCCGCGCCATCACCGAGTACCGCACGCTCGATCACGCCGGCAAGCTCGCCTGGCTGGAGCTGTCGCCGCTGACCGGCCGCACCCACCAACTCCGTGTGCATTGCGTGGCGATCGGCGCCCCTATTCTGGGTGACGTGAAATACGCCCAGCCCGACCAGAACGGCGCCTTCGCCGCCACCGTCTCCGGCTTGCCCAGCGTGCTTCACCTGCACGCCCGCCAACTACGCCTGCCGCACCCCGATGGCGGAACGTTGGTCGCGGAAGCCCCCCTGCCGCCCCACATGGCGGAGACCTTCGACACTCTGGGCTTTACCGCTCCACCGCCGCAACCGCCCCACCGAAGTTGACCCCACCGAGTTGAGAGTCTCCTCCTGATCGACCGACCGAGGCGCCGACGCCGTTGGCTTCGCCGGATCTTGAGCGGAATCGTCGTGTTGATCGGCGTTTTCGTGGCGGCGATCGTCATCTTCATCGCGACCTTTCGCGCCGACAGCTACAAGCCGCGGATCGCCGCCGCCGTGCAGGCCGCCACCGGCCGCACCCTGGCGCTGAACGGGCCGATTGGCCTGAAATTCTCCCTCCATCCCACCATCGAGGTGCGCGACGCCGCCCTGGCCAATCCGCCCGGCTTCTCCCGCCCCGACATGGCCCGCATCCAGGCGGTCGATGTTCAGCTCGGCCTGCTGCCGCTGCTTCGGGGCCGGGTTGAGATCGGCCGGCTGATCCTCGTCCATCCCGACATTCTGCTCGAACGCACCGCCGCGGGCGCCACCAACTGGCAGTTCGCACGTCCCGCGACACCCTCCACCACCCCGCAGCCACCGACCGCCTCCCGTCAGCGCGGTGTGTCCGAATTCGCCGTCAACGACCTGCGTATTGATGACGGCGTCCTGGCCTACCGGGACGACCGCACCGGCCATATCGCGGCCATCCAGCTCAAGACCCTGCGCGCCGCGGCCCCTGCTGGAGCACCCGTCCACCTGACCGCGGACGCCGTGGTGAACGGCCTGCCCTTCACCGTCACGGCCCAGACCGGCTCGCTGGACGCGCTGCAAGCGCCACCCGCCCCATCCGGCTGGCCAGTGCAGGCGACGCTGCACGCCGCCGACGCCAGCGTGACCGTCGCCGGCAGCGTCGCGCAGCCGATGCAGGGTCACGGCTACGCGGTCACCTTGAACGCCACCATTCCGGATCTCGCCGCGCTGGCCCCTTTTGCGCCGAAAGCCGGCCTGCCGCCGCTGCATGACGTCGCTTTCTCCGCCCATGTCGCCGATACCGGCGGGTTGCCGCTGGTCTCCGCGCTGACGCTGCGCGCCGGCGCGGCCGACTTGTCGTCGCTGGTGGCCGGACTGAAGCTGGAGAAGCTGACCTTCGACGCCCCGGCCATGGACCAGCCAGCTCCATCTGACCGGCAGCGGCAGCTTTGCCGGTACACCGGTCAGCGTCGTGGCCACGCTCGGCGCCGCCTCCCGGCTGCTGACCGGCCAACCCGCCGGCCCGTTCCCGATCGACCTGTCCGCCCAGGCCGGCGGCGGCACCTTTGCGCTCAAGGGCACGCTGGCCGAGCCCGCCACACTGGCCGGACTCGACCTCGCCGTTACCGGCGGCATCCCCGATCTCTCCAAGCTTTCGCCGCTGGCGCACCGGCCCTTGCCGGCGCTGACCCAGGTCGCGTTCCAGGGCAACTTGTCCGCGCCCCAGCTCGTGACCGGGCCGCTCCAGTTTCAGGCGATGAAGCTCACCACCGCCCAGGGCGACCTGTCCGGGTCGGCGACGGTCGGCCTTACTCCGTCGTCGATCCATGCCCAGCTCAGCTCGACCCGGCTTGACATGGACGCTGTCCGGGCGGCCCAGCCGCGGCCCGCGCCCGCCCAGGCTCCGGCTGGTTCGGCCGCGGTTGCTCCACCGCAATCCCAAGCGCCGCCCTCCCAAGCACCAACTGTCGCCCGCAGCACCCACCTGATCCCCGACAGCAAGCTGCCGTTCGACCAGATGCGCGGGCTGGATGCCGACGTCACACTCGCGGTCAGCACGCTGATCACCGGCGGAGAGACCTGGAAACAGGTGACCGGACACCTCGTGGTGCAGAACGACAAGCTTCAGCTCGCACCATTCCACGCCACCCTGCCGGCGGGTCCGCTGGACCTCTCGCTGTCGGTGGACGCCACCCGTCCGGCCCCGCCGGTCGCCATCAAGCTTCAGGCGCCGGCCGCCGCGTTGCAGCAATTGCTTGTCCTGGCCGGCCAGCCGGGTGTCGCCCGCGGCAACGTCGATATCAGCGCCGACCTCAACGGTAGCGGCGACACCCCGCACGCGATCGCCGCCTCGCTCAACGGCACCTTGTCCGCCACCATGCAAAGCGGCCAGATCGAAAACCGCGTTCTGGAGGCCATGCTCGGCAAGGTCATCGCCCATGCCAACCCGATCGGGCTGGTGGAGCGCGGCAGCACCAGCGAGATACGCTGCTTCGCTGCCCGGCTCACTGCCCGCAACGGCGTGGCCACGTTGAACCCGTTCCTGCTCAACTCCACCCTGATCACCGTGGACGGCAGTGGCACCCTCAATCTCGGCAACGAGACCCTCGACCTGCACCTGCATCCGCAGGGCCGGGTCGGCGGCACCGCCATTTCCATCCCGCTCACCGTAACCGGCGGCTTTGCCGATCCGCACGTGGCGATGAACCAGTCCGGCGCCGTGCAGGGCGGGGTCGAGGCGGTGATCGGCGCTCTGACCGGGCACAACGGCCTGACCCTGCCCGGCGCCACCGCGCCCTCCTGCGCGGCCGCACTCGCCTCGGCCCGCACCGGCAGCACCCCGGCACCCGCGTCGCAACCCGCGTCCCACCCTGCGGCTCCACCGGCCACGGCCCCGAAACTCCCCAACGCCGGCGCCCTGTTGCGCCAGTTGCTGCACCGATGAAGCGCGTCTGGCAGAGCGCCGCGATGCAGCCCGGCGAAACCGGCTTCACCATCCTGCTCGACGGCCGCCCGCTCCGTCTGCCGGGCGGCGCGGTGCTGCGGATCGGCCCGGAGCCGCTGGCCCGCGCCATCGCCGAGGAATGGCAGTCCGCCGGCCCTGAACTGACCTTCGCCGACACCCCGCTGACCCGCCTGGCCGGCACCGCCCAGGAGCGCATCGCGCCTGACCCGTGGCCTACCGTCGATGCGATCGCCCGCTACGGCGAGAGCGACCTGCTCTGCTACCGCGCCGACACCCCCGAAACACTGGTGCGCCGCCAGGCGGAGGCGTGGCAGCCCTGGCTCGACTGGGCCGCCGGGACGTTCGAGGCCCCGCTGCGCGTCACCGCCGGCATTACTCCGATCCGCCAGCATCGCGGCGCCATCGCCGCCCTGCGCGGTGTGGTCGCCCGCTTCGACCCGTACGGACTGGCCGGCCTGGGCGTGGCCGTGCCCGCCCTTGGCAGCCTGGTGCTAGGCCTTGCGATGGCCGCCGGCCGGCTGGAGGCCGAAGCCGCCTACGCACTCGGCGCCCTTGACGAGTTGTACCAGGCCGAACTCTGGGGCGAGGACGCCGAGGCTGCTGCCCGCCGCGCCGCCGTCCGCAACGACATCACCCAGGCCGCACGCTTCCTGCGCCTCACCGGCGCCAAGGACCGCACATGAGCGCCAAGCGCCTGATCATTGCCGGACGAGTCCAGGGCGTCGGGTTCCGTGACTGGATGGCCCGTCAGGCCGATGCACTCGGCCTGGATGGCTGGGTCCGCAACCGCGCCGACGGCGCCGTCGAGGCGCTGATCGCCGGCGACACGGATGCGGTCGAGGAACTGGCCCGCCTGTGCCGCCGCGGTCCGCGCCTGGCCGAGGTCGCCAGCATCACCGAGGAATTGGCCGAACCACCCGCCGACCCTGGGTTCCATCGCGTTTAGTTACAAGTGATGTCAGCGACCCTGGGTATCGACTTGTCGTCGCTCATGCGGGTGCGCGCCCGGATAAGATCGCGTCTCGAACTTCGACAGGCTGCTAGGGGTCGCGGTCGAGCAGGTCGTTGGCCAGCTTCTCGATTTTCAGCCGCCACGCCAACTTCCCCAGCCACTCAGCCGGGATCGACGAAGCGCCGTACAGCGCGCCGGCAAGCTGCCCGGTGATCGCCGCGACGTTGGCGGAATCATCGCCAAGGTTGGCCGCCGTCAGCACCGCGTCGCGGAAATTGTCGGTCTGCCAGACCGACCACAGCGCTGCCTCCAGCGTATTGACGACGTAGCCGCTGGAACTGATCTGCGCGCGGGTCTTGGTCCGCCACTCGCCCGCCGAAATGAACAGCACCCTCGGTACCAGGGACATCACCCGCTGGCGCGTCGCGGCATCCTTGTCGGCGCCGGCTAAAGCGTCGAGCAACTGGGCAATGAACAGCTTGCAGGCGTCCAGGCACTCCGGGTGGGCATGGGTCACGCACGACTGCTTGAGCGCGAGGAACTCCGCGCTGTCATGGTCACCCTTGGCGAAGATCGCCACGGGCGCCAGACGGACCAGCGAGCCGTTGCCGGCGGATGAGGATTCACTGCGGCCGGCGGCGGCGAACCCGGTCGTGATGTAATCCTCAATCGCTGCCCGAGTAGTGATACCGATATCGAAGCATTCCCCGGACACGGTATTCTCGCCATGCTCCAGCCAGCCGCGAAGACGGAGCATGAAGTCGTCCTGATCGACGGTGCCGGTCGCGAGGAGCGACTGCGCGAGACATAGCGCCATCGTCGTAGCGTCGGTCCATTCCCCTGGCGTCAGGTTGAAGGGACCGCCGCCGGTCATATCCGACAGCGGTGGGACGCTGTCGCGGGGCTTGAACTCCAGGGTGGCGCCCACCGCGTCGCCCACGGCAAGGCCGAGCAAGCAGCCGAGCGCCCGGTCGCGTGCTTGATCGGCGCTCAGCGCCGGCCACACGGGCGCCGGCAGCGCTGCCTCGGGGGATGGCGCGGCCATCAGCGCCGGCGAGCCGTCATCCTGCGCTGGCGGCGATCCGCTCTGCATCTTCTCGCTCATCCGGTTCGAAATGCGCGGCAACAGATGCTCGTAGCGCTCAAGTTTCTCCGCCATCGTCACCGGGTCCAGGTCATCGCCTGCCGAGCCGCTCATTAGACTTGCTCGAGAACGACGCGAACAGTGGCGATGTCCGCAGCGTCGCTGTGAGTGCCGGTGAGCCTGATGACCTTGAACTTGGTGCCGGGCAGGTAGACGACCTCCTCCTCGTTAGGGTATCGAGACAGCATCGCCACGTTCTTTCCGGTGCTGCCCGTTATAGTAAAATGCCACGGCCCTTCAAAAGGCTTCTTCGTGGAGGTACTCCAAATGGCCTTAAGCGTGTATTCTTTGTTAAGCTGGAAATCTTCATCATCTTTGGGATACCGCTTCCGGCATCCACGCAAGGTGGGTCCTGCGCCGACATAGTTCGGCAATTTAGCAAGAGCGGCGAGACACTGCTTATTTTTGACTTCGACCTGATCCACGGTCGGCTCCTCCAAGAAACGACTCTCTGGTTCGTCGTCAGGGTCGTATTTCGGCAACGGTGTCAGGCCAAGCAAATGTGCATTCATCTGCGAGTAATCAGGGCAGGTGTAAGTATTAATCGCAACCATCTCACCCGGGCTCAGAAGTCTGGTTTCGTTAGAAGTCAAGTATGGATTGCTATACACCTGCAGAAGCCGCTGCTCGAAAAGATCCTTACCTCTTTTGTCGGTCCCCAGCGCCTTCTTCATCTGCGCTTCGGGGCCATCAGGATTAGCTGCGATCAGGTCCTCGACGCTCTGGAATAGTTTCGCGTCCCATACGGCTTTCCCGAACTGCGTCTTAAGCTGGTTATAGTCGCTTTCAACCTTGGGCAACTGGTCGGTTGCCGCCTTCGGGTTGGCGACGCTGAGCGCTTCAAGCTTCGCCAGCTCATCCTTCAGCTTGGCGGCGGCCGACTCAAGCGGTGCCGAAGTCTTCTTCTTGCCAATCGCCTCGTACTCGGCGGCGTCCGTGCGGATGATGTCTCGGCGGGCCAGCGCATTACTCCACGCGAGGCGCAGGTTGCCGGTAGTGGTGGCTGTCGTGATGTCGGCGAGCAGTGCCGCCGCGGCGCGCATTTCCAGCGACAGTGTGGCTGGCACGGCATTGGCCAGCCCGTCGCGACGTTGGGTCAGCGCAGCCAGTGTGGTATCGGCGGCATTCTTTTGCGGCAGTTCGGTGATCTTCACGGTGATGGCCGACAGGGCGGCCAACGCTGTGTTGACCTCCGCCAGCTTGGCGGCATGGAGCGCGAGGGCCTGTACCACCGGCCCGACCCTCTTCGCGATCTCCGTCGCGTCAGCGGCGCAGGCGGTCAGCCCCTGAGTCGCTGTCCTGACCTGCGCCGGGGACATGGCTGCAGCGGTGTCGGGACAGTTGTTCCGCACGGTCGCGAGCTGCGCCACGAGCGTGGCGCTGAACGCCGGGTTGGCAATCTGCTGAATCCCCGCTTGGGCGTTGTTGATCGCTGACTGCGCCGCCACGGCCTGCTGCCGCATGAGGTCCACATCGGCCAAAATCACGTCCACTCGCTGGGCCGACTGTTGGGCGATCGTGCGGAATGCGCTCTTCAACGGTTTCAAAGCATCGCATTTCGCCTGGTTGCCCGGCTGCTGCATGGCGGTGGCGAGCTGCTGCTTCAAGGTCTGAACCTGGGTCAGGAACCCCGCGCTCGGCACCACCCCAGCCCGGTTGAGCCGCGCTATCTCCGCCTGCACCGCAGCGAGCCCCTTGCTAACCTTGGTGAAGCGCTCTTGCACCAACTCGTCCGAGACGACAATGCCGTTGGTCAACACCCGCACGAAGCGGTCCTTGGAAACGCTGGAACCGCTCATGGCTTGATCGCGGCCTGCAGGGCCGCCGCCAATTGCGCTAACGCCGGCACCAGCGTAGCGCGGATCGCGACCGGAGTGTCGAACGGGTTCCCGTCGCACACCTCGACCGCTTCACTGCTCTCGAGATAACTGCGGAAAGCGTCGATCAGGCCAAGCGTCTTGGGGCCGGCCTTTTGTAACGTTGCGGCATCATCATCGCCGAGCTCAATCAGCGCCGCCGTCAGCCTCACCCGGTGGTTCCCGGTGATACCGTTCAGCCCAAACTCCGCAACTTCTTCGAGCTCGTCATCACCGCTCTTGCGCAACGTGGCTTGCAAAGCCGCGATCTGCCCGTCCACCGCCTCGTTTGCCGCCTGCCAGTCGCGCCGCACCACCCTCCAATCCGGCACTGCCCGGCTGGGGGTCGACGGCGCTCTCGCTGGCAAGGCGAAGCCGAGAACAGCTTTCAGCCATTGCGCCTTAGCGTCGCCATCGATCAGGCCATCTGGCATTGTGGTTCTGCTCGTTCCATTGTCGTTCTGCTCGCTCTTTTTTTGCGAGTAGCGGATAGCATCCGATCCGCCGCGTCAATCGTTTTCCCTCCCAATGGCGAGCGTCTCTACGTTGCTCAGGGGTCACGACATCGGCCGCCTGGGCCGACGGCCGGCATGTCGGAGCCAAACCGGCATCGGCCACACCCGGTGCCACCGCAGCGCCGGTGCCCGTCCCAGGCGGTGCCGCGACTTCAAGCGGGCACGCCGTCAACATTATAGCGAGGCACTCAGTCGCACAGCGTCTGCCGCTGCATCCCGTTCCGCAACGCTGCGTTGGTACACGATTTGCCCGCCAGCCCCGTCGCGACCGCCAGCAAGCGACGAACCACCTTGGGGTCCTTTTTCTTGCAGGCCATCGCCGCGGCTCTGTGACCACTTCGCATTGCCCATTGCCTCCACCGCGAATCGGCGCGCGCGCAAGCGAATCAGATCAACACGTCGCTGGGAATCCCCCAAAGGTCATGAACCGGGGCGGCTGGTATAGGTGAGAATTACTTCTCCCGCCTCGCCGGCGAGAACCTGCCCTCGACTTGACCGGGGGTCGGATCGCGCAGCGATCCGGGTCAGGGTAGTGGCCCCGAAAACACGCTTTCCCACGCTCTCCTCAACGCCGCATCCACCTGCTCCAGCGTCGCGTCCACCCCGAGCCCCCGCAGGCTGGTCACGCCATGCCCACGGATCCCACACGGCACGATCCCGCTGAAATGCTCCAGGTACCGGCGACACGTTCAGCGCCACGCCATGCCAGCTCACCCACCGGCTCACCCGCACCCCGATGGCCGCGATCTTCGACTCCGCCCCGCCCGCCCCTACCACCCAAATCCCGATCCGCCCCGCCCGGAGTTCGCCTTTGACGCCGAACCGATCCAGCGTGCGGATCAGCCAGTCCTGCAACCCGTTCACGTAGCAGCGCACGTCCCGGGCGGGCACGCGCCCGTGCGGATGGGTCAGGTCCAGCAGCACATAGGCCACACGCTGGCCCGGTCCGTGATAGGTCCACTGCCCGCCCCGCCCGGCCTGGAACACGGGGAACCGATCCGGCGTGGTCAGGTCGCCGGCGGCCGCCGACGTGCCGGCGGTGTAAAGCGGCGGGTGCTGCAACAGCCACACCAGTTCCGGCGCCGTTCCGGCACGGATTCCGGCGACCCGCTCCTGCATCGCCGCAATGGCGTCCGGGTACGGTGTCAGGCCGGCGCTTTCGCGCCACTCGACGTCGTCCGGGACGGTGCTGATTGAAGCTGGGGTGACCATCGGCTATATCCGCGCACCCTTACCACGATGCGGTCGTGGCGGAATGGTAGACGCGCAAGCTTGAGGTGCTTGTGGGGGAAACCCCGTGGAAGTTCGAGTCTTCTCGACCGCATAATAAACCAGGGTTCGCGTGGATTGTGGCTTCCTCCGTACGTGTTCCCGTTATGCCGCTGCATCTGATCCCACCTGATCCAGTACCCGCGCAAACCGAGCTCCTGGCGATTATCGACAAGCTGGGAACGCGGTCGCCTCGACAGTGCTCGCATTCTGGCCCAACTGCTTTGGGCCCAGGAACAGAAGCAGAAGAATCCGGACGCTTTTCTGGTGCCCTTCGCTCCCACTGGCCAGACTTTTCCTGACGGCACTCGCAATTACCGCGAATACCTCGCCGGACCGCTATGGCAGCAGATTCGCGCGCGTGTTCTTGCGGCCGCTCATTACAAATGTGCGTGTTGTTCTGCCCGCGCCATGCAAGTGCATCACCGGGACTACCGTCCACGGGTGCTGCGCGGAGAGGACGACACGCCACTGGTAGCGCTGTGCCGGCACTGCCATGACCAAGTGGATAAGCTCTCGAAGGAGAAGTCGCGGCAGGACTGGAACGATAAGGAGGACATCCTTGCCGAGATGGTACGGCAGAAAAAGATGCAGCGTGGCTGAAGCGGTGTTCGAACATCTACCTCCAAAGACAGGAGTTGTTCGGAAACAACTGCTTCATTCTCATCATCCGCACGCAAAGCGGGATTCCACGACTACCGCTGGATTTCCGCTTTTGCGGAAATGACGGACTGACGAGCCCTACAGCCGAATTTCCCGGATCCCTGATCCTGGATACCGGCGGAAGTCCCTCACCGCGATGGAACACCGCTAGACCGCAGTGGCAGCAGCAGCATCGCAGCCGCCAGCCCGAGCGCCCCGCCGATCAGCGTCTCCCATGCCCGCGCGAACAGCAATGTCACGGAATGCTCGCCGCTGGCCGCGAGGGTTACGATCAGCGTGAAGGCATAGGCGCCGCAAGCGATGTCATACCGCTCCGGCAACGCCATGGCGTAGATGACCATCGCCACCGCTGCCAGGCACCAGACCACCAGCGGTGCGTGCAGCGCCAGCGGAAGACACGCAAGCCCGATCGGTACCCCGATCGCCGTGCCCAGGATGCGTCGGCGAACGCGATCCATCGTGCCCGCCGCGGATCCGGCGATGACATAGGCGCACGCGGTGATCGCCCAGGCGGACTGCGTCAATCCCACCGCATCGTTCAGCCCAACGATCACGACCGCCGCAAGCGCCGCCTGCAGCCCCATATGCAATTCCGGCGACGCGCCGAACCGGCCGTTCACCGCGACAGGCGCGGCACCCGGGGCCAGGGCCGGATGCTCGGCCGGACCGCTGAGCAGTCGCGGAACGACCGAGGCAGGAACGGCGATCAACCCGGCCGTGACTACCGTTCGCAGGTCGGCCAGGCCCAACCCGGGCTCCGTACGCCAGAAGCTGGCCGATATAGATTTGCGATCCGATCCCCCCGCCCAGGACTCCATGCCGTTTGAGATAGCTGACAAGGAACGCCCCTGAGGCAAGGACGATCTCGGCACCGGGTCGTCCCGGCCCCCTCAGCAATGGCCCGAGGCCGATCATCATGATCGCGCCCAGCGTGGCAGCGGCGCACAACAGAACCAGGTCTCGGCTGGACTTCGCGCGCGTGGTCTGTGCTTCGGACACGCTGCCCCACAGGGCAAAACCGCCAGCGAGCCACACCAGCGAGGCGGGATCGTGCAGTCCGTGCGAGATGTCCGGCAACGTCCCCAGCATCGCGGCAATCCCGTACGCCGTGACCAGACGCAAACCCTTGATGCGCCGATGGGTGCCGGGATCGATGCGGTTCAGCCAGGCAGCGATGTTCACGCCGCGCGCATAGCGGCGAAGGATTGAAACTTCTGTCTCATTCATCGCTTGGGTGGTGCCGGTGATTGCACGATTGCCTTCACTGTCTGCCACCGCGACGCTGGGGGGAAGGGCAATGAAAGGAAATTGGGCATGGCTGACCGGGTGGCGTTGGTGACCGGTGCGACGCGCGGCATCGGGGAGGCGATCGCGGCGCGCCTTGCTGCGGACGGCTATCGCATTGTGGCCGCGGACCGCGAGGAAATTGCCCCGTCGGCCGGCCGCCGGTCGGTGCGCTGCGATGTCGCCGCGGAGGCCGACGTTGTGGCTCTGGTCGCCGGGCTTGCCGCGCAGGAAGGGCGGCTCGACGCGCTGGTCTGCAACGCCGGAATTTCCGTCAACAAGCCGATCGGCGAGTTGAGCCTGCAAGAATGGTCCGCGGTAATCGCCACCAACCTGACCAGCACCTTCCTGCTGGTGCGCGCGGCGGAGGCGATGCTGCGCGCGGCTCGCGGCGCGGTGGTCACCATCGCCTCGACCCGAGCGCGCATGTCGGAGCCGCATACCGAAGCCTATTCCGCCTCGAAGGGCGGGCTGGTCGCACTGACCCATGCCCTGGCGATCAGCCTTGGGCCGGAGGTGCGGGTGAACTGCATCAGCCCCGGATGGATACTGACCAAGGGCCCGACGCCGGGACCCGCCGACCATGCCCAGCATCCGGCCGGTCGGGTCGGCATGCCGGACGATATCGCCGCATTGGCGGCATGGCTGGTCGGACCTGAAAGCGGGTTCGTGACCGGTGCCGAGTTCATCGTGGATGGCGGAATGACGCGGAAGATGATCTATGTCGAATAGGCAGTTGGGGCTTGCACCACAGGGGAGGTGAAGGGTCATGTCGGTATCTCGTCGCGCAGTGCTGGCGGGCGGCGCCGCGCTGCCGTTTCTGCGGGTGCCTGCCCGCGCCGCACGTGCTCCCGGCACGCTGACCTTCGGCCTGTCGTCCTATCCGCCCAATCTGCATCCTTGGATCAATGCAGGCACGGCCGCCGGTACCGTCGTGCTGCTGCATCATCGCGGCCTGCTGTCTTACGGCGCCGACGGCAGCATCCAGCCCGAGCTGGCCGAGCATTGGGAACGCGACGGCGATACCGGCTGGGTTTTCCATCTGCGTGATGCCGTGTTCCATAGCGGCAACCCGGTCACCGCGGCGGACGTGAAATGGACGCTGGAGCAGGTGGCGGCGCCGACCTCGATCGCCTATCTGCGCAGCGAGTTTCAAGGCGTGCAGAGCATCGAGACGCCCGATCCGCATACCGTCCGCGTGATCATGAAAGAGCCGGTTGCAACTTTGCCGGACCTGCTGGCGACCTTCTACATGCCGGTCGTCGCGACCGGCAGCGGCCAGGGAGACCAATTGCCGGTCGGCTGCGGTCCGTTCGTGATGAAATCCTACGAACGCGGCGTGCGGCTGGAGATGCAAGCGTTCGACAAATACTACAAGCCCGGCCTGCCGAAGCTGAAGACGATCCACATGGTCGCGTACGCGGACGAAAACCTCCGTGTCGCCGCCTTGCAGGCGGGGGACGTCGATCTGATCGAATATGTGCCCTGGCAGTCGATGGGTTCGATCGAGAAGGATCCCCGCCTGAAAATGCAGGCCACGCTCGGGCCGTTCATGTACCTGACGTTCAACGCGCGGTCTGGACCGTTCAAGGATGCCCGCATCCGCCAGGCCGTTGCGTACGCCATCAAGCGCGAGGATATCGTCAGCACCGCGTTTTATGGTCGCGGTGCGCCGCTGGGCGGAGTCCCGCTGGCCAAGGGAACCGAGTTCTACGAGCCGTCCCTGGCCGACACCTGGACCTATGATCCCGACAAGGCGAAGCACCTGCTGGCGGACGCGGGGCTGGCGAATGGTTTCTCGTGCACCCTGCTGTCAACCGCCCAGTACGGCATGCACAAGATGACCGCCGAGGTGGTGCAGCAGGATCTGGCCGCGGTCGGCATACAGGTGCAGCTCAATCTGCCGGACTGGCCGGCCCGGGTGGCGCTGGGGAACCGCGGCCAGTACCAATTCTCGGTCATGGGTACCGCGCTGGATTACAACGACCCCGATGCGCTGTCGTCGCTGCTGGATGGCACGCTGCCGCCATCCTATGGGCGCAGCTTCGACCTGGTCGTGCCCGGATTGCACGAACTGCTTGCAGCCGGCCGTGCCGAATACGACCCGGCCAAGCGCAAGGTGATCTACGACAAGGTGCAGCGGCTCGCGTTGGATCAGGCACCGGTGGTCGGCCTCGCCTGGCGCTCACAGGCTTATGCGATGGCGAAGGATGTTGACGGGTTCGCCAACTTGCCGGGGGCGCTGACATTCTATTCCGGTTACACGCTGGAGCAGACCTATTTCGGCTGATCGCCGCCTAAGGTCAGTGCTGAAGTATCTTCGACAGGAACAGGCGCGCGCGATCGCTGCGCGGCTGATGGAAGAACTCCTGCTTGGCTGAATCCTCGACGATCCGGCCCTGATCCATGAACACCACCCGGTCGGCGACGCGGCGCGCAAACCCCATTTCGTGCGTGACCACGACCATTGTCATCCCGTCCTGCGCCAGCGCGGTTATCACATCCAGCACTTCGTTGATCATCTCGGGATCGAGCGCCGAGGTCGGCTCGTCGAACAGCATGGCGATCGGGTCCATCGCCAGCGCGCGCGCAATCGCCACGCGCTGCTGCTGACCGCCTGAAAGATTGGCCGGATAGCGGTCGGCGTGCTCGCGCATCCCGACGCGCTCCAGCAACGCGTAGGCGCGTTCTGTGGCCTCGTTCCGCCGCCGTTTCAGCGCCTTGATGGGCGCCAGGATGATGTTCTGCGTCACTGTCATGTGCGGGTAGAGCTCAAAGCTCTGGAACACCATGCCGATCCGCGCGCGCAGCTTCGGCAGGTTGGTGCCGCGTTCGGCCACGGAAACACCGTCCACCACGATGCGGCCCTGCTGGATCGGTTCCAGCCCGTTGATGCACTTGATCAGCGTGCTCTTGCCGGAGCCTGACGGGCCACAAACCACCACGATCTCGCCGCGCGCGACATTCACGGTGCACTCACGCAGCACCTGCGTGTCGCCGTACCACTTGCTGACATTCTCGACCGCAATCACAGCGCGTAGCCGCGGCGCAACCGGCCGACGGACAGCGATGCCGTCAGGCACAGCACGAGATACACAACGGCTGCCAGAAGATAGAGCGGCACCAGATCGTTGTCGCGCGTGCCGATGATGCTGGCCGCGGTCAGGAAGTCCCGCACCCCGACGACGTAGACCAGGGCCGTGCTCTTGAACAAATTGATGGCCTCGGTCAGCAGCACCGGCAGCATGTTGCGCAGGGCCTGCGGCAGCACGACCCGACGCATCGTCTGTGCGTAAGTCAGTCCCGAAGCGAGTCCGGCGAGTACCTGCCCGCGCCGCACGCTTTGCAGACCGGCCCTGATGATCTCGCAGAAATAGGCGGCTTCGAACAGGATGAAACCAATCAGCGCCGACGTCATGCCGCCGACCGGGCGCCCGACCAGCAGCGGCACCAGGAAGTAGAACCAGAAGATCAGCAGCAACAGCGGCAACGACCGCAACAGGTTCACATAAATGGCGGCAGCCAGAGCAACGATCCGAAAGCGGGAGATCCTGAGTACCGCCAAAATTATCCCGAACAGCATGCCGCCGGCCAGCGACGCGGCTGTAAGCTCGACCGTCACCACCATTCCGCTCAGCAGCAGCGGCAGAATGCCGGCCAGATACGACCAAGTGAAATGGGTCACCTCAGCTCGCCTCTGACGTCAGCATGCCCGGAAAGCGCGTGCGGCCTTCGACCAGCCACATGCCGAAGGTAACGCTCAGCGTCATCGCCCCGTACAGCGCCGTCGCGGTCAGGAACATCTCGATCGGCTGCATCGTGTATTCCGAAATCTGCCGCGTCCGCCCGGTCAGCTCCAGCACCCCGATGGTCAGCGCCAGCGAGGAGTTCTTGAAGATGCTCAGAAACTCGGTGGTCAGCGCCGGGAAAATGATGCGATACGCATTCGGCAGCAGAATATGGCGATAAACCTGCACCGGGGTCAGCCCACTGGCCAGACCGGCGCTGGCCTGCCCGCCGGCGATGGACTGGATACCCGCCCGCACCTGCTCACCAACGCGGACCGCCGTATACAGCCCAAGACAGACCACCGCGGTCCAGAATTCCGCGTGGGGCAGGCCGCGCTTCAGCCAGTCACCGGCCGCCTTGGGAAGCACCTCGGGCAGCACGAAATACCAGAGAAACATCTGCACCAGCAGCGGTATGTTGCGAAACAGCTCCACATAAACCGCGGCAACGGCCCGAACGACCCGGCTGTGCACGGTACGTGCCACGCCGAGCACAGACCCCAGGCTGAACGCAATCACCCATGCGGCAAGGGCAATCAGCACCGTCCACATCAGCCCCGACAAGATCCAGCCGAAATACGGCGCGGTCGTCAGGACTGACCAGTTCCAGTTGTAATGCATCGCGCCGGCAGATCAGTCCGGGTATGCCTCGCCCATCAGCACGTATTTCAGTTCCGGACTCATCGGTCCGGCAATCGGGCCAATCCACTTGTCGTACAGCTTGAACATCTCGCCGCTTTTTATCATCCCGGCGATCGTCCGCACGCCGACCAGCCGGAATGCCGAATCGTCTCGTCGCACGACGACGGAATACGGGTCGAAGGACAACAACCGCCCGACCACCTCATATTGCTCCGGGTGGGCCGCCTTGGAAATCAGCCCATGTTCGACGATAGCGTCGGTCACGTAGCAATCCACCCGACCGCTCTCGAATGCCAGCCAGCCGCGCGGCTGGTCCTCGGTGTCGAGGAAATTGATGCCGAGATGCTCCTGCGCGTCGATCGCCTTGATGATCTTCTCGTTGGTGGTGCCCTGGTTCACCGCAACCCGCTTGCCTTTCAGATCCTCCACTTCATGAATACCGGAATCCTTGCGCACCAGAAGCTGATTGCCGGTGATGTACATGGTCGGCAGGAAATCGACCTGGCGCTGGCGGGACAGCGTATGTGTCGTGGTGGAGCACGCCATGTCGATCGTGCCGTTCACCACCAGCGGGATCAGCGTGGTGCCCATGATCGTGACGTAGCGCACCTGCAGCTTGTCTAGCTTCAGCTCCTGCTTCACCGCATCGACGATGTGCGAACAGAGCTCGATCGAATAGCCGGTCGGGTTACCGGCACTGTCGGTGTAGGAAAACGGCACCGAGTTCTCCGACCGGCCGATCGTGATCGTGCCGCTATCCTTGATCTTCTTCAGCGTGCCGTACAGCTCGTCGGCGGAGGCGGCATGTCCCCACAGCCAGCCGAACCCCAGGCATGCAGCCACCGCGATCGCTTTCAGCATCTCGTCCCCTCCCGCCGGGTGCCGCTAAGCGCGCATCACGCGCGCAGCGATCTCGGCAAGTTTCTCGTAATCCGCCAGTTCGTTATAGGCATACGCGGAAATCCGCATCCAGATTCCGTCAGCGATTGCATGCAGCGGAACGTCGGTCCGCTGATCCAGCAGATGCTGCCGCAAGACGCGGGCGCGCTCCGCGGAAACGTCTCCGGTGATAGGCAGCCGCACCACGCCCATGGATCCGGCGAGTTCACCGGTCGCACCCGGCTCCGTGTTCAATCGCCGGGCGATCAGTGCGGTCGCCTCGGCAGCCAACGCGATGTTGCGTGTACGCAGTGCGGGACCGCCGAGCCGGTCATGGAACTCGATCGCCGCCGGCACAGCCAGGAACGCACTAAAGTCGCGCGTCCCCGTCCAATCGAACTCCTCCAGAAACCCTTTGCCGTACCCATGCGAGATGGTGACGGGATGCAACCCCTCCTGCCGCTCGGGAGAGGCCCAGATGAACGCAGCCCCCTTAGGCGCGCAGAGCCACTTATGGCAGTTGCCGACGTACCAGTCGGCGCCGAGCGCCCGCAGGTCGATATCCACCTGCCCCGGGCCGTGCGCGCCATCGACCAGCACCGGTACGCCGCGCGCGTGGCACGCTGCGATCATGCGGGCGAGCGGCAGCACAAGCGCGCTGGGGGAGGTAATGTGGTCGAGGACGGCGAGACGGGTCCGCGGTGTGATCGCCTCGGCCAACGCGGCAACAACGCCGTCGGCGTCGGGATGCGGGTATGGCAGCGCAGCCTCGGTCATGCGTGCACCGACCAGCTCGGTCACGTAGCGTACCGTGTTCCGCACCGCGCCGTAGCCGTGCGTCAGCACCAGCACCTCGTCACCCTGCTTAAGACGGCGCGACCGCAACACGGCATTGCACCCCGTGGTCGCGTTTTCCAGGAACGCCAGGTCCTTCCCCTCCGCCCCCAAGAAACGGGCCATGGCTTCGGCGGCGGCACGCAACGCGTCCGGCAGGATCATGCGCATGAAGCGGCTGGGCTGCGCCTCCATCCGGCGGCGCCAATCTTCCTGCACGGCCAGCACGGGTTTTGGCGTGGCCCCGAAGGATCCATGATTTACCGTCAGCCAATCGGGGTCCAGCAGCCATTCGTGTCGAATAGCGCTGCCGAGGGCCGGTGTGTTCGCTGCGGTCACGCATGATCTCCTGTTACAGCTCGATCATCGGCTGGGAGGAATTGTCCCCTTTGAAACGGTCGAACCGGAACGCCGTCGGATCGACGATCGGCCGATCGCCGGTGATCAGGTCGGCGGCAAGCCGGCCGGCCGCCGGCCCGATACCGAACCCATGACCGGAGAAACCGGTGGCGATGTAGAACCCCGGCATGCCGGGGACCGCGGAAATCACCGGCACCGCATCCGGCGTCACGTCGATCATGCCCGCCCATTGCTGCGCCACTTTCGCCTGGGCAAACACCGGAAACGCACTGGACAGAGACGCCAGGGCCTGATCGTTCAGCCGGGTGAGCGGTTCCGGATCCAGGACGCGCACCGCCTCGAACGGTGACGGCTTGTCCGGCGACCAGTGCCGGGGCGTGCGCGCCTCCTCCATGAAACGGCCGCTGACCCGCACTTGCACGCGCGCCTGACCGGACCGCCAGAGCGGCAGGAAATCGCGTGCCAGGCGGAAACTGTCCGGCACGACCTCGGTGACGCTGGCGTTCAGATTGGCCACGGTGTAGCCGCCGTCCAGGCGCTTGCGGAAACCAAACTCCGCGCCACTGGCGGAAATCTCCGGCGCGCCCTCCAGCTTTTCGGTGCGCATCACCGATGAACGCACCTTGAGCTGTTTCAGATCGACACCAAGATTACCGCAGAACAGGCGCGACCAGGCGCCACCGGCCAGCAGCACGCAGTCGCACGCGATGCGGCCCTTTTCCGTAACTGCTGCAACCACCCGGCCGCCGCTGGTTTCAACGCTGCGAACGGCGCAGTCGGTCAGGATCACGGCGCCCGCTTCCCGGGCGCCCTCGGCGATGGCGGGTGCGGCTTTCTGGGGTTCCGCGCGCCCGTCGCTCGGCGTGTAGAGCGCGGCGCGGAACCTGCGCGCGGCACCGGGCATGAGGCGGGCGATCTCGTCGGATCCGATCAGGTGCGTGTCGAGCTGGTACGGGCGCGCGTGCTCCAGCCAGGCGGTGCGGCGGGCTTCGTCTTTCTCGGTCTCGCACAGGTACAGGATGCCGCAGGTGCGGAAGCCGGTCTCGCCACCAACGGCCTCGTTCATGCCCTGCCAGAAGCGCAGGCTTTCGATGATCAGCGGCAACTCGCGCGGATCGCGGCCCATTTTCCGGCACCAGCCCCAGTTGCGGCTGGATTGCTCGCCGCCGACATGCCCTTTTTCGCACAGCACCACCGACACGCCCTTGCGGGCTAGTGCGAAGGCGGCGCTAACCCCGACAATGCCGGCACCGACGATGACGACGGCTGCCTGCGGCGGAATGGTGGTATCGGACGCAACGGGATCGACGCGAGGGCCCATGGCTGGTCAGCTCCGTAACAGGTTCAGCCCGACCAGCTCCGTGCGGAGCG
Source organism: uncultured Pseudomonadota bacterium (assembly GCA_963777625.1). Classification (GTDB taxonomy): domain Bacteria; phylum Pseudomonadota; class Alphaproteobacteria; order Acetobacterales; family Acetobacteraceae; genus DATDIC01. Next base: position 221,182 of record CAVZRO010000018.1, on the reverse strand, counting down.
CTGCCGGGTCGGTGAAATGAACGCCGTGCATGCCGAGCCGGGTCGCCGCGGCCGCGTTTCCCGGATTGTCGTCGATATACACCAGGCTGCCGAGGTCCAGCCCGTACCGGTCGGTCAGCAGGCGATAGATGCGCGAGTCGGGCTTTACCAGCCGTTCCTGGCCGGAGACGATAATCGCCTGGAACCAGCCCAGGAAATCGTACAGTTCCAGCGCCTCGGGAAACGTTTCGTGCGACCAGTTGGTCAGCCCGAACAGCGGGACCTCGGTATCCTTCAGGTCACGCAGGATAGCCACGGTGCCCTCGATCGGGCCGCCCAGCATTTCGTGCCAGCGGCTGCGATAGGCTTCGATCAGGTGTTTGTGTTGCGGATGACGGGCAGTGAGCAGCGCAGTTGCCTCGGCCCAGGTCCGGCCACGATCCTGCTCCAGGTTCCAGGCGGGTGAGCAGACCTCGGTCAGGAACCGTTCCATGGCCGGCTCGTCGCCGGGAAACAGCTTGCGATAGAGATGGCGGGGGTTCCAATCGATCAGGACGCCGCCGAGATCAAACACGACGCCAGTGTGCTTCGCTTGCATCCTTACCTGTTATCGCGACGGCACCCATCGCTCAAGGCTGGGCCGATCTGAAAGGGAGTAGATCGCTGCCGGCGCGCACGAACGTGGCCTATTCCACGCGCGTCGCCGCCCGCAGCTCGGCGATCCCGGCGGGGTCCTCCGCCATCGCCAGCCGCCCGGCGGCCAGCCACGCAAACCGGTGCAGCAGGGCGCGCCGGCGGCTGGCGGCCAGCACGTGGCACGGCGCATCGCGCAACATCTCGGCTTCCAGCCCGGCAACCACGATCAGGCCGGCATCGTCCGGCAGCAGATCGAGCGGGAAATCCACGCCGACCGCAAAGAACAATGCGTCGGCGTATTCCCTGTATTCCGGCCACTTCACATCCACCAGGAAGTCGCGTGGGCCGGACTTGACTTCGATACAGGCGAAACCACCATCCGGACGCAGCGCCAGGATATCGGCACGCCGCCCGTTCGGCAGCGGCACCTCATGCAGCGGCGCCCAGCCAAGCTGACAGCACAGCCGCGCGGCACCCCGGCGGATCGCCGCGGCGCGCTCCGGCAGCGACGGCCCGCTCATTCCAGCAGCGTGTCGATCGCCCGCGCCAGCGCGACGTCTTTGTCGGTCAGGCCGCCGGCGTCATGCGTGGACAGCGTGATCTGGACGCGATTCCACACATTCGACCAGTCGGGATGATGATTATGCTGCTCCGCCAGCAACGCGACGCGGCTCATGAAGCCCCAGGCCTCGCTGAAGTCGCGGAAGCTGAAGCCGCGGCGGATGCCGTCCGGCTCGATTATCGACCAGTGCGGCAGGCTGGTGCCCAGCGCGGCGCGTTCCTGATCACTGAGTTTTTGCGGCATGCGGCGGCTCCTTCTGCTTGACCCTCGGTGCCTATCCTGCACCGATGCGCCGATGAGCGACACGCCGATTAGCAACACGGGGTCCGCGCGCCGCTTCGGCCCACCGCCGGGCCTGGACGATCTGGCCGAGATGGCGGAGCAGGCGCTGGCGGCGATCCCCGCCCGGCTTGCCCAGCATGTCGCCGGCGTCGCGATCACGGTGGAGGAAGCGGCGGACGGTGAGACGCTGGACGAGATGGAGATCGAGTCGCCCTGGGAGCTGACCGGTCTTTACCGGGGCACTCCCCTGCCCGCCCGCAGCGTGGACGACATCGCGCGACCGCCGGACCTGATTTTTATCTATCGTCAGGCGATCCTGCTGGAGTGGATCGAGACGGGTGAAGATCTGTCGCGGCTGGTCCGCAACGTGGTGGTGCACGAGATCGCGCACCATTTCGGATTCAGCGATGCGGAGATCGAGGCGCTGGAACGGGAGATGGGATAAGCGAAGGGAACGCGCCCGACCCGGTGCGGTCCGCTTCAACTCCCAGGCAGCGCGTGTGGATGCAGCCGATCCGCCGCAAAATCGGCATCCGCCGACCCGAATTCCGCCAAGAACTCTGCCTTGATACGGGCGCGGCAGAAAGGGGCTCAAACGAATGATGAGGAAGCTGATTCTATCGGCGACGATGCTTGCCGGGATGGTCATGGGCGTCGGTTCGGTACACGCGGCGCCCGTGCTGGTGCAACCTGGCGTCTCAGGCTCGCGGACGGTGCTGGTTGATTACTACTGGAACCACCACCACTGGCACCATCGGAGCTGGGATCATCAGTATCACCGCTAGCACTACTACAACTGACAGACCGGACGCGGCCGGGAGCCGCGATCGGATTCCCGGCCGCTGTCCCAACAGTCAGCAGGAACGCATGCTCCAGAATCCGGTGCCGACGATTATTCTCGCCAGCGCCTCCAGTGCGCGACAAGCCCTGCTCAGCGCCGCCGGGATCCGCTTCAGCGCCCAACCCGCCCGGATCGATGAACAGACGGTGAAACAATCGGCACGCGCCGAGGGCGCTTCCGCCGCCGACGCGGCGCTTGCCTTGGCGGAGCTGAAAGCGGCACGCGCCGCACAACGTGCACCCGAGGCCCTGGTGATCGGCGCCGATCAGATATTGGTCTGTGAGCAGGCCTGGTTCGACAAGCCGGCCGATCTCGCCAGCCGCGCGCACGCAGCTTCGGTCGCTGCGCGGAAAGGCGCACCTGCTCGCCACCGCTGTCGTGTGCCATCGCGACGGCCGGCGCGTGTGGCACCATGTCGTGCAGCCACGCCTTACAATGCGCGCCTTCTCGGACGAGTTCCTCGACGCGTATCTGGCAGCCGAGGGCGACAGCGTGCTGAGCAGCGTCGGTGCCTATCGCCTGGAATCGCTCGGCATCCATTTGTTCGATCGGATCGAAGGGAGCCATAGCGACATTCTCGGCCTGCCGCTGCTGCCGCTGCTCGGCTTCCTGCGACAGCACGGCGTGTTGACGAGCTGAACCGGGGCCGCTCGTTCAACGTCGGGAGCAATTCAGATCGCCTAGCCCGCGGCGATCCACCCACCGTCGGTCCGGTCCGACTTTGTTTTGGCGGCCCGACCCGGCGCTCACGCGAGCGTGATTGCTATTCAGGTTTTGTTCATCGCGCCATGCGACCTAGCAAATGTCACGGGGTGGATGAACGCGCCTTGCCGGTGATCGAGCAACGAAGCGTCAATTTCGATGGCGCTGAAATTCTACGGGCCGTGGAAATCGCCTCCCGTGTCGCCGAGGCGCTCGGCTTGCGTCCCGGCGACGCCAGCACGGTGGAATTCCAGCCCGAAGAGCAACTCGTGAGGTTCAACAGTCCCGAACGGCCGGACCAGGGCAGGAGCATTACCGCCGAAGCCCTGGTGGCAGGTACTCGTCGCTTACTGCGCGCGGATTGGCGTCCCGCTGCCCCGTAAGGGGCAGAAGCAACTGGATGTCGGACCCGCCGGTGTGACGCTGCGCATAGTGGTCGAGCAGGACCCGCGCCATTCGACGGCAACGCTCCAGCAGGAGTATCCTGGGGCCGTGGTTTGGCCCAGGCGGCGCAACCTCCGGGGCTGACCGGTTTTCCGGTTTGCGGAAAAGAACGCCGGCTTGCCCCCTTCCGGGACCGGGTCTAGAAGCCCGCACCCCTGTCATTGAGACCGAGCAACCATGAAGCAGCAGGCCAACCTGATCCGCGCCGGACAGGTGATCGAGCATGAAGGCCGCCGCTGGACCGTGCTCAAGCAGCAGATCATCAGCCCCGGCAAGGGCGGCGCCTTCATCCAGGTGGAGATGCGCGACCTGAAGTCCGGCAACAAGACCAACGAGCGCTGGCGCACTGCCGATACCGTCGAGCGCCTGATGACCGAGGAGAAGGATTACACCTATTCCTACACCGACGGCCCCAACATGGTCCTGATGGATCCCGAGAGCTTCGAACAGACCCATATCTCGCTCGAGTTGCTCGGTGACGCCGCCCCGTTCCTGCAGGACAACATGGAGATCACCATCGATCTGGTCGAAGGCGAGCCGGTCGCCGCCCACCTGCCGCCCACCGTTATTCTGGAGATCGTCGAGGCCGATCCGGTGGTCAAAGGCCAGACCGCCGCCTCCTCCTACAAGCCGGCACGCCTTTCCAATGGCGTGAAGACCTCCGTCCCACCCTTCATCGAGACCGGCGAGCGCATTGTCGTGCGCACCGAAGACGGCAGTTACGTCGAACGCGCCAAAGGCTGACGCGGCGGTGGCATTTCGCCTTTCTCCCCACCTCACGGTGATGGCCAACGCGGCGCAGAAAGCGTCGAAGCGCCTGTTGCGCGACTTCAACGAGGTCGAGCAGCTTCAGGTCAGCGTCAAGGGGCCATCCGACTTCGTCTCGCAGGCTGACCTGCGCGCCGAGGAAACCCTGCGGGAGGAGCTGACCAAGGCGCGTCCCGGCTACGCGTTCCTGATGGAAGAGTCCGGCGCCTCCGGGTCGCCGAACTGGGCCTGGCGGTGGGTCGTCGACCCGCTGGACGGCACCACCAACTTCCTGCACGGCATTCCGCACTGGGCGATCAGTATCGGGCTGGAGCGGCGGCTGCCCGACGGTGGCTCTGACCTTGCGGCAGGCCTGATCTATGCGCCGGTCGTCGATGAGATGTTCTGGGCGGAAAAAGGCGGCGGTGCCTTCGTCAACGAGCGGCGGCTGCGTGTGTCTGCCCGGCGCGAGTTCAAGGATGCCGTGTTCGCCACCGGCATCCCATTCGCCGCTGTCACGGCGGCGCGGCGTGCCGCCTTTTTACGCACGCTGGCCGCCGCTGATGCCGCAGGTTGCGGGCATCCGCCGGTTCGGCGCCGCCGCGCTGGATCTCGCCTGGGTGGCGGCGGGTCGATACGATGGCTACTGGGAGATGGGGCTGCATCCGTGGGACGTGGCGGCCGGCCTGTTGCTGGTGCGCGAATCGGGTGGCTTCGCCACCGACCCGGACGGCGGCGACCCGCTGCAGACCGGCGATGTCGTCGCCGGAAACGAACACCTGCATGATAAGCTGCGGCAGGCGGTCATCGGCGGAAATCGCACCGCCTGATCGAGTTCCGCTGGTTAGCAAAGCCGGTTCGCGAGAGCGCCGGCGAACGCGATCCATCGTGCCTGACCTTGGGCTACTGGCCGAGCGCGAGCTGGATCACCTTGACGGCAACCAGGGCGACGGCGCCAACGAGATAAGCGCGCAGCACGATCATCCAGATGCGCTTAGCCAGACTCAGCTCCGCCGGCGCCAGCATGTCGAGGCGCGGCATCCGCCAGGTCGCCCGCAGCGTCCGCAGCCGCGCCGGATCGATCCGCGGTACCGCCTGCCGCGAGCGCGCCGCGGGCGCGGCGTAGCAGCGTGAAGGCCACAAAACCGGCCAGGCCCACCGCGCTGCCCAGGCCGAGGCTGGCAATGATCACCTCAGCGGAGACGTCCGGGAACACCGTGGCGGCGGTCAGCACCATCGACAGCATCACCAGCACCCAAATGACCGCACCGGTGAACAGGTTCAGCCAGCGCCGGTTCACCCACGGCCCGAGCACGGCCTTGTCGTTGCACAGCAGCAGCAGGAACACCGTGGCGGACGGCAGCAGAACGCCGGCGAGCGTCTGCACGGCGTTGGTCAACAGCCCCAGCAGCGCATCGCTGCCGAACAGCACGAGCGCCGCCGAGCCGACGATCAGCCCCGCATAGATCGCGTAGAAGCCGCGCGCGTCGGTCGGCCGGCGATGCAGCGAGTGGCGCAGCATCAGCACGTCGCCGATCGCATAGGCCGTGGACAGCGACACGGCGGACGCGCCGATGATGCTGGCGTCCAGCAGGGCGAACGCGAACATCACCCCAGCAGTCCGGCCGGCATAGGCTTCCAAGCCCTTGGCGAGGGCACCCGCATCGGTGAACTGGCCAAAGCCGGCAGTGCCCTGGAAGGCCACGGCGGTGAACGCCATGATGCGCGATCGCGCCCGCCAGCACCACGCAGATGCCGATGACGAGGTCGGCCTTTTCATAAGCCATGAAACGCGGCGTGATGCGCTTGTCGATGACGTAGCTCTGCTGGAAGAAGAGCTGCCACGGGGCGATGGTCGTGCCGACGATGGCGATCACCAGCAGCATGACGTCCGACAGTTTTTCGCCCGCCGGAAAATGCGGCACCACGAGATCATGCCCGATCTGCGCGAGGGGCGGATGCGCCATCAGAAAGATCGGCACCAGCAGCAGGCTGAAGAAGCACAGCACCAGCGAGAACCGCTCGAAACGGCGGAAGCTGCCGGTGCTGGCGGCCGCAATGACGATTCCGGCGGCGACCGCGATGCCCCATGCGCGCGGCACGCCAAGAAAGCCAAGGGCGAAATTGATGCCGATGAACTCGGTGACGATGGTCGCCCCGTTCAGGATGAACAGGTCGATGACGCTGAAGGCGCCCCAGAACTTGCCGAACCGCTCCAGGATCAGGCGCGCATGGCCGACGCCCGTCACCACGCCGAGGCGCAGCACCATCTCCTGGTTGACGTAGAGCACCGGGACCAGCAGCAACAGCGTCCACAGCAAGCGCGGTGCCGTAGTTCTGGCCGGCCTGGCCGTACGTGCTGAAGGCACCGGCATCGTTGTCGCCGACCATCACGATCAGGCCGGGGCCGACGATCGCCATCAGCGTCGCGAACCGTGCCTTCCAGGTGGCGCGGCCCCTGATGTCGCCCTGGTAGAGGGTGCCGAGCGCGCCCTCGATGTCGCCGATATGGGCGGGGTCGAGGACGGCATGGCCGGCGGGATCGTTGAGGACTCGCGGGTCGAGAGAAAGATCGGACATGGTGGGCTCTCCGCGTAGGCGTGACAGCGGCAGGGTCGCCCGGCTGTGGCCGAGCGGGCGCGGGCAGCGCGGCGGAACCGCGCTGGGCCGTCCGTCAGTGCGGAGGAGGGCGGTCGGGGGCGGCCGCGACCGTGTGCCAGCGGCAGGTCAGCCGGCCGTCGGACACGACCAGCCAGCGCGCACTCAGCACCGGGCGCGGTGGCGATGTGGGAAACCGGCGCCCGGGCACCTGGTCATGCACGACCCACGGCAGGTCGGGCGCGACGTGCGCCCGGCAGAATATTCAGTTTGAGGAAGGCGGCCATGGCCCTCTCCTCCGGTTCAAGCGGTTGCTCGAACCCGGGGGGCCTTGGCCGCTAGCCCTGGCGCACTCGCGCGAAGGGCATTGCGGTCACCGGCACGACCCGGGCGGCGGTCCAACCCAGCAGAGCGGCTACGGCAGACGGTGACCGCCTACTGTGGCACTCCGAAGGTTGGCTGGTAGGTCGCGGTTTCATGTGATCCCTTGTTGGTTGCAGCGGCCCGGCGCAGCCGGGGTCGACACAGGCTGCGCGCCTGGCGAAGCGCGCAGCCCTAAGTAGTCACAGTAGACCCAGTAAGGTCAACCACCATGGCGACGCCGAACCAAGAAGACCAAGGCGCTGACCTTGCGACAGGCTGCCGGAATGAAATCGCCATTCGCCACTCCCACTGCGGAACGCAACCCCTGGTAGGCACCGCCGGCAAATGCGCCGTGAGTGTGTCCGATGCTCAGCACCTGGCAGGAACCGACGACGTTTGAGGCGCTAATGGAGTTTTATTTCTGCGAACTCTTTCCAACTTATTGCCATTTGCGCCAACGAGTGGTTTTTTAGTCTCGCCACCAGCAGCACCCCCGCACACAAGGGGCGCGGCGATTTGGGATCGAAATGCGACCTTGAAATTACCTCATCGTTTGGTCAGCGGATACCATGACTTTAATACCCTTTTCGTTGGTGTCGAAAGGAATGTGATCCCAATCGGTCTCGGCTGATCGCCAGCAGGCGATGCCTCGTGCGGTTTCGCATCGATGCCCAGCCTGAAGACGCCAGCCTGAAGACGTGCGTCTGTTGCGCAACCGCGGCCGCGCAATGGGCCTTCACAAGCTACGCACATTTTTCCCGCAGTGGAAAAAACCTCAGGATTTTCGCGACGGGTCGAGACCCAGTTCGCCCCATGCAGGCGCAGAATTCCATCATACCCTGCGGCCCCACCCCGCTCTGTGGGTGCGTTTGACGGATTTGCCGGGAGCCGTCTCGTAGAAAGCTAGCCTAGACGAATTATCATTAGGCAAGCCTAACAGTGTGTTTCAAATCATGCCAAAAAATGTGGAAAAAAGCATTAACTTGGAATAACCTGCACTCCACTTGGCAGTTGATGCTCTGACGAAACTTTCTGGTCCCTGCCCCTGCTTTCGCTGCTCAAAGGGGCGGCCTGACAAAGGATGTGATTGATGACGCCTGACGGCGCCATTTCCTATAAGTCCACGCGCTCGGGCGCGACCTCCGGTGGCAGCGCTGCGTGGCTGCACCCGTGGTCGCAGCGCGCCGGTGGCCGTGCCAATCTGTTCTGCTTCGGATACGCCGGCGGTTCTACCTCGATCTTTCGACTCTGGCCGACGGGATTGCCAGCGGGATTGAACCTATGGGCCGCGCAACTGCCTGGGCGCGGCAACCGGTTGCATGAAGCACCGATAGCCAGCATCCCAAGCCTGGTCGATGCGCTGATCGCGGCGCTGAGGCCCCATCTGGGCCAGCCATTCGCGTTGTTCGGTCATAGCATGGGGGCCGTGCTGGCGTTCGAGGTGGCCCGCTGTCTGGCCGAAAACGAAGGCGCCCTTCCCTTCCATCTGTTCGTGTCCGCGCGACGCCCGCCGCGCGTGGCAGGTCTCGATAGCGCCCTGCGCACGCTACCGGATCACGAATTCGTCCAGGAAATCGACCGTCGCTATGGCGGCATCCCGGCGGAGATCCGTCAGTCGCCTGACGTGCTGGCCCTGCTGCTGCCGGCATTGCGGGCCGACGTCGCGGCGCTGGAAACCTTTCTGCCCACCCCCCATGCGCCGTTGTCGTGCCCGATATCGGCCTTTGGCGGCATGCAGGATCGGCTGGCGCCACCGGACCATTTGGCGGCCTGGCGCGCCGAGACCGAGGGGCCCTTCCGCATCCGCTGGTTTGCCGGCGGGCACTTCTACCTCGATGCCCGACGCGATGAGGTTCTCCGGGATCTGTCGGTGACGCTCGCCCCGATGCTCCGCCGCGCAGACGGGCGCGCCACGTGAACGACATGGTCGAGACGGGCCATCCTGAAAGGGTGGCCATCGTTGGCATCGGATGCCGGTTTCCCGGCGGCGCCTCGGATGCCGCCGGCTTCTGGCGCCTGCTGATCGAGCGGCGCGATGCGATCGCCGAGATCCCGGCGGACCGCATTGATGTCACGCGGTTCTTCGCGGCGGCACCGGCCACCCCGGGGCGGATGATGACGCGCTCGGGTGGATACCTGGAGCGGATCGACGAGTTTGACGCGGGATTCTTCGGTGTCTCACCGCGCGAGGCGGAGCGCATGGATCCGCAGCAGCGATTGCTGCTTGAGACAGCCTGGGAAGCGCTGGAGGACGCCGGGCAGGATGTCGATCGGATCGACCGGCGGCGTGCCGGCGTGTTCGTCGGTCAATGGATCAGCGACTTCGAGGCACGTCTGTTCGCCGACCCGGAGGAGATCGATTTCTTCATGACGACCGGGAGCGGCCGTTATGCCGCATCCGGCCGGGTGTCCTATCTGCTCGGGTTCCGGGGTCCGAGCCTCACGATCGATACCGCCTGTTCATCGTCGCTCGCGGCGGTCCATTTGGCGGTGCGCAGCATTCGCAGCGGCGAGTGTTCGCTGGCGCTGGCGGGCGGGGTGAACATCATCCTGCAACCACACATCAGCATCGGTTATTCACAAAGCCGCATGATGGCGCCGGACGGACGGTGCAAGTTCGGCGACGCGTCGGGTGATGGATACGTGCGCAGCGAAGCGGCCGCACTGATCGTCCTGAAGCCGCTGAAACATGCGCTCGCCGATGGTGACAGAATCTATGCAGTGATCCGCGGCGGCGCGATCAACAATGATGGTCGCGGCAGTGGCTCGATGGGCACACCGAGCCGCGCCGGACAGGAGGAGCTGCTACGGGCTGCCTATGACGACGCGCGGCTGCCGCCTGGCCTCGTTGGATATATCGAGGCGCACGGTACCGGGACGCGGGCCGGGGATCCGGTCGAACTGGGCGCACTCGGCGCCGTCATAGGCACGGCAAGGTCCCTGGGGTCGCGCGCGTTCGTGGGCTCCGTGAAGACCAATATCGGCCATACCGAGGGTGCGGCGGGCATCGCCGGGCTGATAAAGGCCGCACTTTCCCTGCACCACGGCGTGATACCGCCCAGCCTGCATTTTCGCGAACCCAACCCCGCCATACCCTGGTCGGAACTGGCCTGCGAGATACCGCGAGCAGCGATGCCCTGGCCGGCACAGGAACACCCGCGCTTTGCCGGAGTGAGCGCCTTCGGGATTGCCGGCAGCAACGCGCATATTGTCCTCCAGGAGGGCATTGCCGGGACGCCGCGCGCGACAGCCGCCAGCCGGGCAACGCAGCTTCTGCCGCTATCGGCCCGCAGCCCAGTGGCACTGCGCAAGCTGGCTGAACGTTACGCCGCCCATTTGTCGGCCGGCGACCCCGCATCGCTGCGGGACATATGCTGGAGCGCCGCGACCAAGCGGACCTGTCTGGACCATCGCGCCGCATTCGTCGCCGCGGGCACCGAGGCGATGGCGGAGGCGCTTCGGAGCTACGCCAAGGATCAAAGGACCGTGGACGCGGTCGTGCACACGGCCGATCGTCCACGTCTCGCCTTCGTCGTTCCGGGCCAGGGCGCCCAGTGGATCGGCATGGCCCGCGAGCTACTGCACCGGGAGCCGGTCTTCCGCTCGATGCTCGAACAGTGTGGGCGTGCCGCACGGCCCTATGCCAACTGGTCGATCCTGGAGCAGCTTGCCGCCGAACCGGGCTCCGAGATGTTCAAGTTGGACCGGATCGACGTGATCCAGCCCGTGCTGGTGGCAATTGCCATCGCCTATGCCGAACTGCTGCGCAGCCTGGGCGTCCAGCCCGACGCCGTGGTTGGCCACAGCATGGGCGAGGTCGGTGCCGCATATATCGCCGGCGCGCTTGACCTGGATCAGGCCATGCAGGTGATCTGCCGGCGCAGTTCGCTGATGCGCCGGGTCAGCGGCCAAGGCGCCATGGCGCTGGTGGAGTTGCCGCTGGCCGAGCTGGCGACTCGGCTTGCAGGGTCCGAGGATTGCGTGTCGCCCGCGGCGAGCAACAGTCCCCGCTCCTCTGTCATGTCCGGCGAGCCCGAGGCGGTACGCCAGATGCTGGCGAAACTCGCGGCGGATGGCGTGTTCTGCCGACTGGTGAAGGTGGACGTGGCCTCCCATAGCGCGCAGATGGACCCGCTGGCCGTCGAGCTGGCTGCCGATCTTGCCGGCCTGCGACCGGCCGAGACGCGGATTCCGATCTATTCGACGGCGCTCGGGCGCGTGGCCGCCGGCCCTGAGTTCGATGCCAGCTATTGGGCGACCAATCTGCGCCAGCCGGTTTTGTTCGCGGACGCCGTGCAAGCGCTGGCAACCGACGGTGTCACGATCTTCGTCGAACTCGGACCTCATCCGGTGCTGCTGTCCTCAGGTACAGCAAATGGTGCCAGATGCCACCACCGCGGTTTGCGGACACAGGGAGCAGCCGGACCAGCAAACCCTACTCGGTGTGGTCGCCGCGCTCTGGGCCGCGGGCTATCCCATCGACTGGCATCGGATCATGCCGGAGGGCGGCTGCTTCGTGCCGCTTCCGCTATACCCCTGGTGTCGCGAGCGCTATTGGGCTGAGGCAGCCGAGATGCGGCGCGGTGCGGCTGGCGATCGCGTGGCTCCTCTCCGCCTGGATGACGAGGTACGGAGCTGGTTGTATCACTTGCAATGGCAGATCGCCAAGCCAGCGGGCAAGCTTCGCGCCGCGGCGCTTGACGCAACCTGGCTGGTGCTGGCTGACGACACTTCCATGGGCGCGGCCCTGGAAGCCGCCTTCGCGACAGCGGGTGCGAAGGCAATCGTGGCCCCGCTCGGGCAGGTCGAGGACGCGCTGCGGCGGATTGCTCTCACGGCGTCCGGCGCCACCGGAATCGTCGTTTTGGCGACCGACTGTCGCGAAGCGGCTTTCTTGCCGCTGCGGGTGCTGCAGGTCTGCCTGCAGTGCAAGTGGCACGTGCAGCCTCGCCTGTGGTTCGCCACGACCGGAGCGCAAACGGTCATTGCTGAGCCGGCTGCGCGCGTCTCGGTCGACCAGGCCGCGTTGTGGGGGGCGGCGCGCGTGATCGGCGAGGAGCATCCCGATCTGTGGGGTGGCCTGCTCGATCTCGACCCGGTCTCTGCCGCGCATGAGAACGCAGAGCTGCTCGTCGACCACGTACTCAGTCAGGACGCCGAGACCGAAGCAGCAGTCCGGGCCGGCGAGCGCTACATGTTGCGACTGCATCGCGACGACGGAACGCGACCGCACCAGCCGCTGACGTGTCGTCGGGACGCCGCATATCTCATTACCGGCGGTCTTGGTGATATCGGCATCATCGTTGCGAAAGCGCTTGCCGAGCGCGGCGCCCGCCGGCTGATCCTGTTGGGCCGGACGCCTTTGCCACTGCGTGAGACGTGGCGCCTGGTGCCGTCCGACACGACAACGGGCCGACGGATCGCCGCAATTCGCGCACTCGAGCAGATGGGTGTGGCGGTGCACATTGCCGCTCTCGATGTCGGCGATGAAGCAGCGCTGCGTACATTCCTTGACCGTTACGAAACCGATGGTTGGCCACCGATAAAAGGGGTTTTCCACGCCGCCGTGTCACTGGCCAATGAGCTCGCAAGCTCGATGAGCCGCTCGACATTCGACGCGGTGCTGACGACCAAGCTCGGCGGTGCACGTCTGCTCGATCGCCTGCTGCCGGACGTCGATCTGTTCGTGGTGTTTTCGTCGATCGGCGGGTTCCTGCCGCATCCCGGCGTCGCCAACTATGCGGCTGCCAATGCCGGGCTCGACGCGCTGGCCCAGGACCGCCGGGCGCGGGGTCAGCCGGCGCTCAGCATTGCCTGGGGACCATGGGAAAATGCTGGCCTCGCTTTGGGTGAAGCCGGCGCCCGTGCAGTGACAGAGATGGCGCGGCAGGGCATCGGGGCCATTTCGTCCGAACAAGGAGGCAAACTCTTCGCCTGGCTGTGCGGCCGCGGTGTTCCCACGACGGCCGTCATGCCGGTAAACTGGTCGCAGTTCCGGCATGCCAGCGGCGACCGGATCGGCCCGGTGTTCAAGGACCTCGTCGCCGATCAGGGCGATGCGGGCCGATCATCGGTGCTGAGCCAGCTCGATGGTGCGGATCCCCTACGGCGGCGCGCGATCATCGAAAAACTGGTGAAGGAAGCGGTTGGCCGTGTCCTGAAGATTGCGCCATCACGGCTGGATACTCGCAAGGAGCTCGGCAATCTCGGACTGGGTTCGCTGCTGGCCATCGAATTGCGCAATCATCTCGAGACTGCCCTGGGTCGTCCTTTGTCGGCGACGCTTGCCTGGAATTATCCCTCCGTGGAGGCAATGGTCGCTTACCTGGCGAGCGATGGGCAACCCGCCGTCGTGTCCGCGCCGGATGCTGCGACGCAACCGCCGGCCGGCGATCTGCTCGACTCACTGATGGGTGTTGTCACGTTGTCCGATGAAGAAGCGGCCCTGGCGCTTATCGGGCACGCGGCCGAAGGCGACGGATGACCAACACGCAGGACCCCTTTGCAGGAGCGTCGGTTCTCAAGCTGGCACTCATGGCCCGGCAGGCACGCGCCCAGGTCGCGCGCGTGCTGCAAGCCGACCCGATCGCCATTATCGGCATGGGATGCCGGCTGCCCGGCAACGCGGATTCTCCAGAGCAGTTCTGGCAGTTACTACGTGACCAGACTGAAACCGTGGGCGAAATCCCGGGTGATCGCTGGGACGGCGATGCATGGTACGATCCCGATCCGTCCGCAACGGCAAAGACGGCGACCAGGGCGGGAAGCTTCATCGATCGGATCGACGGGTTCGATGCCGAATATTTCGGCGTTACCGCGCGCGAGGCGGACCGGATGGATCCGCAGCAGCGCCTGTTCCTGGAAGTCGCCATCGAAGCCCTGGACGACGCCGGCATACCGCAGCCGACACTATCAGGCACGCGCACCGGCGTGTTCGTTGCCAGCTACCATAACGATTACGCACAGCTTCAATACGCCGATCCCGCGGCGATAGAGCTGCGCACCTTGACCGGGACGCTGCACAGCGTCCTGGCCAATCGACTGTCATATCTGCTCGACCTGCGCGGACCAAGCATGTCGGTCGACACGGCATGCTCGGCATCGCTGGTCGCAATCCATCTTGCCTGCCAGAGCCTCCGCCTTGGCGAATCTGACATTGCGATCACCGGTGGCGTGTCACTGATGATCACGCCGGAGCCGCTGGTGTCGATGTCGAAAGTCGGGTTCCTGGCGCCCGACGGTCGTTGCAAGTCGTTCGATGCGCTCGCGGATGGCTTTGGCCGCGGCGAAGGATGCAGCGTCGTCGTCCTCAAGCGCCTGTCGGACGCGGTCGCACATGGGGATCGTATCCTGGCGGTGATACGCGGCTCGGCGGTCAACCAGGATGGGCGATCGACCGTGCTCGCGGCACCGAACGGGCTGGCGCAGGCAGCCCTGATTCGCGACGCGCTGGCCGCCGCTCAACTGGCGCCAGAACGCATCGGCTTCGTCGAGGCGCATGGAACCGGCACGGCGCTCGGCGACCCGATCGAAGTTGAAGCACTGGCCGCTACGATTGGGCGCTCGGCGCCAGGGGCCGCTCCGTGCCTGCTCGGTGCCGTGAAGGCCAATCTCGGACATCTGGAAGCGGCAGCCGGCGCCACCGGGTTGATCAAGGCCGTGCTCGCCTTGCGCAACGCCGCGGTGCCCGCGCAGCCTAACTTCCACGCGCTGAACCCGCATATCTCGCTGGCGGGCACGCGCCTGACGATCCCCACGCGGTTGACGCCGTGGCCTGGCGGAGCCGAGCCGCGCTGCGCGGCGGTCAGTTCGTTCGGTGTGGGTGGAACCAATGCCCACGTGATCCTGCAAGAGGCGCCCGAGCTTCCGTCCCCCGGGCAGCCGACGCGCGAAGGGGCGAGCTATCTGCTGCCGCTTTCGGCCAGGACGCTCCCCGCGTTGCAGGCGCTCGCCGAGACCTGGCATGAATTCATCGCCACGACCACGGCGACGATCGCCGATCTTACCGCAACCGCCGCGCGACGCCGGACGCACTATGGCGAACGGGTGGCATTCGTCGGTCGGTCGAAGGATGAACTGCAAACGGCGCTGCGGCATTATCTGGACGAACCGGTCGTGTCCGGTCCACCGCACGCTGCACCATGCGCACCACGGATCGGCTTCGTGTTCAGCGGTCAGGGGCCGCAATGGTACGCGATGGGCCGCGAGCTCTACGCCGAGGAGCCGGTGTATCGCGCAGCCATCGACGCCTGCGATGCGCTGCTGCGGCCGCTGTGCGGCTGGTCGTTGCAGGCAGAGCTGGAGTCACCCGAGGCGGCATCGCGTCTCGATCAGACGCAGATCGCTCAACCGGCCCTGTTCGCGCTGCAGGTCGCACTGGCAGCCCTGTGGAAATCGTGGGGTGTGACGCCGGCGGCCGTGGTCGGGCATAGCGTCGGCGAAATTGCCGCGCTGCATGTGGCGGGCGTGCTTGACCTCGACGAAGCCGTGCGGATCGTCTGGCAGCGCGGCCGGACCATGCAGCAGGCAACCGGGCTCGGGCGCATGGCGTCGGTACGGCTGAACGAGACCGAAGCGCATGCGCTGATTGCGCCTTACGGCGATCGGCTCAGCATCGGTGCCATCAATGCGCCGCGGGACGTGGTGCTGTCCGGCGAGACCGGGGCGCTGACAGAAGTGTTGGCGACGCTCGTGGAGACTGGCGTCGATCATCGCCTGCTGCCGGTCAGGTATGCCTTCCACAGCGCGCAGATGACGCGGTTCCAGCAGCCGTTTGTCGACGCCCTCGGCGCCGTCCGTGCCGCGACGCCGACGATCCCGGTTTACGCGACGGTGACTGGCGCGCGCGTCGACGATGTGCGCTTCGACGCCAGCTATTTCGGTCGCAACATGCGCGACACAGTACAGTTCGCGGCTGCCGTCCGCGCCATGGTCGCAGACGGATGCAATGTCTTTGTCGAACTGGCACCGCATCCGGTGCTCGCTCATTCGCTGACCGCGAACCTCACGGAGCTCAGTTCCAATGCCGTGGTGCTTGCCTCGCTGCGCCGCGGCCGGCCCGAGCGTGCGACCATGCTGCAGGCCTGCGCCGGTCTGTACGCCGCCGGCTCCGATCCCGACTGGAAGGCGGTTGAGCCAACCAGCGGATCGGTCGCCTCGCTGCCGGCCTATCCCTGGCAGCGCAAGCGGCACTGGATCAGGCCGCGGCCGGCCGGCGTCGCAATAGCGGATGTTGCACCGGAGGTGCATCCGTTGCTCGGGTGTCGCATCGCGGCAGCCGGGTTCGACGCCCAGATATTCCAGGGCGGGTCAGATGGTGCGTCGACGTGGTCCGCCGACCATCGCATATTCGACCGGCTGCTGGTTCCGGCGGCGGCGGTGCTTGAGACGCTGGCGGTGGCAGCCGGCCATGTCTTGAACTGTGGACAGCCGCATCTGGCCGACTTTGCCATGCTGCGGCCGCTGACATTGCCGCTGCCCGGGGAAGCAGCGAAGCGATGGCAGGTCGTGGTACGCCCGCGGCAGAATGGCGGCGCGGAGCTGTCGTTCTACGAGCAGGCGTGCGCGGACGCGACGACTGCCGACGCGTGGCGGCTGATCGCGACCGGCGTCGGAAAGTCCGAACCAGACGTCTGGGCGCCCCCA
Organism: uncultured Pseudomonadota bacterium; assembly: GCA_963777625.1. Classification (GTDB taxonomy): domain Bacteria; phylum Pseudomonadota; class Alphaproteobacteria; order Acetobacterales; family Acetobacteraceae; genus DATDIC01. The sequence continues at coordinate 204,383 of CAVZRO010000018.1, read as the reverse complement.
CCGCATCTGGCGCATGGGCGAAGTGTGCGAGAAGCGGCGGTCTATGGTCGCTTCGCCGAACTCGGCGTCAAATTCGGTCCAACCTTTCGCTGTCTGAGCGCGATCGAACGGTCCGGCGGCGTGGCACAGGCGTGGGTGGAGCTGCCGGAAGCGCTGCGGCCGACCGCCGGGCAACACTTGTTGCATCCGGTCCTTTTGGACGCTGCCTTGCAACTTTGCGTGCTGGCGGCAGGTGCTCCGACAGCGGAACGGGTCCCCGTCGACGTGTTTTTGCCGATCGGGGCGGACAGCGTCGAAATCCGCCCCTCGCACGGCGGCCGGCTGATCGGGCGAGCCCGCGTATCCGGCGCTGGATCAGCCGAAACGATGACCGCCGATGCGATACTGGAGACGGAGCACGGGGCGCCGGTCGCTCGGCTCCGTGGCATTCGCTTTGCGCGCGCCGATCGTGCGGCCATCGAGTCGGCGGAAGCATCGCGTGGCGATCTTTACGAACTCGGCTGGGAGCGCGCTGCGAGCCTCGGCGCGCGTGCTCACCCCGCATCGCCGGGGCCGACACTGCTGTTCGCCGATGCCGGTGGGACCGCGTCGCTGCTGGCGGCCACGCTGACCGAACTCGGCGGCGAGTGCTGGAACGTTCGCGCCGGCACGGGCTTCGCTCGAACCTCGGAACGGAGCTGGATCATCGATCCTGCCAATCCCGAACACTATCGCCGTCTATGGGCAGAAGCGCAGTGGGGTCCGACAAATCCGCTGCCGGCCATCGTACATTGCTGGTCGCTCGATGTTGCGGTGCCTGCCGATTTCTCGTCACAGACATGGAACGACGACGACGTGCGTGCGCTCGGGTCGATCCTGCACATCGTGCAGGCTCTGGCCCACATGGCCCCGAAACACCGGTGCCCGCTCAACCTGGTCACCCGCGCTTGTCGCGCCGTCATCGGCACCGAGGCGCTGCGGCCGCGCGGCGCCGGCGTTTGGGGGCTGGCCGATGTGGTCGCGATAGAGCACGCGGATTTGCGTGTCCGCGCGATCGACCTCGATGCTGCCGAAGCGCCGGATGATGTCGCTCGGCTGGCGAGCGAGTTGCTGGCTGGGACGGAGCCTTGTGTGGCACTGCGCGGCGTGCAGCGCTGGGTGCCGCGACTGTTGCCGTATCGCGCCCCCGCAGCGCGCGAGTCCGGGCTGGCGGCGGCTCAGCCGTTTCGTATGGAACTGGTCCAGCCGGGCAGTTTCGACGGGCTTGCCTTGCGTCCAGCGACGCGGCCGTCGTTGGCACCGGATGAAGTCCGCCTGCGGGTCCTGGCGGCGGGGCTGAACTTCCGCGACGTGCTGAGCGTGCTGCAAATGTATCCGGGCGATACCCCCCCGATCGGCATCGAGTGTGCCGGAACGGTCGTCGAGGTCGGTGGCGCTGTCGCTGCATTTCGCCCCGGCGATCGCGTGTTCGGATACGCCCCCTGCGGTCTCGGCAGCGAAGCGATAGTACCGGCCGGATTCCTGGCCCCGATACCCGAGACAATGCGGGCGGAGGAGGCAGCCGGTATCGCTGTGGCGTTCGCGACCGCCGTGTATGGCTTGCAGCGCCTCGCCGGGCTGTGCGCCGGCCAGGGGGTGCTGATCCACGCTGCCGCTGGCGGCGTCGGTCTCGCCGCCGTGCAACTTGCACAACGCTGCGGGGCACGGGTGTTCGCCACTGCCGGCTCGCCGGCGAAACGGGACATGCTGCTGCGACTTGGCGTGGCCGAGGTGATGGATTCCCGATCGGTCGCTTTCGCCGATCAGGTGATGGCGGTGACCGAAGGCGCCGGCGTCCACGTGGTACTGAACTCGCTCGCCGGCGGGTTCATCGAGGCGGGCATCCGGGTCCTGGCGCCCGGCGGTTGCTTCCTGGAACTTGGCAAACGCGGGACCTGGACCGCAGCACAGGTCGCGGCCCTCCGACCCGACGTCCGTTATCATGCCTACGATCTAGGTGCGGAGGCGGAAGCGGATCGCCGCCTGCTGCGGCCGATATTGGACGAAGTCCTGACCGCGATGCGGGATGGGACGCTGCGCCCGCTACCAGTCGAAGTGTTCCCGCTGCCGCAGGTGGGCGAGGCGATGCGCCACATGGCGCAGGCACGCCATATCGGCAAGGTCGTGATCCGCGTTGCCGCCGAACAGCGCGCCGAGCGTGCAGTGGCGCCGCTGATCTCATCGGACGCCACCTACTGGGTCACCGGTGGTCTCGGCGGCGTCGGCCTGGAGACGGCCCAATGGCTGGCACGCTCCGGCGCGCGGCATCTGGTGCTGAGCGGACGGCGACCGCCGGGCGAGGCAGCCGCGTTGCGGATTGAGGCACTGGAACGTGCCGGTGTCACGGTTCGCGTGTTTGCCGCGGATGCAGCGGACCGCGAAGCCATGGTGGCGGTCTTGCGTGAGATCGGCGCCACAATGCCCAGGCTGCGCGGTGTGGTGCATGCCGCCGGCACAGTTCGCGACGCCGTGCTGCTCAATCAAGGCTGGGAGGACGGCCGTGTGGTGATGCACGGCAAGGTCCATGGCGCCTGGCTGCTGCACGAACTGACGCGCACGCTGCCGCTCGATTTTTTCGTGCTGTATTCGGCGGCGGCAGTGGTGCTCGGCGCGGCGGGGCAAGGACTGTATCCGGCCGCAAACGCCGAACTGGACGCGCTGGCTCGCTATCGGCAGCAGATCGGATTGCCGGCGCTCAGTGTGGCGTGGGGCCTGTGGACCGAGGTCGGAATGGCGGCCGACGCATCCGGACGCGCGCGAGAGGTTTGGCTGTCGCGCGGCTTGACCTCCATCGATCCGGCCGCCGGCTTCGCGCGGCTGGAGCGCCTGCTGGCCGACCGTGCGGCCTACGGTGCCGTGCTTCCGATCGACTGGCAGCGGTTTCGCAGTCGGCTCCCGGCCGGAGCCGATCCGGATTTCTACCGCCGGCTGGCAACTGTCGGAGCGAGTAGCGCGTCACCAGCACCGCGCGCGGAGACCATGACCATCGTGGAACGTGTGCGGACGATGCCGTCGGGGTTGCGGCTCCAGACCTTGATCGATTACCTGGTCGACTGCGCAAAACGGGTCATCGGCTGGAATGATGCGGCCCCGCTCGATACGCGCATGCCGTTGAAAGAGCTCGGATTAGACTCGCTGATGGCGGTGGAGTTGCGCAACGATCTGGTCCGTTCAACCGGCATGTCGTTGCCGGCGATATTATTGTTCGATTACCCGACGATCGAGGCGCTCGCCGATTTTCTGGCATCCGCGTGCGGCATCGAAACGGACGCAACGGACAGCGCGGCGGAACGACGCCCGTCGCGCGCCGATGATCGACGTGGCAGCACTCTCGGATGCGGATGCGGAAGCGCTGCTGCTGGAAGAACTTGAACACGGCATTTCAGGACGCGCGGCATGACGGTCGGGAACGACGCAAGCGATGCAGCGATGACCCCCGTCAAGCGTGCGCTGCTGGAGATCCGCGAGCTGCGCGCTCGGCTTGCACAAGCCGAAGCCGAGCGGTTCGAACCGATTGCCATCATCGGCATGGGCATGCGCTTTCCCGGCGGCGTGAGCGACGCGGCCAGCTTTGCCAGGCTGCTTTGGTCCGGGGGCGATGCGATCGGCGATATTCCGGCCGATCGGTGGTCGCTCGATGCGCTGTATTCCGACGATCCCGATGCGCCCGGCAAGATGATCACGCGGCGTGGCGGCTTCATCGACGAGATCGACAGGTTCGACGCCGAGTTCTTCGGCATCTCCCCGCGCGAGGCCGCCAGCATGGATCCGCAGCAGCGCATCCTGCTCGAGGTGACGTGGCAGGCGCTTGAGGATGCAGGTCACGCACCGGCCAGCCTGACCGGCTCGCGCAGCGGGGTCTATCTCGGCATCTGCAACAATGATTATGGCCGCGCGCTGTTCACGCGGCCGGATTTGCTCGATATCTATGCCAGCACCGGCAATGCACACAGCATCGCCGCCGGCCGGCTGTCGTATTTTCTTGGCTGGCACGGTCCGAGCATGGCGATCGATACCGCCTGTTCGTCGTCCCTCGTTGCGCTGCATCTCGCGTGTCAGGCCTTGCGCCTGGGCGAATGCGATCTGGCGGCGACCGGCGGGATCAATCTGATCCTGACGCCGGACATGAACATCTGCTTCTCGAAGGCGCGCATGATGGCGGCGGATGGCCGCTGCAAGACCTTCGATGTCGCCGCCGACGGCTATGTCCGCAGCGAGGGCTGCGGCATGGTGGTGCTGCGCCGGTTGTCCGACGCTGTCGCGGACGGCGATCGTATCCTCGCGGTGGTGCGGGGCAGCGCGGTCAATCAAGATGGGCGTAGTGGCGGGCTGACCGCGCCGAGTGGTCCGGCGCAACAGGACGTCATCCGGGCAGCACTTGCGGCTGCCCGCGTCGCCCCGAATGCAATCGGCTATCTCGAGGCGCATGGAACCGGGACACCGCTCGGCGATCCGATCGAGATCGGTGCCATCGGCGCGGTGTTCGGCCCGGAAAGGACCGCCGGGGAGCCGCTCGCTGTCGGCTCGGTCAAGACCAATCTCGGCCATCTTGAAGGCGCGGCCGGCATCGCCGGGCTGATGAAGATCGTGCTTTCCCTGCAACGCAAGGAAATCCCACCGCATTTGCATCTCGAGACAGGCAATCCGCATATCGACTGGGCGGGTCTGCCGATCACCGTGCCAACTGCCGCCGTGCCGTTTGCGTCGAACGGCGGTCCGCGCCTTGCCGGGGTGAGTTCGTTCGGTTTCAGCGGTTGCAATGCACACGTGATCCTGGAGGAAGGTCCGCCATCGGCGACAGCGGCACCCTCCGAATCGGAACGGCCGCTGCACGTGCTGGCGCTGTCGACACGTGACGCCACGTCCCTCAATGAGTTGGTGCGGCGCTACCACGCGGCGCTGGTCGATAGCGTCGCGCCGGCCGACGCCTGCTACACGGCCAATGCCGGCCGCTCGCACTTCAACACCAGGCTTGCGGTGGCCGGAGCAACGGCCGAGGCGCTGCGGCAAGGTCTTGGCCGTTTCATCGACGGAACACCCGACGCGACGGTCGCGACCGGATGGCACGATGGCGCGACGCGCCCGCAGGTGGCCTTCCTGTTCACCGGCCAGGGCGCGCAATACGCGCGGATGGGAATGGGGCTGTACGCCACGTCGCCGTCGTTCAGGCAGGCACTGGATGCCTGCGCGGAAGGGCTGGCGCCGCACATGGCACGCGGCCTGGTCGATGTGCTGAACGACAGCAGCGAAAGCGCGCCGATCAACCGCACGATGTATGCACAGCCCGCCCTGTTCGCGATCGAGTATTCGCTGGCGCAGCTCTGGCGCTCGTGGGGCGTCGAGCCGGTGGCGGTGCTGGGCCACAGCCTGGGCGAATACGCGGCGGCCTGCATTGCCGGCATCCTGCCGCTGGATGATGCGCTTCGTCTGGTCGCCGAACGAGGACGCCTGACCGAGACGCTGGCCGGTGATGGCATGATGGCGGCGGTGTTCGCGCGCGAGGCGGTGGTGGCGGCCGAGATTGCCGGGAGTGGCAGAGCCTTGACCATCGCCGCCCATAACGGTCCCGAACATTTCGTCGTCAGCGGCGAGCGCGAGACCATGGCGGCCATGATCCAACGGTTGCGGGACGCCAGCATCCGCGTGCGCCCCCTATACGTTTCGTACGCGGCGCATTCACCGCTGGTCGATCCAGTGCTGCAGGCGTTCCGGCCGGTGCTGGAGACCGTGCGGTTCCGACCGAACCGGATCGCGCTGGTATCGAATGTGACGGGTGGGTTTGCCGACTCGGATGAGGTTGGTCGTGCGGAGTATTGGTGCACGCATATGCGCGAACCTGTCCGCTTTGCCCGATCGATCGAGGCGCTCGCCGCGCAAGGGATCACGCATTGCATCGAAGTCGGGCCGCACCCCATTTTGCTGGCAATGGCCGCCGAGTGCGTTCCAGACGGTCGGATGCGATGGCTGCCGTCGGCACGGCTGGATCGTACGGACTGGTCGGACCTGATTGAAAGCCTGCAGGCCCTGTACGCCGATGGCGCGGATATCGACTGGCGCGGTTTCGATCGCGACTATCAGCGCAGGCGCGTGGCGCTGCCCAGCTATCCATTCCGCCGGCAGCGCCACTGGATCGACGTCCCCGGCGCAGCGCGACCGGCGCCGGTCACAGCCGCCGCTCGCTGGTCGCGCGTCAGCGCCGCGACGGCGCGCCAGGCCAGTCAGGGTCCGCTGGATCTGCAAGTTGCGTCGTATCCGACGAAATGGGCCTGTCTTGAGCGCCTGACGCGGGCTCATGCGATCCAGACGCTGCGCGACGCTGGCATGTTCGTCCAGGCGGGCGAGGCCCATACGACGGAGCAGGTGATTGCCGTCGCCGGGATCGGGGCAATGTACCGCCACCTGGTGCGGCACTGGCTGGATGGACTGGCCGCGTCGGGCACGCTTCGCGCGGACGGTGCGAGGTTTGTCGCCGATCGGCCTCTGCCGGTTCCGGATCTCGCCGGGCTGTGGGCCGAGGCGGAGGACCTGCTCGCTGATAACGCGCCGCTGCTGGCTTATCTGAAGAACTGCGGCGGGCTGCTCAGCGACGTCCTGCGTGGCAGGCAGAGCCCGCTCGAGACATTGTTTCCGCAAGGCTCGTTCGAGCTGGCCGAAGGTCTTTACCAGCGGTCGCCCTCGATGCGTTACTTTAACGATCTTGTTGCCGCGGCGCTCGGAGCACTCGCCGAGACGATACCAGCGGGTCAGCGCCTCCGCATCGTCGAAATCGGTGCGGGAACCGGCGGCACGACGGCGTCAGCGCTGACGATGCTGCCGACGGACCGGACACAATACGTGTACACCGACGTGTCTGACGTGTTCCTCGACCGCGGCCGCGATCGGTTCGGGCAGTATCCGTTTGTTTCGTATGCGCGCTTCGACATGGACCGCGCGCCGAACGAGCAGGGTTTCGCTCCGGCGAGTTGCGACGTGATCGTAGCGGCGAACGCGATCCATGCGAGTGTCGATTTGCCACTGCTGCTGCGTCGGCTGCGTACGCTGCTGGCGCCGGGCGGGCTGATGATCCTGATCGAGTCCACAACGCACTTCCCGTGGTTCGACATCACCACGGGCCTGATGGGCGGCTGGCAGCACTTCGCCGATAAGCTGCGACAGGACAGCCCGTTGCTGCGGGCCGGGATCTGGATCGAGGCTTTGCAGGACGCCGGCTTCGACGCCGCCCGCGCATTCCCGGAAACCGGCTCACCGGCCGAGATTCTGGGCCAACACGTGCTTATCGCCCGCGTTGCCGGCGAACCGTCGGCTGAAACCACGGCCAATCACCCTTTCCCAGCCAGCGATAGCACGACCGGATCACAAGCGACGCCGCATGTGGACGCATCGGAGCGCCTGTTGGCCAGCATACTCGAGGCGCTGCCATCCGAGCGGCACGACATGGTTTGCGATCTGGTGCGCGACGAGGTCATGCGTGTGCTGCGATGCGACTCCCGCAATCCACCTGATCGCCACGATCGACTGATGGATCTGGGACTCGACTCATTGATGGCGGTGCAACTGCGGGACCGGCTCGGGCGGCGCTTCGGTGTCGCGTCGACGTTGCCGGTGACGCTGATGTTCGACCACCCAACGATCGATGCATTGGCGAGTTACCTCTGCGACCAACTGGCGGCGCCCGAGCCGCCGACAGCCACGCCGAGCGAGAGTGCGCGTTTGATCGCAGCGGCCCAGATCGCAACGGTCGCGGCCATGGACGATGCGCAGATCGAGGCGCGCCTGTTGGCGCGGTTCGGCCAGCGCCAACCGGCAGAACAGGCGGAAACCATTGTCGGCCAAGATTGACACTCTGACGCCGCTGCAGCGCGCCTTCCTCGCGCTTGAGGAGACTGAGGCGCGTCTCGCCGCGGTGACGGCCTCCGCGCGTGAACCGATCGCGGTGATCGGGCTCGGCTGCCGCGTGCCCGGCGGAGGTCGCGACGCAGCGAGCTTCTGGCAGTTGCTGCATGAGGGGATCGACGCGATCACGCCGATCCCGGCGGAGCGCTGGAATCACGACGCATTCTACGACCCGGATCCGGCGACACCAGGGCACATCGCGACGCACTGCGGCGGTTTCGTGGATGCCATCGACGCGTTCGATCCTGGCTTTTTCGGCATCGCTCCGCGCGAAGCCGAAGGCATGGACCCGCAACAGCGCCTGTTGCTGGAGGTAAGCTGGGAGGCGCTGGAGAATGCGGGGCAGGCGCCGGACCGGCTGGAGAATTCGGCGACCGGCGTGTTTATCGGCGCGGCTGCCAGCGACTATGCCTACCTCCAGCTCAAGTCGGGCGACGCCGGGCTGCTGGATGCGCATTTCACCTCGGGGATCGCGCATAGTGTCGTCAGCGGACGCCTATCGTTCCTGCTTGGACTGCGCGGACCCAGCCTGACCGTCGACACGGCGTGTTCCTCGTCGCTGGTTGCCGTCCATCTTGCGTGCCAGGCACTGCGGAACTCCGAATGTCGGATGGCGCTGGCAGGCGGTGTCAATCTTATCCTGGCGCCGGATCTGTTCATCGCCCTGTCGCGGTCGCGCATGCTGTCGCCTGATGGGCGGTGCAAGACGTTCGATGCGGCCGCCGACGGATTTGCCCGCGCCGAAGGCTGCGGGGTGATGGTGCTCAAGCGGCTGCGCGATGCGCGCGCCGATGGCGACCGGGTGCTGGCGGTTATCAGCGGCAGCGCGGTCAACCAGGACGGCCCGAGCAGCAGCCTGACCGCCCCGAACGGCCCGGCGCAAGAAGCGGTCATCCGCTCCGCGCTGGCGTTTGCCGGGCTTGCACCGCGCCAGGTCGGCTATATCGAAGCACATGGCACCGGAACGCAGCTCGGCGATCCGCAGGAGGTGAAGGCGCTGGGTGCCGTGTTCGGTTCCGATCGAGGCGCCGACCAGCCGCTGCTGATCGGATCGGTGAAGACCAATCTGGGGCATCTTGAGGCGGCCGCCGGAGTGACGGGCATGATCAAGGTCGTGCTGGCGTTGCAGCATCGCACCATCCCGCCACATCTGCATTTTCGTGTGCCGACCCCGCACATCGCGTGGGACGAATTGCCGCTGGAGGTCCCGGTCGAACCAGTTGCGTGGCAGCCGATCGGCGGACGGCGCATCGCCGGAATCTCTTCGTTCGGGTTCAGCGGCACCAACGCGCACGTGATTGTCGAGGAAGTGCCGGAGGAACCCGTGCTGCGCGGTGCGCAGCCGGACCGCGTGAGTCTTTTGGCCGTGTCGGCGCGTGACCAGGCTGCGCTTGCCGAACTAGCGACGCGGCACGCAGATGCCCTGTCCCGCTTCAGCCAGGTGCCGCTGGCCGACATCGCCCATACGATGAACGCCGGGCGAACGCATTTCATGCATCGCGCCACCATCATGGCGCGCACGGTCGAGGAAGCGCGGGCCGGATTGGAGTCCCTTGCGCAAGGTTCCAGGAGCAGCGCGGTGCGCACTGCAACGGTCACCCGCCGCGACCCGCTGCGCCTCGCGTTCCTGTTCACCGGCCAGGGGTCGCAATACCCGGACATGAGCAAGGGGCTGTACGAGGCCTCGCCTGTTTTTCGTGCCGCGCTGGACCGATGCGCGGGCATTCTTGCTCCGCATCTCGATCGGCCGCTGCTCGATGTCGTGTTTCCCGCGGATGCCGGTTCGGCACTGCTGGGCGAGACGGTTTATACGCAACCGGCGCTGTTTGCGGTCGAATATGCGCTGACGGAGCTGTGGCGGTCCTGGGGGGTCACGCCGAACGTCCTGATCGGCCATTCCGTCGGGGAGTATGTGGCGGCCTGTCTTGCCGGTGTCTTCAGCCTGGAAGATGGCCTGAAGCTGATCGCCCTGCGCGGGCGGCTGATGCAGTCCCTGCCCGCTGGTGGTGCGATGGCTGCGGTGTTCGCGCCTGACGATGTGGTCGGCGAAGTGATCGCGCCTTATGCCGCGCGGGTCTCGATCGCGGGCGTGAACGGACCTGCGCAGACGACGATTTCGGGCGCAGTTGCCGAGATCACGGAAATCTGCCGATTGCTCGCGGTGCGGGATATACAGCACAAGGCGCTGCCGGTTTCGCACGCGTTCCATTCGTCGCTGGTGGAGCCGGTACTCGATCGTTTCGAGGCTACGGTCAGCGCCGTGAAACTCTCGCCGCCGCGGCTGCGGATCGTATCGAACCTGACCGGCAAGACAGTCTCAGCCGCGGAGATCACTCGGCCGGCGTACTGGCGCCGTCATATGCGCGAGGTGGTGCGTTTCGCCGATGGCATCAGAACGTTGGAAGCATTGCGGGTCGACGGCTGCATCGAGATCGGCCCGGCGCCGGCGCTGCTGTCGCTCGCTTCGTCGGTGTTCGCCAGCCCGCCGGCGCTCATGATCCCGTCGCTGCGCCGGGGTCGGCAGGACTGGAACCAGATGCTGGACGGCGTTGCGGCGCTCTATTTGGCGGGGCACCAGGTGGACTGGCGCGGCATGAACGATGATGGCGCGTGCCGCATCGTCGATCTGCCGACCTATCCGTTTCAGCGACAGCGCTACTGGTTCCGTGCCGCGCCGAAGGTGACGGTCATATCCAATGCACATCCGCTCCTGGGCGCCGCGGTGCGTTCGCCGTTGCAGCCGACCGGATACCAATCCGGGGTTAGCGCCGACGCGCCGGGCTTCATCCGGCAGCACGCCGTGCTTGGCCGGATCGTCATGCCGGCCGCGGCCTATCTTGAGATGCTGATCGCTGCCCGGCGAGCGCGTCCTGGGCGGCGCCACGATTGTCGTTGAAGATATAACGATCGGCGAGGCAATGCTGCTTGAGGACGATGGAACTGCGCGCCTCATGCATACGCAATTCGAGCGCGCCGACGATGGCGGTTATGCCGTGTCGATCAACAGCGTGGCCGAAGTCCGCGCCTGACGCCGACCCATGGGTGCGCCACGTCAGCGCGCGTCTCCAGGTGAATGCCCAACCAGAGCCGGCGTGCGAAGCACTGGATCGGCTGCGGGATGCCTGCCCGACACCGGTGGCGGTCGACGACTTCTACCGCGGCTTCGCAACGCGCGGGGTGAACTTCGGACCCGGATTCCGTTCGATCGACGCAGTTTGGCGCGGCCCCTCGCAGGCCCTCGGCAAGGTGACGCTGGCCGCCGAGTTCGCAACCGAGCGCAACGTCTATCGCATACATCCGGCGCTACTGGACGGATGCATTCAGGTGACCGCGGCGGGGTTGATGGAAGACGGCGCCGAGCCGACGCTTTATCTGCCAATCGCGGTCGACCGCTTTGCGTGGTTCAGCGCGCCGACAACAACCTGCTGGGCACATGTGGTTTTGCACCCAGGTTCGGGCGATCTCCGACGTGCTGATGTGCGCATTTTCGACGCCGACGGCAGACCGGTCGCAGCCTTGCGCGAACTTCAGTTCAGGCGCGTGACACGCAACTCGCTTGATCGTCCAGATGAGCGCTGGCTCGATGAGGCGTTATATGAGGTGACCTGGCCGCTGGCGCCGCCGCCCGCAGCGCGTGGCGTCGCAACTGCAAGGCGCGAGAGGCAGGCTTGGCTGCTGCTTGCCGACCAGGGTGGCGTGACGGAACGGCTTGCCGAGCAACTGAGAGCACGCGGTGATTGCTGCACGCTGGTTCGCCCGGGACAGTTCCGGATTGGCCGTGACGAGGCGAGCATCGGTCCCGACGCGGCACGCGAGTACCGGCAACTGCTGGAGCGGTTGCGTGCGGTCGGTCGGAACGTCACCAGTGTGGTGCATGCCTGGGCGCTCGACAGCGCGGTGTGGGACGGGATGGCTGATGCTCAGCTCAACCAGGCGCAGACGAACAGCGCGCTGAGCCCGATCCTGCTGGCGCAGGCGCTGGTGCACGAGGATGCTCCACCGCGGCTATGGCTGGTCACGCGCGGCGGTCAGCCGACGGGCGACGGGATGCCTGGTATGTCACCGATACAGGCGGCCGTCTGGGGTGTCGGCAAGACACTGGCACTGGAACATCCCGAGTTGCGCTGTGTCTGTGTTGATCTCGATCCGGCGTCGCGTACCGGCGACCTCGACGCGCTAACGACCGCCCTCGCCGATGAGTCCGGTGAAAGCCAGATCGCGTGGCGGTCTGGCCAGCGCCATGTCGCACGGCTGACCCGTGTGCGGCACGTGGGAACGGTGGAGCCGTTGGGTGCGGCGGCCACTGCCTGGCGGCTTGCGGCGACCGTGCCCGGAACGCTCGACGCATTCGCGCGCGTGGCGGCCGATCGCCGCGTACCTGGTGCGCGCGAGGTCGAGATTGCCGTGCAGGCGACGGGGCTGAACTTCAAGGACGTGCTGAACGCCCTGATGATGCGCCCAGGCGCGGCTGCCGCTCCCTTGGGCAGCGAATGCGCCGGTCGAGTCACCCGCGTCGGCGCCGAGGTAACCCATGTGCAAGTCGGCAACGAGGTGATGGCGGTCGCGCGGGAATGCTTCGCGTCCTTCGTCGTCACCCGCGCCGAGCTGGTGCAACGGCTGCCAAACGGGGTGGACATCGAGGCAGCAGCCGGGTTTCCGATCGCTTTCATTACCGCCGAATTCTGTCTATCGCATGAAGCGGGAATGCAGGCCAACGAAACGGTGTTGATCCATGCCGCCGCCGGCGGTGTCGGCATGGCGGCCGTGCAGCTTGCCCGGCGTGCTGGCGCCGAGGTATTCGCAACGGCAGGTTCAGAGGCGAAACGAGCGTTGCTGCGCGCGATGGGTGTGCGCCACGTATTCGATTCGCGCACCCCTGGCTTCGCCGATGAAGTGCTGGCCCGCACCGGCGGACGTGGTGTTGACATTGTGCTGAACTCCCTTGCCGGCGAGATGCTGGACGCGAGCTTCCGTGCGCTCGCCCGCGGCGGGCGCTTCGTCGAGATTGGCCAGCGCGATATCAAATCGCCGGAGTGGGTCGCGGCGCTCGGCCGGGATATCCGCTACGCCGTCGTGGATTGGGGTGTCGTTGCGGCAAGCGATCCCGCGCTGATCGGCGAACAACTGGCGCGCCTGGTCGATGCGGCTGACCGTGGCGCGCTGACGCCGCTGCCGCGCCAGGTGTTCCATATCAAGGACGCGCCGCGTGCGTTCCGGTTCATGGCGCAGGCACGCCATGTCGGAAAGGTGGTCGTGCGTCACGGGCCGGCCGGGCCGGAGACAATCAAACGTAACGGAACCTATCTGGTGACCGGCGGCCTGTCAGGGCTCGGGTTGCAGGTGGCGGAATGGCTGGCGCAGCGCGGGGCCGGACGGCTGGTGCTGATCGGCCGGCGCGGGCCAACCGATAAGTCGCTCCCCGCGATTGAGCGGCTGCGGAGCCGCGGCACGCAGCTGGTTGCGGAAGCGGTGGATGTGACCGACGGAGCGGCCCTGAGTGATCTGCTCTCGCGCATCCGCAACGATGGGCCACCGCTGCGCGGTATCGTGCACTGTGCGGGCGTGCTGGATGATGCAGCATTGGCGCGACAGGACGCCGGGCGGTTTGCCAGGGTGCTCGCCCCGAAACTACGCGGCGCCTGGTTGCTGGATCGCCTTACCCGCAGTGATCCGCTCGATCTGTTCGTGCTGTTCTCCTCGATAGCCGGTGTGCTTGGCGCGCCCGGCCAGGCCAACCACGCCGCCGCCAACGCCATCTTGGATCTGCTGGCGCATGCACGGCGCGAGCGTGGCCTGTGCGCGACCAGCATCGACTGGGGTGTATGGGCTGATATCGGCGCCGCGGCTGAGCGCGGTTTGACCGGACGGCTCAACGCACTGGGCTTGCGCGCGATGACTCCAGCCCAGGGCCTTCAGGCGCTGGAACGCGTGCTGCAGGACGGCCAAACTCAAGTAACGGTGATGCCAATCGACTGGCCGCGTTTCCGCGCCGGCGCCGGGCAGCACGGCATGGCCTTGTTCCTTGGCGACTTGGGCACTGATGTTCGTGCACCCGCCGGTGCCGCGGCAATAGCGAAACCGGTCACGCGATTCAATCTACACAATGAGCTGGCAACTGCACCGGCGCCGCGCCGGCGGCAAGTACTCGCGACGTTCCTGCGTGATCAGGCGTCGCGAACACTCGGCATGGATTCCGCGCGGCCGATGGATCCGACGACCCCGCTAAGTGAGCTGGGTCTCGATTCGCTGCTCGTTGTCGAATTGCGCAATACCCTGGGGTCCGCACTGGGCCAGCCGCTGCCTGTCAGTCTGCTGTTTGATTATCCGACACTCGATTCGCTGACCGATTATCTGCTTGAGGAAGTCCTTATGGCTGCGATCCCGCGCTCCGCCGACGCGCCACCAGGCAGCCCGGCGGCGCCAACTGCTGCTGGCGAATACGATGCCATCGACCTGGTGGATGATCTATCCGACGAGGAAGTGGACCGGCTGCTCGCAGCGCGGGAACGCCAGAATGGCGCGGATCTGACTGCCCCGGCCAATGGCGAGCGGCATTTCCCATGAGCGACCCTGCCATCGCGACGGCATTCCCGCCGCACGCCATCGCAATCATCGGGCTCGCCGGCCGGTTTCCCGGTGCGCGCACTCTCGACGAGTTCTGGCACAACATTCGTTCTGGAACGGAGTCGCTGGAGACGTTCAGCGATGCCGATCTCGACGCGGCCGGCGTTACCGCTTCAGTGCGTGATAATTCGCTCTATGTTCGTCGCGGCACTGTGCTGGATGGTGCCGATCTCTTTGACGCAAGCTTCTTCGGCTTCTCGCCGCGCGAGGCGCAAATTCTCGATCCGCAACACCGCGTGTTCCTGGAATGCGCCTGGGAAGCGCTGGAGCATGCCGGTCAGACGATCGACGACCGGACGTCGATCGGGGTCTATGCGGGCGCCAGCATGAACACCTACCTGATTGCGGAGATCATGCGTAATCCGGCGCTGATGGACGCGGTGGGCGGTTATCAGCTCATGCTCGGCAATGACAAGGATTTCCTGTGTACACGCGTGTCCTACAAGCTCGATCTGCGCGGGCCGAGCGTCACCATCCAGACGGCCTGTTCCACGTCTCTCGTCGCGGTCGAGATGGCCTGCCGAGCCTTGCAGGCGGGTGAATGTGACGTCGCACTGGCGGGTGGTGTGTCGATCACGTTTCCGCAACGCAGCGGCTATTTATATCAGGACGGAATGATCCTGTCGCCTGATGGGCATTGCCGTCCCTTCGACGCCGCCGCGGCTGGAACGCGGGGTGGGGCAGGAGCGGGCATCGTGGTGCTCAAGCGCCTTCGGAACGCATTGGCCGATCGGGATACGATCCATGCGGTGATCCGAGGTGCGGCGGTCAACAACGATGGCGCCGCCAAGGCCGGCTACACGGCTCCCAGTGTCGATGGCCAGGTCGAGGTGATCGCCACGGCGCAGGCGCTCGCAGGTATCGATGCGCGCAGCATCGCTTATGTCGAGGCGCACGGAACCGCAACGCCGCAGGGTGATCCGATCGAGCTCGCCGCGCTGACCCAGGTGTTCCGCGGGTCGACCGACGATGTGGGGTTTTGCCGGCTGGGATCGCTGAAGGCCAACCTGGGTCATCTCGATGCAGCCGCCGGTGTGGCCGGGCTGATCAAGACGGTGCTGGCGCTCGCCCAACGAGAATTCCCGCCACTGGTGAATTTCAGCTCACCGAACCCGCAACTGGATCTGCCTCGCAGCCCATTCATGGCCAGCTCCGAGCGGGCGGCGTGGCCCGCAGGAGATACGCCGCGCCGGGCGGGTGTCAGTTCCTTCGGCATCGGCGGCACCAATGCCCATGTCGTGGTCGAGGAGGCTCCCCCTGCCTCCGCAAGCGTTGCGGTGCGCGACGATCATCTGCTTGTGCTCTCCGCCAAGACCGCGACGGCGCTCGAGCAGGCCACCGCCAACCTGGCGATCTGCCTGCAGCAGCAGCCTGAACTCTCGCTTGCCGATGTGGCGTGGACGCTCCAGGTTGGGCGCAAGGAATTCGCCCATCGGCGCGCGGTCGTGGTGCAGGATTATGAGCAAGCGGTGCGGGCCTTGCACCAGCCGGCGCAGTTGCCGGTCGAATCCGCTGTCCATGGCGGTGGCGCGCGACCGGTCGCCTTTCTGTTCAGTGGTCAGGGCAGCCAGCACGCCGGGATGGGAGCTGGGCTGTATGGAACGGAACCCGTTTATCGCGATGCGCTGGACCGCTGTGCCGCCGTGCTGCACTCCGACCTGGGATGCGACATCCGCGACGCCATCTGCAAAGACGAACACCGCGCCGTCCTCGATCAGACCTGGCTGACCCAGCCAGCGCTGTTTTGCATCGAATACGCGCTCGCCATGCTGTGGATGCACTGGGGAATCACGCCGCGGGCGATGATCGGCCACAGCATCGGCGAATATATCGCGGCGCATCTGTCCGGCGTGCTGTCGCTCGAGGATGCGCTGAGGGTCGTCGCTGCGCGTGGGCGGCTTCTGCAAGCGCTGCTCCCCGGCACGATGGCCGCCGTGCATCTGTCGGATGTAGACCTGCGGCCGCGCCTTGCGCCGGGGGTGGAAATCGCCGCGATGAATGGGCCCGAGCTGTGTTCGATCGCGGGTCCCGACGACGCCATCGCCGCCACGATCGAGGCACTCGAAGCCGATGGCGTAGACTGCCGCGTGCTGCATACGTCGCACGCGTTTCATTCCGAAATGATGGAACCTGCCTGTGCGCCCTTCGAGGGCATGCTCAAGGATGTAAAGCTGTCGCCGCCGACGCTTCCCTATGTCTCGAATGTCACCGGCACCTGGATCACCACCGAGCAGGCAACCTCGCCCGCATACTATGCACGGCATCTGCGTCAGGCTGTCCAGTTCGCCGACGGGATAAGCACTTTGGCGTCGGATCCCGACCTGTTCTACCTGGAAGTGGGTCCGGGCACCGCGCTGGCCGCGTTGCTGCGCGCCAATCTTCCCGGCGATCGTGCCAGGCTGATCGCGTCGTCGCTGTCACATCCGCGTCGTGCGGACCGCGACAGCAGGTCCATGTTGGACGCGGCGGCCCGCATGTGGGTGGCTGGCGTGCCGATGGCGTGGCCGCAGATGCTGGCCGGCGCGACGCCGCGCCGCATTCCGCTTCCGACCTATCCGTTCGAGCGCAAACGGTACATGGTCGAAGGAGAGACACCCCACCAACCGCGCCAGCCGACGGATGATCTCGGGGTTCACGCCGACGGCGAAGCGCGGATGTACCTGCCTGCATGGACGCAACATCCGCTCACAACGTGGACGTCGCCCCAGGTCGCCGGCTGCTGGCTGGTGTTGGGGGATTTCGGCGCCCTGACCACCGCCGTCGCGGCGCAATTGCGGGCGGCCGGCGCACGGACGGTTCTGCTGACAGTTGCCGACGAGTTTGCACAGCCTGCCGCCGATCGGTTCCATGTGAGGCCAGGCAACGCCAACGACATGGAAGCGGTCGTGCATGACGCGGCCAGCCCACATGGTCCGATTGCCGGAGCGGTCCTGCTCTGGACAGCGGCCGGCGACGCGAATGCGGGCAAAAGCCCGCGATCCGTCGGCTACGACACGCTGGTTTCCCTTGCCAGTGCATTGGTGACCAATGAGCCGGATGCGGCGATTCGCGTGATCGTCATCACGGCAGGCGCACAAAGCGTTATCGACGAGAAGGTGTGCGATCCTGCGATTGCGCTGACCTTTGGCCCAGTTCTGGTGTTGCCGGCGGAAATTCCGGGGCTGGACATCCGCAGCGTCGACATTGCAGCCGAGGGCGCGGCAACCACGATCGACACCTCGGCACGGTCGATCGTGATCGAGGCGGCCTCACCGGCAAGCGACCGTTTCGTTGCTTATCGTCGGGGGCGCCGCTGGGTCCGTCGGTATGAGCCGGTGGATCAGAGCACGGTCGACACGACGCAACTGCCACTGAGACAACGAAGTTGTTACCTGATTACCGGCGGTCTGGGCGGGATCGGGCTGCAATTGGCGCATTGGCTTGCCGGCAAGGCTTCTGCACGGCTGTTGCTCACCGCCCGCCGCCCGCTGCCGCCACACGATGCCTGGGACGCACTGCTGAAGCACGCCGACGCCGACGATTGGCGGGTGCAGGCGATTCGGTCGATCCGGGCCATCGAGGATGCAGGAGGCGAGGTCATGACCGCGGTTGCCGATGTCGCGGACCGGCAGGCGATGGCGGAGGCCATTGCGGCCGCGCAGTCGCGTTGGGGCCCGCTGGACGGTGTGATCCATGCCGCGGGCGTCGCCGGAAACGGCGCGATTGCCATCCGGCAGGATGCAGATGAGGTCGACTCAGTGGTGGTTCCGAAGGTCGGTGGGCTTGCGGTTCTGGTCGAACTGCTGGGGGACGTGCCGCTCGACTTCGTTGCGCTGATGAGTTCGATCAACGCGGTGATCGGCACGCCGGGTGGATGCGACTATGCTGGTGCGAATGCCGTGCTCGATGCTTTCGTCGAGAGCGAGGCGGTCCCGGCCGCATGGCGGCGCGTCATATCCATCAACTGGGGACCCTGGCGCGATGTCGGCATGGCGGCGCGCCAGATCGCGCGGCCGTCGCGCCGTGATCAACGAGAGGGATTTCTTCGGGTTGCCATGACGTCGGAAGCTGCTGTGGCAGCCTTCGCCGGTACGTTGGCGTCCGCTCATCCGCGCGTGGTGGTGACCGGGTACGACCTGCATCGAGCCGTTTCCCGCGCGATGCAAGACCGGCGCCAGGACGAGGCCGCCAGGGCTGAAAGCGCAGCAGATTCTGTCTCGCCCGCCACGGACGCGTCGGCGCGCCCGCAGCTTTCCAGCGGGTACGAACCGCCCGAAACCGATATTGAACGGGGCCTTGCCGACATCTGGCGGGAACTGACGGGCGTGACCACCATCGGCATTCACGACGACTTTTTCGAGCTGGGTGGCCATTCGCTGCTGGCCACCCGCGTGCTGGCGAGGGTTTCAGCATCGCTCGGCGTTCGTTTGGCCTTGCGCGACATATTCGAGGCACCGACCATTCGTCGCCTGGCCGAACGGATCGAGGCAGTGGCGACCGATCGGGAGGAAATATTGATTTGAACGCCGGACATCTTATCGCACGGTTACGGTCATTGGGCATCGACATCGTCGCGGCAGGCGGCCGGCTGCGCGTAAGCGCCGCTCGGGGCAAGCTGACCGAGGACGTGAAGCTGGCGATCGCGGCACAGAAGGACGAGCTACTGGACCTGATCACTCAGGCGCCGGCGGAGCAGGACGCACAGCCGGTCAGGATTTCGCGCGACGGCTCGTTGCCCGTTTCGCTATTCCAGGAGCGGCTCTGGGTCATTCATCGACTTGATCCCGGCAGCGTTGCCTACAACATGGCGACTGCCTGGCAGCTCGATGGCGTAACGGATGTCAGCCGCGTCCAGCTCGCTATCCGCGATGTCGTCAGCCGCCACGAGATCCTGCGAGCCCGTTTCCGCGATGAACGGGGTCGTCCGCGCATGCATGTGCTGCCGCCCGACGCAGTGCCGGTCGTACATCGCGATCTGACGACGCACGCCTTGTCCGAGCAGGAACTGGAACAAGCGATCTTGGCTGATCGGCACACAGCGGTGCATACGCCATTCGATCTGCAAGCCGAAGCACCGTTACGCTTCTGCATATATCGTCTGTCCGGCGATCGGATCGCTGTGCTGACGTCGGTCCACCATATTGCGTTCGACGAATGGTCGCTGGCGTTGCTGCACGAGGAACTGCTCGCAGCTTGCAAACGCAGCGGCCCGGGCCAACCGCCGGCGCTGCAATATGCCGACTTTGCACAGTGGCAGCGCGTCGGGCAGGACCCCAGGGCGATCGCGACCGAGCTGCAGTGGTGGCAACGGCGTCTCAGCGGCATTCCGGATGTCTGCACCTTCCCGGCCGACCACATGGCGACAGTGGACCGGTCGGGTACCGCGCACCCGTTCTGCTGGAGCAGCGAGCTCTCCAGCAGCCTCCGAGCGATGGTGCGGGAGGCGGGTGCGACCCTCTACATGGCACTGCTTGCGGCGTGCGCCGTCGTTCTGCGCGCCTATACCGGCCAAGGCGATATCGTTCTTGGCAGTCCGATGGGAACGCGGGAACGGCCAGAGTTCGAAACGATGCTGGGGCCATTCGTCAATCTGGTGGTGCTGCGCCTCGACCTGACCGACGATCCGACATTTGCCGAATTGCTGCTGCGCGCGCGCGATGCGGTGCTCGACTGCCACGATCACCGCCAGGTCTCCTTCGAGGCATTGGTCGAGCGGTTGAATCCGGCACGGTCCTGGGACCACTCACCGCTGTTCCAGGTTGCGGTTGTGCTGCACAATACGTCCAACCGCCCGGCGGCGCCGATCTATAGCGGCAGTGCTCTCTATGATCTCACGTGGTTCGCCCGCGAGGTCGACGGGCGGATCGAAGGTTCGTTTGAATACCGTTCGGACCTTTATGATGCCGCCACGATCGCCCGCATCGCCACGCAACTCGAGGCGGTCCTGCAGACGGCGGTGCAGACGGCGGTGGCCAACCGCGACGTCCGCGTGAGCGAAATTCCGTTGCTGTCCGCCGCAGAACAGCATCGCGTGCTCGAGACCTTCAACGCGACGACCTTCGATTTCGGTGCCGCCACGTTCGTCGCGCGGTTCGAGCGGCAGGTCCGTGCAAA
The DNA here is from genome assembly GCA_963777625.1 of uncultured Pseudomonadota bacterium. Lineage (GTDB taxonomy): Bacteria > Pseudomonadota > Alphaproteobacteria > Acetobacterales > Acetobacteraceae > DATDIC01. Next base: position 183,755 of record CAVZRO010000018.1, on the reverse strand, counting down.
CGGCGCGGATATAGCCATCGAATTCCAAGGAATTAGCATCTCGTACGCAGAGCTGAATCGCCGCATCAACCGTCTGGCATGGTATCTGCGATCGATTGGCGTGGCACCGGGGAGCCGTGTGGGCGTCTGCATGGCGCGATCGATCGAGCTGGTCGTCGCGCTGATCGCAGTACAGAAGGCCGCCGCCGCCTATGTGCCTCTCGATCCTGCGTTTCCGTCCGAGCGGCTGAATTTCATGGTCGCCGATAGCGGCATGGCGGCGCTCATCACGGCGGGCGGTGCGGCAGCCCGGCTGCAACCCGGGCCGAACGTGCGGGCGATCGATCTCGCTGCCGAGGATACCGCGATCGCCGACATGGACACCTCCGATCCACAGGGCGCCGCATCCGCACGCGATATTGCGTACGTGATCTATACGTCGGGCTCCACCGGAACGCCCAATGGCGTGGCGGTGTCGCATGCGGCGCTGGCAAATTTCCTCTGCGCGATGCAACGGGCGCCGGGCATGGCCGCGACAGATCGTCTCGCTGCCGTGACAACAATTTCGTTCGATATCGCGACACTTGAACTCTACTTGCCTCTCATGGTCGGTGCGCGGATCGAACTGGTGCCACCAGACGTCGCCGCGGACGGGCGCGCGCTGACGGCGCTGCTTTCCGCAAGCCAGGCGACGATGTTGCAAGCCACACCCGCGACGTGGCGACTACTGGTGGAGGCCGGTTGGCGCGGGCCTGTTGGTTTTCGCGCTTTGTGCGGTGGTGAATCCTTGCCTGGCGCGTTGGCCGAAGCGCTGTTGGAACGGGTCAGCGATCTTTGGAATCTCTACGGCCCCACCGAGACCACCATTTGGTCCACCGCGGGACGGATCGAAAATGCTGCTGTGGTCAGCGTCGGCCGACCGATCGCGAATACGCGGATTTACGTGCTCGACGCCGCGCTATGTCCGACGCCGATCGGCGTGCCCGGCGAAATCTGGATCGCCGGCGCCGGGGTCGCGATCGGCTACCACGATCGTCCTGAACTGACAGCGGCGCGCTTTGTGGCTGACCCGTTTTCGCGTGCGGCCGGTGCTCGCATGTACCGCACCGGTGATCTCGGACGATGGACCGCGGACGGTCGGCTACTGCATATGGGACGGGTCGATCGGCAAGTGAAGCTGCACGGCTATCGAATCGAACCTGAAGAAATAGAAACGGCACTGAGCCGGCTGGAGGGCATCCGTCAGGCGGTTGTAACCGTGCACGACGCCGGCGGAGACGATGCCCGCCTCGTCGGCTGTCTGGTCTACCGGCTGGGCGAGGACCTGACCCCAGGCGAGGTTCGCGGCAAACTGCGGCGCGTGCTTCCCGAGTATATGATTCCATCGATCTTCGTGGCGCTTGAGCGGATTCCGCTGACGCCGAACGGCAAGGTCGATCAGGCCGCGTTGCCGGATCCGTTCAAGCATGCCCTGCGCGCGAGCGGCAACAGCGAGCGGCCAGCTCCGGGGATGGAGGAACTGGTTGCTCAGGTCTGGCAGGAATTGCTCAAGATCGACCGGGTCGGGGCTCTGGACAATTTTTTCGAGCTTGGCGGCAACTCACTGCTTGCATTGCGCGTGACCGCGACTGTCGAGGCAAGAACCGGCCACCGTCTGGAGCCACGCGCGCTGTTTTTTCAGACCCTGCGGGACATTGCGACAGGGCTGCAGCGCAGCGTCCGTCGAGCAGGCGGACGCCTGATGACCCCGTTCTACTTCGGCACTCGCCAGCACCGCTTGTTCGGCATCTACGAGGCGGCGTCGCAATCGGGTGCGCACGCCGCCGTGCTGTGCTATCCCTTTGGCGCGGAATACCTCAGCGCGCATCGGTCCATGCGCCAGCTTGCAACGCTGCTGACCGTCGCCGGTTATCACGTTATGCGCTTCGATTATTACGGCACTGGCGACTCGGCCGGCGAGATGACCGACGCCACTTTGTGCGACTGGATCAGCGACATCAGGATGGCTGCCGACGAAGTGCGGAGCATAACGAACAGCAGCCGGATTACCTTGGTCGGCCTGCGCCTAGGCGCCACGCTCGCGGCGATGGCGGTAGCGGTAGCGGCGCTCCGCGAAATTGACGCGCTCGTGCTGTGGGATCCGGTGATGTCCGGCCCCGATTATCTTGACGAACTTGGGGTGGATTACGAGCCAGCCCACGGACGCCGCGGTGGTCGGTCGCCCGTCATGGATCACGGGTATCAGGTCGGCGGATTCCCGCTTACGTTTGCGATGTCACGTGACATTGCGACTTTGGATCTCGCCGCCCTCGCGCCCTCGCTACCGAAGCGGACATTCATGGTGGCATGCGACGATCATCCGTCACATGCCGCATGGCGGTCAGCCTCGGGACAACAGGCCCCGGTGATGCCCATCATGGAGTATGTGCCGAGTAGCCCAGCCTGGATCGAGTGGCCGATCGGGCATGTCAACGCCGGTACCATATCGGTGAAGATGCTCCAGCGGATTGTCGAGTGTCTGACATGAAGTATCAGTTCATTGATCAAGCCGTGGCCATTGGTCCACGCGCCTCACTGGTTGGTGTCGTTACCAGGCCCATCGCGACTGATGGGAACGAACGCCCGGCTTTTGTTATTCTGAATACCGGGATTATCCATCGCGTCGGCCACCATCGGATGTATGTCACGCTGTCGCGCATGCTGGCGGCAGCAGGACATACGGTCCTGCGCTTCGATCTGTCCGGGCTTGGCGACAGCGACTCACGGTCGGATGGTTTATCGCCTCTGGATGCGGCGCTTGCCGATATCCGCGATGCGGTCGACTGGCTGACGGAGGGTCGTGCCGATGACCGTGTCATTCTCATGGGCCTTTGTTCCGGTGCGGACCACGCGATGATCTACAGCCAGTCCGACCCCCGCGTGGTCGGACTGGCGCTGATCGATCCATCGGTACCTCGGACCGTCCGTTACTATATCCTATTCGTCCTGCGAAACCTGTTGCACGCAATCCGGACGCCGGCGCTGTGGCGCCGGCTGAAGCGGCGGCTTGCCGGTATCCCCGATGCGCCTCGGCTGAGAGCTCCGCAGATCAGCAACCGGAAGGTTCGCGCCTATCTGGAGGCTGCCTATCGAGCCTCGGTCGAGCGCGGCGTGCAGTTTTTGGCGATCTTCACCTCGAGTGCCTGGGTCGGCCAGGGCATTCGTCCTTATGGGCACAATTATCACGACCAACTGTTGGAAGCGCTCCCGAATGTCGAGTTCGGAAGCAAGCTGCGGCTCGAGTATTTCCGCACCGCCGATCACCTGTTCGGGTCGGAAAGTGATCGGAAGAAACTGTTCGAGGTCACGCTGGGGTGGGCACAACAGACGGTCTTCGCGCCCGCAGCCTCGAACGCCCGGACCTGCGCCAGAGCGACGATGGCCCATCTCGCAACGGTCTGCGCAGCGGGCCTGACCTGATCGGGATGCATCGTTTGCGCTGCGCAGAGACCCACCGATGACCGGGACCAGGCGCGCATTCCTGTTCGCGTCCACAGGACGATATATGGTGATGGTCACCAGCCTGGTGACGACCTCGGTGATCGCGCGCTTCCTGTCGCCAGGTGAGGTTGGCATATCCGTCCTGGGAAGCTCCGTCTTCGCGATCGCCGAGGCGGTGCGTGAGCTCGGCTCCCCGGCTTATATCGTGCAACAAGACCAACTCACGTCGGCAAAGATCCGCACCATTTTCACCGTCCATCTGCTGACGACCGCGGTGGTGGCGGCACTTGCGTTGCTGGCAGCGGCGCCGTTGGCGGGTTTCTACGGCGTGCCGGGCCTGTCGCGATACATTCAGGTGATGGTCCTCGGTTATGTAACCGGGCCCGTCGTCTATCCGATCATTGCCCTGATGAGCCGCGAGATGGCGTTCCATCGGATCGCTCTGATCGACACGACGACATCGGTGGTCGGTGCCGGCGTCAGCATCCTGCTGGCCGTCGCCGGATTCGGCTCCTTGAGCCTTGCGTGGGCGGCCGTGGCGTCGTCGGCGGTGGCGGTATTTCTGGCGTGCTGGTTCTGCCGGGACTTCGACATCTTCCGACCGTCGCTCAGTGCATGGCGAGGCGTCCTTGGATTCGGCATCTATGGCAGCATGACGGCGGTGCTGTACCGAACCCTGGAGGCGCTGCTGTATCTGATCATTGGCAAGCTGCTTGATTCACGCGCCGTCGGACTGCTGCAGCGCGCCCTGCTTCTGGCGTACTTTCCGGAACGGGTCATTCTGGCCGGGGTCGGGGCGGTGGCGCTCCCCACGTTCTCGGATCACTCCCGGCAAGGGAAGGATCTGAAGACCAGCTATCTCAACGCGATCGAATACGTTGCCGCCGTCGAGTGGGCAGCCTTGCTGTTTCTGATCGTTCTCGCCGACCCGATCATTCGGATCGTGTTGGGCCCGCAATGGCATGACGTGGTTCCGCTCGTGCGCATTATCGGGGCCGCCTTGCTGGTGAAATTCCCCTTGCCGCTGGCTTACCCGCTGCAGGTCGCGGCCGGCGGTATCCGTCACACCGCGCCGCTGGCGCTTGCGCAGGTCGCCCTGGCACTAGGCGCGCTCACGTTTGCCGCCGGCTATGGGCTGTACGCGGTTGCCCTGTCGATCGTCTTCGTTGCCCCGATCAACGTGGCGCTCGCCCTCATGGTCTTGCGGATCCACGTCCAATTCCGCTGGCGCGACTTCGTTCTTGCGTTGCGAAAAAGCGCTGTCGCCGCGGGTCTGTGCGCTGTCGGGTTGCTTTCGGTCCTGTCCGCGAACGGTTGGCACAGCGATCTCTCGGATGGGGCGACCATTCTGGCAGCCGGTTTGGGCGGCGCCGGATGGGTGGCCGGCTTGTTACTGACCCGCCACCCTCTCGCTCAGGAGCTCCGTCAGGTCAGCTTCGGACGGCTACCGTGGGCGGACGGATCCGCATCGATATCAAGCGCAAGAGTCGAACCGGGCGTGGTGCCGAATCGTCAAAAGAAAAACTCGCGAGTTGCCTGAATTTGCGACACGATTAATACCAGACCGCATCGAGGGCGACCTACGTTCGTCATTCCCGCGAAAGCGGGAATCCAGGCAAACCCTCGAAATTTCTTGGGCTCTCGCCTGGATGCCGGTTTTCGTGGGCATGACGAGAGTCTTCGTCCGCGCGGGTTGGTATAAGGGGCCAAATCGCCGTCGCATTGGGCCAGCACGATTACGAGATTTATGCAAAACTGCACATCACAGGTCGATGCGCCTCCTGAAGGTTCACCATGAGTAGTTTCATCGAACGGCTCAGGAAACTCACGCCGAAACAGCTTCTGCTGCTGGCAGTGGACCAACAGGAGCGGCTTGAGGCGATGCAGCGCGCCGAGCGGGAACCGATCGCCGTGATCGGAATAGGTTGCCGATTTCCCGGCGACGCCGACAGCCCGGACGCGTTCTGGGATCTCCTGCGCCAGGGCCGCGATGCCACGCGCAAGGTGCCCGCGGACCGCTGGGACATCAACGCGCTGTTCGACGCGGATCCCGATGCGCCGGGACGGATGTCGGTGCGATCCGGCGGGTTTCTGAACAGCGTCAGCGGCTTTGATGCGGGCTTCTTCGGAATAGCGCCTCGTGAAGCACTGAGCATGGATCCGCAGCAGCGACTGCTGCTGGAAGTCGTGTGGGAGGCCCTCGAACACGCCGCGATTCCGGCGCACCGGTTGGCAGCGTCCACGGCGAGCGTCTTTGTCGGTACCTGCAACAGTGAGCATTTCCTGCGCATGCTCGATCGCGGTCCCGAAGCAATCGATGCCTACCTCGCTTCGGGCAATGCGCCGAGCGTGCTGGCGGGACGCATCGCCTATTATCTCAATCTGCAAGGTCCGACGATGACGGTGGATACGTCGTGCTCATCGTCGCTGGTGGCCCTGCATCTGGCCTGCCGCAGCCTGCGCAATAGCGAGACTGACCTTGCCCTCGCCTGCGGCGTGAATGTGATGTGTTCGCCGATCGCCAGCATTGCACTCTCCAAAGCGCATATGCTGGCGTCCGACGGTAGATGCAAGGCGTTTGACGCCAGTGCCGACGGGCTGGGTCGCGGCGAAGGCTGTGGTGTCCTGGTGCTGAAGCGGCAGGCTGACGCGATAGTCGCCGGTGATACGATCCTCGCGCTGATCCGCGGCACCGCGGTCAATCAGGACGGCCGCAGCGGTGGACTGACCGTTCCGAACGGCCCCGCGCAGGAGGCCGTGATCCGCGCGGCGCTCGCGGATGCCGGCGTGAGCGCACGTGATATCGACTATGTCGAAGCGCATGGAACCGGTACGTCGCTCGGCGACCCGATCGAGGCACGTGCCTTGTCGCGTGCACTGGCAGCAGGCCGCGACGAACGCAAACCACTGTTCATTGGCTCGGTGAAGACGAATATCGGCCACCTGGAGGGGGCAGCCGGCATCGCCGGGGTCATCAAGGTCATTCTGTCGCTGGTGCACGAGCGCATCCCGCCGCATCTGCATTTTCGCAATCCCAGTCCGCACATTCCGTGGTCCGACTATCGGCTGGCCGTCACCGCCGCAGGCCGGGACTGGCCACGCGGCGGCCGCAGTCGGATGGCGGGAGTGAGTTCGTTCGGGTTCAGCGGAACCAATGTGCATGTGGTGCTGCAGGAGGCTGCCTCGACGCATCGGCCGGCGGCATCGCATCTCCCGATCCCGTGTTGCCTGCCGTTGTCCGCGCGCAGCGACGCTGCCCTTGCGCAGTTGGCGTCACAGTATGCAGCAGCCATCGAGGCGAAGCCGGACTTGTCCCTGCACGACGTCGTCCACACCGCAGGAGCCGGGCGGTCGCATTTTGCGCATCGTCTTGCGGTGATTGCGGACTCCACGCAAACCGCAGCGGCCGCATTGCGATCGTTTATAACGAAACGCCCGCACCCCGCTTTGCAAACCGGTATCGCCGTGCAGGGTCAGCCACCCGAGGTCGTGTTCCTGTTCGCCGGTGAGGGCGTCGACTGCCCGGAGAGGAGCAGGCAACTCTACGAAGCGTTCGACGTGTTCCGCCAATCGATCGACGACTGTGAGCGTCTGCTCGGCCCGGACGCAGCGGGCCGCGTGCTCACGTCCGTTCTTTGGCCGGGCAAGGATCGCGACGCCGCCTCGCACGAACCGTCATGGGCACTGCCGGCACTCTTTTCGCTGCAATACGCAATCAGCCGGCTGTGGATATCGTTGGGCATCGAACCGGCTACCGTGATGGGCGTCGCGGACGGTGAGTACGCGGCGGCATGCGTGGCGGGCGTCTTCTCGATCGAAGACACTATACGCCTGGTTGCAAGCCAGGCCCGACAAACGCATCCTGATGCGGTCGAGACCTGTGCCAAGGGGATTGCAACCAGGCCACCACGCATTCCTGTCGCGTGGACGATGACCGGGCCGAACGCGCCGGCATGGACCGCGGCACCGGCGCCGCGATACTGGCGCAGCCGTGCCGCACATTCGCACAGTTTCGTCGAGCGACTCACCAGCCTGCATCAAGCCGGTTATCGCGTTTTCCTCGACATGGGGCCTGACGGATGTCTGGCCTCACTTGCGGCGGCGAACCTGCCGACCGATGGCAGTCTGGCGTTGGCCACACTGCGCCGTGCCGACAACGATGATCTGCATGACATCGCCAACAGCATCGGCAAGCTCTACGCGCATGGCCTGGAGCTGAACTGGGAGCAACTGGCACCGGGCGCGCGCAAGATTTCGCTGCCGACCTATCCGTTCGAGCGGCGGCACTACTGGTATGCGCCGGCGCAGCTCCGCCGTCAGGCTGACACATCTGCCGGCGACCGCGACGCCGTGACGGCGACCGTGGCCTCAGCGGTCGACCCCAGCGCACATGGGCCGGACGCTTGTGGCGATGGATTGTTCTACGAAGCCGTCTGGGAGCCGGCTGCGCGAGCGGCGCGCGCGGCGTCGTCATTCCTCGAACCGGCGACGTTCGCGCCGGCGGTGCGAGACCTGTTCACCGCGCTGGCTCTGCGTCATGACCTCTCCATCTCCGACCGGTTCCTTCCGGCGGTGGACCGGCTGTGTGTCGACTATATCGCGCTGGCGCTTCGCCAACTTGGGTTTGATACGACGCCTGACCGTCAGTTCGATGCCGAACAGGAAGCCGCACGGCTCGAGATCGCGCCGCGCCATCTTCGTCTGTTCCGGCGGCTATTCGGCATTCTCGAGGAGGACGGGTTTGTCCGCAGCATCGGCGCGGCATTTGGCATTGTCCAGCCGTTGCCCGACGACGATCCCGAGCGGAATTGTAAGGCCGTGCTGAGCACGTTCGGCGCGATGGATGCAGAATTGAGTACGCTGAGCAGGTGTGCGCGTGAACTGGCTCGCGTACTCACAGGTGAGAAGGATCCGTTGGACCTGCTGTTCCCTGGCGGTTCATTTGCAGAGGCATACGATCTCTATACCGAGTTGCCGTTCGCGCGGACGTTCAATGCAACGTTGGCCGACGCCGTCCGCTCGGCAATCGAGCGGCTGCCGGGCGGCGCGACGCTGCGCGTGCTCGAGATCGGTGGCGGCACCGGCGGGACGACGGCCTATGTGCTGCCGCTCCTGCCGCGGGATCGCACGGAATATACCTTCACCGATGTCTCGCGCCTGTTTCTCGATCGGGCAGCCAGGCAATACGTTGAATATCCTTTCGTCCGCACGGCGATCCTCAACATCGAACATGAACCGGCAGAGCAGAATTTCCAGCCGGCACAGTTCGACGTCGTCATCGCTGCGAATGTGCTGCATGCAACGGCTGATCTAACGCAGACACTGCGCCATGTGCGCGGTTTACTGGCGCCTGGTGGGCTGTTGTTCCTGCTCGAGGCATTCGAACATTCGCGCTGGGCATCCCTCACCTTCGGGCTGACCGATGGCTGGTGGCGCTTTACCGATACCGAGCTACGGCAGAACGGTCCGTTGATCGATGCGCAGGCCTGGCGGGGTCTGCTGGGGCAAGGGGGCTTTCACGCCATCGAGGTGGTTCCGGGCAACCCGGACGGCCCGCTTAGTGAACGTATCCATGGCCTGATCGTCGCCCGGGCTCCATCATCGGTGCGGCACTGGATCCTTGCCGGTGGTGAAAAGCTCGCCCGCCCAATGGAGCAGCGACTGACGGCTCGCGGTGACTCCGTGACGGTCGCGAACAGCGAAACGACAGACGTCGTCTTCCCGGAAGGAAGTAATCTCATTTATCTTGGCGCGACTGACCTCGCCGGTTATGGCGACGCCGACGTGCGTGCCGCGACGATGTGCGCATCGCTCGCGTGCGAGCGTCCCGTTCACTGGCTCGCCGCACGTGTCCGTGCCGGCACCTCCGGCCGGGCATGGCTGGTCACGCAAGGGGCCCAGCCGGTCCTCGATCAGACCACGGACGGCGCGCGCTGGCAGGCCCCCGTCTGGGGTGTCGGTCGAACATTCGCCCTCGAACACCCGGATATCTGGGGTGGCCTGATTGATGTTCCGCCCGATGGCACGCCGGATGACCTGGCGGAGATTCTGCTATCGGAGATCGATGCATCCGCGGATGACGAGGATCAGATCGCCTATCGGGACGGCAATCGGTGGGTCGCGCGCCTGATCCAAAGCCGGGCGCCCCTGGCGCCGCGCCAGCATCTTCGACCCGACGCGACCTATCTTGTCACCGGGGGATTCGGTGGGCTCGGGCTGCTGGTGGCGCGGTGGATGGCGGAGCAGGGGGCGCGGACTATCGCGTTGCTGGGGCGCAATCCCGATCCCGGTTGCGACGCCGTACGCGGCATTGAAGCGCTTGGTGCGCGCGTTATCAGCCTTGCTGGCGATGTGGCCGACGACGCCACGATGCAGTGTCTGTTTCAGCGCCTCGCCGCAGAGGCGCCACCGCTGCGGGGAGTTGTTCACGCAGCGGTCGACATCGATACGGCGCCGATCGAGCGCATTACGGCGGCACAGGTCAACCACATGCTGCGACCGAAGATCACCGGCACCTTGGTGCTGGAGCGCATGACACGCGATCTCGAACTCGATTTCACGGTGCTATTCTCGACGACGACCGCGCTGCTCGGCGCTTCCGGACTGGCACATTACGCGGCCGCCAATTGCTTCCTCGATGCGACCGCACACAGCGCTCGCCACGCCGGGCGCCGCGTGCACACAATCAACTGGGGCACCTGGGACCGGATGCGTGCCGTCTCGAACGATACGCAGGACTGGTATCGCAAGATCGGTCTGCTGCCGCTGTCGTCAGACGAGGCGCTGGACGCGTTGGGACGCGTGATTGCCGCCAATATCCCGCATGCGGTCGTCGCCCGGATCGACTGGGCGCGATACAAACCGCTGGTCGAGGCGAAACGGCCACGACCGTACCTACGCCATATCGAACGTGGCGAGATCGCAGTGTCCGCTAGTGCGGGCCACAGCGGCCCCCGCCCCCACGACGAGACTGTGGGTTTGGTGGAGCGGCTGGCCTGTATTCCGGCGGATACCCGGATCGATGTGCTTGAAGAGTTCGTCCGCACCGAAGCTGCCATCGTCCTCGGCCTGGATGCGAACGAGCCGATCTCCGGCGGTCTCGGTTTCTTCGACCTGGGCATGGATTCGCTGATGGCCGTCGAGTTCCGGCGGCGGCTGGAGCGAGGCGCGGGAAAGTCCTTTCCTTCGACACTGACCTTCAACTATCCTACCGTTCAGGCATTGGCTGCATTCCTGGCGAGAGGCTTTGGCGAGATGCCGCCCCAGACCGCGGCAAAACCGCTGCCGCGGACGGGCCTGGTGGCAGCAGAGGCCGCCGCGGATCTGTCCGACCTCAGTGAGAGCGAACTGGAGGCGCGTCTGCTGGCGCGGCTGGATGAATTAAGATGAACGCCGCGGCATTGCGTATCAGGTCGATTTACGCCCTTGGCCAGCGGGGACGCGACGGATGAGCGAGCGCCGCGATCTGCTGCGGGAATCGCTGCTCGCCATCGAGCGGCTGAAGGCACGGCTCGACGCCAGCGAGCGCGCGAAGCATGAGCCGATCGCGATCATCGGCGCCGGGTGTCGCTATCCTGGCGACATCGAGACACCCGAAGCTCTTTGGCGATTCATCCGCGACGGGAAGGATGCGGTGACGGAGGTGCCCGCCAGCCGCTGGGACATCGATGCGTATTACAGCCCGGATCCGCATGCACCGCGCACAATGATCACCCGTCGCGGCGGTTTCCTGCCGCAGGTGGACCGCTTCGATCCGCAGTTCTTCGGCATCTCGCCGCGTGAAGCCGGCACGCTGGACCCGCAGCAGCGCCTGCTGCTTGAAACGGCATGGGAAGCCCTGGAAAATGCCGGCATCGCCGCCGACCGTCTGGCCGGCAGCAGCACCGGCGTATTTGTCGGCATCACCACCAGTGAATATGGGGGATTGCTGCGGCGACATGATCTCGATCAATCCGATGTCTATGCGGCGACCGGCAATGCGCTGAATGCGGCGGCTGGCCGAATCGCCTTCACCTTCGGTTTCCAGGGCCCCTGCGTCGCGGTCGATACCGCGTGTTCGTCGTCGCTGGTCGCCGTGCATCTTGCCTGCCAAAGCCTGCGCAATGGCGAAAGCACGCTGGCGCTTGCGGGTGGCGTGAATGTGGTTCTGTCGCCAGATGCGATGGTGCTGTACTCGCGCTGGGGCATGATGGCGCCGGACGGTGCCTGCAAGACGTTCGACGCTGCCGCCGATGGGTTCGTCCGCAGTGAAGGATGCGCGATGATCGCGCTGAAACTTCTGTCGGACGCGCTGGCTGATGGCTCACCGATCCTCGCCGTCATTCGCGGATCAGCCGTCAACTCCGATGGCCGCAGCAGCGGATTGACCGTCCCCAACGGCATCGCGCAGCAGGCATTGATACGAACGGCGTTATCGCGCGCCGGGCTGGAAGCGCGCGATGTCGACTATGTGGAGGCGCACGGCACGGGAACGCCGTTGGGCGATCCGATCGAGGTCGAGGCACTTGGTACCGTCATGTGCGAAGGGCGCACCGCCGACAAGCCACTGCTGATCGGCTCGATCAAGACGAACCTGGGGCATACCGAAGCTGCTTCGGGACTAGCCGGTTTGCTGAAGGCCGTGATGGCCCTGCACCATGAGGCAATTCCGCCCCATTTGCATTTCACCACGGCCAATCCCGGCATTCGTTGGGCGGATCTGCCGATCTCTGTGCCATGTGTACTGACGCCCTGGCCACGCAACGCAACACCTCGACGTGCCGGCGTTAGCTCCTTCGGCTTTTCCGGAACAAACGCGCATGTGATTCTTGAGGAAGCGCCTGCGCTGCCGACGCAGCAGCGGCCGATCGATGATGCGGGGCCGTATCTGTTTCCGATTTCGGCGCGTGACGAGACGGCGCTGAATGAACTCGTCCGCCACCATGCCGAATGGCTGGCAGAGAATTCGACATTGTCGCTGTCTGATGTGACCGCAACGGCGGCGGCGGGCCGCTCGCATATGCAGCGTCGCGTGGCGTTCGTCGTCGGCTCGACCCAGGAGTTACGGCACGACCTTCAGAAGTTTGCTGGCGGCCATGCCCCGCGCAACGCATGGTCGGGCAGTCTGCGCATGGGTGAGCGACCGAAGATCGCTTTCCTGTTCACCGGTCAAGGCACGCAATATCCTGGGATGGGCCGCGGCCTGTACGACAGTGAGCCGGTCTTCCGCAACGCGCTCGATCGCGCGGCAGCGATCCTCGAGCCGCATCTCGACCGGCCCTTGCTCGACCCGATGTTCCCGTCTGATCCCGAGGACTCGCAGCTCGCACAGACGGGGTACACGCAGCCCGCCATGTTCGCGCTGCAATATGCGTTGCTGGAGCTCTGGCGTTCCTGGGGCATCACGCCGTCGCTGGTACCTGGGACACAGTGTCGGCGAATATGCGGCGGCCTATGCCGCCGGGATGTTCGGACTGGAAGATGGGCTGGCACTGATTGCGGCGCGTGGCCGGCTGATGCAGCAACTGCCCGCTGGCGGCGGGATGGCCGCGGTGTTCGCCGATGACATGCGCGTCGCCACCTCGCTCGCAGAATGGGCAGGGAGGCTGAACATCGCCGCCATCAACGGTCCCGAGGAAATCGTTGTTTCAGGTGACGCCGATGTGCTGGCACGCTACACGGCGGACCTGGCTGGGCATGGTGTCCAGAGCCGGACACTTGACGTATCACATGCGTTCCATTCGCATCGGCTGGATCCCATGCTCGATAAACTGCAGGAACTGGCCGGGAAGGTTGCATATGCGGAACCGCGCATTCCGTTCGTCTCGAACCTGACGGGAGCGATCTGGCCGTCGGGCACACGGCCGGATGGCGTGTACTGGCGCCGGCATGCGCGCGAGCCTGTACGGTTTGGACGAAGTCTGGCTACACTGCGTGAGGCCGGTATCACGACGTTGGTCGAGATCGGGCCGCATCCGACGCTGCTCGCGCTCGCCGGTCGGGCGATGCCCGATATCGCCTGGACGTCGCTCGCATCGCTGCGCCGCGGCCGCGACGACCGGCACGCGATGCTATCCAGCCTGGCCCAGCTCTATGTGCACGGCGCCGATGTTCGATGGGACGCCGTGGTTGGCAGCCGCACCACGCGGCGCGTCGCCCTGCCCACCTATCCGTTTCAGCGGGAGCGCCACTGGGCGCTGGACAACGCATCGGTCCGTGTAGCAACGAAGCCTGGCCATCCCTTGCTGGGCGAAAAGCGGGAACTCGCCGCCATGCCGGGCACCTTTGTCTGGGAGCGCGACATCGGCTTCGACAGCCATCCATGGCTGCGGGATCATTGCGTGCAAGGCCGCGCGATCATGCCAGCCAGCGCCTATATCGAAATGGCGCTTGCGGCAGCTAGCGAAATATTTGGAGCCGGTTCACTGGTGTTGACGCAGATCGAGAATCCGCGACCCATCATTTTGCGCGACGGAACGCGCTATCTCGTGCAAACAACACTGCTCGCCGGCCCGGACGGCACAGCAGCGTTCGCGGTTCATGGCCGCCCACAGCCCAGCAGCAAAACGCCGGGTTCGCGGCGATTGCCGTGGGTCAGCCACATGACGGCGCGGGTCGCCAAAGCCGGTGCCTCGCAGCAGGAAGCGCCAGGGACGGCGATCATGGCCGCGGCGCGGGACCGGTGTCACTCGGAACAGCAAGGCTCCGCGTTCTATGCTGCGCTGGCCGAAAAGGGAAACGAGTGGGGGCCCTGCTTCCAAGGCATCGATCGTCTATGGCGCGGCGACGGTGAAATTGCCGGATGCGTGCATATACCGGCCAGCATCGCACGAGAGGCAACACAGTACCGGTTTCACCCGGCCGTGTCCGACGCGTGCGGTCATGCGCTGATCGCCCTGTCCCACGGCAACGGCGCGTTCGTCGCACAGTGCGTTGACGAAGTTATTTTCCATCGATCCCCCCACGCAGATCCGGGATCGGCACGTCCGTTATGGGTTCACGCCGTTTCGCGACCACCCCCGGCCGGACACGACGACCCCACCGTCGGCGATCTGTCGATTTATGACGATGCAGGCCGGCTGCTCAGTGAGACTCGCGGCGTGCGGCTGAAATATCTGGACCGCAGCGCCGACTTCGCGCCGCTGACCGTGCCGTCCACCTGGTACCATGCCGTCGCGTGGCGCCCCCAGGCGATCGCCGGCCCTTGGCTGCGTGCCGCGGAAGGCGGTCCCTGGATCGTGTTCGCGGGCGCTTCCCGACTTGGCGATCTGATCGCCAATCGCCGTGCAACCGGCCGAACCATTATTGTGACGCAAGGCGATCGTTGGTCGTTCGACAACGATCGCGCGAGCATTCGACCAGGTGAGCCGAGCGACTACGTCAAGCTTCTCGATGCGGTTGGTACCGTATCAGCGGTGGTTCATCTGTGGACTCTTGATCCGGCCAACGGTGCTAACGAGGCCGGGCTTGGGCAGGGCCCGGAGAGCCTATTGCACCTGTTGCAGGCGTTGCAGTGTGTCGGCCACAGCAAGCCTCGGATCTGGCTGGTGACAGGAGATGCACAGCCGGTCTTGGCCGGCGACGCGTGCACGGCGCCGCTGGGTGCGGCGCTGTGGGGGATGGGCAAGACGCTGTCCGCAGAGCATCCGGCCCTGTGGGGCGGCCTCATCGACATCGACGCCGACCGATCCGGCGAGATCGCCAACTGTCTGATTCGCGAAATCGAGACGGGCACAGCCGAGGACAAGCTGGCATTTCGAGGCGGACGGCGTTACGCCGCACGGCTCGTGCAGCTTGACGTTCCTGCCGCTGACCAATTCGTCGCCCGCAAAAATGGCACCTACCTGATCGCCGGTGGCCTTGGGGGCATCGGCCTCGCTGTTGCGCAAAGGCTGATCGAACGTGGTGCGCGATACCTGGTGCTGCTGGACCGGTCGCCCCTGCCACCGCGACATACATGGACGAGGCTCGCCCCCAACAGCCTTGCAGAACGCCGCGTGCGCGCGGTGACGGATATGGAGGCGCTGGGTGCCTCGGTTGAAACGGCCGCATGCGACGTCGTGGTCGAAGGTGAGCTTGAACAATATCTGCAGGCTCGGCAGGCGCGGAGCGAGCCGGCGATTTGCGGCATCTTCCACGCTGCCGGGTTGCTGCAGTTACAACCGCTCGCAAGCCAGGACGTCGAATCGTTGCGCCGCTCGGTTGCGGCCAAGATTACCGGCACAGTACGATTGCACAGGCTGCTGCGGAATCAGCCGCTGGATTACTTTGTGCTGTTTTCGTCCATGTCGGCTCTGCTGAATTCGCCGTTGCTGGGCAGCTATGCCGCGGGGAATGCGTTCCTTGATGCGTTTGCGCATTACCGGCGTGCGCAAGGGCTGCCGGCGCTCAGCATCAACTGGGGCACCTGGGGCGAAGTCGGCATGGCGATCGATGGCGACGTCGTGGGAACGGGCACGCTGCTGAAAGGCGTCGCCACGATCCCGACGGCGAAAGGGCTGGACGCGCTGGAACATCTGCTGATCGCAGGTGACACGCAGGCGAGCGTTCTGCCGATCGACTGGCAGGAGTTTACCCGCGCCTACCCCGAATTTGCCACCGATCCCTTTCTGGAGACGGTCGCCACGGACAACACGAGCAACAACGTACGCGTTGCCGGATCGTCGCTGGCGGCTTGGCCCAATGCCACGCCTGAGCATCGGGCGGAATTTGTCGCCGATTACCTGCGGACCGAGGCGGCTCGGGTTCTGGGGGTTGCGCCGGGTCGCTTCGACATCACGCTGCCGCTTTCATCCTATGGTCTGGACTCGTTGATGGCAGTTCAATTGAAGAATCGGGTCGAGGCCGATTTGGGTGCGGTACTTCCGATCGTACGGTTCCTGAATGGACCCAGCATCGAAGAACTGGTGCCCACCGTTGTCGTGGCGGTACAAGCGATCCGACATGCGCCTATGGAAAGTATCGACGCTGTTGCGTGGGAAGACGGCAGCCTGTGACGGTTGCAGAGCTGATCGATGCGCTTCGTGCACGAACGATCGAGCTTTGGTTCGAGGGCGATCGTTTGCGGTAT
This sequence comes from uncultured Pseudomonadota bacterium, assembly GCA_963777625.1. GTDB lineage: Bacteria > Pseudomonadota > Alphaproteobacteria > Acetobacterales > Acetobacteraceae > DATDIC01. The sequence continues at coordinate 167,248 of CAVZRO010000018.1, read as the reverse complement.
CGCGCGCCAAAAGGCGCGCTCACTCACGAACTGCGGAACGCTTTGGTGGCCCGACGTTCCGAGGTGCTCGGCCATTTGCGATCCATCGCCGCGGCAACCCGCATTGCCTCGCCACTGTCATTCACGCAGCGGTCACTTTGGTTTCTGCACCAGCAGGAGCCTGACAGCGCTGCCTATCACGTCGCTCTGTCGGTCCGGATCCACGATGCCGTCGATCTTGCGGCACTTCGTCAGGCGCTTCAGGCACTCGTTGATCGCCATCCAATCCTGCGAACGACCTATGATGTGGTCGACGGAGCACTCTCTCAGGTCGTGGCCGGTACCGGCGAGATCGTGCTTGAATGCTGCGATGCGACCGACCTGACAGACGAGGCGCTGCGCCAACACGCGGAAGCCGATCATCGGCGGCCGTTCGATCTCGCCGCGTTGCCACCGGTGCGCGCATCGCTCTTCACACGCAATCCCGAGTCTTATGTATTGTTGCTAACCATCCATCATATCTCGGTCGATGGATGGTCACTACTGATGATCCTCGACGAACTGACAAAGCTTTACCATGAGGCGATCACTGGTGAATCCGCCGGCCTGACGCGCCCGCGGGTCACCTATGCCGACTATGTGAACTGGCAGGAGCAGACCCTGGCGGGACCCGAGGGTGAACGCCTGTGGTCCTATTGGCGCGAGCAGCTTGGCAAGCCGCCAAGACCGCTCGATCTGCCCACCGACCGCCGGCGGCCGTCCAGCAACGACCGAGGCGGCGCAGCGGTGCCGGTAGCGATGGATGGCGACCTGGCGCGGCGACTGGCGGACCTTGCGCGTCAGCAGAACACCACGCAATTCGTGGCCCTCCTTGCGACGTTTCATATTTTCCTGGCGCAGGTCAGCGGTCAGGACGATGTGATCGTTGGTGCCCCAGCCATCGCGCGCAGCAAGGCGGAGTTCCTTCAGGTCGTCGGCGACTTCGTCAACTCGCTGCCGCTTCGTGCCCGGATACGACCTGCGGCCAGTTTCACCGAGATCATCGCTCAGTTGCGCGAGACAGTACTGCAAGCGCTCGATGCGCAGGAATTTCCGCTTTCGCTGATGGTCCAGCGATTGCAGCCAGAGCGGGAGCCAGGGCGTTCCCCGCTGTTCGATGTGTTCTTTCAATTTCAGCGCTTCGAGGAACTCAACGACAAGCAGGCCCTGCTGGTCGCCGGTACGAATGACAGCCCGATCGAGCTGAATGGGTTGCGGCTGGCGGTATTCCCGATGGTGCAACTGGCGGGACAGTTCGATCTCAGCCTGGAGTTGGCCGAGCGTCCAACTGGTATTTTCGGCTGGCTTAAATACCGCACAGACCTGTTCACCGAGGCAACGGCGCAGCGATTTGCCGCCGATTACATTGCGCTGGTTGGTCTGCTGCTGGCTCAGCCTGCCGCCCCCATCGGCTCGTTGACGCTGCCAGCGGGCCCGGACGGCTCCGATGACCTGAGACTGTTCGTCGAGGGTCTGCGGCAGCGCGATATCCGCGTGCTGCTCGACGGCGAACGGCTGCGCATCAATGCGCCCAAAGGCGCGCTTGATGAAAATACCCGCGCTGCGATCGCCGACCGGCGTGACGAGCTGATCGGCTTTCTGCGCTCGGCTGGGAACGTGCCAGGCAGCAAGAGCTTCGACGACATCCCACGAATTCCCAGGCAGCATCCGCTCCCGGTATCGGCCGCGCAGCAGCGGCTATGGTTCCTGGATCGGATGCAGCCAGGGCGGACGGATTACAACATCGGCGTCGCGCTGCGACTTCGTGGGGCTCTGGATCTCGCGCTGTTGCGACGCTCCATAAACGCACTGGTGGAGCGCCATGAGGCCCTGAGGATGCGGATCGGTGAGCGGGGCGGAAGCCCCTGGCTCGAGATCGACGCCCCATCGGACATCGCCATCGAAACTGTCGACGTTGCGGGTACGCCCGCTGCATCACGCGATGCGACGCTGCGCAACCACGCCGAGCAATGGTTGCAACATCCCTTCGATCTGGCGCGCGGTCCGCTGGCGCGATTCCTGATCGTTCGGTTCGATGCTGACGACCACGCATTGATCATCAGCGTCCATCATGTGATCATCGATGGCTGGTCGCTGATGATCGCGATCGGTGAAATCTGCAAATTCTATGATTCGCTGTGCGCTGACCGTCCCGCAGCCCTGCCGCCGCTGCGGATCCAATACGTCGACTATGCCGCTTGGGAACGTAGTCAGCTTCGGTCCGGTCGTCTGGCGCGACAGCTCGACTATTGGGAAAAGCAACTGCGTGGGGCGCCCGGGCTGCTGGAGCTACCCACTGACCGGCCCCGGCCGGCGTCGCAGTCATTCCGTGGCGCGCGCCTCATCCGTGTGTTCGACGACGCGGTCATCGAGGCGCTGAAAGCATGCGGCAGGGAGCACGAGACTACGCTGTTCATGACACTGCTGGCGGCGTGGTTTGTGCTGCTGAACCGATATTCAGGTCAGGACGACATTGTGGTCGGCTCGCCGGTGGCGAACCGCGAGCTGCCGGCGCTTGAAGGCGTGATCGGTTGCCTGATCAACACGCTCTCCCTGCGCGCGCAACTGGCGGGCAACCCGACTTTCGCTGAACTGCTCGCCCAGGTGAAACGCACGGCGCTTGCGGCCTTCGAGAATGCGAACGTCGCGTTCGACGCCCTCGTCGAGCGACTGAATCCCGAGCGGAACGCCAGTCACGCGCCGATCGTGCAGGTTCTCCTTACACTGATGGCGTTTCCTCTCACCATCGACCTTCCGGCCGGGCTCGACGTCGAGCCGATTGCACTCCAGACGAATACCGCGCGCTATGACATAACGGTCGAGCTCTACACATTCGAAACCGGCCCGCACAAGGGTCGGTTCGGCGCGACGTACGAATTCGCCACGGATCTGTTCGATGCGAGCACCATCGAGCGCATGCATCACCACTTTGAACAGATCATTCTCGCCGCAGCTGCCGACCCCGCCATCCGGATCAACGCCGTGTCGCTGATCACCGAGCCGGAACAGCGCCTGTTCGATGCATGGAACGCCACGACAGTACCGCACGATCGGCTGCGCACCGTTCATCATCTGCTTGAGGCGACGGCGAAGGCGACACCGGATCGGCCGGCGGTGATCGGCTTGGGCGTGTCCCTGACCTATCGCGAGCTGGATCGGAAGGCCAATCAGTTGGCCCATCTGCTGCAAGGTCTGGGCGTGCGGCCAGGGCAACTCGTCGCGGTTTGTCTTGACCGTACGGTCGATATCCCTGTTGCCTTGGCGGCCATTCTTAAAGTCGGTGCTGGTTACCTGCCGATCGACCCGACCCACCCAAGTGATCGTCTGCGCTACGTCCTTGAGGATGCCCACGCTTCCTGTGTCGTAACGATCTCGCGATTTGTGCCATTGCTGGCAGGGTCCGGGGCGCCGCTCATACCGCTCGATCGGATCGCCGATGAGCTCGCGACATACCCTGACCGGTCGCCAGTGGCTTCCGTCAGGCCCGAGGACGTCGCCTATGTCATCTATACTTCGGGTTCGACAGGGCGTCCGAAAGGCGTGCAGGTCGAGCACCGCAACGTCGTCAGCTTTCTCGAGGCGATGCGGCGTGAACCAGGTCTGACGGCCGATGACGTACTGCTTGCGGTCACCACGTTGTCATTCGACATCGCCGGGCTGGAAATCTGGCTGCCGCTCATGGTTGGCGCACGTATCATTATCGCGTCGCGTGATGACACGCTGGATGGAACCGCTCTGATCCGACTCATCGATGAGCAGCAAGTGACGCTTCTGCAAGCGACGCCGGCAACCTGGCGCTTGCTGCTCGATGCCGGCTGGACCGGAAGTGCCGCTCTGAAAGCGCTGTGTGGCGGCGAAGCGTTGCCGGCGGATCTGGCGTCGGCACTTGTTGGGCGCGTCAGCGAGCTCTGGAACATGTATGGGCCGACCGAAACGACCATTTGGTCGACTGTCACCCGTATGGTGGATCATGCGGCGCCGATTTCGATCGGCCATCCCATTGCCAACACGCGGGTCCATATCGTCGACCCCGTCGGCAATCGCGTGCCGATCGGTGTTCCAGGCGAACTCTGCATCGCCGGCGAAGGTGTCGCGCGCGGTTATCGGGACCGGCCGGAACTCACTGGCGAGAGGTTCACCACGATCACGTTGCCCGGCGGTGCCGCGGAACGAATTTATCGAACCGGTGATCTCGCACGCTACCGCGGCAATGGCGAAATCGAGTTCCTCGGACGTCGCGACAGCCAGGTGAAGATCCGCGGCTATCGAATTGAGCTCAGCGAAATCGAGGCAGTCCTCGCCAAGCAGCATGGCGTAAAGGAAAGCGTCGTCGTCACCCACGACGACGGCCCGCGCGACACCCGGCTTGTCGGCTATCTGACCGCGCTTGCGGATGCCTCGATCGACGGCGAGCTGTTGCGGAACGCCATGCGCGCCATGCTGCCGGAATACATGGTCCCCAATCTCCTGGTGGTGCTGCCCGAGTTGCCCCTGACCGGCAATGGCAAGATCGACAGGAAGCTGTTGGCTGCGCGCGACCTGCCGCGACCTGCCGAGGCCGCCCGGGCGGCAGCGATCATGAATGCCGAAGAACAACGGGTCGCCGCGCGGTGGCGCGATGTGCTGCACCTGAATACCGTCGGTCTGAACGACAATTTCTTCGACCTCGGCGGCCACTCGTTGCTGCTGGCGAAGCTGCACGTGGACCTCAAGCAGGAATTCGCGGTCGATTTCCCCTTGGTCGAGCTTTTCCAATATCCCACTGTCGCCGCGCAGGCGGCGCGCCTTCGAACCGCGCGAACATCCAGCAGCGCCTTGAACCGCGCCCGAGCACGCGCCGACAGGCAACTGGCCTGACGCGCTCCCTATGAAGCCGGAATGTGCTGATGCGGCTCGCCGCTCCCGGGGCGGACATACTCGCGGACGACAAGGCGCGTCACGACAAGCTCCGCCACCGTAAGCGATCTCACATCGGCCTGCTTCACACGCCCCCATTTCAGCAGCAGCTCGCCTATGCCCATGCGGCCGATCGCCAGCGCGCCGATTGCCACGGCGCCGACAGCGAGCGCCCCCGCCGCGGCGGCGCCAAGCGCAATGGCTCCGGTGCTATAGGTCGCCGGCAATCCGGCTCGGTGCGGGCGGCCGGGCAAGCTGTGCGGACGCAGCGCTGGCAACGATGTCGCCGTCGGCCTGTTCATGTCGGCTCTCCTGTGATTGCTATTGCGTCTCCCTCGTCCTTCAGCGCCACGCCGGAATACCCCAGCCGGCGCATGCGTGTCAGCAGCAGGGCAATTCGCCGCGCTGCTTCCAGCGGCGTGGTCCCCTCGGGACGAATATTCGAAATGCAGTTGCGGTCCGCATCGGTGGTTGCCGGACCGGGGCGCCACGTTAGATAGGCGCCGAGGCTGTCCGGAGCGGATAATCCTGGACGCTCGCCGATCAGCACCAGCACGCAAGTCGCGTGCATTTGTCGGGCGATCGCGTCGCCGATCGCGACGCGTCCCTGGCGCACGATGACCAGCGGCGCGATGCCCCAGCCAGCCGCGCGCAACGCAGGCAAAAGCGCCGCTAAAACCGGCGCCGCCTGGTACTGCACGGCGCCCGCCGACAGCCCATCGGCCAGAACGACAACGAGTTCGCTGCAATCGGGAAACTGGCTGCTCTCGGAACCCGCTGACAGACGCCGGCCGAGATCAGGCCGCAGCAAATAGGTCTGGCGATCGGCGGCGGCGCTGTCCAGCACCAACGGAGCACAGCCGCCCGCCAGTCCTGCCACATCGTTCAGCAAGCGGGGCAGATCGAGCTCGGCATGCACCGCGTCACGCGCCCGGGCATGCGCCAGCCGGAACGCCAGTTGCGCGGACGTGGCCAATGACGCCCCGGCGCGCGGCAGCCCGATACGCGCAGGTGTAACCAGGCGAGCCCCAGCCCAGAGATCCGGCGGCTCAGGCATCCGGCAATAACCGACGGAACGAGGCCGGCAGCGTTGGCGGACGGATACGGTGCCGGGAGTCCAGCAGCCCCTGCCCTTCCAGCCACGCTTCGAACTCCGGCGCCGGGCGCTTGCCGAGCAATTCGCGCACCGCCAGCGCATCGTGGAACGAGGTGCTCTGGTAGCCCAGCATCACGTCGTCGGCTCCTGGCACGCCCATCACGAAATTCACTCCGGCGGTCGCAAGCAGCGTCAGCAGCACGTCCATGTCGTCCTGGTCGGCCTCGGCATGATTGGTGTAGCAGACATCGCAGCCCATCGGCACGCCCAGCAGCTTGCCGCAGAAATGGTCCTCGATGCCGGCACGGATAATCTCCTTGCCATCGAACAGATATTCCGGACCGATGAAACCCACGACGGTGTTGACCAGCAGCGGATGGAAGGCGCGGGCGACACCGTACGCCCGCGCTTCCAGCGTCTGCTGATCCACCCCATGATGCGCGCCCGCCGACAAGGCGCTGCCCTGCCCGGTTTCAAAATACATCAAATCGTCGCCCAGCGTGCCGCGATGGAGCGCCAATGCTGCCTCGCGTGCCTCCGCCAGGTCGGCCAACCGGATGCCGAACGATCGGTTGGCGGCCTCTGTCCCCGCAATCGACTGGAACACCAGATCCACGGGCGCGTTGCGGCGGATCAGTTCGCGGGTGGTGCTTATATGGGCCAGCACGCAGGACTGGGTGGGAATGTCCAGCCGGGTGCGGATCTCCTCCAGCAACTCCAGCAGCCGCAACGTGCGCTCCGGACTGTCGGTGGCCGGATTGATGCCAATCACCGCATCGCCGGAGCCCAACAGCAGACCATCCAGGATGCTGGCCGCGACGCCGCGCGGATCGTCAGACGGATGGTTAGGCTGCAGCCGCACCGAAAGCCGCCCCGGCAGACCGATCGTGCCGCGGAAGCGCGTCACGACGTGGCATTTCGCGGCAATCAGCAGCATGTCCTGAATGCGGCACAGCTTGGCCGCCGCGGCGGCCATCTCCGGCGTCAGCCCCGGCGCCAGTGCTGCCAGGGCAGTGGGAGTCGCATCATCGGACAGCAGCCAGTCGCGCAACCCGCCCACTGTCAAGGAGCGCACTGGAACGAACGCCGCCGCGTCATGCGTATCGCAAATCAGCCGCGTTATTTCATCGGCCTCGTAGGGAACGACCGGGTCGTTCAGGAACGTTCCGAGGGGAAGATCAGCAAGCGCGAACTGGGCGGCAACCCGTGCCTCCTGTGACTCGGCACAGAGCCCGGCCAGCCGGTCGCCGCTGCGTGCCGGCGTGGCCTGGGCAAGCAGCGCCGCGAGGCTGTCGAAACCGTAGCGGTGGCCGCCGACTGTGGCGTGGAACATTCCGGTCGTCCCGACCTGCTGGAGCACAGTGTCACTGCGATAAATGGTCTGGCAATTCCGCGCCGTGGCAAGACATAACCCAACCGGCCGGATCGTGCCGGCCAGATCATGACGGAGAACGCGGATGGACGACGCACCTCTACCCACGGTGCCCGGCACCACCGACACGCGGCCGCCGCCCCGGCGAAATGTGCTCGTGCTCCAGGGCGGCGGCGCGCTGGGTGCCTATCAGGCGGGCGTCTATGACGCGCTGGCAGCCCATCAGACCCAGATAGACTGGGTCGCAGGCGTATCGATCGGCGCCATAAACGGCGCCATCATTGCCGGCAACGAGCCCCAATCTCGCGTGGAGCGCTTGCACGAGTTCTGGAACCTTGTCACCGAGCTTACCGTCGCCTGGCCGGACCCGCCTTCCCGCGAATGGCAGACGCTCTATCGCAACGCCGGCGCCGCCTCCGCGATGCTGTTCGGCGCCCCCGGGTTCTTTCATCCGCAGCCGGTGCTGGACTGGTTCTCTCAGCCGGCGCCGATGAGTTTCTACGATACATCCGAATTGCGCCGCACCCTGGAACGGCTCGTCGATTTCGACCGCATCAATCGGCAGGGCGGCACTCGGCTTTCGGTTGGGGCGGTTAATGTCGAGACCGGCAACCTGATCTATTTTGACAGCGCCAAGCAGCGGATCCAGCCGGAGCATATCATGGCAAGCGGTGCCCTGCCGCCCGGCCTCGCCGTAGTGAAGATCGACGGCAACTATTATTGGGATGGCGGACTCGTATCCAATACGCCACTGCAATATGTGGTCGATTTGGAGCCGCGCGAAGACATGCTGATATTCCAGGTCGATCTGTTCCCGGCGCGCGGACGGCTGCCGGAGAACCTGGACGAGGTGGCGGAACGCGAGAAGGATATCCGCTATTCCTCGCGCACGCGCACCGGGACCGAAAACGCCATGCTGCGGCACCAGTTGCGGGCGAGCCTGTCCGCCTTCCTCGAAAGCCTGCCGGCCGATCTGCAGGAAAACCCGGTGGCGCAGCGGCTGCGGACATTCGCCCATCCGAAAACGGTGGATATCGTTCACCTGATCTATCGGCCGTCGGTACCGCAAGGCTCGACGAAGGACTTCCAGTTCGTGCGTGGCACCATCGATCAGCGCTGGGCGCAGGGTCGCCATGATGCGCATGCCACGCTGATCGCCGCGCCCTGGAACAGCGCACCGAGCCCAGACGAGCCGGTGCGCGTGTTCGACGTGCTCGCAGCGGCACAGCGCTGAACGCGCGATGCGCTGACACCGACCTTTCCGCGCAGCGATCAGAACGCGCTCTTCACCACGCCCCCATCCACCCGCAGCGCGGCTCCGTGGGTCGCCGAGGCCGCCGGCGTGCAGAGATAGACGATCATGTTGGCCACCTCCTCCGGCTCAGCCAGCCTCCTGATCAATGATGTCGGGCGGAACTTGTCGAAGAACTCGCGCGAAAATTCCTCCACGCCGCGGCCGTCGGCGGCGATCCGACGCCGAAACCCCTCCGCCATCGTCGGCCCCGGCAAGACCGAGTTTACCGTCACGCCGGAGCCCACCAGCGTCTCGGCCACCGCACGTGCCAGCGCGATAACGGCGGCTTTCGCCACGCCGTAATGGGGAAACTCGGTGGGAATCTGCAGCGCCGATTCGCTGGAGACGAACACCACGCGTCCCCAGTTCTTCCGCCGCATGCCGCCGATGTAATGCCGCGTCAACCGCGCACCGCTGAGCAGATTTACCTCCAGCACGCGATTCCAGTCGGCGTCGTCGAGCTCCTCGAACGGCTTGCGTGCGGTCACCCCGCCCAGATTATTGACCAGCACGTCAAGCTCCGGCACCGCTGCGATAACGGAGCGCGCGCCCGCTGCGGTCGCCAGATCCGCGGCCAGTCCGTGTAGCTTCGCATCCTTGCAACCGGCCGCGACGCTCGCCAGCGCCGCGTCGACCCGGGGCTGCGTCCGCCCGGTCAGCCACACTGTCGCCCCTTGCCTGGCAAGTCCCTGCGCCGTGGCCAAGCCGATGCCAGCGGTCGAACCGGTCACCAGCGCAACGCGTCCGGACAGATCGATATTCACGTGCATCACTCCTTCAGTGCGGCTCGATCGCATGCAGGCCGGCCGGCACCGTGAACAGGTTCGCCGGCTGCGGACCATAGGCGACCGACACCGCTTCCATCGCAGCCTCGCCGGTCGCGGTGGTCCGCAGCCGAAGCGGCAAGCCGTCCGGAGTGATGCAAGCGGTACCGGCAAGCGGCCCGTTCAGGTGCCAGACAACGCAGCGTGTACCCGCCACCATGTCGGTCCCCGCCTCGGTCATGCTGACGTCGGCGGGAATGTCCAGGCCGGGCGGATGCCGCGGATCGAATGGCAACGCGACATACAACTCCCGCTGCAACATCACCATGGTGATGTGGCTGGTTTCGTAGTCCACCAATGCAAAATCCGACTGTCCTTCCATTTCCAATCGCATCCGGCGACCCTGATCGGTCCACGACATATGGATCTGACGCGACTCCGGCCGGCCATTCGGGTCGACGCCGCGCAGCCGGTAAGTGACCGAAACGTCGTGGGTCGGACGAACGGCCGGACGCTCCTGCGCCACGACCGGGGTTGCCAGAAGCATGACCAGGGATGCAGCCACCCAGCGCATTCGTTATCCCTTACTGACCGTCGCCAAACAGTTTGATCTCGGCCCGCAGCACCTCCCGGTCCACCGCAAGGAGCCAGCGTGCCGAAGCTTCGATCGCCACGCCCAATAGGGCCTTGTAGTCGTCGCGCGGAATCTCGGCGGCGCCGAACTGCGCCAGATGCGGCGTGACGAACTGCGTGTCCAGCAAGCGAAAGCCGCCCAGCCTCAATCGCGCGACCAGATGCACGAGCGCGACTTTCGACGCGTCGCGCTCCGCACTGAACATGCTCTCGCCGAAGAACACGCCGCCCATCGCCACGCCATACAATCCACCGACCAGCATCCCGTCGGCGCGACACTCCACCGAATGCGCGAATCCCATCCGGTGCAATTCCCCGAACAACTGCTCGATCTGCGGGTTGATCCAGGTATCCTCCCGCCCGGGCGCCGCGGCCGCGCATCCTGCAATCGTGGCCGCGAAATCCCGGTCGGCGGAAACCTCGAACGTGTCGCCCAGGACGGTCCGCAGCAGCCGCCGCGGCACATGGAACCGGTCGAACGGCAGCACGCCCCGCCGCTCCGGATCCAGCCAGTACAGCCGGTCCCCCCGTCGCGTCTCCGCCATCGGGAACAACCCGTGGCGATAGGCGCGCAGCATAAGTTCGGGAGTGATTTCGACCGTTCGTCGCGACATCGCCGCATTGTGGAGTTTAGTGGGAAACCAGGAAAGCCCTCAAGCGCGCCCTGAACGCGCCCTGTGAGAAGCCGGACGGGCGTGTTATGAGGCCGTGTGGCTGGGAAAATCCACGGAGAGTTCAAATGACCCACCCTCTAACGCGACGCACGGCGCTGACCCTCACCGGCTTGGCTTTGGGCGGGCTGGGCGCCACGGCGCAGGCAGCGCCCATGACCATGACCGTTCCGCTGAGCGGTGCGCAGCAGGTGCCGCCGGTGAACACCCCCGGCCGAGGCTCCGCCGATCTCACCTACGATCCCGCTACGCGCATGCTGACGTGGGACATCACGTTCAGCGGTCTGTCGGGAGCCGCCACCATGGCGCACATCCATGGCCCGGCGCCCACTGGAAAGAATGCCGGTGTTGAAGTCTGGCTCAGCGAAAAGGGTCAGCCAGCGACCAGCCCGATCAAAGGCGAGGCCACTCTGACCCCGGCCCAGGCCCAGCAATTGATGGCCGGCGATACGTACGTAAACGTTCACACCCAGGCCCATCCTGGCGGCGAAATACGCGGCCAGATCGTCCCGCCCAAAGCCTGAAAACCGATTAGGGGCTCCGCCATCCGGCAGGGCCCCATTTCGCTATCAGCCACGCAGCTTCGGCTGCTCGACGACACGCAAATATGGCTTCAGAGTCTTCCAGCCCTGCGGGAACCGCTTCTTTGCCTCCTCACCCGACACGCGGGGAGAGATGATCACCTGCTGCCCGTCGGTCCAATTCACCGGCGTGGCCACCTTGGGCGCGTCGGTCAGTCGCAGGCTGTCGGTCACCCGCAGAATCTCGTCGAAATTGCGCCCCGTGCTCGGCGGGTAGGTGATGATCAGCCGCACCTTCTTGTTGGGACCGACGATGAAGACGCTGCGCACCGTTACCGCCGGATCGGCTTGCGGGTGCACCATGTCATAAAGGTCCGACACCTCCGGTCGGCATCGGCCAGCACCGCGAAATTCAGCTTCTGCCCTTGCGTCTCCTCGATGTCCTTCTCCCACCCCTTATGGCTGGCCGCGGGATCGACCGACAGCCCGATCGGCTTGACGTGGCGCTTCTCCCATTCCGGCTTCAGACGAGCGACTTCCGCCAACTCGGTCGCGCAAACCGGGGTGAAGTCCTTGGGATGGCTGAACAGCACCCCCGACGAATCACCCAGCCCGGCAACCCTGGCATCCGGCGCGCTCATGCGGCAACCTTCCGCCAGTTCGTCCAGGAGCAATCCATGCGCTGGCTCACCGTGTTCGTCCTGTTCTTGCTGCTGTTGGTCCGGTCAGGAAGCGCGGCGACGCTGCGCATCGGACTGAACGAAGATCCCGATGCGCTCGATCCGGCGCGCGGCGGTACGTTCGTCGGCCGGGTCGTCTTCGCCGCAGTCTGCGACAAGCTGATCGACACCGACGCAAAGAACGAGTTCGTCCCGCAACTTGCGACGAGCTGGGAATGGTCAGCGGACGCGCGGGCACTCACCCTGCATCTGCGCGACGGCGTGCGATTTCATGACGGCGAGCTGATGGATGCCGCGGCGGTGCAAGCCAGCATTCAACGCTACCGCACCGCCCCCGACAGCTTGCGCAAGGGCGAGCTCAAGCCGGTATCCGGCGTGGACGTGATAGACCCCCACACGGTGCGCGTGACGCTGTCACAGCCTTACGCGCCCCTGGTGGCAGTCCTGGCGGATCGCGCCGGGATGATCATGTCACCCAAGGCGATGGCGCGAACTCGGCGGGAACATCGCCAATGAGCTGCCATGTGCCGGCCCGTTTACATTGAAGGAACGCATACCGCAGGACCGCATCGTGGTGGAGCGGTTTCCTGATTACTGGAACGCCGCGGCGATCAAGATCGACCGCATCGTCTACCAGCCGATCCCCAACACGGCGGTTCGGCTGGTCGATCTGAAGGCGGGCCAACTCGATATGGTCGAGCGTCTCGGGCCGGCGGACATCGCCGGCGTGAAGGCGGATTCGCACCTGCGGTTGGTCACCGCGACGGCACTCGCATATGATACGATATCCATCAATGTCGCCAACGGTCCGCAGTCGCAGACACTGGGACACGACCCGCGGATCCGCGCTGCGCTGGAAGCCGCCATTGACCGGAATGCTCTCAACCAGGTGGTGATGAACGGCCTGTTCATCCCCTCCAATCAGTTCGAGGCACCCGAATCGCGTTACTGGAACCCTGATCGTCCTGTGCCGCCCCGCGACGTTGCCAAGGCAAAGGCGCTGCTGAAGCAAGCCGGTGTCGATCATGTGACGTTCACGCTGCTGGTCGGCAACAGCACGGTCGAACAGCAGGTCGGGCAGGTCATCCAGGCCATGGGAGCGGAGGCCGGGTTCGATATCAAGCTGCAGGCGATGGAAGCCAACGCGCTGGTCGCCGCGACACAGGCCGGCAACTATCAGGCCGCCGTGGTGATCTGGAGCGGCCGTCCCGATCCGGATGGCAATGTCTCCATCTGGCTGGCCTGCGACGGGTTCCTGAACTGGGGTAGATACTGCAACCCGGCATTCGACGACGTGCTGGCAAAAGCGCGGGCGGCCAACGACGTGCCGCAGCGGCAGGCGTTGTATCGCAAACTGTCCGACATCTACCTCAACGACCGCCCTCACCTCGTGCTCTATCACCGGCGATGGTTGTGGGCGTTATCGGATAAGGTATCAGGGTTCACGCCGACCCCGGATGGGCTGATCCGACCGCAAGGCATCGAGATGACACCATGAGCAGCTTCGACAAAGCAATGCTTGCCGCCCTGAGCACGCGACAGGAAATCGGCATCCGCACGACGCGGCAGCCCGACAAGCCAGTTACCATCTGGGTGGTCGTCGCGGATGACGAGGTATTCATCCGCTCGTTCCAGGCGGCGAAGGGACGCTGGTACCGCTCGGTCGCGGCTGATGGGCTGGCGACGCTGGAAATCGACGGGCAACCGATTCCGGTGCACGCAACCGCCGTGACCGATCCTGCCGCCATCGATCGGGTCAGTGCCGCGTTCCTGGCGAAATACCAGTCGAGCCCGTATGCGAAGGAAATGGTGCGGCCGGAAACGCTGCCGACCACGCTGCGACTGGAGACGGTGTAGCCGCCATGGCAAAAATCGACAACGTCACGCTGACAATCTTCACCTGGGACGGTATTCCGGCCACGGTGTATCATCAGGGCTCGTTGGCCTCGACCGTCTCGAATCTTGGCCTGCTGCGCATCCATACCGATGACGGTCTGGAAGGACACGCGTTTCTCGGCTCGGCGAGCAACCCCGCATCGATGGACGGACCGCAGTTGATCCGTTCGCTGAAGCCGCTGCTGATCGGACAGAACCCGTTGCAGCGCGAGCGTATCCATCAATCGATGCGGCTGCTGACCCGGGTGGTGAGCTATCGCACCGTGGGCGCGGTCGACACCGCATTGTGGGACCTGGCTGGCAAAATCGCCGGACTGCCGGTGCATGCGTTGATGGGAACCTATCGGACGTCCATTGTTGCGTATGCAAGTTCACAGCTTCTGCCCGACATCGCGGCCTATGTGGATCAGGCGCAGCAATTCAAGTCGAACGGCTGGCGTGCATATAAAATCCATCCGCCGCGTGATCCCGACCAGGACATCAAGGTCTGCGAAGCGGTGCGTAAGGCGGTCGGGGACGATTTCCGGGTCATGCTCGATTCCACCTGGAGCTACAATTATACTGACGCGCTGCGGGTCGGCCGCGCGATCGAGGAGATGGGCTTCTATTGGTACGAAGACCCGATGGCCGATGAGGATATCTATAATTATGTCAAGCTTCGGGAAAAGCTGGACATCCCCATCATGGCCACCGAATTTCCCGCCGGTGGTCTGGACACCTACCCGATCTGGCTGACCGAGCGCGCCACCGACTATCTGCGCGGCGACATACCGAACAAAGGCGGCCTGACCGCAATGCTGAAAACCGCCCACCTGGCGGAGGCGTTCGGGATCAAGTACGAGATCCACCATAGCGGCAATTCACTTAACAACCTCGCCAACCTGCATCTCTGCATGGGCCTGCGGAACACAACCATGTTCGAGGTGCTGCTGCCGGATGGGGCGCACAAATACGGCATGGCGAGGGAACTGGAGATCGACAAGGACGGGCTTCTGCACGCGCCAACCGAACCCGGATTGGCGGGACAAATCGATTTCGGCCTGATCGATCGCAAGACCGAGGCGATCCTGCGCTGAAACCGAACAGCCTGGGCCATTAACGTCGTCTGCTGCGGCCAGCCGAAACAATTCATTAATCAGCAGCGGTAAGAACGCGAAGGTACCAGCTCACACACCCGTCGCGGCGGGCGCCGCCGGCGGCCCAGCGGCAACTGTTCGACACGTAACCGGAGCAGACGCGACATGGGAGCGCTGCTACACTTCTTTGCATGAGTGGCCAGTCGCGAGATGATAGGATGCCACGGCACTCAGCAAACAAGTGTTCGTGATCCGATGCGGCCGGTCCATTCCCGCCATAATGAGAGACGAAGGGACCATGCCCAGCCACTCGCAACATATCCCTCGTCCGCCTCTGTGGGCTCTCAATTATGGATGAACAAGTCGATCGCGTCGAATTTGAGCACAAGCCGCCTGCCGTTTCTCAACCAGCCCGTGTGCGGCGGCCGTGGCTCAAATGGCTATTGCTGGCGCTTTGCTGCGTGGCGATCGCATTCGGCCTGCGTTTCATCCTCGCCCGGCATGCCGCACCGCCGACCGGAGCGCCGGCGACGGCCGCTCAGCCGGTCGGTGCGGCGACGATCGGCACCGGCGACATCCGCATCATCCTGAACGAGCTGGGGACCGTCAGTCCGCTCGACACCGTTACGGTAAAGACGCAGATCAACGGCCAGCTTACCCAGGTGGCGTTCCAGGAAGGCCAGCTCGTAAAGAAGGGCGATTTCCTGGTGCAAATCGACGACCGCATCTATCAGGCGCAGTTGCAGCGCGACCAGGGCCAGCTGGCGCATGATCAAGGTCTGCTGGCGCAGGCGCAAGCCGACCTGCAGCGCTATCAGACCCTGGGGCGCCAGGATTCGATCGCGCAGCAGCAGGTGCAGGATCAGCGCTATCTCGTGCAGCAGAACGCCGGCACCGTGAAGGCGGACCAGGCGACGGTCGCCACCGACCAGCTCAACATCGCCTATTGCCACATAGTGTCGCCGATCGACGGACGCGTCGGTCTCCGCCAGGTCGATCCGGGCAATTACGTGCAGACCTCCGACCCCAACGGCATCGTGGTGATTACGCAGATGCAGCCGATGTCGGTCGTGTTCTCGGTCCCCCAGCAGAATCTCGCGGATATTGAAGATCGCGTGGCGCAGGGTGCCAGCCTGGAGGTGGACGCCTACGACCAGGCCAACACGACGCAGATCGACCAGGGCAAGCTAGCCACCATCGACAACCAGATGGACACCTCCACCGGTACGGTGAAGATGCGTGCGGTCTTCCCGAATGATAAGAACCAGCTTTTCCCCAACGAGTTCGTCAACGCCCATCTGCTGGTGAACACGTTGACCAACGTCGTGCGCGTCCCCGTCCCGGCCGTCCAGCTCGGTGCGTCCGGCACGTTTGCATGGGTCATCAACCAGGACAGCAGCGTCGCCTCCCGTCCGGTAAAGCTCGGCGTTGTTGATGGCCAGTATCAACAGGTCATCTCAGGTCTCAAAGCCGGGGAACGCGTGGTGACAGACGGTACCGACCGGCTGCGCGACGGCATGAAGGTCAGCATCCCCACCGCACAATCCACTGCCCCGGCCGCCGCGCCACCCGGCCAGCAGCCCCACCGAAACGGCACGCGCGGTCACGCGGCGATCCGGCGGAGCGCAGCAGGGGTGAATCCGTCCGCCCTGTTCATCAGAAGGCCCGTCGGCACCGCCCTGCTGATGGCGGCGATCCTGCTGGTCGGGCTCGCCGCCTTCTTCTTTCTGCCGATCTCGGCCTTGCCCGAGGTGGACTACCCGACCATCCAGGTCTCCACCTTCTATCCCGGCGCCAGCCCGGAAGTCATGACATCCGCCGTTACCGCGCCGCTGGAAGTGCAGTTCGGCGAGATGCCCGGCCTGAACCAGATGTTCTCGCAAAGCTCCGCCGGGGCGTCCGTCATCACCCTGCAATTCGGCCTCGATCTCAGCCTGGATATCGCGGAACAGGAGGTGCAGGCCGCCATCAACGCCTCCGGCAACCTGCTGCCGGCCGATCTCCCGGCGCCGCCGATCTATGCCAAGGTCAATCCCGCCGACGCCCCGATCCTGACGCTCGCTCTCACCTCCAAGACCCTGCCGCTGACCCAGGTGGAGGATCTCGCCGACACGCGTCTGGCGCAGAAGATTTCCCAGCAGCCTGGCGTCGGGCTGGTCAGCATCAGCGGCGGCCAGCGCCCCGCTGTGCGCATCCAGGTCGATCCCCGGGCATTGGCGGCGCACGGGCTGAATATCGATGACCTGCGCACGACCCTAGGCAACGCGAACGTCAACAACCCCAAGGGCAGCTTCGACGGCCCTGCCCAGGCCTCCACCATCAACGACAACGACCAGATCAACACGCCTGAATTGTACGGCGCCCTGGTGATCGCGTACAAGAACGGCGACCCGGTGCGGCTACGCGACGTCGCCACCGTGGTGCAGGCGCCGGAGAACGATCGTCTCGCTGCCTGGGCCAATCGAACACCCGCGGTAATCCTGAACATCCAGCGCCAGCCGGGCGCGAACGTCATCCAGGTGGTCAACAACATCCAGAAACTGCTGCCGCAGCTCACCGCCGGCCTGCCGCCTTCGGTCAACGTCGCCGTCCTGACCGACCGCACCAATACCATCCGCGCCTCGGTCAGCGACGTGGAGTTCGAGCTGCTGCTCTCGGTCGCACTCGTCGTCCTGGTGATCTTCCTGTTCCTGCGCAACCTGCCGGCCACCATCATCCCCAGCCTCTCCGTTCCGCTCTCGCTGGTCGGTACGCTGGCGGTGATGTACCTGGTCGGTTTCAGCCTGGACAATCTTTCCCTGATGGCGCTCACCATCTCGACCGGCTTCGTCGTCGATGACGCGATCGTCATGATCGAAAACATCTCCCGCTTTATCGAAGCGGGAGAAAGTCCCATGCAAGCCGCCCTCAAAGGCGCCGGACAGATCGGCTTCACCATCATCTCGCTCACCGTCTCGCTGATTGCGGTGCTGATCCCACTGCTGTTCATGGGCGGTGTCGTCGGCCGGTTGTTCCATGAATTCGCCATCACGCTGGCCGTCACCATCGTGATCTCCGCGCTCGTATCGCTGACATTGGTGCCGATGATGTGCGCGCGGCTGCTGCGCCATCGGCCGGACGCCCAGCGCTGGCGCTTCGATATGGCGGCGGAGCGCGGCTTCAACTGGGTCATCGCCCGCTACGACAGTGCCTTGAACGTGGTGCTCGATCACCAGCCGCTCACGCTGCTGGTGGCGCTGGTCACTCTCGTCCTCACCGTCTGGCTGTATATCGTGCTGCCCAAGGGGTTCTTCCCGGTGCAGGACACCGGCCTGATCCAGGCCATCTCGGTCGCGCCGCAGACCGTCTCGTTCCAGACCATGTCCACCCGCCAGCAGGCCCTCGCGGACGCCATCCTGAAAGACCCGGACGTGGTCAGCCTCAGCTCGTTCATCGGTGTCGATGGCACCAACATGACGCTGAACACCGGTCGTTTCCTGATCAACCTCAAGCCCCGGGACCAGCGCGCCTCACCGGTGACCGAGGTGATCCGCCGCTTGCAGAACGAGGCTGCCGGGGTGCTCGGCATCTCGCTCTATATGCAACCGGTGCAGGATCTCACGCTGGATTCCTCGGTCAGCGCCACGCAATACCAGTTCGTGCTGGAGAACCCGAACCTCAGCGCGCTGAACGAATGGGTGCCGAAGCTGGAGCAACGCCTGCGCGCCTCACCCGATCTCGCCGATGTCGCCGACGACCTCTCCGCACAGGGCCTGGAAACCGATCTGGTGATCGATCGCGCCGCCGCCGCCCGCTTCGGCGTCACGCCGGCCACGATCGACAATGCTTTGTACGACATGTTCGGCCAGCGCATCATCTCCACCATCTACACCCAGTCGAACCAGTACCGCGTCATCATGGAGGGCTCCCCCGCCATCCAGCACTCCCTCGCCGGCCTCAACGCGATCTATCTGCCATCCGCGGCGGTGGCCGGCGGCCAGGTGCCGATCAGCGCGATCGTTCACGTGGAACAGCACGCGGGGCCGCTGGAGATCAGCCATCTCGGCCAGTTCCCAGCTACCACGATCTCCTTCGATGTGCCGCCCACATCGTCGCTCGGCGCTGCTGTCACCGCGGTCCGTCAGGCGGAGGCGGAGGTCGGGCTGCCGGCCAGCTTCATCACCGCCTTTCAGGGCGCCGCCGCGGCGCTGGAAAGTTCCCTGTCCAACGAATTGCTGCTGGTGATGGCCGCCATCGTCACTGTGTACATCGTGCTGGGCGTGCTGTATGAAAGCTTCATCCATCCGGTGACCATCCTATCCACGTTGCCGTCGGCTGGCCTCGGCGCGCTCGTTGCGCTCTGGCTCGCCGGCGACGACATCGACGTGATCTCGATCATCGGCATCATTCTGCTGATCGGCATCGTCAAGAAGAACGCCATCATGATGATCGACTTCGCGCTGGTGGCGGAACGCGATGAAGGCAAGCCGCCGCGCGAGGCGATCCATCAGGCCTGCCTGCTGCGTTTCCGCCCGATCATGATGACCACCATGGCGGCGCTGCTCGGCGCCCTGCCGCTGATGCTCGGCCAGGGCACCGGATCGGAACTGCGCCGTCCGCTCGGCATCACCATCGTTGGCGGGCTGATCGTCAGCCAGATGCTGACGCTTTTCACCACCCCGGTGATCTATCTCGCCTTCGATCGCCTGGCGTTGCGGTTCACCGGGCACGGTCCGGCAAAGACCGCGGGGGATGAGGCGATTTCGTGAATTTGTCGGCGATCTTCATCGCGCGTCCCGTCGCCACGACGCTGCTGACCATCGGCATCACGTTGGCCGGCCTGTTCGCTTATGCCAGGCTACCCGTTTCGCCGCTGCCGCAGGTCGATTTTCCCACCATATCGGTGAATGCGTCACTGCCCGGCGCCAGCCCGGACACCGTCGCCACCAGCGTCGCCAGCCCACTGGAACGGCATCTCGGCCAGATCGCCGATGTGACCGAGATGACCTCCTCCAGCTCGGTCGGCCAGGCGCGGATCATCCTGCAGTTCGGTCTGGATCGCGACATCAACGGTGCGGCGCGCGACGTGCAGGCGGCGATCAACGCCGCGCGTGCCGACCTGCCGGCCAGCCTGCGCAGCAACCCCACCTACCGCAAAGTCAACCCGGCGGACGCGCCGGTGCTGATCCTGGCGCTCACCTCGAAAACCATGACCCGCGGCCAGGTGTACGACGCGGCCACCAACGTGCTCGAACAGCGCCTGTCGCAGATCAGCGGCATCGGACAGGTGATCATCGGGGGTGCCGCGATGCCGGCGGTGCGCGTCGATCTCAACCCGCTGCAACTATCGAAATACGGGATTGGGCTGGAAGATGTTCGCGCCGCCCTCGCGTCGGCCAATGCCAACAGCCCCAAGGGCTCCATCGAGCAGGGCGACCGCCACTACCAGCTCTATACCAACGACCAATCGTTGCAGGCGTCGGATTACGTCCCGCTGATCGTCGCCTATCGCAACAGCGATGCGGTGCGGCTGGGCGATGTCGCCCAGGTGACTGACGGGGTGGAGAACATCCGCAACGCTGGCCTGTCCAACGGCCAGCCGGCGGTGCTGGTCATCCTGTTCCGCCAACCCGGCGCCAACATCATCGACACGGTCGATGCCGTGAAGGCCGCCCTGCCGGAGCTGGAAGCCGCCATGCCGGCGGACATCACCGTGACCGTCGCCAACGACCGCACGCCCACTATCCGTGCCTCGCTGAACGACACCCAGCGCACGCTGCTGATCGCTGTCGCACTGGTCACCGGCGTGGTGTTCCTGTTCCTGCGCAGTTGGCGGGCGACGGTGATCCCGATGGTCGCCGTGCCGGTCTCCATCATCGGCACATTCGGTACGATGTACCTGCTCGGCTACAGCCTGGACAACCTGTCGCTGATGGCGCTGACCATCTCCACCGGGTTCGTGGTGGACGATGCGATCGTGGTGCTGGAGAACATCGCCCGCTATATCGAGGCGGGCATGCCGCGGCGAGACGCCGCGTTCCTTGGCGCGCAGGAAGTCGGGTTCACCGTCGTCACCATCAGCGTGTCGCTGATCGCGGTGTTCATCCCGATCCTGCTGATGGGCGGCATCGTCGGTCGGCTGTTCCGGGAATTTGCCGTGACGCTGTCGATGGCGATCCTGGTCTCGCTGGTGATCTCGCTGACTACCACGCCGATGATGTGCGCCCTGCTGCTGCGCCGCGGCAGCGTCCATACCGACGCCCACGCACCCGGCCTGTTCAACCGCGTACTCGGTGCCTATGGCCGCTCGCTCGACTGGGCGTTGCGCCATTCAGCGCTGGTCATGCTGATCCTCGCCGTCACCGTGGCGCTGAACGTCGTTCTGTTCGTCATCATCCCCAAGGGCTTCTTTCCCACCGAGGATACCGGCCGCCTGATCGGCAACATGCAGGCGGACCAGGACGTGTCCTTCCAGGCCATGGAAAAGAAGCTGGCACAGATGATGGCGATCGTGCAGCACGACCCGTCGGTGCAGAACGTGGTCGGCTTCACCGGCCAGGGCAGCGGCGGCGCCGGCGGGCAAGGCAACAGCGCCTCAGTGTTCGTTGCCCTGAAGCCCCTCGGCCAGCGTCCGGCGATTGACCAGGTGATCGGCCGCCTGCGACGTGAATTGTCGCGCGTGCCGGGGGCCCGCCTGTTTCTCCAGCCGGTGCAAGACATCCGGGTCGGTGGCCGCTCCAGCAACGCCGCCTATCAATACACGCTGCAGGGCGACAGCAGCGCCGCGCTGTACCAGTGGGCGCCGAAGCTGCTCGCGGTGCTGGAAAAAAACCCGATCCTGCGCGACGTCAACAGCGATCAGCAGCAGAAAGGGCTGGAGACCGACCTGACCGTCGATCGCACCGCGATCGCCCGCCTCGGCCTGACGATGAGCCAGGTGGACAACACGCTGTATGACGCGTTCGGCCAGCGCCAGGTCTCGACCATCTACCGGGCGCAGAACCAGTACCACGTCGTCATGGAGGTCGCGCCGCAATACTGGCAAAGCCCGGACGCGCTGAAGGACATCTACGTCAGCACTAGCGGCGGCTCTCCCGGTGGCACCGAGAGCAGCAATCTCGTTGCCGGTACCTTCCAGGCTGGCGGCACGACAACAACCGCCGCCAGCGTCGCGCAGAGTTCCGCACGCAACGCCGCCACCAATGCAATCGCCAGCGTCGGCAAGAGCAGCGCCTCCGCCGGTGCCGCGGTCAGCACCAGCACGGAGACGATGGTGCCGCTCGCCGCGGTCGCCAGTTACCAGCCCGGGAACACGCCGCTCGCGGTCAGCCATCAGGGCGACTTCGTCGCCACCACCCTTTCATTCAACCTCGCGCCCGGCAAGTCGCTCAGCGATGCCGTCGCGGCGGTCGATCAAGCGATGCTGCAACTACATATGCCGGCCAGCATCCATGGCAGCTTCGCCGGTACCGCTGCGACGTTCCAGCAATCGCTGTCCAGCGAGCCGGTGCTGATCGCGGCGGCGCTGATCGCCGTGTACATCGTCCTGGGTGTGTTGTATGAAAGCCTGATTCACCCGCTGACCATCTTGTCCACGCTGCCTTCCGCCGGCATCGGGGCGGTGCTCGCACTGATGCTGTTCGGCGCCGAGTTCAGCATCATCGCGCTGATCGGCGTGATCCTGCTGATCGGCATTGTGAAGAAGAACGCCATCATGATGATCGATTTCGCACTGGCGGCCGAACGCGCGCGCGGCCTGTCGCCGCGCGACGCAATTTTCGAGGCATCGTTGCTGCGCTTCCGCCCGATCATGATGACCACCTGGGCCGCCATGTTGGGCGCCTTGCCGCTGGCGCTCAGCTTCGGAGACGGCGGTGAGTTGCGCCGCCCGCTCGGCATCGCCATCGTCGGCGGATTGATGGTGAGCCAGGTGCTCACGCTCTACACCACGCCGGTGATGTATCTCTATCTCGATCGGTTCCGTCTGGCGGCTCTCGCCCGTTGGCGGTCGCTGTTTCCCGGTGTGGCCGGCGCACCCGGAGCGCCCGCCGAATGAGGCTGTGGCGGCTTGTGATCCTGGCGCTGGCGCTTGCCGGTTCCGGCTGCATGGTGGGACCCGACTACCATCGCGCGACTGCGCCGGTGCCGGTCGCCTACAAGGAACTGACCGGCTGGAAGACCGCAACGCCGGATGGACGCCATCGCCCGCGGCCCGTGGTGGTCGATCTACCACGATCCATTGCTCGACGGCCTGGAGCGCCAGGTCAACATCAACAACCAGACCGTGAAGGAATTCGAGGCGGCTTACCGTAACGCAGTCGCCCTGGTACGCGAGGCTCAGGCGAGCCTGTATCCCACGCTCGGCATCGATACCGGCATCACCCGGTCGAATGGAGGCGGTGGGAGTGGCAATTTCTCCAGCAGCTCCGGGTCCGGAAGCTTCGTCAGCAGCAGCGGCGGGGGCGGCGGCGGCGGCCGCGGCCCGACGACCAACTACAGCCTTGAAGGCAGTGCCGATTGGGCACCCGACGTCTGGGGCCGCATCCGCCGCGAGGTGGAGAGCCAGGCCGCAGCCGCGCAGGTCAGCGCCGCCGATCTCGCCAATGCGCAGCTCTCGGCGCAGGCCACGCTGGCCACCGATTATTTCGATCTGCGGGCGCAGGATTCGCTGACCCGCCTGCTGCAGGAAACCGTCGCGGCGTTCCGCCGGGCGCTTGAGATCACTGAAAACCAGTACCGCGCCGGCACCATCTCGCGTGCCGATGTCGTTACCGCCGATGCACAGCTCCAATCCGTGGTGGCCCAACTCGCCGGCGTCGGCGTGCTGCGCGCGCAATTGGAGCACGCGATCGCCATGCTCACCGGCCAGCCGCCCGATGCGCTGACGATCCCCTTTTCGCCGTTGCCGGAAACCATTCCGGCGCCCCCGCCCGGACTTCCGTCCACGCTGCTGGAACGCCGCCCCGACATAGCCGCCGCCGAGCGCGCCATGCAGCAGGAGAATGCACTTATTGGCGTGGCTGTAGCCGCCTATTATCCCGATATCTCGCTCTCCACGCTGGGTGGTTTCGTCGGCAACCCAATCGGCCAGTTGCTCAACGCGGCCAACCGGGTCTGGTCACTGGGTGCATCGGCCAGCGAGACGCTGTTCGAAGGTGGCCTGCGCCCCGCCCAGGTTGCCGCCGCGCGCGCCTCCTACGACCAAGCGGTGGCAACCTACCGCCAGACGGTGCTCGTCGCGTTCCAACAGGTCGAAGACCAGCTTGCAGCGGTGCGCATTTACGAACGGCAGGCCGCCGCCGAAGCTGTTGCCGTGGCATCGTCGCAGCGCGCGGTCGCGGTGACACTGAACGAATATCGTGCGGGCACCGTAGCCTACACCAGCGTCATCACCCAACAGGAGCAACTTTTAACCAACCAACAGGCACAATTATCGGTGCTGCAGAACCGATTTATCGCCAGCGCCGCTCTGGTGCAGGCGCTTGGTGGTGGCTGGAACACCGGTCTGCTGCCCTCGCAGTCCCAGATCCGCAACTGATACCAGCGGCCCGCAGGGCCCGACCGCGTTGATGCTGACCCTTTCCGTCGTGGCCGGCGACGCATGCCCTCGGGCTCGTCCCGGGGGCCGGCTATCCATGACTTTGTCGCCCACGGCGCCGCTCGTTCGCTTCACGCTACTCTGGGCAACACCGGCAGGATGAGTCATTCTCAATGCGGTCTGGTATACCCGCGCTTCTCACCCGCGCGCCTCGATCTGCTCGGCGTAATGGCACGCCACGCGCGCACTCTCCATGATCCGCAGTGTCGGCCTTTCCGTCCGGCACAGCTCCGTCGCGTGCGGGCATCGTGTATGATAGGCGCAGCCCGCGGGGGGTGAGAGCGGCGACGGCGGCTCCCCCCGCGCCGTTTCCCGCACACGCGCCGCCCGCAATCCCGGCGTCGCCGCCAGCAGCGCGCGCGTATAAGGATGCAGCGGCCGCGCAAACAGCGCCTCGCGGGGCGCCTGCTCCACAACACGGCCGAGATACATCACCATCACCTCGTCCGCGATATGCCGCACCACGGACAGATCGTGGCTGATGAACACGTACGCCACACCGAATTCGTCCTGCAAATCGAGCAGCAGGTTCAGCACCTGGGCCCGGATCGACACGTCCAGCGCCGACACCGGCTCATCCGCAACCACCACGCGCGGCTGCAGCATCAGTGCCCGCGCGATTGCAATGCGCTGCCGCTGACCGCCGGAGAACATGTGCGGATACCGCGCCGCCTGGTCCCGGCGCAGCCCGACCCGCGCCATCATCGCCAGCGCCAACTCCCTCCGCTGCCCGGCGGGCACACCGGCAATCGCCAGCGGCTCCTCCAGGATCCCAGCCACCGTGCGCCGCGGGTTCAATGACCCGTACGGGTCCTGGAACACCATCTGCACGCTGCGCCGAACCGCGTGATCCGATGGGTCCGCCACTTGCCCATCGATTACGATCTCCCCTCCGCTCGGTTCTTCCAGCAGAGAAATCATTCGCGCCAAGGTGGATTTGCCACAGCCGCTTTCGCCCACCACCCCAAGCGTGTGGCTTGGTTCCAACGCGAACGACACCTCAGTCACCGCATGCAATGCCGCGCGCCGGCGAAGCGGCCCGCGCCGCACGAAATAGACGCGTGAAACCTCCTGTGCCGCCAGCAGACTTACAGCGGGGCGTGACATCGTACCGCACCTTCATCTATCGGCCGCAGGTCTGGGCGCTCCGCGCAGCGGTCGAACACGAAGCGGCAGCGCGGCGAAAAAAGGCACCCTCGCGGCCGGTCGCCGATCCCCGGCACGACCCCCGGAATCGTCGCCAGCCGCCGCTGCTCGTCCGCCCGATCGGGCAGCGCATCCAGCAGTGCGGCCGTGTACGGATGTGCCGGCCGCGCCAGCAGCGCTTCCGTCGGACGCGATTCCATCACCTGCCCGGCATACATCACCTGCACACGCTGCGCCCGGTCCGCGACCACGGCCATATCGTGCGTGATCAGGATCAGCGCCATGCCGCGATCGCGCTGCAAATCCTCCAGCAATTCCAGGATCTGCTTCTGGATGGTCACGTCAAGCGCGGTGGTCGGCTCGTCCGCAATCAGCAGCCGTGGGTTGCAGGCAATTGCCATCGCGATCATCACCCGCTGGTTCATGCCGCCCGACAGCAGATGCGGAAACGCCGATAGCCGCTGCTCCGGCGCCGGGATCCCCACCTGCCGCAGCAGTTCGATCGTGCGCCTCCGGCACGCCGCGCGTGACAGCCCCAGATGCGCGTGCAGCGTCTCCTCGATCTGCCAGCCCACCGTGAAGCACGGGTTGAGCGACGTCATCGGCTCCTGGAAGATCATCGCCACGTCCTTGCCCACCAGCCGTCGGCGCGCGCGCGGCGACATGCGAAGCAGGTCCGTGCCGTCGAACCGCATCACGTCCGCGGTCACCAGCCCAGGCCGGCGGATCAGCCCCATCACCGCCAGCATTGCAACCGACTTTCCCGACCCGGACTCCCCCACGATACCGAGCACTTCGCCTGCCGCCACATCCAGGTCCACGCCCTCGACCGCGAGCAATGGTCCGCGCGTGGTGGGAAACGTAACGTGCAGGTTGCGGATCTCCAGCAGGCTCATCCTAGCTTCAGTCGCGGATCCAGCGCGTCGCGCAACCCGTCGCCCACCAGGTTGAAACCCAGCACCGTCAGCAGGATCGCCAGCCCCGGAAACGTGACCACCCACCATGCGCTCTGCACGAATTGCAGGGCGTCGGCCAGCATGGTGCCCCATTCCGGCGTGGGCGGCTGCGCGCCAAGCCCCAGGAACCCCAAGGCCGCCGTGTCGAGAATCGCACCGGAATATCCCAACGACGCCTGCACGATCAGCGGTGCAAGACAGTTCGGCAGCACGATCAGGAACATCATCCGCATTCGCCCGGCACCGGCCATCCGCGCCGCCGTCACATAATCCTTGCTGCGTTCCACCAGCACCGAGGCACGCGTCAGCCGCACGAAGCCCGGAAGCTGCACGATGGCGACCGCCAGCATCGCATTGAACAGCCCCGGTCCCAGCACTGCCACGATCGCGATCGCCAGCAGGATGGTCGGCAACGCGAGCATGATGTCCATCAGCCGCATCACAAGCGCTTCAATCATGCCGCCGGAGAATCCCGCCACCAGCCCCAACATCGTTCCGACGGCAAACGCCAGCGTTACCACCACGGCGCCGATCGACAGCGACAGTCGTGCGCCATACAGCAGCCGCGAGAACACGTCACGTCCCAGATCGTCCGTTCCCAGCGGAAATGCACCGCTGAACCATGTCGGCGGATGCAGGATCGCCGTGCGCACCTGCTCGTCCGGCGGATGCAGCGCCAGCAGCGGCGCCAGCACCGCCGAGAATACCAGCAACACCACCAGCACGAAGCCGATCACCCCGTTGCGGCTGGCGGTGAAATTACGCCGAAACTCCAGGATCGGCCCGGGCGGAGCGATCGCGACGTCGCTCATCGAGAATGCCGGATGCGCGGATTGACAATGCCGACCAGCAGATCGACCGTCAGGTTCACCAGGATGATGATCGTTGCGACCAGCAATATTCCGCCCTGCAGCACCGGATAGTCACGCCGGGCAATGCCCTGGATCAGCCAGTTGCCGACGCCCGGCCAGGCGAAGATCGTCTCCGTCAGCACCGCCCCACCGAACAGGCTGCCGACCTGCAAGCCCACCACAGTGATCACCGGGATCAGCGCGTTACGCAGGGCGTGGATCCCGATCACCCGAAATGGCGATAGCCCTTTCGCCCGGGCGGTGCGCACATAGTCTTCGTTCAGCACCTCCAGCATCGCCGAGCGGGTCATGCGCGCAATCACCGCCAAGGGGATGGTACCAAGTGCAATCGCCGGCAGTACCAGATGAGATACTGCTGACCGGAACGCACCTTGGTCCGACGACATAAGGCTGTCGATCAGCATAAACCCAGTCACCGGCTGGATGTAATAGGCGGTCGCGATGCGTCCGCTGACGGGAGTGATCCCCAGTATCACGGAAAACAACAGGATCAACAGGATTGCCCACCAGAAGATAGGCATTGAATAGCCGGTCAGCGCCAGCCCCATCACGGTGTAATCGGTCGTGCTGCCGCGCCGCAGCGCAGCGACGATCCCCGCCGGAATACCCAGCAGCACGGCGATCAGCATCGCCGAGACCGCAAGCTCCACCGTGGCCGGAAAGAAAGTCAGGAACTCGTGCAGCACGCTGTCATGCGTCGATAGCGACCGCCCCAGGTCACCATGCAACGCCCGCCAGACATACAGCCCGTACTGCACCACCAGCGGCCGGTTCAGCCCGAGCTGCGCGCGCATTGCCGCCAGCGTCGCCGGATCCACGTTCCGCTCGCCGAACATCAGCATCACCGGATCGCCGGGGATCATATGGATCAGCCCGAACGCAAATACGCTAATGCCGAAGAAGGTCACGAGCACGAGCCCGGATCGGCGGAGCAGAAATCCGATCAAGTCACCACCCCCACCGCGCGACGGCGCCGCGGTTGGGGGCCCACACGCCGATCGCGCTCAATCCGCGAGAAATGCGCGATACACCTCGATCATGTCCTCCACCGCCACTGCGTACAGCCGCTCCCCATGTTCCGGCGACGACAGCGACGGATCCGACCCGATGCGTCCGTCCGGAAACCGTCGCCGATAATCCGCGCTGTCGAAAAACCCCCTACTCTTCGGCGCCACCTTCGGCGACATCTGCGCGTGCTTGATCGATTGCGGATGATAGAACTGCGACAGCGATACCTCCGCCGCCGTCGCATGGCTGCCGTTGGCATCGCCATACAACTCCGCCGCGAGGTCACTGCACCGTCGGCCGCCCGACCAGAACACCATCTTGCAACGTACCGGCGAAACCTCCCCGCGCAGCGACACGGCTGCATAGACCTCGTCGAATGCCGCCGTTACCGTGGCAACATTCCCGCCATGGCCGTTGATAAATAGGAACCGCTCGAAACCATGGCGTAGCAGCGACTGCACCACGTCACCCACCACCGCAATCAGCGTGGATGGCCGTAGCGTGATCGAGCCGGTGAAGCCCAGATGGTGCTGCGACATGCCGATAGTCAGCGTCGGCGCCACCAGGCAGCCGATCTTGTCGCCGACGCCTTTCGCCACGAACTCCGCGTCCAGATGGTCCGTGCCGATCAGTCCGTTCGGCCCGTGTTGCTCGGTTGATCCGATCGGAACGATGATCCCTCGCGAGCTGCGGAGGTACTCCTCCACCTCCTGCCACGTCGCTAACGCAAGCTGCATCCTCATTCCCCTTGATGTTTACGGGCTCCGCGCCCGTGGTCGAGATAATGTCTGCTATTCGGCGGCCACCACGGAGGCTGTCACTTCCCTAACGAAATGCCACCGAACGGCTGACCACCCAGGAAATGCAGCTTGAACCCCTCCACGTTCTTGCGCACCGGCACGTACGCCTTCACGTTCGCCAGCCGAACCAGCGGCACGTCGTCATACATCACCTGCTGTGCCTGCTCATACAGCTTCGCGCGATCCGCCTGATCGTTCACCACGTTGGCCTTCTCAACCGCGTCGTCATACGCCTTGTTGCAATAGTGCGAGGAATTGCCGGGCGAATGACACAGGAACCCCAGCATGATCTCGCTCGGATCCGGGTAATCCCAGGTCCCGCCGAGCATGCCGACGTCCGCTTCCCCGGCGCGCGCCCGCTTCAGGTACTCGCCCCATTCATAGGTAACGATCTTGGCCTTTACACCAATCTTTGCCCAGTCTGACTGAATCATTTCGGCGGTACGCCGTCCGTTCGGCATATACGCGCGCACCACGGGAATCGCCCACAGGTCGGTGGAAAACCCGTTCGCATACCCAGCCTCGTCGAGCAGCTTCTTTGCCGCCTCCGGATCGTATTTGTACGGCTTCAGCGATGCGTTGTGCCCCCACAACGAAGGCGGCACCAGCGCCGCCGCCGGCGTCCCGCCACCCTGGAACACCGCCTTCACCAGGTCCGGCATGTCGATCGCCATCGCCAATGCCTGCCGCACCCGCTTATCATCGAACGGCTTCTTCGTATTGTTGAAATAGATATAGTTGGTACCGGCAATCTCGGCTTCCTGCACCTTCAGGTCGGGATTGGCCCGCATTGCCGGCAGGTCCGCCGGGTTGGGATAGCGCGCGATCTGACACTCGTTCGTGCGCAGCTTGGCATACCGAACCGACGCGTCCGGCGTGATCGCGAACACCAGATTATCCACCTTGGCGACGCGGTCCGGCTGCACACCGCCCTTGCCCCAGAAATCCGGGAACGCCCGGAACCGCACCACCGCGTCCTGCTGGTACTGCACGAAACTGAACGGTCCCGTGCCGATCAGCTCGCGATCCAGGTCGCCCAGCTTCCCCGATTTCTCCAACGCCGCGGCATACTCCGCCGACCAGATCGAAAACGGCTGCATGGACAGCGACGGCAGCAGCGGCGCCAGCGGCGACTTCAGCCGCATCACCACCGTATAGTCGTCCACCTTCTCGATCGATTGCAGGTTCGGCTGCACCAGATCGGCGAATTCCGGAAAATTCCCGTTGGCACTCTTATAGAACGGGTTTGACTTGTCGAACATGCGCTGAAAGCTGAACACCACGTCGTCGGCGTTCATCTCTCGCGTCGGTTTGAACGTCGCGTTCGACTGCCATTTCACGCCGTGCCGCAGCTTGAACGTATAGGTCAGCCCGTCCGGCGAAACGGTCCAGGACTCGGCCAGCCCCGGAACCAGGTCGGACCCGCCGATCTTCATCTCGACCAGCCGGTCGGCCACCTGCTCGCTGACATCGAAGCTGGTGTTGGCGGTGCTCAGTTGCGCATTCAGGGAATCCGGGCTCGCCTCGGTGCAAACCACCAGCGTGTCGGCGGAAGCCGTCCCCAATCCCAGTGCGATCCCGAATGCGACCGCCGCGATTCTCACCATTGCCCTCTCCCAGCCTTTTCGTGTCAGTCGAGCGTCGTCCATTCCGCCCGGCCGATCAAGGTGGGTCAGGCGATCCCGGTGATCTTCGCCAGCTTGTCCTGCAATTCCGGCGTGCAGGCACTGATCGGGTTGCCCTGCATGGCCCAGTCGCCCCGCAAATAGTCGTTCGTCCAGCCGCCTGCCTCCTGCACCAGCAGCAGCCCGGCCGCCACATCCCAGGCGTTGATATGCAGTTCCACGTAGGCGTCATTCAGCCCGGCCGCCACATCGGCCATTCCCAGCGCGCCCGACCCATACCGCCGGAACTCCATCTGGGCGCCGATCAGCCGCTCGATCAGCGCGGCATAGGCGGTGATCGGTCGCCGGCTCGACCACCCCACCTCCACCACCGGCCCCGCGCCATGTGCCAATCGGCTCACCCGGATCGGCGCATCGTTCAACCGCGCGCCCGCGCCGCGCTCGGCCACGAACAATCGCTGTTCCGCCGGTGCGAAGATCACCCCTAGCTCCACCCGGTTCTCGACCACAAAAGCCAGCGAGATGCACCACCGCGGCGTGCCGTGAATGAAGTTCACCGTCCCATCGATCGGATCGACCACCCACAGCCGCGATGCCGGTCCGCCACCCGCCTCTTCGCCCAGCACCGGCTCGTTGAAACGCGCGGCAATTCGCTCCCGCACCAACTGCTCGACGCGGCGATCGGCTTCCGTGCAGAAATCGAGCGGGTCTTTCGCGTCCACCGCGCCCAGCAACTCACGCATCTGGCGCGCCAGCACACCCGCCTCGCGCACCAGCGCGACGGCAAAGTCACCCCGCTCGGTCACATCTCACTCCGCGTGCATCGGTACCATTGCGGACCTGCCACAGTACCCGCGGCGAACGCCATCGGCCCGCGGCCGGAGCGCCGGAGATCAACCCTCCGGATTCGCGCAGGCGATTACTTCAGCCCCGTCCCAAATGCCCAGCACCACGCGGTCGTCGCCATACTCGGCGATCAGGTATGGATCGAGCACCACCGTGTCCTGCCGCAACTCTCCCAGGATCAGCCGAGCCGGCGGAAACTCCCGCTTGGTCGCATAGGCTACCCCGCGGATGGCGGTCGGAATCTTCGCCACGGTCAACTCACGCTCCAGGATGCGCCGCTCCACCCAGTACAGCCTCGCCGCGCACCTTGCGCGAGGCCAGCACAATGCCCGCCAGTGCCGGCAGCATCCCCGCCAGGATTACCGAGACCGCCGCCACCGAAGTGCCGACCAGCGCCGCACCCGCCACGCTCACGGCGAAACTGGAAACCGTCAGCAACGGCGCGATCCAGCGGTGCCGATAGAAAAAACTCGCTGGATTTCGGCGCACCTGCTCGCGCCGATGAGCTTCGAGCAGATTGCCCGGGACGGCCCTCAATCCCAGACGCTCGACCGCCTCAGCCAGCGTGCAGCATGGCGCCGGGTCGGTCAGAATGAAGCTGTGGCCGCGGCCACTGAGAACATCAAGCGGCATGTGCCCTCCCGTCGAAAATGCCAGTGATCGAACCAGGGTGATCGGACAAGTTCAGGCTCGTCGAGGAAGCTGCCGACAGCCTAGCACGCCGTTCCGCCGTCCACCACCACGATTGCCGGGCTTGTGATGATCCTGCTGCGCGCCGGCGAAACACCACCCCGCGCAACGCCGGCATTATGCGCCGATGCCACAGCGGCGGACATTCGGCGTAACTCGGTTGTTCCGACTGTTCAATTCGTTACTGGACGCTTGCGACCCGGATATCGACGCGCCTAACCACCCTCCCGGGGCATCAGGGGAGAGCATTCGTGTCGAAGGGCCGACAGTATCGTCATGCTGCCGCCCGCGGCGGTCTTGTTGCCGGCCTGCTGCTGTTCGCCTCCATTCCGGTGTTGGCGCAGGCGCCGCCGGTTCCCCCCGTCGGCCAACGGGTGCCGCAGGGCTCCCCGCTGCCGCGCATCGCACCGGCACAGCCGCCGGCGGTCTCACCGGCGGTACCGTCGGCGCCACTCCCAGCGCCATCGCCGGTACCGAGCCGTCCGGTGCGCATCACCCGCGTCGTCGTTGAAGGCGTCACCGCCTATCCGGCCGCCGAGATGGACCAATTCACCCAGGGCCTCATTGGTCCCGACGTGCCACTGAGCCGTGTGGAAGCGGCGCGCACCGGCATCCTGCGGCACTACCGCGCCGATGGGTACGTGCTCTCCGCTGTTTCCGCGAACATCGATGCCGCCGGCACGCTGCGCTTCGTGGTCACCGAAGGCCGTATCGCCAGCGTCCGGCTGGCTGGCGATATCGGACCCGCCGGCACCCAGGTGCTGCGCTTCCTCAACCGGCTGACCGAAAAACGCCCCATTGATTCCGTCACGCTGGAACGCTACCTGCTGCTCGCACAGGATGTGCCCGGCGTCACCCTGCACGCCGTGCTGCAGCCCTCCACTGAGGAGCCCGGCGCGGTGAACCTTATCGCCGAGGTCAGCCGTCAGCCGGTGAATGTCACGGCGCTGGCCGATAACCGGGCGTCACCCTACACCGGGCCGATCGAAGGGCTCGCCGTGGTGGACCTGAACAGTTTCACCGAATATGGCGAACGGACCGAGCTCTCGCTGTACCACGCGTTCCCGAACAGCGAGAACTTCGGCCAAGTCTCCACCGACGTATTTGCCGGCTCCTCCGGGCTCAAGGTGCGCATCTATGGCGGCTACGGCCCCACCGTACCGACCGGAGTGTTCGCGGCCGAAGGCTACAACGGCACCACCGGCGTCTTCGGCACGCAGGTTACCTATCCGGTGATCCGTTCCCGGCTGCAAAATCTGAACATCTACGGTGCCTTCGACGGTATCCAATCGACCATCACCCTTACCACTACCGGGGCCCGCGCGCTCGCCAGCTATGACTCCCTTCGCGTGTTGCGCACAGGCGGCGACTGGGCTCGGTCCGATCTGCTGCTGGGCGGCGACCGCAATGCCCTCAATCTCGTCGCCGTCCGTCTGTCCCAGGGCGTGCCGATACTCGGCGCCTCGCCGGACAATTCCTTTAACGCCCCACGCCCGGAAGAACGCAGCGGCGACTTCTTCAAGTTCAATTTCGAAATGAGCCGCACGCAGACCCTGTTCTATCCTCTGCCCAACGCCAGCGTGGCTCTGATGGGGTTGCTGACCGGGCAGCTTTCCCCGGATATACTTCCCCCTGTGGAACAATTCTATCTCGGCGGCTCACGTTTCACCCGCGGCTATTATTCCGGACAGGTCACCGGCGACCGCGCGCTGGCGGCCACCGCCGAGCTGCAGCTTAACACCGGCTTCAACTTCACCCGCTTCGGTCTCAGCGAAAACGTTTCGAGTCAGTTCTATTTGTTCTACGACTGGGGCGAAACCTGGCAGAACGAGCAGCAGGCATTGAACGTGCACATTTCCTCCACCGGTGGTGGTGTGCGCATGCAACTCACGCGCTACGCCGAACTCGACCTTGAAGGGCTTGCCCGGCTGAACCGTTTTCCAACCGGCACGGGTCCAGGAGTTTCTCCTTTGTACGGCGGCGCTTTTTACTGGCGCCTACTGCTCCGGGTACTGACACAAGGTGGTCCAATTGAGGACCAGTGCGGGGCAGAGACGGCTATGGGATCGGCAATCGGCGGCAAACCACGGACTATGAAGCCGCGTGGGCGCCGCACCGTCAGGCTGCTCGGTACGGTACGCCGCCGGCGCTCCGCCCTGATGGTCAGCACCGCCCTCCAGGCCACCGTGGTCATG
The DNA here is from genome assembly GCA_963777625.1 of uncultured Pseudomonadota bacterium. Taxonomy (GTDB): domain Bacteria; phylum Pseudomonadota; class Alphaproteobacteria; order Acetobacterales; family Acetobacteraceae; genus DATDIC01. The sequence continues at coordinate 132,616 of CAVZRO010000018.1, read as the reverse complement.
GTCCTGGCTTTGCCGCCGGCGACACCGGCGCGGGCACAGCCGGCGCCCAACGCCCGCCCCACGGGGGGCCAGGTGGTTGCTGGAAACGCCAGCATCAGCCAGAGCCCCAACGCCACTACCATCACCCAATCCACCCAACGCGCGGCGGTCAACTGGAAAAGCTTCAATGTCGGGGCCCAGCAATCGGTACAATTCCAGCAACCATCCACGACCGCAGCGACGCTCAACCGGGTAACCGGTCCGAACCCGTCGCAAATTGCCGGCCGGATCAATGCCAACGGCCAGGTCATCCTGGTCAACCAGGATGGCATCACCTTCTACAAAGGTGCGCAGGTCAACGCCGCCGGGCTGGTCGCATCGGCCGCTGGCATCACCAACAAGAACTTCATGGCCGGTCGCATGGTGTTCGACCAGGCGGCGCACCCCAACGCGCGCGTGGAGAATCAGGGCACCATAACGGTCAAGCAGGCCGGGCTGGCCGCACTGGTCGCACCACAGGTGGCCAATTCCGGCGTCATCACCGCCAAGCTGGGCCATGTGGTGCTGGCCGGAGCCAGCGCCGCGACACTCGATCTATACGGTGACGGGCTGGTATCCATCGACGTGACCAAGCAGGTCACCAAGGTGCCGGTTGGCCCGGACGGCAAGCCAGTCACCGCCCTGGTGACCAACAGCGGCACCATCCTAGCCGAGGGCGGCACCGTGCAGCTCACCGCTCAGGCCGCCGACGGCATCGTGCAGAACCTGGTCACCGCGGGCGGACGCATCAGCGCCGACACGGCGAACGGCCACAGCGGCGTGGTGGCCCTGAACGGCATCGGCGGCTCGATCACAGTCACCGGCCAGCTCACCGCGACCGGAAACGCCCCCGGCGCCCCTGGCGGCGCCATCGAAGTCGTAACCAATCGCGGCGTAACCATCGCCGGTACCGCGCGGCTCGATGCCTCCGGCAAAGCTGGCGGCGGCACGGTCGCTATCGGCACCACGCTGGCGCGCGCCCGAGGCGGCCCCTCCGTCAAGGCCAAACTGACCGCGTCCAACGTTACCGTGCAGGCCGGCGCGCGCATCGCCGCGAACTCGACCGGCAAGGGGAATGGCGGACGCATCGCCATCCTGTCCACCGACTCCACCCAGATGGACGGTGCCATAAGTGCCAGGGGTGGACCGCAGGGCGGCGACGGCGGTTTCGTCGAAGTGTCCGGCAACACCCTGGGACTGACCGGCTCCGTCGATCTGTCGGCACCAAAGGGAGAGTCGGGCACGATCCTGCTCGATCCTGGTACGATTGACATCGTCAACTCCGACGAGGGCTCGTTCGACGGATCATTCAGCGCCGGCGGAACATTGGCGTTCGATACCGGCGGTACGACGGTCGCCGGATCTGTTTCCAATCTGAAGATCGATTCGCTGGGCACCAACGCCCATGTCGTGCTGCAGGCCACCACCCTGCTGGATATCCAGGCATCGGTATCGGTCGCCAACGGTCTCACCCTGCAGTCCGGCGACAGCCTGATCGTCGAACCCGGCATCTCCATCCAGGCCGGCACCACTCTGCTGCTTGGTTCCGGTATCGTGTTTCCCGACGGCACGGTCGGCGCCAATGGAACCATCGCGCTGGGCGCCAACGGTGAGCCGGCGGTTTCGCTCAGCGCCGGCACCCTGATCCTGCAAGGCGGTAGCGGCGGCGGGATCGCCCTCAATAGCAGCGTGCTGTCGGCCGACCTGGTGGATATCAGCTCCGCCGGAGGCGGGGTTTCGCAGCTCAACACCGGCTCCATACTGGCTGCCACGGGGATCCTGCAGAGCACATCCGGCATTATCGGCGGCGCAACCCTGGTAGGGGCCGGCAACACGATCGGCACGCTGGGAAGCATGCATGTCGGCGGCGACCTCACGCTGATCAACGCCGGCAACCTCAGCGTCAACAGCACGGTTTCCGCTGCCAACATCAATATCGCCAACAGCGGCACCAACGCCATCAACGTCACCGGAACGCTGGCCGCCAATCCCACCACCGGCACACTGACGCTGGCCTCCGGCACCGGCGGAATCGCGCTGAACAACAGCGACCTCCGCGCCAATATCGTCGATCTCAGCACCGGCGGCGGGGGCGTCTCGCAGCTCGCCGGCGGCACGGTCAGCGCATCGGGCACATTGCAGAGCACATCCGGGATCAGCGGCGGCGCGACGCTGATCGGCACCGCCAATACGATCGCCGCGCTGGGCACCATGGCGGTGGGTGGCGACCTGACGCTGGTCGATGCTGGCAGTCTCACCGTCGCCGGCTCCGCCTCCGCGGCCAACATCACGATCAGCAATGGCGGGACGCAGGGTATCGCTGTCCCCGGCACGCTGATCGCGGATGCCGAGGGCGGCACGCTGGCACTTGCCTCCGGCACCGGCGGGATCGCATTGCAAGGCAACAGCGAGCTCGCGGCCAACATCATCGACCTCAGTGCCGCCGGCGGCGGCGTGTCGCAAAGCGCCACCGGCACCATCATGGCGCCGTTCGGCACGTTGCAGAGCACGTCCGGCATCATCGGTGGCGCTACGCTGATCGGTACCGGCAACATGGTGGCCACGCTCGGTAGCCTGTCCGTCAACGGTAGTCTGACGCTGGTCGACGCAGCCGATCTCGCCATTGCCGGACCCGCCACAGCCACGAGCATCAACATATCCAACGGCGGCACCGACGCCATCGTGGTCGGCGGCAGCTTGGGCGCCAACCCATTGTCCGGCACGCTGGCGCTCACCTCCGGCACCGGCGGCATCCTCGTCAACAACGATGCAGCGACCCCGCTGCAAGGTCACTCCATCCGGCTCGATGGCGGCGGCGGCACCATCGCACTCAACGAAGGAGCGGTGGTGAATTCCGGATCCGCCGGCAGCCTGACGCTGGCACACGCGGCCACCGCGATCGAAGACAGCGCGGCGAAGGTAGTCACCGGGACTTTAAGCAGTACCGGCGTAGGCTCGATCAACTTCATCGGCACGCAGAACGCGATCGCCACGATCAACGATCTCGTTGCTGAAACCGGCAATCTCACCCTGTTCACCAATTCAGGGCTTGCCACCAGCGGGACCGTTTCGGCTGCAACCGACATGCAGCTCACCGCCGGCAACGGAAACCTGGACATCGGCGGTCTCGTGAACGCCGGTACAGTCTCGCTGTTCGCATCCGGACAGCTCGACGAGCCCACTGGTTCCATCACCGCCCCGATTCTGGCCACCGCGTCCGCGGGCACGAATGTGCTGCTGACCAACGTCGCCAATCAGATCGGCACGATCGGCGGTATCACCGCCTCGGCCGAAGGCGCTGTTATCGCCGGGTTCGCCACCGGCACCATTACGCTGACTGGCAGTTCGACGGCGCAGGCGTTGCTGTTCGCAAATTCAGCCACCGCGGAGCCGAACACCATCCTGCTGAGCAACGCCATCTTGGCTGCGTCGCGCGTTTCGCTGGTGGGCGACCACCTCGCCCAGTCCGGCGAGAACAGCATCAACACCGGCGGTTCCGCCGGCGTCGTCGAGCTCGCGCCGTTCAACAATGTCGGCGTAACGCTTGGGGGCACGGCCGATACAGCCGGTGCGATACTCAGCGCGATCGCTCCCGCCACCGGCACGCTGGTTGTCGGTCAGTATCACGACCAGAACGACAACCCGCATACCACCGCCGCCAACATCACCGTCGCCGACACGCTCGACCTTACCGGAATTGCCGGCACGCTGGCCCTGTTGTCAGCCGGCACAGTCAGCGAGACCCCCTCCAGCGCACCGATCCTCGTCAGCACGCTGACCGGCACGGCTACCGCCTTTTCGCTATTGAGCGCCGGTAATCAGATCGGCACCCTGGCGCTACTAACCGCGACCGGCGGCAACATCGGGCTGGTCGATGGGCACTCGCTGACCGTTGGCGGGCCAGTAAGCGCGACCAGCGGAAATGTGTTCCTGGAAGACCAGGCAGCCGGCGGGATGCTGCTGGCAGGCACGGTCAGCGCGCAAACTGGCGGCACCATTTCGATCGTTACCAACGCGCTGACCGGCACCGAAGGAGTGGGCCTGCTGGCGCCCGGCGGCACGGTCGAGATCGCGCCATTCGCAACCACCACCGCCGTCACGCTGGCCGGCAGCGGCGGGCTCGGCATCGACAGCCTCACGCTCGGGTCCGTGCGGGCGAACATGCTGGATGTCGGTGCCTTCCACGACGCGGTGAACGCCGGTACTATCACCCTCACCGCCGGCGCAATCACGATCGATAACCTGACGCTCGGCACCGCGGCGGTGCCGGTCCTGCGGCTCGACGCCGGCGGCGCGATCACCCAGGCAGGCAGCATCCTGTCAGTCGCAACGATCTCCGCCAGCACGCACGACCAGCCGGGCAGCGTGACCCTGAACGGGTCCGCCAATACCATAACGGCGCTCGGCAATGTCGCGGTTGCGCTCGGCGATCTGTCCCTGGCCGACACCGGCCCGCTGACAGAACCGGCCAGCTCCACCGTCTACGCCCAGAACGTCACCATCAACGACCAGGGCAGCATCGCTCTTGCCGGCAATCTGGCGGCCTCCGCCGGCACGATCGCCGTCACCGCCACCGGCGCCCACGACATCACCGTCAGCGATGGCCTGATCGGCGCGGCCGGCGGCATCAACTTCAACTCCGGCGGCGCCTTCAATCAGTCCGGCGGCACGATCAACGGCAGCGACGTCGCCGTGTCCGCCACAACTGGTATCGTCCAGAGCGGCGGCACCTTGTTCGGCTTCGATACCGTCGCGGCCGATATCGGCGTGGCGATCACCGCCAGTGCCGGTGGCTTCACGCAAAGCAGCGGCGTGATCGCCTCCAACGACCAGCTCGACATCACGGCGCAAGCCGTCAGCCTGACCGCCGCCAGCACCATCATCGGCGTCGGCGGCGTTACCCTGGCCAGCGCCGGTGCGTTTGCCAGCTCCGGCATCGTGCTGTCCGGCGCCGATCTGAACGTGAGCGGCAGCAGCATAACCCAGACCGCCGGCACGCTCGCCGCGGTCGGAACCGCCGCCCTGACCACCCCGGGGATTGCCAGCCAGACCGGCGGTACCGTGGCTGGCAGCACTGTAAATCTGGTCGCCGGTACCATTCCCGCCGACGGCTTCCAGGATTTTGCCGGCGCGCTTCCCCCGATCTTCATCGGCTCGACCAGCCCCCGGCAGATCATCAGCGGCATTACCTTCGCCGCCGACGTGGCGGACCCGCCCATAGGCACGCTCGCCTTGCCCCTCGTGACCGCGCCCACTGGCATCCCACATGAGCTGCGGATCGAAGTCGATAATGGCGGTTACAATTTTAACGACACGCTGGCCGCCGACTGGATCGACTTCCACACGCTGGGCAACATCACCGAGGATGTCGGCGGAACGCTGAACGCGACCCTGCTGAGTGGAACCGCGGGCTACTCAGGGCCGCTGTTTACCACCCCGAGCATCGTCGCCTCCGCGAATTTCACCGCCTCCGCCAACGATGTCAGCTATCTCGGTTCGGGCACGGCACCATTCCTGACCACCGGTAACTTCCAGCTAAACGATACGGGTACCTGCAGCCGGTGAACCCGGGCACGCTGACGGTCGCCGGCAGCCTTCAGGCGGGCAGCCTCCTCGGTTACGGCCACACGATCGCCCTCACTGCCGCGAACCTGATCCTTGACCAGAGCGGCGCGACATTCACCCCGAACGATCTGACGATCGTCGCAGCGGGGTCGCTCGCCGCCAACGCGGCCATCTCCGGGTCCACCACTGTCACGCCCGGTGAAATCCTGCTCGCCGCCGACGGACTCCGCCTGCTGGGGACCGCCACTGTGGTCTCCGCGCCGGCTGGGATGGTCGCCATCGCCCCGCTGACACCGGGCGCCACTGTAACCATCGTCGGTACGTTGCCAGGCACCGCACCAGTCACCGGCACTATCGCTGCCCAGGATCTCGGCCTGATCGACACGCTGGGCGGCACGCTCGGGGTCACCCCGGGCCCCCTCGGCACGGAAACGCTGGTCCTAGGCAGCCTGGATAACGGGACAACCTCGATCGCCGCCGGCGGCATCGCCATCGACGCAGCGCTCAATCTCGGCACCGTCGCCAGCACGCTGGCGCTGTTCGCGGCCGGCCCGATCACCCAGGGCACCGCCGATCCGATCACCGTCGCCATGCTCACCGGCGCGGCTGGCGTGCTGACCAATGGCAGCGTCGTGGGGAGCAGCGCCTCCTCCATTGACCTGGCCGCGCTGAACGCCATCGGCACCATCGGCAACACGACAATCCAGGGCAGCATCACCAGCACCGCTACCGGCCAGAGCGGACTGCTGGCGACCGGCGGCATCAGCGTGCATGACAATGGCGACCTCCTCGTTCGTACGCTGGTCCATGCCGGCGACGACCCGACGCTCGCTTTCACGCACCCGACCCACGACAACGTTCCAACTGAAATCGCCGATCTCGAATCCGCTCCCGCGGGCGCGGGCGGAGCCGGCACCCTGACCGTTGCTGGTACAGTCTGGGCCGGTATCGACGGCAGGTTGCTCGGCCAGGTGAACCTGTCGGGCGGCAGCAGCAGCACGCTCGGCGCCGTGCTGGTGCCGGGTGCCGTGTTCGCCTCCAACGGCGGCGACGAGCATTGCGACTGGCGGCACCGTGTCGCTGGCGGCGGGCTTCTCGTCCGGCACCTACAATGCACTGTGCAGTGCGGCCGATTGTGGCATTGGCGTCAGCGGCATCGTCTGGGGCAACCAGGGTTTCGGCCACACCGACCCGGACCTGGCGGCGCTGGTGCAGGTCAACGCGGCGTCCTCGATCGATGAAAGCCTGGGCACCATCGGTGCTGTGTTGCTGACTGGGGGCGCCGGCGGCTTCGCCGGGCTCAGCGGTGGGCCGGCATCTGTCGCCAGCCAGAACTGGATCGTTTCACTCGGTTCGTTCGACAGCAATCTGCTGTTCGATCTTCCGGTGATTGGAACGCTCGGTCCCGGGCTGCTGCTGCGCGACGGCCGGGTACCGGCAAGCGGCCCCGGCCTGTCCGTGGTCGGCACGGTTCAGGACCACGGCACCGCGCCCGGCGGCAATGGCAGCGACGGCCTGGAGATCGCCGTCGCTCCGACCGCCGACGCCGTCGCGGACCTGGCGCTGCAAATCGGCGCCCTGATCGCCGATGGCGTAACCGGCACGGTCGACCTGCAGGCCACCGGCAACGTCTACGAGACCGGCGGCAGCATCGCGGCCCCGGTCCTGATCGCCCAGGCCGGCGCCCTCCCCAGCACCGAGGCCGGCGGGAACACGCCCGGCACCATCCCCACCAACCCGCTCGCCCGCGCCTCGGTCTGGCTCGGCAACCTCAACCAGATCGGCACGCTGGCCGCCGCAACCGCCACCCAGGAATTCTTCCTCGACAACGGCCCCTCGCTGCTGATCCCCACCGGCGGCGCCGTGCTGGCCGGCGCCGCCCCCGCCGCAACCGTCGCCGCCAATACCGACGGCACGCCGATCGTGGTCAACCCCAACCCGACCGCCACCATCACCATCAGCAACGGCGACCTCACCATCGCCGGCATCGTGCATGCCGGACTGGACGCCACCCGCACCGGCAACGACCTGCTCACCGCCAACGACGTGTTCGTCAACGGCGGCGTCTATGCCGCCAACGCCGGCAGCGTCAGCATCACCGCCAACACCGGCAGCATCGAAATCCCCGGCACCATCTGGGGCGATGGCCCACCCGCCGCCGGGCTGGCCGGCATCGTCTCGCTCACCGCCTTCACCCAGATCGACGAGCCCGGCCAGATCGGCGCCACGCTGCTCACCGGCACGTCCGGCTGGCACGCCAGCCTGACCGGCGCCAACCCGCACACCGGCAACCAGATCGCCGATCTCGGATCATTCGTCAGCGACACCACGGCCGGCGATCCCACTCCCGGCTTCGCAACTGCACGACGGCTGCGGCCCCGACCGTCGTACCGGTCTGGTGCAGGACGCCCGCGCCGGCGTCACCATCGCCGTCGCCCCCACCGCGGGCGGCAGCTACGGAATCGCCGACCTCGACATCAACAGCACGGTTTCCGCCGCAACCACCGCCAATCTGCAGGCCACCGGCAACGTCTATGAGAGCCCCGGCGGCGCCATCATCGCCCCCAGCCTGATCGCCCAGGCCGGCGCCGTCCCCGGCACCGAGGCCGGCGGCAACACGCCCGGCACCATCCCCACCAACCCGCTCGCCCGCGCCTCGGTCTGGCTCGGCAACCTCAACCAGATCGGCACGCTGGCCGCCGCCACCGCCACCCAGGAATTCTTCCTCGACAACGGCCCCTCGCTGCTGATCCCCGCCGGCGGCGCCGTGCTGGCCGGCGCCGCACCCGCCGCGACCGTCGCCGCCAATACCGACGGCACGCCGATCGTGGTCAACCCCAACCCGACCGCCACCATCACCATCAGCAACGGCGACCTCACCATCGCCGGCATCCTGCATGCCGGCCTGGACGCCACCCGCACCGGCAACGACCTGCTCACCGCCAACGACGTGTTCGTCAACGGCGGCGTCTATGCCGCCAACGCCGGCAGCATCAGCATCACCGCCAACGCCGGAAGCATCGAAATCCCCGGCACCATCTGGGGCGATGGCCCACCCGCCGCCGGACTGGCCGGCATCGTCTCGCTCACCGCCTTCACCCAGATCGACGAGCCCGGCCAGATCGGCGCCACGCTGCTCACCGGCACGTCCGGCTGGCACGCCAGCCTGACCGGCGCCAACCCGCACACCGGCAACCAGATCGCCGATCTCGGATCATTCGTCAGCGACACCACGGCCGGCGATCCCACCCCCGGCTTCGCACTGCACGACGGCTCGGCGCTCACCGTCTCCGGTCTGGTGCAGGACGCCCGCGCCGGCGTCACCATCGCCGTCGCCCCCACCGCGGGCGGCGGCTACGGAATCGCCGACCTCGACATCAACAGCACCGTTTCCGCCGCAACCACCGCCAATCTCCAGGCCACCGGCAACGTCTACGAGACCGGCGGCAGCATCGCGGCCCCGGTCCTGATCGCCCAGGCCGGCGCCATCCCCAGCACCGAGGCCGGCGGCAACACCCCCGGCACCATCCCCACCAACCCGCTCGCCCGTGCCTCGGTCTGGCTCGGCAACCTCAACCAGATCGGCACGCTGGCCGCCGCCACCGCCACCCAGGAATTCTTCCTCGACAACGGCCCCTCGCTGCTGATCCCCACCGGCGGCGCCGTGCTGGCCGGCGCCGCGCCCGCCGCAACCGTCGCCGCCAATACCGACGGCACGCCGATCGTGGTGAACCCCAACCCGACCGCCACCATCACCATCAGCAACGGCGACCTCACCGTCGCCGGCATCGTGCATGCCGGACTGGACGCCACCCGCACCGGCAACGACCTGCTCACCGCCAACGACGTGTTCGTCAACGGCGGCGTCTATGCCGCCAACGCCGGCAGCGTCAGCATCACCGCCAACACCGGCAGCATCGAAATCCCCGGCACCATCTGGGGCGATGGCCCACCCGCCGCCGGGCTGGCCGGCATCGTCTCGCTCACCGCCTTCACCCAGATCGACGAGCCCGGCCAGATCGGCGCCACGCTGCTCACCGGCAGGTCCGGCTGGCACACCAGCCTGACCGGCGCCAACCCGCACACCGGCAACCAGATCACCGATCTCGGATCATTCGTCAGCGACACCACGGCCGGCGATCCCACTCCCGGCTTCGAACTGCACGACGGCGCGGCGCTGACCGTGTCCGGTCTGGTGCAGGACACGCGCGCCGGCGTCACCATCGCCGTCGCCCCCACCGCCGGCGGCGGCTACGGAATCGCCGACCTCGACATCGCCAACCTGATTTCCGCCGCAACCACCGCCAATCTCCAGGCCACCGGCAACGTCTACGAGACCGGCGGCAGCATCGCGGCCCCGGTCCTGATCGCCCAGGCCGGCGCGATCCCCAGCACCGAGGCCGGCGGCAACGCGCCCGGCACCATCCCCACCAACCCGCTCGCCCGTGCCTCGGTCTGGCTCGGCAACGTCAACCAGATCGGCACGCTGGCCGCCGCAACCGCCACCCAGGAATTCTTCTTCGACAACGGCCCCTCGCTGCTGATCCCCACCGGCGGTGCCGTGCTGGCCGGCGCCGCGCCGGCCGCGACCGTTGCCGCCAATACCGAAGGCACGCCGATCGTGGTCAACCCCAACCCGACCGCCACCATCACCATCAGCAACGGCGACCTCACCATCGCCGGCCTCCTGCATGCCGGACTGGACGCCACCCGCACCGGCAATGTGGCACTCACAGCCACGAACCTCGGCATATCCGGCGCCGCCGTGGCGGCCACGGCCGGCACCTTTATGGCAACCGCGAATAACGCGTTCGTTCTCTCTGGAATAGTGGATGCCGGCAGTGCGCTGCTGACCGCCGGCTCGATCAACATTATCGGCCTCCTCAACGCCAGCATCAGCACCGCGGCGACAGCAAGCGGCCCGCTCACCGTACAAGGCGCAATCAATACCGGCGCGGCCACGCTATCCGGTGCATCGATCGACATCAGCGGCGCCCTCAACGCCAGCACCAGCGCCGCCGCTGCCGCAACAGGCCCGCTCACGGTGGAAGGCGTGATCAACACCGGTAGCGCCACGCTGTCCGGTGCCTTCATCGGTATTGCCGGTACGCTCACCGCCAGGACCAATGTCGCAGCAACCGCAACTGGCCTGCTCTCTATCCAAGGTGCAATCGACACCGGCACCGCCACATTGACCGGCGGCTCCATCGACGTTCCCGGAGCGCTCCGTGCGACTAACAGCGTGACCGCCACAACCGCCGGCCAACTCACTGTGGAAGGCGCGGTCAACGCCGGCGCGGCGAGCCTGAACGGCGGCACGATAACACTTGCCCCTGCCGGAACAGTGAACGTCAGCGGCAGTCTTGCCGTCGCCGCCGGTGGCAACCTCGCCATCGAAGGCGCCGTCACCGCCGGAACCGCCAGCCTCAACGCCGCCTCCATGACCCTGGACGGCCGCGTCAACGCGACCCAAGGCCTCACGCTCAGTGCCGCCGGCGCGATCAACGAAAACGGCAGCCTCATCACCCCCCTGCTGACCGGCCGCGCCGGAGCCAGCGCCAGCCTGATCGGCACCAACCAGATCGCTCAGATCGGCGGCTTCAGCGCCGGCCAGACGCTCGCGGTCAATGACGCGGTCAGTCTGGAGCTCAGCGGCCGGCTCGCCGCACCGCTGATGCTCATCGACGACAACCCGTTCGAAATCACGCTCGCCAACGGCGCGGTGATCGCGACCAGTGGAGAAGCCCGGCCCGTCGGGCTCGTGCTGACCCTGACCAACAATCCGTTGGTGGATCGAGCAGCCTTCGGCGGAGAGGGCGCCTATCTGACCGCTGTCAGGCAGCTCGGCATCAGTACGGTCACCGGCATCAATGGTGGCCCGAGCATCCTGGGAATCGATGCCGCGCCGGGCCACGACATCAGCTTCCAGAATCTTCAGGGCCTGAACACCTGGCTCGTGCTGCAGATCAACGGCGCCGACACGATCACCGGCAATGTGTTTGTCCGCTCGCTCGACGTGCTGTTTTCCGGTGTTGGCGGCAGCGCCAACCTGTTTGGCACGATCAGCGGCATAAACGGGGTGCAAGCGGCTGGTGCTGGCAGCATCGAACCCGGTAGGAATGCCGCATTCCGCTTCAACAACTGTGCGATCAGCTCGGTGAGCTGTGTGCTGCTGCCCGCCCTGACCCTTCCGGGTGGCGATCCGTTGAACGATTTCTCGCTGGGCACGGCCGGTGATCCCAACGACGACGACGACCTGCTGCTGCCCGTCGTGTCGGACGAGGACTACTGAGATGCGCCGAGCCTCTCGCCTGATCGTAGTGGCGCTTGCGCCCCTGGCCTCCTGCGCGGTGCCACCGCCCTCCGCTTACGTGCACTTTCTCGGCGGTTCCAAGCCAACGGCCCAGCTCTCGCTTGGCGAAAATTCGGTGCATGAAGCCTGCACCCAGTCGCCCTCCGGGACCGGCGGTGCGGACGTCTATTGCGGCAGTTGGCAACAACCTAGCGCGCGCGTGCGTCCGGGCGGCCCGGCGAGCCAATCCCAAATCAGCGAGCTGGCGACCTCCAGCACGTGGCGCGCCGGTATCGACCAGCGATTCAGTTGCTCATCGCCAACCCCGACCAGCATTCTTGGCGGCCAGCCTGCCGAGATGCTGCAATGCACCCAGCGGGTCGGCGGTTGGCCGCACGTGGCGATGGTCGCGCTGGTCAACGGACATGCCTGGTACGCCGACGGTGTGCTGCCCGCCGCCACTGTCATGGAACGCTCTATCGGTGTGCAGTCGGGGTTGGTACGCGCCGGCACCATCATGCCGAACTCCGAGGCAGACGCCGTGCTCGCCCAGCGCCTCGCCGCCCAAGCCTTCAGATCCGGCGATATCGGTCAGTTCGATGAACTGATGGCGGCCGGCACGCGCGCCAATCTGTCGGACAACCCGGCCGCCGCCGAAGCGGCGTTCCGGGCGGCGGTCGCCGTGCAGCAGAAAGCACTCGGGAGGAACAATCCCGGCGACATCCACCGCGTTGATGACGCTGGCACTGCAACTCTCCAATAATGGTTCCCTGGCCGAATCGAGCGCACTGTTCACCGAGGCCGCGCGTCTGGCGCCGAAGGCGGCCGACCCGATCGCCGTGCCGCGGCTCGCGCATTATCGGGCGCTCGACGCCCTCAACCGCGGCCAGACCGACCTGGCATTGTCGCTGCTGCGGCAGGCCGATGCCGGCTACACAACGCTCGTCCCGCCCAGCGTAATGCGCGCACGCGCTCCCATCAGGCAGAAGGTCGGCGAATTCTCCCCCGCCTCCAGGATCGAGCCCGACCTTGTCCCGGATCAGGACATGCTGGCCAATCCAGCGGCGCGCGGTGCCTTGCTCGGTCTGATCGAAACGCGGCGCTACGAGGCGCTGGTCCTGCGCCTGCTCGGCCAGGTAAACGAGAGCCAGGCGATGCTCGCTTCGGCCAATCAGTTGGCCCTGAGCAGCGGCTTGGCTCGCCCGATCGTACAAGCCCGACTTTATCGAACTGCCGGCGTCACGGCCGAGGCTGCCGGGGACCCGTCCCTCGCGCTCAGCAACCTGTCACAGTCCACCGCCGCGTTCAGCCAGGCTCTGCCGGATTCCAAACCGCTGGCAGAGACCTACCTGCTGCGCGCACGGCAGCTCGTCCAGGTGGGCGATACCGATACTGCCCTGCCGATCTGCCGCAATGCCGCCAAAGCGCTGGTCACGCTGAAGGCTGGCGTCGTGCCAGCGCTGATAAGCCCGTGCCTGGATGCTTTTGCCGCCTCCGCCAACAAGCAGCCCGCCCAGAAGCAGGTCCTGCTCGGTGAAATGTTCGTCGCGGCCCAACTCGCCCAGGCGGGTATCACCAGTCAGCAGATCGCGCAGGCCAGCGCCCGGTTGCAGGAGAATGCTCGCGATCCAAAGGTGGCTGCGGCGATCAAGAACCGCGAAGACGCCAACGCAAAGTTGCAGAGCCTCTACCGTCAGCGCGACGAACTGGCGGCAGCCCAGACCGCCGGATCGTCGGGCAGCAGCGCCCTGGGGTCTGGCGTCACTGCCGACCTCGATAAGCAAATCGACGCCGCGCAGGCCACCCTGGCGTCGGCCGACGCTGCCTTGCAGGCCGCCTCGCCCAATTACGGCCAGCTTGTCCAGCAGGTCGTGCCGGCCGCGGCGGTGCTGGCGGCGCTGCACCCGCACGAGGCGTTCGTCTCGATCGTGCTCGGCGACAAGGACGGCTGGGCCTTCCTGTTGCGCGACAACACGATCGCGATCGCCAAGGTGGACGGTGGAATACCGCGGATGGCGAAGCTCGTGCATGATACGCGGGCGAGCATCGAACTCACCGCCGCCGGCCTGCCCACCTTCAACATCGCCGCCGCGCGCGAACTGTACGACACCACCCTTGGCGGCTTCGGCGCCACCGCGCTGGATGGCGAGACGGCGCTGGTGGTCGCCCCGTCCGGTCCGCTGCTGTCGATCCCGTTCGAGGTGCTGCTGACCGGCCCAGCCCAGCCCGACAACCTGGCCGCCGCACCGTGGCTGATGCGAAAACTCGCGATCGCCCATGTGCCGGCACCGAGCAACTTCGTCAGCCTGCGGAAGATTGCCGGGGATTCCCGGGCCACGCGCCCCTGGTTCGGGTTCGGTGATTTCGTGCCCCCCACCCCGGCGCAGGCCCAGGCCTTGTTCCCTGGACCCGCCTGTGCCGAAAGCGCCCAGTTATTCGGCGAACTGCCCGCCCTGCCCTTCGCCACCAAGGAACTGGACGTGGCTCGCCAAATTCTTGGCGCCAGCCCGTCGGATGAGCTGCTGGGACGCGCATTCACCGCCCCGGCGGTGCTGAAGACCTCGCTCAAGGATTACCGCATTCTGCATTTCGCCACGCACGCGCTGCTGCCGTCCGAACTGCGTTGCCAGAGCGAGCCGGCCATCGTCACCTCCGTCCCGCCGGGTGCCGCGAGTGCCCGCGGCGCCCTGCTCACCGCCACCGACGTGGTCGGCATGGACCTGGATGCCAATCTGGTGATTTTATCGGCCTGCAATTCCGGTGGCCCCGGCGGCACCACGGCGGGCGAGAGCCTGTCCGGCTTGGCGCGCGCCTTCTTCTTTGCCGGCGCCCGCGGCCTGATGGTCACCCACTGGGACGTGAGCGACAAAGTGGCCGCTTATCTCGTGGCGGACACCTTGGGGCGGATCAAGGATAATCCGGGCATCGGGGTCGCCGCCGCCCTGCGTGAATCACAGCTTTCGCTGCTGCAGACCGCCGCTCAGGGACAAGCCAGTTTGGCCCACCCGTTCTTCTGGGCCCCGTTCGCCATTATCGGCGAAGGCGGAGCGAACGTGTCTCCGGCCCGCATGGCCGCTCGATAGCAGCATCTGATTTCAGCACATACTAATGGTTCATTTGGAAACCACCGCGCATCTCGTCATTCCTGCGCAACCTCGTCATTCCCGCGCAACCTCGTCATTCCCGCTCCTCGTCATTCCCGCGAAAGCGGGAATCCACGTCCGCCGCTGGAACTCCCGTGCCCCAGCGCATAAGGCATTTCCCGCATCGCGCACGACGCGCCGGCGGGATGCAACAGGTGTGAAACAACCAGTTACAGGCAGCACGCGAAATATCCGGCAACAATGATTGAGTTGGTCGACCCTCGGCGGCGCCACTAGCCTGCATTATCAGATCGCAGAGCGCGCAAAAGGGGCCCGCGTTGCATGGACATTGTAGCTGCACGGCTTGAACGCGCGTCCGCCGCGGAAGCAATCCACCCCAGCGCGGTTGTCGCGCATGGAGCGGAACTCGGTCGTGGCGTTCGGATCGGCCCGTTTTGTTCGATTGGTCCGCATGTTGTGATCGAGGACGGGGTCCGCCTAGTCTCGCATGTCGTCGTCGATGGACACACCCGCATTGGACGAGATGTATTGCTGTATCCGTTCTGCACCGTCGGCCTGGAACCGCAGGACCTGAAATACCGCGGCGAACCCACCCGGTGCGAAATCGGCGCGCGGACACATGTCCGAGAGCATTGCACGATCCATCGCGGTACAGTCACCGGCAAGGGAATAACCCGCGTCGGCACCGATTGCATGCTGATGGCGGTGGCGCATGTGGCGCATGACTGCACGGTGGGCCAGCACGTCATCATTGCCAATAACGTGGTAATGGGTGGCCATGTCAGCATCGCCGATCATGCAGTGATCGGCGGATCGGCGGCGATCCATCAATATGTCCGGATCGGCCGCGCGGCGATGATCGGCGGCGTGTCCGGGGTCGAAGCCGATGTCATCCCGTTCGGCAGCGTGATCGGCAATCGCGCGCGGCTGGCAGGACTGAACGTGATCGGACTGAAGCGCCGCGGCTTCGACAAGGACCAGATCATGACCTTGCGCGCCGCCTTCCAATGCCTGTTCGGCCCTCAAGGAGTGTTCGCCGACCGGCTCGCCCAGGTGCGTGCGCGCTGGAGCGGCGACAAGCTGGTCGCGGAAGTGCTCGACTTCATCGATGCACCCAGCCACCGCGGCCTGATCCGCTCATCGGCGGCAGGCGACGCATAGCCCGCCCGTCTCGTCATGCCCGCGAAAAGCGGGCATCCAGGCAAAAGCGCGGAATTCCGGAGAGTCACCCTGAGTCCTGCTTGCGCGGAGATGACAAACATCGGTCATACTCAACGCCGTTCGGTATAATCCGCCGTCAGCCGCTGGCGCGGTTCCACCCACCAACTCAGCACCGTGCGACCTGTCTCAGGATTCACTTCCCGCCGGTACAGCAACACCGTTCGATCGGGCGGTGCACCCAACGCCTCGGCCGCCCGCACCAACTTCCGCAATTGTTCGGCAGTCTCGTTCTCCATCATCGACCTGGCTCCTCTTTCAGGTCGAATCGCAGCGAAACCGGGCGTCCCCGACGGCGCTGTGAAGCAGCTCACACCTCCGGCGACTCCTACCCTGTGCGACCAGCCGCCCGTGCCCGCCGCGCCAACGCCAGCACCGTATTGCGACAGATCACATCGTCCGGCGCTCCGGTCCGCTTGCAGGCCCGCTCCGCCTCCGCCAACCCTCCCATCGCTCCCATCATCGCCGGCGCCGACCACAACCCCAGGGCCCGCGTGAAAGCCCCGACCCGGCGGAAGAACACCGGGGGACGTGCCGCCTTCGCCGCCTCCGCCGCGCTCATCCCACCATCCACCGCCAGCCGGGCGCGATGCAGTCGCTGCAGGTGCATCAGCCCGGCGCGCAGTACGCCGACCGGGCTAGCCCCCTCGGCCATCGCCACTTCCAACGCCCGGTCGGCCAGTCCGACATCACCGGCGGTCGCCGCGAACAGCGCGTCATCCAGCGAAAGCCCCGCCACATCCCCGACGCAGGCCGCCGCCGCCTCCATGTCGATATGGCCGCCCGGCCCAGCATAGAGCGCCAGCTTTTCCAGCTCCCGCCGCGTGCTCGCCCGGTCCGCGCCGAGCTGTCCGGCCAGCCATGCCACCGCTTCCGAGTCCACCGTCACCCCGGCCTCGGTCAGCACCGCCCGGACCGTCGCTTCCAGTGTCCGCCCCTCCTCCGGGTAACACCCGATCGCAACCCCGTCGCGCGCTGCCTCCACCGCCGAACGCAGGCGCGAGCGGCTTGGCAGCCCGCCCGCTTCCAGCACCACCAGTGCCGGCGCGGCGCCTTTCAGCACAGTCTGCACCGGTCCCAGCGCCGCCTCGCCGGCATCGCGCACGCGCACCACGCGTCGTCCACCGGTCAGCGACAGCGATGCTGCTTCTTCTACGATCCGCGGCAAATCCTCGCGATTTAGCTCGGTCACGCGAAACGGGTCATCGAGCGTGCCGGCCACCACACGCACCAGCGCCTCCGCGCGTTCGCGGATCAGCCCCGCATCGTCGCCGAACAGCAGCGCCACGCGGCAGGCACCAGGATCGCGCAGAAACCCCGGCACGCTTCGCGCGTCGAGCTTCATCCGTCGACCAGGCGCATCAAGCGCTCGCCTTCTGTCGGAAAAAGATCGCCAACCTATCGCTGATCTGCTTCGCCATTGCTTGCGCGAGATACTGATAGGCCGCCTCGGTTTGCAGGTCGGCCGCGAAATACTGCTCGTCGATGATGTTGACCGCGTCCTCGGCGCGGGAGAACCCGTTGGTGACACGAGTCTGCGCCGGATCCCGCCCGATCAGGGTCCAGTTGGCGTTGCCGAACAACCGTATGCGCGTCACCACGGTATCCGCCTGGATGCCGATCCCCTCGCCGCTGATCCAATACGCCACGGTCAGCGTGTAGAGCGGTTTCGCCGCGCCGCCGGCACCCTCGAACCGCTGCTGCAATGCCTGCCGCAAAAGCTGGCCCGGCCGGTCCGGGATCAGGGCGACATAGATGGTGGACAATTCGCGTTCCGCCACGCCCGGCGTGCCGCCCGCGCTCGGCATGTAGACCGGCTGAAAGCCACAACCGCCCAGCGAGACCGTCAACCCGCCGAGCAGGGCACGCCGACCCAGACGCATTAGTCGGCCGTCACGAAGTTCACGATGCGATTCGGCACATAGATCTCCTTCACGATCCGCTTGCCCGCCAGCACCCGCGCCACGTTGGTTTCCGCTCGCGCCGCCGCCACGTTGGCATCCCGCGGCGCATCCGGCGGCATCTCGATCGTGCCTCGCAGCTTCCCCATCACTTGCACCGCGATCGTCACCGTCGCCGCGGCCAGCAGCGCCGGGTCCGCGTCCGGCCAGCGCAGCTCCGCCACCAACCCGCCGTTGGGATCGAGCTGCGCATGCACCTCCTCGGCAAGGTGCGGCATCATCGGGCTGACCAGCCGCGCCAATATCCGCACCGCCTCGTGCCGCGCCCATGCCAGGCCCGGCTCGGCCGCCGCCCGCTCGGCCTCCGCGATCGCATTGGCCAGCTCGTAGAGCCGCGCCACCGCGACATTGAACGCGAACCCGTCCAGCGCCTCGGTCACCGCCGCGATGGTGCGGTGGGTCGCGCGACGCAGCGCCCGCGCCGCCTCGCCGAATCGTTCAGGCGCGTCGCCCGGCTGCGTGCCAGCCAGTCCCTCCGCCAGCCGGAATACACGCTGCGTGAAACGAAATGCGCCGGCCACGCCCGCCTCGGTCCACTCCATGTCGCGTTCCGGCGGGTTGTCCGCCAGGATGAACCAGCGCGCGGTGTCGGCGCCGTAGCGTGCGATGATGGCTTCAGGATCGACGGTGTTGCGCTTCGACTTGCTCATCGCCTCCACGCGCCCGACCACCACCGGCTCGCCCGTGCCGCGCTGCACGACGCTACCGTCCGCCTCCCGGATCACCTGGTCGGGATACAGCCACGCGCCGTTCGGTGCGGACGCCGAGCGATAGCTTTCATGTGTCACCATCCCCTGCGTGAACAGTCCGGCGAATGGCTCCTCCATCGCGACGTGACCGGTGTCTTTCATCGCCCGCGTGAAGAAGCGCGAATACAGCAGGTGCAGGATGGCATGCTCGATCCCGCCGATATACTGATCGACCGGCATCCAGTGATCGACCGCATCGCGCGTCAGCGGTTCTTTTGCCCGCGGGCTGCAGAACCGCGCAAAATACCACGAGCTATCGACGAACGTATCGAACGTGTCGGTCTCGCGCGTGGCCGGACCGCGGCATACCGGACAGGCGACATGCTTCCAGGTCGGATGATGGTCCAGCGGATTGCCCGGCCGCTCGAACTTCACATCGTCCGGCAGGGTCACCGGCAACTGGTCGTCCGGTACCGGCACCACGCCGCATGATCCGCAATGGATGACCGGAATCGGGCACCCCCAGTAGCGTTGCCGCGACACGCCCCAGTCGCGCAGCCGCCAGTTCACCTCGCCGCGTCCGACGCCAAGCCCCTCCAGTTCCTCGATCGCGCGGCGCTTGCCCTCTTCCACATCCAGACCGTCCATGAAAGCCGAGTGGAAGATCGTTCCCGGTCCCACATAGGCTTCATCTGCCACCGTGAACCGGTCCGCGTCGCCGCCCAGCGGCAACACCACCGGCAGCACGCGCAGCTTATACTTGCGGGCGAAATCAAGGTCGCGCTGGTCATGCGCCGGACAGCCGAAGATCGCGCCGGTACCGTATTCCATCAGCACGAAATTGGCGATCCATACCGGGAATACGGCGTCCTTGAGAAACGGATGGCGCACCCCCAGCCCGGTATCGTAGCCGCGCTTCTCGGCGGTCTCGATCGCCACCTCGCTGGTCCCCAGGCGGCGACTTTCGGCGATGAACGCCGCCGCCCCTGCATCGCGCGCAGCGACCGCGGTCGCCAACGGATGTTCCGGCGCCAGCGCCAGGAACGACATGCCGTACAGCGTGTCCGGGCGGGTCGTATAGACCTCCACCTCGGCAATGCCCGGCTCCGGTTCAGCCAGCGCGAAACGCAAGCGCGCGCCTTCGCTGCGGCCGATCCACCGTTCTTGCATCAACCGGACACGCTCCGGCCAGCGCTCCAGCCGGTCCAGCGCCGACAGCAACTCGGGCGCGTATTTCGTGATGCGCAGGAACCACTGGCTGAGCTGCTTCTTCTCCACCAGTGCGCCCGACCGCCAGCCGCGGCCTTCGATCACCTGCTCATTGGCCAGCACGGTTCCATCGACGGGGTCCCAGTTCACCCAGCTTTCCTTCCGCTCGGCCAGGCCGGCGCGCAGGAAATCCAGGAACAGCTTTTGCTGGTGCCCGTAATAGGCCGGATCGCAGGTGGCGAACTCGCGGCTCCAGTCGAGCGACAGGCCCATGCGCTGCAACTCCGCGCGCATGATGGCGATGTTCTCCCAGGTCCATTTCGCCGGATGGATGCGCCGCTCGCGGGCGGCGTTTTCCGCCGGCAGCCCGAACGCGTCCCAACCCATCGGGTGCAGCACGGAATAGCCACGCGCGCGCTTGTAGCGCGCCACCACGTCGCCCAGCGTGTAGTTGCGCACGTGCCCCATATGGATTTTGCCGGACGGGTAGGGGAACATCTCCAGCACGTAGTATTTGGGCTTGTCGTCGGCTGGCACGTCGGCCACGCGAAAGCAGCCGCGCTCCGCCCAGGCAGCTTGCCAGCGTGGTTCCGCGGCGCGGAAATCATAGCGCGGGCCGGTCTCGGTGAGGGTTTCGCTCATCCAGCCTGTATCGGGCGGCGGACCGCGTCATGCAAGCTGCTCCGCCTACCGCTGCCGCCGATATTGGTCCGGACCGGCAGGTCTCCGGTCGGTCACGCCACCGGCACATTGACCTCCCGCCGCAACTTGCGCCGCATCGCCGCGGCAAATTCCGCGTAATCCTTGCACGTGACTGCAAAGGAACCCGACCCGCCGATCACTTCTCTTGTATAACTCTCCAGCAGGTCCGGTTCTTCGTGCAGGATGCACAGCCCATTGATGGTGATCCCCGCCGCCGCCATCCGGTCCCGCACCGGGGCCGGCGGGATGCCCGCATTCGAACGCCCGTCCCCGATCACATCGACGATCTGACAACTCGCCGACGCCGGCGCCCCGGCCAGCAACTCCAATGCCCGCAGCAGCGCCTCTCCGATCGCCGTTTCGCCGGCCGGCACGGAGCGCGGCATGTTCTCGACCGCATCGGCAAAGCCGGCGGCCTCAGCGGCCGAACCCACCCGCACCCAGTCCACGATCACGTCCTGCGCACCGGTTCCGGACCATAGAAGCAGCGCGCACAGGCTCGCTCTTGCCGGGCCACCGGTCAGGCCGCGCACCACCGCCGGATCCCGCAACGCCGCCGCCATGCCGCCGGCAATCAGGTTGAATTCGTCAAAGGTCACGCTGGCAGAGCCATCCACCGCCAGCACCAACGCCAGGTCCACCGCGTCCATTCCCCCATTGAACGAACCGCCGAGCCGGCAGACAATCCCCGGCAGGAGGATCGCCCCGCATGCCCGAAAGCCCTGCCGACCTCGCCCAGCGCACCGAAACGCGCCTGCCGCTCAATGGCCTGACCGTGTTGGACCTGACACTGGCGCGCGCCGGTCCCACCTGTGTGCGGCACCTGGCCGACTGGGGCGCCGACGTGATCCGCATCGAGCCGCCGCCCACCGGCGGCGAGGATATTGCCGGCAACCGCCGCGGGTTCGACTTTCAGAACCTGCATCGCAACAAGCGCGCGATCCACTTGAACCTGAAGGACCCCGCCGGCCACGAAGCTTTCATGCGCCTCGCCCGCACCGCCGACATCGTGGTCGAGAACATGCGCGCGCAGGTAAAGCACCGGTTGAAGGTGTCGTACGACGATGTCCGCGCCATCAACCCGCGCATCGTCTATGCCAGCATCAGCGGCTTTGGCCAGGACGGACCGTACGGGCACCGCGCCGGCGTGGACCAGATCGCCCAAGGCATGGGCGGCCTCATGTCCATCACCGGCGAGCCCGGCCGCGGCCCGATGCGCGTCGGCATCCCCATCGACGACCTCACCGCCGGCAACCTGCTGGCGCTGGGCATCATGATGGCGATCTTCGACCGTGAGCGCACCGGCGTCGGCCGATGGGTCACCACCAGCCTGCTGGAAGCGCAGGTTTTCATGCTCGATTTCCAGGCGTCGCGCTGGCTGATGGCCAAGGAGGTGGCGAAACAGGCCGGCAACGACCACCCCACCGGGATCCCCACCGGCGTGTTCCCTACCTCCGACGGTCATATCAACATCGCCGCCAGCTCCGGACGCCTGTGGGATCGGTTCTGCGACACCATCGGCCGGACCGAGTGGAAACAGCACGAGAAGTGGAAGACCCAGAAGGGCCGCAGCGATGACCGCGCCGCCATCAACGCCTCGATCGGCGAACTCACCCGCACCAAGCCCGCCAATCACTGGATCGAGCTGTTCGAGGCCAACGGTATCCCGTGCGGCCCGATCTATACGATCGACCAGGTATTTGCCGATCCGCAAGTAAAGCACCTGCGCATGGCCCGCGCGATGCACAGCCCGGTGGTCGGCGACACCGAGGTGGTTGCGTCCGCGATCAATATCTCCGGGTTCTCCAAGGATATTCGCGTTCCCACGCCGGACGCCGGGTCCAGCACTGACGAGGTGCTGCGCTCAGTCGGCTACAGCAATGACGAAATCGGCGACATGCGCCGCAAGGGAGTGATCTGAATGGACACCGTGATCGCCGCGCCGACGCGCGAATATGCCGGTGGCAAGATGCTCGCCGCGAAGGATGATGGGGTCGGACTGATCACCTTCAATCAGCCCGAAAAGCGCAACGCCATGTCGATCGAGATGTGGGGCGGGCTGGCCGAAATCCTCGATGAGTTCCGCGAGGATAGCGCCGTCCGCGTCGTCATCCTGACCGGCGCCGGCAACAAGGCGTTCGTCTCCGGCGCCGATATCAGCCAGTTCGCGAAAAACCGCTCCAATGCCGACGCGCAGCGCGAGTACGACCGGCTGACCAGCATCGGCCGCGACAAGCTGGCCGCTTTCCCGAAAGCGACGATCGCCCGGATCCGCGGCTTCTGCCTCGGCGGCGGGCTGGCAATCGCCATGCAAGCCGATTTGCGGATCGCCGCCTTCGATAGCCAGTTCGGCATCCCGGCAGCCCGCCTGTCGATCGCCTATGGCTTCGAAGGACTGCGCAAGCTCGTCCAACTCGTCGGCCCGGCGCACGCCCGCATGATCCTCTACACGGCCAATCGCATCGACGCGCAGGAAGCCGAACGCATCGGGCTGATCAACAAGGCCGTCGCGGACGAACAACTCACCGACGAGGTGCTGGAGATCGCCCGCACCATCGCCGACAATGCCCCGCTCTCGGTAGCTGCGTCCAAGCTGACGATCACCGAAGTCATGAAGAATCCCGCCGAGCGCGACATGGACGCGGTCCGCCGCGCCGGCGAGACGTGCTTCAACAGCGAGGATTATCGCGAAGGCCGGACCGCCTTCATGGAAAAGCGCCGACCACGGTTTCAGGGCCACTAAGGAACCGGCTCACCTCTCCCGCCCTTCGCGGGAGAGAGCTTGCCCCCGACCCGATCGAAGGTCAGGTCGCGCAGCGAACTGGGTGAGGGCAGCAGCAGACCAGCCACCCTCATCACGCACTGGTTGCCGCGCCCGGCCGTGACTTAATGAGTTCGGCCACCACCACGAGACGCCCCTTGAGCGACCAGACCATCGTCACCGCCCGCCCCGCGGTCGAGACAACGACCTTCGCGATCCTGCTGTCGCTGAGCTTCTCCCATATGCTCAACGACATGATCCAATCGTTGGTGCCGGCGGTCTATCCGGTTCTGAAGCAATCCTACGGGCTGGACTTCGCCCAGATCGGACTAATCACGCTGGCGTTCCAGCTCACTGCGTCGCTACTGCAGCCTCTGGTCGGGCTCGCCGCGGACCGCCGGCCGATGCCCTATTCGCTGCCGCTGGCGATGGGCTTCACCCTTGTCGGCCTGGTCGTGCTGGCCCGTGCCGGCAGCTTCCACACGATCCTGGTAGCTGCCGCGCTGGTCGGCGTAGGATCCTCGGTGTTCCATCCGGAGTCGTCCCGTGTGGCCCGAATGGCCTCCGGCGGACGGCATGGGCTCGCGCAATCCCTTTTCCAGGTCGGCGGCAACGCCGGCTCCGCGTTCGGTCCGCTGCTGGCCGCTTTCATCGTCGTGCCGCGCGGCCAGACCAGCATCATCTGGTTCACCGCCGCGGCAATGCTGGCCATTCTGGTGCTCTCCAACGTCAGCCGCTGGTATCGGGTCAACGGACCCATTTACCGTGGCCGGCGCCGCACCGCCGAGTTCCAAGCGGCCCTTCCCCGCTCTCGGGTACTGCTGGCGCTTGGCATTCTCGGCATGCTGATCTTCTCGAAATTCTTCTACACCGCCAGCCTGAATTCCTATTACACGCTTTACCTGATCCAAAAATTTCACGTCTCCACCAGATCGGCCGAGCTGTACCTCTTTGTTTTCCTTGGATCGATGGCGCTCGGCACGTTTGCCGGAGGGCCGATCGGCGACCGGTTCGGCCGCAAGCTCGTGATCTGGTTTTCGATCCTCGGGGTGTTTCCCTTCACCTTCATGCTGCCGCATGCCAATCTGTTCTGGACCGGCGTGCTGACTGTCGCCATCGGGCTGATCCTGTCCTCGGCCTTCGCCGCCATCCTGGTCTACGCGACCGAGCTGGTTCCGGGAAAAGTCGGCATGATTGCCGGCATGTTCTTCGGTTTCGCCTTCGGCATGGGCGGCCTCGGTGCGGCACTGCTCGGGCAACTGGCGGACGCAACCAGCATCGACACAGTTTATCGACTGTGCGCCTGGCTGCCCCTGATCGGCCTGCTTACTGTGTTCCTGCCGAATCTGGAGCGTCGGCATCTCGGCGCCGGCTGATTTCCGGCCGCATGATCGGCCCCGGCAGCACACGTTCGGCTTCATTCTCCAGCCGTGTTTCGTTCTTCTTCAGGAACACGAATCCGGCGATGATCAGCGCCACCGCGACCACGCCGAGCCCAATGCCCACCGGGCCGAGCAGATGGTGTATCTCCTTCCCGAAGGTATAGGCGCCCCAGCCATACATCGATGCCCACACCACGCCGCCCAGCGCGTTGAACACCAGAAAACGCGGCCAACTCATCCGGTTCGCCCCGGCAAGGAATGATGCGAGGGCCCGCAGCACCGCAACGAACCGGCCGAAGAACACCACCTTCCCGCCATGCCGCAGGAACAGATACTGGCCCAGCTTTATCCGCCGTTCATTCAACCCGACATACGGGCCAAATCTCAGCAGCAACCACAACCCGAACGATCTGCCCAGCCAATACCCGACCACGCCACCCGCAAACGCACCGAATGCCGCCGCCGCAATGACCAGGCTGATATCCAGCCCGTGGCTCGTACCGGCATAGATCGCTGCGGCGATCAGCGTCGCCTCGCCGGGAAACGGGATTCCCAGGCTCTCGATCGCAATCGCCAGCATAATCGCGCCATAGCCGGCATGCGCGAGCAGATGAGCGTGATGGGGTGACATGTCCCTCGAATACTGGTTCAGTTGCTCAGATACGGTCGGTCAGGTTCAATAATCTGCGGCGCGGCCGCCGGAATCGCGATGCCGCCAGCAAGCACGCCGCCAGCACGAAGGAGCTTCGTTCCATGTCATTCTCGATGTATGATGCCTCTATCCCCGTCGTCACGCAAATGCTCGGCAGCCTGTCCGCCATCATCGACAAGGCCGCGGCACATGCGTCTGAGAAGAAGCTGGATAAATTGGCGTTCCTTCTGGCCCGTCTCTATCCCGATATGTTTACCCTCGCCCGCCAGGTGCGCACCGCGAGCGACTTCGGCCGCAACGCGCCGGGCCGCCTCGCCGGGGTCACGCTGCCAACGTTTCCCGATGCGGACGGCACCTCCTTTGCCGACCTGAAGGACCGGGTGGTCCGGTCGCTCGACTTCGTGCAAGGGATTCGCCGCGAGCAGATCGAAGGCACCGAGGACAAAGACATCAACTGGACCGCCGGCACCCAGCAACGCTCCATGAAGGGCCGCGTGTACCTGCTACACTTTTGCTACCCGCATTTCTTCTTCCACGTCACGACCGCCTACGCGATCCTCCGCCACAATGGCGTGGACATCGGCAAACGCGACTACGTCGGAACGTTCTGACCCGGGTCACCACTCCACCCGGTTCCCGTCATGCTTGGCGACAGGCTCCCTTGGCGAGAGGCTCCCGTCATGCTTGGCGAGAGGCTCCAGTTATGCTTGGCGAGAGCTTCCCGTCATGCCCGGCGCGGCCTCCCGTCATGCCCGGGCTTAGCCGCTTGGCCCGGGCACCCACGACTTTTCCTGCTGCGTCAAAGTCGCGGACAGCCCGACAAGCCCGGCCATCACGAAACAGCCACCGCCCTAACAAACTGCCCCAGGTAATTACAATACAAACCACCGCTCACCGCGGCCTCCCGTCATGCCCGGGCTTGGCCCACGGCTGTCCGGCACGGAATTCTGCTTGTACGAGCGCACGACATTGATTCCTTACTCGCATCCGACGTTTGTCGACGCCACCGGACGCGAGGAGGTCAACGCCGTGCCGCACCAGAATAGCGTGTTCCATGCGATGCTGAAGCTGCTTCCGTGGGGCGAGTTCGATCAGGCGGTCGAACGGCATGGCGCAACGACGGATGTGCGCGGCTTCAGCTTCAAGAGCCAACTCGCTGCCATGCTGTATGCCCAGCTCTCGGGCGCAGCCAGCCTGCGCGAGATCGAGACCGGGCTGCGCAGCCATGCCGACCGGCTCTATCATCTGGGGGTCAGCCTGCCGCATCGCTCCACCCTGGCCGATGCCAACCGCCAGCGGCCGGTCGGCGTCTTCACGGCGCTGCTCGGCGGCATGATCCAAAGCGCGCACCGGCGGCTGCGGCGCACCATGGATGGCGTCAGCTACCTGATCGACAGCACCGGCCTGGCGCTGAACGAGCGCAGGCCGACTGGGCGCGGTTCTCGGCCTCGGTGTGCGGCGCCAAGCTGCACATCATTTATGATCCGGACGCTGATTGCCCGATAGGAGCCTGTCCTCGGGCCGGCCCAAGGCCGGACCCGTGGGCCGCGTTCAGCACGGCCAACGTCAACGACATCACCGCGGCCCAGGCGATGCCGATCGTGAAGGGCGCCACCTACGTCTTCGATCTCGGATACTATGACTACGCCTGGTGGGCAAAGCTGCACCAGCGGGGTGCCGGATTGTGACGCGGCTCAAGCGCAACACCCCGCTCGCGGTGAGCGAATCGCGCGACGTGCGGCCGGGCGGCCCGATCCTGTCGGATCGCATCGGCAAGCTGCCGCAGCGGCAAGCGAACAACCGCCACAACCCGTTCTCCGACGCGGTGCGGGAGGTTCAGGTGCGCATCGATAGCGGCAAGGTTCTGCGCATCGTCACCAACGATCTCAGCTCGCCGGCCGAGGTCATTGCCGAGCTTTACAAGCGCCGATGGGCCATCGAGCTGTTCTTCCGCTGGGTCAAACAGACCCTGCGCATCCGCAAGTTCATCGGTAGCTCCGAAAATGCGGTTCGCATCCAGATCGCCATCGCCTTGATCGCCTTCCTGCTGCTTCGCCTGGCTCAGAAGACGCAGCATGCCGTCCACAGCCCCCTGGCGTTCGCCCGGCTCGTCCGGGTGAACCTCATGCACCGACGCAGCCTCACTCAACTGCATCGGCCCGCCGAACGGCCCCCGCCCATCGCTGGCCAAGGCCAGCTCATATGACACACGCGACACAAGCAAGAACTCCGTGCCGGACAGTCGTGGGCTTGGCCCGGGCGCCCACGACTTTTCCTGCTGCGTCAAAGTCGCGGACAGCCCGACAAGCCCGGCCATCACGAAACAGCCGCCGCCCTAACAAACTGCCCCCGGTAATTACAATACAAACCACCGCTCACCCGGGCGGTGGCAGGTTCTGTTGCTGGATCGGCGCGCCCGGCTGCAAATTCACCGGCTGCCCGTACGAAGGCGGCGCATAACCCGCCGGCGGCGCGGCGGGCGCCGCCGCATACCCGGGCGGAGGTGGCGGTGGCGCCACCTGGTATCGCGGAGCCGCCGCTACTTCGGGCATCGGCGTGCCATACCGTGTCAACACCTCGCGCAGCGGATCCGCCCCCGGATTGCGGCCCTGCATCTGAACCGCGATCTGCCGCGCATCGATCGGTTGCCCGTAATACTCCTGATCCCACCCGGAACGTGAATTCAGCACCGATCCTTCCAGCGAAATCCCGATAAACGCACCGCGCGCGATCGAGAACGCGAGGATGTCGGCGCCCACTGCGGTGGTCGTATCGCCCTGCACCCCGCCGCCGATCACCGCAACCGCGATCGATGCCCCGGCGCCAATCTTGAAGCTGCTGTTCAGGATCGCATTGAGCCCGCGGTCCGTCATGATCAGCATGATGACCTCGGAATCCTGCAACCCGATCTGCAATCCGAAACTGAAGCTACCGATCGTATAGAACGCGGGATAGGACCACGTCCCGTTACCGGCCCGCCCAAGCAGCACGCAGTTCCCGCCGGCGCCGCCAAAGAAGAAACCCGCCTTGAACATCCGCGGACAGATCACCACCGCACGCGCGTGACTGAGTGATATGCGCGGCTGCTGCGACTCCTGCAACTGCATCGCGTCCTGCAACGCCAGCGCAGAGCGATCGACCAGTGCCTGCGTATCACTCTGGGCGTGTGCCACCATCGGCAACATCACAAGCCCGGCAGCCACAACTAAGCGCTTCATGCATCCTGTCTCCCGGAGCCGTGCTGGCCAGATCCACCCTCCCGTTTGCCGGGAATGTCGCCGCGCTGCCAGCCCGGCGACTATCCCGTACCGGCAAAGAAGCGCGTGGGCATACCAGCCGCCCATGGTTAAGCAGCAAGCCCTAGCACACCTATCCGAGTCGGTCGCACCAGCCAGACTCAATAACCAGGAAGCTCGTTCACGCACAGCACGCGCCAACCATTCGGATGGCGCTCCAACCGGGTGAGCGACAGGTTCTGGATCGCCAGGTGCAGCGCGTTGTCGGCCCCTATACTCAGCACATGTGCCACTGCCGCGCGGATCGCCCCGCCATGGCTGACCACCACCATCTCCTGCCCGGAATGCGTGTCGGCCAATCGTTCAAGTGCCAGCCCGACTCGCCGGATTACGTCACCCATGCTCTCCCCGCCCGGCGGGCGTTCCCGCCCGCCCAGCGGCCAGAACGCGTGCTTTGGCAGCGACAGTTTCGGCGGCAACTCGGCATGGGCCAGCCCCTGCCACTCACCCAGATGCTGTTCCGCCAGATCCGGTTCGATGTCCGGCACCACCGCCGGATATCCGGCCGCGAAGATCGCCTCGGCTGTGCGCCGGGTACGCGACAGCCCGCTCGTCACCCAGATCGCCGGCTGCGGCAGGCGGCGCGCCAGGGCGGCATACATCGGCTGCTGCTCCACCAGGCTGGTCGGGCACAGCTCGACGTCCAGCGCGCCATACAAAATGGCCCGCGCATTCTCATCGACGATCGCGTGCCGAATTAGCCAGAAGTTCGTTATGCTCATTCTTCCTCGATACACGAAAAAGAGCTCGAGCATCTTCAGTCATGCTGCAGATGCTCCAGTCCGACACATCGCCACCCTCCCGGTCACGCCCACCCTCCCCGTCACGCCCAGCCTCTCCCGCCACGCCCAGCCTCTCCCGTCATGCCCGGCGAAGGCCGGGCATCCACGACTTCTCGTGCTGGGTCAAAGTCGCGGCCACGCCCACCCATGACGAAACAGCAACGACCTTCCTTACGGCGCTCGGTCTTACAGCAAACCCTCTTGCCGGAAACTCGTCCATCGGCCGTTCCCGACGATGATGTGATCATGCAACAGCACCGACATCGCCGCCGCCGCCCGCTGTACGTCTCGCGTCATCTCCACGTCCGCCGCCGACGGCGAGGGATCGCCGCTCGGGTGATTATGCACCAGGATCATCGCCGTCGCATGCAACTCGATCGCCCGTTTCACCACCTCGCGCGGATAGACCGGCGTGTGGTTCACCGTCCCCCGAGCCTGTGCCTCATCGGCCAGCAGGCGGTTGCGCGTATCCAAATAGAGCACCCGGAATTGCTCCACCGGCTCGCGCGCGATGGCCGCGTTCAGATACTCCAGCAGCCGGTTCCAATTGGACAGCAGTGGCTGTTCCACCACCTCGGCCCGCACCAGCCGCAGTGCCGCCGCCTGCACGGTCTTCAACGCCGCCGCCCCGGCCTCGCCAAGCCCTTCGATCCCGCGCAGATCGGCGACGGGTGCGGCGATCGCGCGGCTGAAGCTGCGAAACCGCGTCAGCAGCACCCGCGCGATCGACTTCGTGTCGCGCCGCGGCAGCGCCAGGAACAGCACCATTTCCAGCATCTCGTGGTCAGCCAGCGCCTCGGGCCCCGCCTTCAGCAGACGCTCGCGCATGCGGGCCCGATGTCCCTCCGATCCGGCGGGTGCGGAATCGCCCCCTTTGCCCCGCTCCGGAGCGGATTCGGCATTCACCGCTCTGCCATCACCCGCGAAACCCGCCGATGGCCCGCCGCACTGAACACGTGGGCGAGCGTTGCCGGACACCACTAAAGCGCTTCGACCGCGCCGCGAGGAACCCGCATCGGTGCCAGCCGGCAGTACGTCCAGCAGACTGGCCTGCTCGGCCAGGTCGCGCGCTTTGCGCAGGGCCATGCGACGCTCCCGTCGGTCCGGCCGGTGCCGGCACCACTCAGCCGACCGGGTAAGGCGGCTTCTCGTACCCTGCCGGAGAGAGCGTAAATATTTCCACACCCGCGGTCGTCACACCGACCATATGCTCGAACTGCGCCGAAAGGCTGCGGTCGCGGGTCACCGCCGTCCAGCCGTCATCCAGCACCTTCACCTCCGGCCGGCCGGCATTCACCATCGGTTCCACGGTGAAAAACATGCCCGGCCGCAGCACCGGCCCCTCCCCGGGCGTGCCGAAATGCAACACGTTCGGCGGCTCGTGGAAGCGCCGGCCGATGCCATGACCGCAAAAATCGCGCACCACGCTGAACCGCTGGCCCTCGACGAAGCTCTGGATCGCGTGCCCCACATCACCCAGCGTCGCGCCGGGACGGACCGCGCGCACCCCCCGCATCATCGCCTCATAGGTCACGTCCATCAGATTGCGCGCCCGGGTCGACGGCGTCCCGGCCACATACATTCGCGACGAATCGCCATGCCACCCGTTCAGGATCACGGTGATGTCGATATTCAGGATGTCCCCGCTCTCCAGCCTCCGTTCCCCGGGAATCCCGTGACACACGACATGATTGATCGAGGTGCAGATCGATTTCGGAAACCCGCGATAATTCAGCGGCGCCGGCACCGCCCCGTGTAGGGCCATGAAATCGTGGCACAGCCGGTCCAACGCTGCCGTCGTCACGCCCGGCCGAACATGCTGCGTGACCATGTCCAGCGTCTCCGCCGCCAACTGGCCGGCAGACCGCATCCCGGCAAAATCGTCAGGATTGTGGATGGTGATGCGTTTCGCGTCAGCTCCGCCATCCATCGTCGCGCTCCACTCATCCTTGGTCCGATCCGGCCCGACATCCGGGCAACGGACGCAAGATGCGTAACCGGCCGCGCCGACGCAAGGCCGCGCGCGCATGTCCGCCATCACGGCCGCTGCCGAATAGCGGATCGGGCCGTATCCATCTGCCACGAAAATGCTGTAGATTGCGACGGATGTTCCTCGACATGCACATGCGGGCAGACCCATTCCCGTTCCCCGTCATCCCCGCCCGCCCCGTCATCGCCGCCCGCACCGTCACCCCCGCGCGCCCCGTCACCCCCGCGCGCCCCGTCATTCCCGCGCGCCCCGTCATTCCCGCGAAAGCGGGAATCCACCGACACTCCATGCAACCGCGATCGTGCCATGCCCGCCCGCGCCAGCATGATGCGGAAGAGTTAGCCTCTCGAACGGCTGGTCTCACCTCTCTGACACGGGCCGCCTGCGCGATGCACCCCCCTGGGATACAGCCATGAGCGATCCGCAAGCGCCGCAGAAACGGGCCGCCGCCGAAGCAGCCGTGGCCCTGGTCGGTGATGGCATGGCGGTCGGCCTCGGCACCGGCTCCACAGCTTGGTTTGTCATTGAGGCGCTCGCCGCCCGCGTACGCGCCGGCTTGTCGATCGAAGCGATCGCCACCTCCGAACGCAGCGCCTCGCAGGCCCGCGCCGGCGGTATCACCATGACCGATTTCGCGCACCGCCCCCGCCTGGACCTCACCATCGACGGCGCGGATGAGATCGCCCGCGGCACCCTGGCTCTGATCAAAGGGCTCGGAGGAGCATTGCTGCGCGAAAAGATCGTCGCCGCCGCATCGGCCCGGCTGGTAATCGTCGCGGACGACCGAAAACTGGTGGACCGCCTCGGCGCCAAAACGCCAGTTCCGGTCGAGGTGGTGCCGTTTGGCTGGGAAACCACAGCCGCACGGATCGAGCGGCTTGGCGGTCACCCCCACCTGCGCGCCACCGGCGACACACCCTACCGCACCGATGGCGGCAACCTCATTCTGGACTGCGCCTTCGGCGAGATTGTCGATCCGCAGTCGCTCGACCGCGAACTGTCGCAGGTTGTCGGTGTGATCGAGACCGGCCTGTTCATTGGCATGGCGTCGCTCGCATTCGTCGCCGGAGAAACCAGTGTCAACCGGTTCGAGCCCCCCGCTCGCGACTAGGATGAGACCCGGCTGTTGTAGAGCGTGATCGCTTGAGGCGAACTTTGCGGATTTCTGAGTGCAAAGCGTTGATCCGGTTGGCTTTGCCTGCTGGGGTGCTGTCTACGCGAGTTGGGTGACGCCGAGCAGAAGAAGTGCTCTGCGCTGTAGCTTTGTTGGTACGGCGAGGACGATGTCTTTGCGATCGGCTGCGAGCTGGACGAGATTTCGCGTCAGCGTTGCCAGATCGGCGAGCAAGGTCCGGAAGCTGTGCACTGGCAACGGTTCGCCATGCGCTGGATCGGTTTGCTTGCTGGCGGCTTTGTCGCTGGCGGCTGGCGAGGGCTTTGCCTTGGCGACCGGGGAGGAGCGTTGCGCGTCGCGTGCCAGGGTGTCGTGGTCGTCGAACAACATCGGGGCCAGGCGCCGCCGCATATGCCATTCCAGATAATAGGCGAGCATGCAGAGCAGCACGTGAGCGCGCACCCGTGGCGCGGTCCAGTGGAACACCGGACGCAGTTCCAGATCCACGGTCTTCATGGATCGGAACGCACGCTCGACGCTGGCGAGGCTCTTGTAGGCGCGCACGGTAGCGGCGGCATCAGTTTGGGCGGCCGGTAGATTGGTGCGCAGCACGTAGATGCCGTCCAACGCAGCTTCGGCAGCGATGGCGCTGTGGTTCCTGATGAAGCTGAAGCTGTCATCGGTGATGGTGGTGTCGAAGTGCTTGGCCACCTTGCGCCGACCGAAGATGGCGCCGAGCGCCTGGCCGATCGCGCCGGCTCCGCGCAACGGGTTGCGTGCCCGCTGCACGCGGGCCTGGATGCGCGCCAACTCGGTCTCGGTCGCGGCCAACAGTTCGTCGCGCTTGCGGGCACGCTCGGCAGCCACAGCGGGTTGCGGCAGACCACCAGGCGCTCGCCGGGATAGTCGGGACTGGTGATCTCCGCCATGTCGCGGTCATCGAACAGCGATAGCTGCAACGGCCCATCGTCAGTGGCCAAGGCCTTGATTGCGGGCGCCCGCAGCGCCGTGATCCAATCCAGCCCGGCCGGGCGCAGCGTCTCTCTGATCCGCGCCTCGGTCAGCAAACCACGGTCGCCGATCATGACCACACGATGCAGGTTGAAGCGTTGCTTCAGCTTGGCGATCTGCGCGCTCAGCGTGGCCGGATCAGCGGTGTTGCCGGCAAACACCTCCACCGCCACCGGGCAGCCATCCGCGGCACACAGCAGGCCGCACCAATTGCGGGCGGTCGCGCCGATGGTCGCGACTGTAGCCGTAGCGCGCCAGTTCGCAGCAGCGTCCTTCCAGGTAGGTCGAGGTGACATCATAGAGCAGCAGTGTGCCGCTCTTCAGGTGGCGTCGGGCCAGGCTCGCCTCGATGAAGCTCTGCTCGCGGCCCAACCAGTCGAGCGTGGCGTAGACCTCGCCGGCGGAGACGCGGCCCAATCCCAGCACCTCGCCCAGTGAGTGACTTGCGGTGGCCGGATCGAGCATGCGAGGAACTGTCGGAAAGCCTGAATCACGCTATCAAACCAAGAATCCTAAAGCATGAGCTTCCCCCTACGGTTGGAGGCCGCTGCGTATGGCAACATCGGGTGTGGTACGTCACTTCGCCTGAGCCCCATGAAGCCCTCCCGAAACCCCGTCACGATTTCGGGAATATCACGGAGTCAGCCGCTCAACAGCGCTTGCGCGCACGCATCAAGAATCGCGTCGCTGTCCATTCCATATGCGCGATAAAGGTCCGGAATATCGCCGCTCTGGCCGAAATGATCGGGTCCGAGTGAAACCACGCGCTGTCCACGCACCGCGCCCAGCCACGCATGAGTTGCCGGATGTCCGTCCAGCACCGTGACCAGCGCGGCACCAGCGCCAAGGCCGGCGAGCAGCGTTTCGACAGACGCCATCACCGATCGGTCCCCGTTGCGCCGCGCCCGGCCGGCAGCCAGCCAATCGGCATGCAGCCGGTCCGGGCTGGTAATCGCCAGCAGCCCGGCGCCGGGTTCCTCCTGACGCAACTCGGCAAACGCGACCTCGGCTTCGGGCGCAACGGGGCCCTGATAGCCGATCGCGATGCGCGCCCCCGGTGCCGGCGGCACCACCCAGTGCGCGCCGGCAATGACCGCCGCCGCATCCAGCCGCCGTTCCGGCTGCGCCACCTGCCGCGTGGACAGCCGCAGCCACACCGAGCTGCCATCGGGCTGTTGCATCTGATGGAACGCGTGCCGCAGCAGGATGGCCAGCTCATCGACATAGGCCGGTTCGAAACTTGCCAGCCGGTCGGCAGCCATGCCGATCAATGGTGTATTCACCGACTGGTGCTGCCCGCCTTCCGGCGCCAGCGTCAGGCCCGACGGCGTGGAGATCAACAGGAATCGAGCATCCTGGTAGCAGGCATAGATCAGTGCATCGAGCCCACGATTGACGAACGGATCATATACCGTGCCGATCGGCAGCAGCCGCGCGCCGGTCAGGGCATGCGTCAGTCCGGCCGCACCCAGCAGCAGGAACAGGTTCTGCTCCGCTATGCCCAGTTCGATGTGCTGGCCCTTCGGGCTCATGCCCCAACGCTGGGCAGAGGCCAGCTTGGCGTCGCGAAACACGTCGTTGCGGGTATGCCGATCGAACACACCCCGCCGATTCACCCACGGCCCGAGATTGGTGGAAACCGTCACATCCGGGCTGGTGGTGAGAATATGATCCGCCAGGTCGCGGAACTCGCCCTGGCCGCGTCCGATCTCCGCCAGAATTTCGCCGAACCCCGACTGTGTGGAGAGCTTGCGCCCAGCCAGCCGGGGCGTCGGAAATGACGCCGGCACCGCGACCAAAGGCGCATGCAGCGCCCGTCCTTCCGGGGTTAGTTTCTCCGCGAATGGGCACGCATCGATAAATGCCTGCAATTCGTCGGCGGACGCGCCCAGCCCTTCGAACGGATCCCATTCACGTCCGGGCCGGATGTTCATCACCGTCCGGAATACGTCCATCTGCTCCTTCGTCATCAAGCCGGCGTGGTTGTCCTTGTGGCCGGCAAACGGCAGTCCCATCCCCTTGATGGTGTACGCAATGAAGCAGGTCGGCTGATCGCCCGCTGCCGCGGCGGCGCGTAGCGCGGCAATGATTGCCTCGATGTCGTGCCCGCCCAGGTTGGTCATCAGCGCCGCAAGCTCGTCGTCCGACAGTGGATCGATGATCGCCCGCACCGCGCGAGACCGACCGAGGTCAGCCAGCACCGCCTGTCGCCAGGCGGCCCCGCCCTGGAACGTCAACGCCGAATACAGGCTGTTCGGGCAGTCATCGATCCAGCTCCGCAGCGCATCGCCGTCACGCGCGAACGCCGCCTGCAGCCGGCGGCCGTACTTCAGCGTCACGACGTCCCAGCCCATGTCGCGAAACAATCCCTCGATCCGGCCGAACAGCCGGTCGGGCACGACAGAATCCAGACTCTGCCGGTTGTAGTCGATGATCCACCACACATCGCGGACGTCGTGCTTCCATCCCTCCAGCAGCGCTTCGTAAATATTCCCCTCGTCCAGTTCGGCGTCGCCGGCGATGGCGATGTGCCGACCCGCGGGCAGATCGGTGCGGCCCAGCCCGTGCAGCCGCACATAATCCTGGATCAGTGCCGAGAAGGTGGTCATCGCCACGCCGAGCCCGACCGAGCCGGTGGAAAAATCCACCTCCGGCCCGTCCTTTACCCGGGACGGGTAGGATTGCACGCCGCCGAACGCCCGCAGCCCCAGCATCTTGTCGACCGTCTGGCGACCGAACAGATAGTTGATGGCGTGGAACACCGGCCCCGCATGCGGTTTCACCGCGATGCGGTCCTGCGGTCGCGCGACCGCGAAATAGAGCGCGGTCATGATCGAGATCACCGACGCGCAGGACGCCTGATGCCCGCCCACCTTCAACCCGTCCCGGTTCGGGCGGATGTGGTTGGCATTGTGGATCATCCAGGACGACAGCCACAGCAGCTTGCGCTCAAGCTGATGCAGCAGGTCGGTGCGCAGCTCGGGCGATTGCGCCTGCAATGCGACGTCTAGATTCATGCGCGCCGCTCCCCGGCCGGCAGGCCAACCACTGACCATTGCCGGCCGCCGAGCAAGCGTCGTACCGCGCTCGACGCATTGCGCTTGCCATCGCCGGCATAGTCTTCGTGCCAGTTCTCGATCTTGTTGAGATCGTACAGGTAGTTCACCATCAGCGGTCGCCCCCGCCCTGACGCCCTTTTCCGAGGTGTCGCCGCACATGTTGATCTGCTCCAGCCGCGCGCCGTTCGATAGATGGAAATGCGCCACCGGATCACGCGCCCGCCTGCCGTTTGCCTCGATCAGCAGATAGCGCGCGCACAGCCGCACCAGCGGCGGTTCGACGACCCGCAGGATGGCGGGATCGCGGAACCAGCCACGGCGCTCCAGCAACTCGGCAAGAATGGTCGGGCCGTCACCCGGAAGCTGCGTGCGCAAGCCGTTGGTTTCATCTTCGGTCAGCAGCCCGGGCTCGTTGTCCGATAGCTTGGGGTCGAGCCAGCGCCGGAAACCCGGAACCGGGGACAGGGTGGCGAAGGTGCGCAGGTTGCGGAATTCCGCCGACAGCTCCTCCGCCACACGCTTGATCAGAAAATTCCCGAAGCTGATGCCGGCCAGTCCGCGCTGGCAGTTGCTGATGGAATAGAAAATGGCGGTATCCGCCACCCGCGGATCCAGCACCGGCTCCTTTTCATCCAGCAGCCGCTGCACGCTGCCGGCAAGCCCCTTGACCAGCGCCACCTCGACGAAGATCAGTGGTTCCATCGGCATGCGCGGATGAAAGAACGCGTAGCAGCGGCGATCGGAGTCGAGGCGGTTCTTCAGGTCGCGCCATGAGCGGATTTCGTGCACCGCTTCGTAGCCCACCAGCTTTTCCAGCATCACCGCGGGGCTGGACCAGTCGATGCGGTGCAACTCCAGAAAGCCGATATCGAACCAGGCGGCCAGCAGCCCGCGCAGGTCGGATTCCAGCGCCGCCAGCAGCGGGTCCTCGTCACGCGTATTCAGCAGAAACCCGCGCAGGTCGACCAGAAACTTCCGACCGTCGGGGATGGTGGTGAACTGGGTCAACAGCTTCAGCCGTGGCGGCTCCAGGGCGCGCCGCAGCTCCGCCTGGGCCACGGCGCGTTCGGCCGGGTCTTCCGCATGCTGTACCGCGGCATAGGCAGTCGCCACAGTCGCCGGATCCGAATCGAACGTGGCCAGCGTGCGCAGCAAGTCTTTGCGGCCTGTATGGTCCAGCCCAAGATAGGTGCGGGCCAGTCGGGCCGCGCGATTGCGTGCGCTGACCTCGCCACCGCGCGCACGCAGGCAGGCGCGGATCTGCGCGTCGATGCTGCTGTCCTCTTCCGAAACACCGGCAGCCATGTCGCGCCAGGCGGCGGTCAGGCGGCGAATGGCGCGATCGAACAGTCCAGGGGAGACGACTTCGCTCATGCACGGTTCCTCGACTGGCAACCGGTTATAGACCGATAGCCGACGGCGCGCCTCGCCTGCGTGCGCAGTGCGGCGTCGCGCGTGGATCAAGGAAGCAGGTGGATCAGCAGGTCCTCGGCCACCAGCCCGGCGCCGGCGCGCTCAGCGGCGCGGCCGTGCAGCCATGCGGCGGCGGCAGCAGCTTCCCAGGCCGGCATGCCCTGCGCGAGCAATCCGGCAATCACGCCCGCCAGCACGTCTCCGGCACCGGCGGTGGCGAGCCAGGGCGGCGCATTGGCATTGATCGCCGCCCGGCCATCGGGGGCGGCGATGATCGTATCGTTTCCCTTCAACAGCACCACCGTGCCGGTCCGTCTCGCGGCGGCGCGAGCGGCACCCAGGCGGTCGCTGCCGGCATCGCCGAACACGCGGGTGAACTCCCCCTCGTGCGGTGTCAAAATCGCCGCACCGGCAAATGCGTCCGGCTTTCCGGCGAAAGCGGTGAAGCAGTCGGCATCGGCAACGACATGCCGTTTGGCCGCGAGCAGGGCAGGCAACGTGTTCCGCGCAGCATCTGCCCCCAATCCCGGCCCGCACACCCAGACCTGCCGGCGTGGGTCGTCCAGCAGATCCCTGAGGGTGTCTTCGGTCACGATAATCCCGGGCGACCCGGCCCGGTACACGTCGCCGCCACCGTGGAAGGCGGCGATCGTCACCATGCCGGCCCCCACGTGCCGTGCCGCGTCCGCAGCCATCCGCGCGGCGCCCGTCATGCGCGGGCCGCCCACCACGGTGACATGGCCTCGGCTGTATTTGTGACCGGCCGCAGAGAGGTGCGGAAGCTTCCACAATTCGGGCAGGTTCGCGAACGTCTCCGGTCGGACCTGGTCCAGCACCGCCTCCGGCAGCCCGATATCGGCCAGCACGATCTCGCCGCAATGCTGGCGCCCCGGCTGCAGCAGATGCCCCGGTTTCAGCCGAAAGAACGTGACGGTCAGCTCGCAATGCGGCGCGAAGCCGCGGATCGCACCGGTGGCGCCGTCCAGCCCGCTCGGCACGTCCACCGCGACAACACGCCGGGCGGCGCGCAGCGCGTCGGCGACCGGGCCATCCACGTCCCGCGCCAGGCCGGCGCCGAACACCGCATCGATCACAAGTTCGGCACGGGACACCGATTGCGAGGAAAACTCGGCCGATGGACCCTGCCAACAGCGGGCAGCGGGCGCAGCGTCAGCGCCCTCGCGCGGCGAAGCCAGCGCCGCGACGGCCACCGGCCATCCTTGTTCGGCCAGCAGCCGCGCGGCCACGTACCCGTCGCCGCCATTGTTGCCCGGCCCGCACAGCACCAACGTGCGCACCGGCCGGAACCGCGCCCTGACCGCGCGTGCCACCGCCCGCCCGGCATGCTCCATCAGCGCGGCGCCGGGCACGCCAAGCCCTGGCGAGAGCGCGTCCGCCCGCGCCATCTCGGCCGGCGACAGAAGCTGTGCGCGGCCGGTCAGCCGATCCAGCCAATCGCTTCGAACCATGTTATCTACCACCCAGCGAATGTATCCGGAGACGGCGGCGATGGAAGACTACAAGCTGGATATCCTGGTCCAGGGCTATCCCGGAAAGTCGGTCTGCCACGGCGGGCTGGGCTGGAGCACCATTGCACTGCTGCAAGGCGGGGGACGCGTCGCCCTGATCGATGTCGGCACGTTCAGCCACCGCGCACTGCTGATCGGCGGCCTGGAACAGCACGGGCTCTCGCCGGAGCAGGTCACCGACGTGATCCTGACGCATGCCCATCATGACCACGCGATCAACTGGGTACTGTTTCCGGAAGCGCGGATCTGGATCGGCGCGGACGAACTGGCCTGGGCGGTGAACGAGCCATGGGGGCGAACGCCGGTGCCGGAACTGTACGTGCGTGAACTGGCGGGATCACGCCAGGTGTCATTGGTGCGCCCGGGGCAGGAAATCCTGCCGGGCCTGATCGCGCATCTCGCGCCGGGTCACACGCCGGGACACCTGATGTTCGTGCTGTCCGGCCGCGACCGCGACATCCTGTTCACCGGCGACGCCGCCAAGAACCGGGCCGAACTGCTGACCCGGCGCGCGGACATGACATACGATCCGGCCGTGACGGCGCGCTCGATCGAAGCGATGTGGGATATCTGGCGGCGGCGTCCCGGCACGCTGCTGGTCCCGGGACACGATTTGCCGATGGTGCTGGAAAACGATCGTCCGGTGTTCGTGGGCAAACGCGACGCCGCCATAACATCGTGGTTCGACGACGACCTGGAGACGACCACGCGGTTCGAGCTGACGGTCGAACGGTAGACGGATCGGAAACCACAGCCTTGGTCAGACATTCTCCGGCCGCAGTGTTCCCGGATGATACGACCCATCCAGCAGCACGAGATGATCCAGGAACGTCTGCGTGCAGGCACGCCAGGAATAGCGCTCCGCATGGGCGCGGCAGGCCGCGCGATCGGCGTTGAGTGCGCGCAGCGCCGCCGCGCGCAGATCCCAATCGATCGCACCGATCGGGCCTGTGGCCGTCGCCAGCACGTCCTTCGGGCCGGTCACCGGAAATGCCGCGATCGGCGTGCCGCAGGCCAGTGACTCCAGCAGCACCAGGCCGAATGTGTCCGTCTTGCTCGGGAACACGAACACGTCCGCCCCCGCATAGGAGCAAGCCAGCGCCGCCCCGAAACGCGGCCCGGTGAACCGGACGCCTGGATAAGCACGGCGCAGCGACCCGAGCTGCGGCCCGTCGCCGACCACGACCTTCGAACCCGGCAGATCGAGGCGAAGAAAAGCCTCGATATTCTTTTCCACCGCAACCCGACCGACATAGAGAAAAACCGGCCGCGGTAATCCGTCC
Organism: uncultured Pseudomonadota bacterium; assembly: GCA_963777625.1. GTDB lineage: Bacteria > Pseudomonadota > Alphaproteobacteria > Acetobacterales > Acetobacteraceae > DATDIC01. The sequence goes on along the minus strand of CAVZRO010000018.1, from coordinate 91,586 downwards.
CACATATCCCGCGGAACCGAACGGAACGAGTCCAGGTCCACCGCGCGCGACCATGGCAGCACGTGGCGGAAGCCGCGATCCGCCAGCTCCACCCGCAGGCTTTCCGTCGCAACCATGGTTCCCTCGGCGGCGCCGTGGAAACGACGCATCCAGGCGTAGATCGGGGCCACGGGAAAGCCGGTACGCGCCTTGATATACTCGGCGAAGCGCGTGTGGAACGAGGTGGTAAACGAAAGACGGTTTCGCCGCGCCCAGCCTCGCGCGGCAATCCCGAGCGGCCCTTCCGTCGCAATATGCATCGCATCGGGGACGAATGCTTCGATGATGCGAATCAACCTTCGCCGCGGCAGTACGGACAGAGGAATGTCCGGATAACTGGGGCAAGGAACCGTGCGGAACCGCTCCGGCCCGACCACCTCCACCACATGGCCCATCGCCCGCAACTCGTCCGCGACCATGCTCAGCGTGCGAACCACCCCGTTAACCTGCGGGAACCAGGCGTCGGAAACGATCATTATGCGGTGCGAGGGTGCCGGCGGCAGCATATCGATTGCGCTCGCGATTCCGGCCTCGGTGATGATTTCAAGCAGGGTAACGGCTGCCCCACCTGGCGTGGAGCGAAAAACGACAAGCGGTTCGCCGCTGCCCAGTCGATCAGCTCCAGCGTTCCGTCGTGATGCTCGACCAAGGCGGTACAGCTTTCCACCCAGTCGCCGTCATTGATGTAGAGAACGCCGCTGACCTCACGCATGTCGGCATGATGGATGTGGCCACAGACCACGCCGTCGAACCCGCGATGCCGGGCCTCGTTCGCCAGCGCAGTCTCGAAGCGATCGATCGCCTTCACCGCCTCTTTCACCTGGCACTTGAGCCAGGCGGACAGTGACCAGTACGGATACCCGAGCCGGCGACGCCCGGCGTTGAACCAGCGGTTCAGGATCAATGCGATCTGATAGGCGTGGTCCCCCAACAGCGCCAGGCACTTCGCGTAACGCACCACGCTGTCGAACGAGTCACCATGTACAACCAGCAACCGCTTGCCCGCCGCGGTCACATGCGTGGCTTCGGCGCGCAGCCGGATGCCACCGATCTCCAGGCCAAGGGATAGCCAGCCGCGGAACATCTCGTCATGGTTACCAGGGATATAAATCACCTCCGCACCGTCACGGGCCTGGCGAAGTATCTGCCGCAGCACTTCATCATGCGTCTCATCCCAGTACCAGGATTTGCGCAGCCGCCAACCGTCTATGATATCGCCGACGAGAAACAGATGCTGGCAGCTCGTGCGCCGCAGGAAACCGGCGAGGAAGTCGCTACGGCACCCTCGCGTACCCAGATGCGTGTCGGAAATGAACACGCTCCGATAGGCCGTGCGGGTGGATGAATTGCTCATCGCCGTCATGTCGGCGCGGAGAGTTACGTTGATTGTGGAGTCGCGACAGTGAAGTTTGAGTGACAAGCAAGCAAAGCGTGATAGTGCCTTAACATAATTGCTGTTTCATATTAGTGAAACGAGATTGTAATGGGTATGCTGCAGCCTGCAGCTTTGCCCTTTCACTGGAGTCGCAGTCGCCGGACATGCTCGTCATATTCAATCCGATCGCCGGCCGTCGTCGGGTGCAACTGCTGTGGCACGTGCTGGATGTGCTGATCCATAATGGTATCAGACTTGAAGTCGCCGAGACGAAGCGGCCTGGCGATGCGCAGGACTACGCGCGCAATGCCGCGGCGACCGGCGTTCGGCTGATCGTCGCGGCCGGCGGCGACGGCACGATCGCCGAAGTCGCCAGTGGCCTGATCGACAGCGATGCGTGCCTCGGCATCATTCCCCTCGGCACCGCCAATGTGGTGGCACATGAGCTTGGGCTTCCGTCCACTCCGACGGCTGTAGCCGCGGCTTTGGCATTCGGCCGCTTGCGCTGCATCTGGCCGGGGTTTGCCGCGAATGGAAACGGCGGGAGATTGTTCGTGCAAATGCTGGGGGTTGGCTTCGATGCACACGTGGTGCACCGGCTTCCGCCATGGCTCAAACGAGCGGGCGGCCGCGGCGCCTATGTTGCGCAGACGCTGCGCGAGCTTGGCCGCTATCGCTTTCCCCCGATCCGGTTGCGGCTGGATGGCGTCGAAACCGACGCGGCAAGCGTGATCATCAGCAAGGGCCGGTTCTACGGCGGACCGTTCCTGATCGCGCCGGACGCACGCCCGTGCGAGCCCGGCTTCTCCGTCCTGCTGTTCGATCACTCCGGGCCTGGGGCGGCGCTGCTTTATGGGGCGGCGCTGCCGATGCAGGTGCTATCGCGCGGCCCCGGCCTGCGCCGGAAGCGCGCGCGTCGCATCGAATTCGTCGATTGTGCTTCCGTGCCCGCCCAGACGGACGGAGACGCAGCCGGGCTTGCTCCGCTTTACGTCAGCGACGCGCCACGGCCAATCCGGGTGTTGGTGGGCGGATGATCGCGGCGGTCAGAGATTGCCGGAGATCCACTCCTTCAGCCGGCTTTTCGGCAGTGCACCGACCTGCTGCGCGGCCGGCTTGCCGTCCTTGAACAGGATCAGCGTCGGGATCCCCCGCACCGCATAGTTGTTCGGCGTCATCGGGTTGTCGTCGATGTTCACCTTGGCCACCGTCAGCTTGCCAGCAAATTCGCCGGCGAGTTCTTCCAGTGCGGGACCGATCATCTTGCAGGGACCGCACCATTCGGCCCAGAAATCCACCAGCACCGGACCGGGCGCCTGAAGGACATCAGCCTCGAAACTGTCGTCGGTGACGGGTTTGGTGTTGGCGCTCATGTGTTGGTCCCTTTTGCTTCGCCTGCCTCCGCCGGAAAACCGGAAAGGCCCAGTTGGTCAAATACCAGTCTGTCCAAGTATCAGTCGGTCAAGTACCAGTTGGTCCAAGTAGGTGGGTCGCGGGCGGGAGTCGGTCAACGGGGCGCGTGCGTGTCCAGCAACGCGTCCGGCAACGGGCTCACCTGCGCCGCATGCGTCCACACCAGACAGCAACGGACCGGTCGATCCGGAAAAACTTCCTGCAAGCACGGCGCGGTAGGCCGCCATCTGCCGCAGATAGATGACCGGCGTCTCCTCCAGCCGTGCCGGCGGCCGGCGATTGGTCTTGAAGTCCGCCAGCAGCACCCGATCGGGCAGCACGGCGAGCCGATCGACCAGGCCGCCCACCACCCTGTCGGCGACCACGCCGCTCAATGGCACTTCTGCCCGGCTTTCGGGACCGAACAGATCGGCTAGCTCCGGATGATCCAGGATGGCCATCGTCTCGGCGAGAAGCTGTGCCTCGCTGTCCGGAAGGGCATGGCCCGGCCGCGCCAGCCACGCCGTCGCCATCGCCAGCCGATCCTCCCGCGCGGCACCCGGCAGATGCTGCAACAGGGCGTGCAGCAGCCGCCCGCGCCGGAACCGGTCTCCCGTTGAAGCAAGTGGCGATGCTGCCGGCGGCACCGGCCCGTGCTCCACCCCTTCCGGGCGGCTGGGCGCCAGCCGCACCGGCCGGGCGGGCTCGGTCGGCGGACGCGCGGGCCGCCAGTCCGGCGCCGCTCCAGCCCATGGCGGCACCGGCGCCGACGTGATCGTGTCGCCTGCCCGTTCCCGGAGCGGACGAGCCGACTGCAAGGCTTCGTGCCGCAGCACATCTCCCGGCCATTGCCCCAACGGCGAGGCCGCCGCGCCCAATGACAGGAACGCCGGCCGCACCAGCGAGTACCAGCATTCGGGCGGCACGCCCTTGCGCGGCTCCCACCCGCAGATCAGCAGCCGGTCCTCGGCCCGCGTCAGCGCCACATAAAGCAGCCGGTTATGCTCCTCCAACCGGCGCGCCGAGACCGCCGCCCGCAGCCGCTCCCCGGCCGGGCAGTTCAGCTCCTTGCGGGGCGACCAGAGCGGCACTTCGGCGCCGGTGGCCGGATCCGGGGCCCACAGGACCGTGCCGTCCTCGGGCGGCAGGGCAGTGGTGTCCGGCAGGATCACCAGCGGCGCCTGCAATCCTTTGGCTCCATGCACGGTCATGATCCGCACCACGGCACCCTGCGTTTCCTGCTCGCGCTTCACCGTCGTCGCGGAGCGGCGCAGCCAGTGTAGGAATCCCTGCAGGCTGGGTGGGTGGGTGCGCGCATAGGTCAGCGCCGCGTTCAGCAGCTCATCCACGGGCTCGCCGGCCTCTGCCCCGAGCCGGTGGAACAATCGCGCTCTGCCGCCGAGCGGACCGAGTGCCTCGGCAAACAGGGCGTGCGGCGCCACGTAATCCACGTGGCCCAGCAGCGCGGCAAACATCTGCCACGCGGCCTGCCAGTCCGGCCGTTCGGCGGCCCGCTCGCGCAGCGCTTCCCATAGGGGTCCGTGCCGGGCCATCGCCAGCTCCATAAGGCTGGTATCGGTCAGCGCGCCCAGCGGGCTGGTGAGGAAGCAGGCGAACGCCAGATCGTCCTGCGGCAGCAGCAGCGCATCGCCGAGCGCCATCAGGTCCTGTACCGCCGGTTGCTCGGTCAGCTCCATCCGGTCCAGACCGGCCACCGGCACGCCGCAGCGCTTCAGCTCGCGCAACAGACAACGGGCGAAGTCGTTGCGACGTCGCACCAGCACCATCACGTCACCAGGTTGCAGGGCGCGCCCGCGGCTCGACAGCGGCACTGACCCTTCCGTCTCCGCCGCGATCCAGCGTGCCAGCGTCTCGGCCAATGTATGCGGCGCGGAGCTCAGGCCCTGGTTGGAGTCCGGCACGCTCCAGGCCGGCGGATCGTCCCGCGGTGGCGGCGGCGTCAGCGGCCACAGCTCCACCGCACCGGCATGGCCGCTGCGATGCGCGATATGCGCCAGCGTGCCCGGTTCGCACACGCCCGCCGCGGCGAGTGGCGCCGCGAACACGCGGTCCACCAGCTCCAGTACCGGCGATGTCGAACGGAACGAAACTTCCAGCGGTCGTTCCACCCAAGGCAATCCGGCGGCACGCACCCGATCGCCCATCAATCGCCGCGACCGGTCGAACTCCGCGGCATCGGCGCCCTGGAACGAATAGATCGACTGCTTGCGGTCGCCGACCGCGAACACGGTGCGGCATTCGTCACGCGCGCCGGCGCCGGCAAAGAATTCGGCGGTCAGCGCGTGCGCCACCCGCCACTGCGCCGGCGCGGTGTCCTGGACCTCGTCAAGCAGCAAATGGTCCAACCCGCCATCCAGCTTATACAGCACCCACGCCGCACCCGGATCGATCAACAGATGCCGCGTCCGGGCAATCAGGTCGTCGTAGTCCAGCAGCCCGGACTCTTCTTTCCGCTGCGCATAGCCGTCCAGCACGGGCCCGGCCAGCGCGACCAGCGCGTGCGAGACCTCCGCCATGCGGATCGCGCGGCGGGCGCCCTCCACCGCGAGCACCCGCTCCACCTCCGCGTCGAACACCGAAGGAAGGTCCGACCGCACCTTCGCCAGTTTGTCGTTGGCGAAGGTGCTCACGGCGCGGCCCTTGCCTTCCTTGGTCAGGAACAGCTCGCACCAGGCCGCCCAGTTCTCGCGGCGCTGTTCCCCATTCAGCCCAAGCCAGCCGAGCAGTTCCCCAGCCCTTGCCTGCGCCGCCGGAGAACCGTGCTGCTGCACGTCAGCCGCCGCGGCCCGCAGCATCGCTTCGCCCGGCCAGCGGACGGCGTCTTCGATGATCTCCCCTTCGGTCGCCGCGGTAACACCCAATGCACGCCGCTGCGCCACGATCAGCTCGTCCCCAAGCATCCGCGCCTGCTGCAGCCGGTCCCGTTCCGACTGCAACGCCGTCACCAGCTTGCCGAACTGCCCGGCGGTGCTGAGCCCTGCAATCGCCGCCAGCGCCGCCCGCAGATCCGGCGACGCCGCACGGGCGAGCATGCGTTCGCGTGCCTCGATTAGCGCATCCGCGGAATCGCGCTCGTCCGCCAGCTCGAAATGCGGCGACAGCGCTGCTTCCAGCGGGAAGCGCCGCAGCAGCGACTGGCAGAACGCGTGAATCGTGCCGATGCGCATGCCGCCGGGCAGGTCCAGCACTTGTGCGAACAGGGCACGGGCCCGGGCGCGAACCTCCGGTGACGCTGCAACGTCGAGACTGGACAGCTCCGTATCCAGCATCGTGTCGTCCAGCGTTACCCATCGGCCGAGTGTGCGCTGCAGCCGCAGCGCCATCTCGGCCGCCGCCGCCTTGGTGAAGGTCAGGCACTGGATGCGCTCCGGCCGCGCCCCACCCAGCATGAGCCGCAGCAGCCTATCGGTCAGCAGCTTGGTCTTGCCCGAACCCGCCGACGCACCTACGAACGCGGACACGGCAGGATCGGAGGCCGCAAGCTGGTCCGCCTGCGCCCGTTCACGCGCGGCCCGGACCGGCTCCGCAATGAGGGAAAAGGCCGAAATGGTCACGAAATCCAGTCACCTTCCGGATCGGCGAGCCAGCCGGCGAGACGACATAAGATCGACAACATAACGCAGGCGCCTCTCCGGCAGGACGAATCGGTCCGCAGTATCCAGTGCAGCCGATAGCACGGCTTTATCCGCGTCGGCACTGTCTGTGACGCCGATCACTGACGGCCGGGAAACCCTGGTGTAGGACAATAGGTGCGTGCGTGCCTTATCTGTAATAAACTGCACCCCGTTGATCATCGGCTGCCAGGACCGCGGGAGGAGTTGGGGAATGACCAGCGCGGGACAGGATCGCGATGACGCGACCTGCAGGCTTCCGTCGAGCTGCCGCACAGTCGCCCAGCCTTGATGCGTACCGCGCGCCGCCGCATCGCGCTGGAGGGGTTGTTTGGCCGCTCGCCCATACCGGCTGCCGCTCTGACACGGCTGCGGCGGCAGATGGCTGCCCCGGGGCGGCATTATCATGGCCTGGATCATCTGGCCGAGTTGTGGACCTGTCACCGCCGTCTGTCGCGTGGAACGATCTTCCGCACGCCCGGGGCCGAGCGGCTCATAGCAGGCGCGATCATCTTTCACGATGCCGTCCTGTTGCCGCGGCGGTGCGATAACGAAGCGGCGTCGGTCCGCTTGTGGCAGCGTTACGCACGATTGGGCGGGCGGCTGCCACGCCAGGCCATCGCCCGTGTCGCCGCCGCCATCGACGGGACCGGCGGCCATGCAACGGGACAGGTCGGGGCGGGCAGCGGCGACCCGGTAATCCTGTGGGTCCTCGACCTCGATCTGGCGTCGATCGGCGCCACCGCCTGTCAGTTCCGGCGCAACAGCTCGGCTCTGCGGGCCGAATTCGGGTTCCGGTCGGCCGCAGAATGGAAGGACCGTACGCTCGGGTTCCTGGGCGCACTCGCAAACCGGCCGCGGATCTTCCATTCCCCCCGCATGGCCGCCACATTCGAGCGGCCCGCCCGCGCCAACATCGCCGGCGAGTTTCGGAGGGCGAACGGGAAATCGCCGCCTCGTAAAATTCGGTAGCGTCCCCTACCCGCCTCTCGCACCCTCCGCGATGAATGTCCGCCCCACCCAGGCGAACGCCCGCGCGGCTTGATCGTCCAGGGTACCACCAGACAGGAGGCTCTCGTGGAGCAGCGCGCACGGATGATCGTCGCGATCGAGGCCGATGCCCGCGAAACCGCACGACACACCGGACGCGCGGTGCTGAGCCCCCGCGTGCTCGATGCCATGCGCCGCGTGCGCCGCGAAATCTTCGTGCCGACCGGCGCGGCGCGCGTCGCCTATGCGAACCGTCCGCTGGTGATCGGCCACGGGCAGACTATCTCGCAACCCTTCATCGTCGCATTGATGACGGACCTGCTGGAGCTCGATCCGGACTGCAAGGTGCTGGAGGTCGGTACCGGCTCCGGCTATCAGGCCGCGGTGCTGGCCGAGTTGGTCGAGCAGGTCTGGTCGATCGAGGTGCTGCCCGAACTGTCGCGAAAGGCCGCCGCGGCGCTCGCCAACGCGGGATATCCGAATGTCGCGTTGCGGGTCGGCGACGGCGCCGCCGGCTGGCCGGAGATGGCGCCGTTCGACCGCATCATCGTGACCGCCGCCGCTCCCACCATACCCAAGGCGTTGCTCGATCAGCTTCGGTCACCCGGCCGCATGGTGATCCCGGTCGGCGAACCGCATGGCGACCAGGAATTGCGGCTGCTGGAGAAGGACGAGAACGGCGCAGTGACCGCCCGCACCGTGCTGCCGGTCGCGTTTGTGCCACTGACGAAAGGCGGTACGCGGGACACGACCGTGACGGCCCGGGTTGACGGCCCGCTTGGTTGACGATCAGGGGCCCAACCATGCTACTCACCGGTAGCCGAACACCGATGCAAGCGGAGACGGGCCGATGAAGCTGATGTGGTTCCATCTGATGCCGTACACCGAGCTGCCGGACGATTTCCGCGACAAGAATCCGTCGGTGTGGGTCGATATCCATTCCTCGCTGTTCGACCCCAGGCGCGCCCATCACATGTACAACGACTTCATGGACGAGCTGGAATACGCGGCGACCTGCGGGTTCGATGCGATCTGCGTCAACGAGCATCACTCCAATGGGTATGGGCTGATGCCGTCGCCCAATCTGATCGCGACCTCGCTCGCCCGCCGTACCACCGACACGGCGATCTGCGTGATGGGCAATTCCCTCGCGCTGTACAATCCGCCGACGCGGGTGGCGGAAGAATTCGCCATGATCGACGTGATCTCGGGCGGCCGGCTGATTGCCGGCTTCCCGGTCGGCACGCCGATGGACACGTGCTATGCGTATGGCCAGAACCCCAGCATGCTGCGCCAACGTTATCTGGAAGCGCACGACTTGGTGCTGCGCGCCTGGACCGAAAAGGAGACGTTCGCCTTCAACGGTCGTTTCAATCAGCAGCGCTACGTGAACGTCTGGCCGCGTCCGGTGCAGCAACCCCATCCGCCGATCTGGATTCCGGGCGGCGGATCGGTAGAGACATGGCAGTGGTGCGCGCAGATGGATTACGTGTACTGCTACCTGTCCTATTACGGCTACAAGGCCGGGCAGGCGACCATGTCCGGCTTCTGGAACGAGATGGCGCGGCTCGGCAAGGACCGCAACCCGTATCGCGCCGGCTTCCTGCAATTCGTCGGCGTGGGCGAAAGCCGCCAGCACGCGTTCGATCTCTATTCGGAAGCCGCCGAGTATTTCTATGGCCGTTGCCTGCATGTCGATGCGCGCTGGGCAACGCCGCCGGGCTATGTCTCGGAAGCAAGCCAGCGGGTCGGCATCCAGAGTCAAATTCAGCAGGCGGCGGGGGCGAACGTGCTCGGCTCCACGTCAGGCACACGCTTCGCGTCGGTGGCGCGCGAGATGGATGCAATCGTTGACAAGGGCTACGTCATCATCGGCTCCCCGGATGAAGTGGCGGAACAGATCCGCGAAGTCGCGACAAATCTCAATGTCGGCCACCTGATGCTGCTTTTGCAGTTCGGCAACATGGGCAAGGACCTCTGCCGCTATAACACCAGGCTGTTTGCCGAGCAGGTGATGCCGAAGGTGAAGGATATGTTCGGCGAATGGGAAGATCGCTGGTGGCCCCGGCCGATGGCGCCGGAGCAGCGGGCGGACATTCCCGCCTTCACGCCCGGCATCGCGGCTGAATGAGATCGGGGTCGTAACTCCGTCCGTCATCGGTTCATTGTTGCTGACCAGGAGCGAAGCTTGACGGAACCTGAAACCTCGACCGTTGACGTCAACGGTTTTTCTGTCCGCGTCTGGCGTAAGGGCTCCGGTCCGAAGCTCGGGTTTCTTGCCGGGCTCGGCGGTCTGCCGAGATGGGTACCGTTCCTGGACGCCCTGGCCGAGAAGCGCACCGTCATCGTGCCCTCGCTGCCAGGGTTCCCCGGCGGCGACCGCGGCCACACCATCCTGGACACGCATCTGGACTGGCTGCTGGCGGTCCGCGACATATTGGCGAAAAGTGGCCTGCTCGGGGCCGATCTTGCCGGCAGTTCGATAGGCGGATCGCTGGTCGCGGAGATGGCCGCGCTCTGGCCGACTGCGGTTCGCCGCATCTCGCTGATTGCCCCGTTCGGCCTGTTCGATGAAAAACAGCCGCCCACCGATCCGTGGGCCCAGCGCCCCGACGCCGTGCCCGGCCTGATGTGCGCCGATCCGGACATCTGGAAAGCACTGAAGGCTATCCCCGAGGGCGCCAATTCCATCGAATGGCCGATCGAGCAGACGCGCGCGAACGAGGCTGCGGCCCGCATCTTCTGGCCACTGGGCAATACCAAGCTGGAGAAACGCCTTCCGCTGATCGAAGCCCCGACGCTGCTCATCTGGGGCGAGCAGGATCGCATCATGCCGCGCAGCTACGCCGAGCTGTTCCGGCGGGGCATCCACGGCACGACCGAACTGCGGGTGATCGAAGGCGCCGGGCATCTCGCGGAACTGGATCGCCCGCGTGAGGTGGCCGATGCGATCCTCGGCTGGACGGCGAAGGAGTCTGCGCATGCCGCTTGATGCCGACAATCTGCTGGTGCTGGAAATGATTCGCGCGTCCGGGCGCCCGCCATTCGAGACGCTGACGCCGGCCGAAGCGCGCCAAGCCTACGCCAGCAGCCGCACGGTATTGCAGCCGGACCCGGAAGACGTGGCCGAGCTGCGCGACTTCTCAGCCCCCGGACCGCTCGGGGACATACCGCTTCGGCTATATCGCCCACGCAACGCCGGGACGGAAAAGCTGCCGGGCCTGGTGTACTATCACGGCGGCGGCTGGCTGCTCGGCGATCTCGATTCCCACGACGTGGTCTGCCGCCGGTTAGCGAACGCGGCACGCTGCGTCGTTGTCTCCGTCGATTACCGCATGGCGCCCGAAAACAAATTTCCCGCCTCGGTGGACGACTGCGCCGCCGCCACGCGCGCCATTATCGAGCGTGCGGCGTCACTCGGCATCGATCCCGACCGTGTCGCGGTCGGCGGCGATTCGGCCGGCGGTAACCTGGCCGCGGTCATGGCGCTGATGGCGCGCGACGGCACATTGCCGCCGATCGCCTTCCAGCTTCTCGTCTATCCGGCGACCGACATGACGATGACCACGGTTTCATCGCAGACGATCACGGACGGCGTACCGCTGACCTCGAAAACGATGAAATGGTTCATCGACCATTACATGCGCGGCGCGGCAGACATGCTGGACTGGCGCGCTTCCCCGGCCCGTGCGGTAAGCCTGGCAGGCACGGCACCGGCGCTGGTCATCACCGCCAGCCACGATCCGTTGCGCGACGAGGGCATCGACTATGCACGGCGGCTGGAGCGGGAAGGCGTGCGCGTGTCGCACTTGCATTTCTCCGACCAGGTCCACGGGTTCCTCAGCATGGGCCGGATCATCCGCGCGTCCGACATCGCGCTGGACACGATGGCAGCAGTGTTGCGAAAGGAACTCGCCCTGCCGCCGGTCGGCTGACCCGGCGTCAGCCCTTCACGGCGCCGAATGACAGGCCGCGCGCCAGATAGCGCTGGAAGAAGAACGACAGGATCACCGGCGGGAGGATCGCGATCAGCGTGTTCACCGCGGCCAGATTGAAATCGATATCCCGCGTCCCGCGTGAGGCCAGGATGAACGAGGCCAGCGTCTGCGCGTTACGCGACGTGAAGGCCGAGGCAAACAGCGCCTCGTTCCAGCCGAACGCGAATACGTTGATCGCCGTGACGATGATGCCATCCACCGACAGCGGCAGCGCGATCCGCAGGAATATCTGCCAGGCGGTGGCGCCCTCCACCTTCGCCGCCTCCTCGACCTCCTTGCTGACATCGCGGAAGATGTCGCGCATGATCACCACGCCGAAGGCAAGACTGAACGTGGAATAGGAAATGATCAGCCCGGTCCAGGTATCGATCAGTCCAAAGAACACCATCATCAGATAGAACGGTATCAGCACGATGGCGGGCGGCAACACGCGCTGCGACAGGAACCACAGCGTGATGTCGCGTGACCGGATCGGAAACTCGAAGCGCGCCAGGCTGTAAGCCGCCGGCACCCCGATCAGCAGAACAAGAATGGTCGCCCCGCCGCTGACGACGACGCTCGATAGCAGCGCATGCAGCACACCGCTGTCGTTCATCACCTGCCGCCACGAATCGAGCGTCGGGCGAAATTGCAGGAATGGAATGATGGCGCCGGACTGGAAGGTCTGCTCCAGCCCCTTGATCGAGTTCACGATGGCCCACAGAAACGGCACCAGCACCCACACGGCCGCGCCGATCAGGATCGCGTATATCAGCACGCGGGAGCGAAGGCGGGCACGCATCCACAGCACGTTGCGCATGGCCCCGGAGCCCTTACGTGATCCGCCGCCGCATTTGGCGGAAGAAGATGGTGATGATGACCGAAAGCATCGCCAGCACGACAATGCCCATCGCGGAGCCCTGGCCGAAATCGAAGAACTGGATGGTCGTCAGATAATTGTAGATGCTGAAAAGCTGCGTGCTGGTGCCGGGCCCGCCGCTGGTGATCGCGAACGGCAACCCGAATGCCTTGAACCCCTCGATCAGCCGCAACAGGATCGCCAGGCTCATCACCGGCCAGGCCAGCGGCAGCGCGATGTGCCACATCGCCTGCCAGTGGTGCTCGCAATCCAGCACGGCGGCGTCGTAGATTTCTTCCGGGATCGAGGACAGCGCGGCCAGCGCAAGCAGGAACACGAACGGTGTCCAGCGCCAGACTTCCAGGATCATCGCCGCCGTCAGCCCCCCGGTCGCGGTCGAAAGCCAGGGGATGGAAATTCCCACTTTGTCCAGCAGGAACGGGACCAGGCCGCCCTGCGAGCTGAACAGGGTGATCCCGAGATAACCGATCGCCACTTCCATCGTGAACAGCGGCGCGGTGATCAAGGCGCGGAACACCTTGGTTCCCGGCGCGCCGAGATTGACCACCCAGGCGAGCAGGAAACCCACAACGACTTCGATCGGCACGGTGATGGCGATGTAGATAATGGTGACCAGCATGCTGTGCCAGAACTGGTCCGACGTCAGCACCCTGACGTAGTTGTCCAACCCGACGTAGCCGGTGATGCCGCGCCCAAGCACGTAATTGGCGAAGCTGTACCGCAGCACGCTGATCAGCGGAAAGAACGTAAGCCCGATCACCCAGAGTATGGCCGGCCCCAGCATGAGGTACTTGAACAGCAGCTCATCGCCGAGCCGCCGGTTCGTTCGACGGGGGCGCCGCACCGCCACGCCGGCCGGGTGGTCTGGCCGGAACGCGACAGCTTGCGTCACGCGCCGAATGAGGCGATGTACAGCTTCTTCTGCTGCTCGCGTCCGTACCGCTGGGTAATCTCCTCCCAGGCTGCGGCCGTGTCATCCAGCGCTTTTTGCGGCGTCGTCTGTCCCGCCAGCAGCGCGGAAAGGCGCGTGTCCAACTGATGCCAATAGTCAGCCGCACCGGGAATGCGCAGGTAAGGTTCCTGCACCGGCAACGCGAGGTTGGCGTAATACGCGTCCATGAACGCCTTGGCGTCATCCTCGTTCCAGCCTTGCGCCTTCCATTCCGCCAGCGTCGCGGTACCGGCCGGCGGCAGGTATTCGTCGCGCATGCCGGGCTGCACGCCGGTGAAGCCATGCGTCACGTTGTAGAACGCGTTTTTGCGGTTCGCCATGAACGCGAGGAAATCGTACACCGCCTCCTTGTTCTGCGCATATTTCGAAATCACGCAGTGCCAGCTTCCGCCATTGACGTTGCCGGCCTGGTTCAGTTGGTACTTGGTCCAGCTTCCCTTGATCGGATCGTACGCCTCCGGCACGCCAGGAATCGGTGCTGCGGCGATCTTTCCCTGCACCACCGAATTCTTCGGATCCTGCGCGAGCGTCGGCAGATCGCCCCAGGTCGCCTCCATGGCCGCCTTGCCGGTCAGGAACAGGTTCCATCCCTGGCCAAGCGTCCAACTGATCTCCTCGCGCGGCCCGTTCGGCAGGAACTTGATGTAGTCCTCCAATGCGCGCAGATGGCCGGGTGAGTTGATCAGCGGCTTCATCGTGTCCGGGTGAAAGTAGAAATACCGGTTGGTGGGCGAGCAGATATACGGAGCCGCGAGCGTCAGGAAATGGAAGAAGCCCTGCGCGTTCACCTTGGCATGCAGTGCCAGGCCCCAGTCGTTCCCGCCGTCCCCGTTCCAGTCCCAACCGGTAAAGAAATCCGCCGCATCATGCATCTGCTGCATGGTGGTCGGCGGCGCCGGCAGGTCGTAGCCATATTTCGCCTTGAACTTGGACTGATTGTCGGCGTTCGCGAAAACATCCTTCCTGTAGTACAGCGTCTGCGCATCGGCGTCGAACAACACACCGTACAACTTGCCGCCCCAGGTATAGAGCTGGCGCATCGCCGGCATGAAGTTGTCGGGGTTCCAGTATGAGTAGCGCTTGTCGGCAAGGAACGGCTCGATCGGCTCGATCGTCGGCGAGCCGGTGGTGAAGAAGTCACCATAGAACCAGGCCGCGGTCATGTAGGCATCGTTGCGGTGCAGGCCGCTGGTGATGTCGGAGAAAATTTGCGTGTAGAGTATGTCGATCGGCACCTCGGCGACGCTGACCTTGCCGCCGGTTTCCTCCTCCCAGTGCGGGATATGGTATTTCAGACCGGCGCCGACCGATCCCTTCAGGATCAGCACATTGATCGTCTTGCCGCGGTACGGCTTGGTCTTCAGGAAGGCAACGCGCTCTGGCCTGATGGGCGATTCATACGGCGCCTCCGGATCAGATTCCAGCAAGCCCGCTTCGGTTGCCGCACCGGCACGCCACGGACGCAGCGCGGCGGCCGATGCCACCGCTCCAGCCCCTGCAACAAAGCCGCGACGGCCGAATGCCCCGCGCCACATGCCCTGGATGTCCCGCATCTCGTTCCCCCCGTTGGCGTATTCCCCATCAAGGTTCCCGCGACGCCGAACGATGTCAAGGATCGAGCGGCAAGCAGATAGTTACACCGGCAATCGAATGCGCGCCCGCAGCCCCCCCAGCGGACTCTCCTCCAGCATGATATCGCCGCCATGCGCGCGCACGATGTCGCGGGCGATCGTCAATCCCAGCCCGGTGCCGCCTGTCGTATCGCTTTCGAACGGGCGGAACACGCTCTCCCGCCGATCCGGTGGGATGCCCGGGCCGTCGTCGTCAACGATCACGTGCACGCTGCGCGGCCCGACCGGAATCGCCGCCAGCACCACGCGATGCGCGTGCCGACGCGCATTGTCCACCAGGTTGGTGATGGCCCGGCGTACCGCGCTGACCCGCAACTTCAATGTCAGCTCCGCCGGCGCATCCAACTCCACCGAGGCGCCCGAACGGCGCGCCCCGGCCGCCACTTCCTCCAGCAGCGCAGACAGATTGACCGGCTCGGCCTGCTCGTTGCCCTCGCCACGAGCGAACGCCAGGTATCCCTCGATCATCCGCTCCATCTCATCGACATCGGCGGTGATTTCGGCCAGCTCCTCGGCCGCCTCGCGCCGCATCGGCAGCATCGCCAGCGCCAGCCGCATCCGCGTCAGCGGCGTGCGAAGGTCGTGCGACACGCCGGCCAGCATCTCGGTCCGCTGGGTCAGAAACCGGCGGATGCGTTCCTGCATCCGGTTGAACGCGGCGGCGGCGCGCCGCACCTCCGTGGCGCCCTCCGGACGGATCGAGCCCGGGTCGCGTCCCACCCCGAACGCCTGGGCCGCGTCAGCCAGTCGCCGGATCCCGCGCACCTGGTTGCGCATGAACAAAGCGGCGATCGCGAACAGCAGCAAGGCGGTGCCGGCCAGCCAGCTCATGAACAGAAAGATCGTGCCCAGATCGACGCGCTTGCGCGGCGCCAGCACATCCAGCACACCGTCCGGAAGCTGCACGCGTATCAGCACGGATTGCGGGTCGTAGGTCCAGTCCATCGTGAACGGCTCGATCAGCCGCTCGCGCAGTGCCGCCTCCAGCTCGTCGTCCATCGGCCCGAGCACATTCACCCGCCGGCGCGCTTCCAGCCGGGCGTGCGGCTCAAGCCGCATCGCCAGGTCGAATTCCCGGTGCGCGCTTTCTATGATCCAATCGGTATTGGCCGGCCCCGGGTAGCGACGCATCAACTGCAACGTGAACTGCAACTCCCCGGCGACAGCGCCCGACAGCCGGCGATACACGAGATCGAGATGGCCGCCGTAATAGACCTGCAAGGCCACTGCCTGCAGCAGCACCAGCGGCACCAGGATCATCAGCAGGCTGCGGCCGAGCAAGGACCGCGGCAGCACCCGCTTGACCACGCGCGAGAAAGGCAGTGGCACCCCCATTTCAGACGCCCGGCTTCAGCACATACCCGCGGCCCCTCACCGTGTGCAGGAAGCGCGGCTCGCGGGGATCAGCCTCGATCTTGCGCCGAAGCCTGGTCACTTGCACGTCGATCGCCCGTTCGCCCGCCTCGTCCATGCCAAGAGCCGCCGCCAACTCCTCCCGAGAGAGGACCTCGTTCGGCTTGTGCGCAAGCGCGGCCAGCAGCGCAGCTTCACCGCCGGTCAAGCGAATCGCCCCGCCAGCGACCCGCAGCTCGCCGCGTTCGGGATCAAACTCCGCCGTGCCGAGCTGGACGGGCCCGATTGCCACGCCGCGCGGAACCGGCGTCGTACGACGTAGCATCGCGCGAATGCGCAGCACCAGTTCCAGTGGCTCGAACGGCTTACCGAGGTAATCGTCGGCCCCCGCTTCGAACCCGGCAATCCGGTCCTCCGGCGCGCCGCGTGCGGTCAGCAGCAGCACCGGCAAATCACCATCGCCGTCACGACGCAAAGCCTCTGTCAGCGCCAGCCCGCTCTCGCCCGGCATCATGATATCGAGCACCAGCAGGTCCGGACTGACCGAGCGCAGCTTGGCACGCGCATCGGCCGCATTCTCTGCCGTGGTCACGCGGAACCCGTTGTCCGAAAGATAGCGTGACAGCAACGCCCGCAGCCGCGCATCGTCATCCACCACCAGGATATGGGCGACCTCCGACATCACCGGCCACGCCCACCCCGAACCGGCGCCTCAGGGCTGTCGAGATAGGCACGCGCAGCCTCGTCCATGATCGCCCGCATTACCCGGCGAAACCCGTCGACCGCGGCCCCGCCCGCGTCGCGATACGCCGCGCTCAGCCGTTCCTTCTGCCGCTCGAACAGCCGCCGCTCCAGCGCCTGCCCGGCCGTCGTGAGCTTCAGCAGACGCTGCCGGCGGTCGGCGCTTCCCGGGGACTGCGCCACGTAGCCGCGCTCCACCAGGGCGGACAGCACGCGCGCCAGGCTCTGTTTTGTGATTCGCAGGATACCGAGCAGATCGGAGACGGTAATCCCCGGATTGCGGCCGATGAAATGCAGCGCCCGATGATGGGCGCGTCCCAGGCCAAGCTCCTCAAGGATAACGTCGGCTGCGTTGGTGAAGTCGCGGTATGCAAAGAACATCAGGTCCTGAGCAAGGCGGATCTCCTCCTCGCGCAAAAACAGCAGGTTGGCTCCGGCGACCGGCTTCGGGTCGGCGACTGCTGGAAGCGCGGCGCGGCGACCGCTTACCGAGTTGCCCTTCAGGGCGGGCATGGCAGGCATTCCTCGCTTATGCGACAGAATCATTGACGTATCTGACGTTGCATTATACCTTCCGCAAGTCTACAGCAACAAAATTACGGGGATACGACCCATGGCGTTAGTTCCTTTCGACGACCGGGATGGCTGGATCTGGTGGGACGGCGCCCTGGTGCCCTGGCGGGACGCGAAGCTGCATGTGCTGACACATGGGCTACATTATGCCTCCGCGGTGTTCGAAGGCGAACGAGCCTATAGCGGCCACATCTTCCGCCTGCGAGACCACACGAACCGGCTGATCAACTCGGCGCGAATTCTGGGGTTCGAAATACCGTTCACGGCCGAGCAGATCGACGCCGCCTGCAAAGAAACCGTAAAGGCGAACGGACTGACCGATGCCTATGTGCGGCCCATCGCCTGGCGCGGGTCGGAGATGTTGGCGGTTTCGGCGCAGCACACGAAAATCCATCTGGCGATCGCCGTATGGCAGTGGCCCAGCTATTTCGGCGCCGACCGCATGAAGGGCATCCGGCTCGGCATGGCGGAATGGAAGCGGCCTTCGCCGGACACCGCGCCGACCGCGGCGAAGGCAACCGGGCTCTACATGATCGGCACGCTCTCCAAGCACAAGGCAGAGTCGGAAGGCTACGCCGACGCGCTGATGCTGGACTGGCGCGGACAGGTCGCGGAAGCAACCGGTGCCAACATCTTCTTCGCGATCAATGGCGATCTGCACACGCCCGATCCGGATTGCTTCCTGGACGGCATCACGCGGCGCACCGTCATGGCGCTCGCCAAGCATCGCCAGATGAAGGTCATCGAGCGACCGATCATGCCGGATGAAATGAAGGATGCCACCGAGGTGTTCCTCGCCGGTACCGCCGCCGAAGTAACCCCGGTGAAAGAGATCGGCAAGCTAAGCTTCACACCCGGCCAGATCTCCGAAACGCTGATGAAGGACTACGCGGCGCTGGTCAACAAATCGCCGGAAGAGGCGGCGAAGGTGATCGGCTGACTGGGGTCGGCCTACGCCACCGCTCCTGCCTGCCGTAACGTCTCGATGCGCCCCGCGGAATAACCCAGTTCTTGCAGCACCTGGGTCGTGTGCTCGCCGATCGCCGGCGGCTGCATCCGCACCGCCAGAGACGTGTCGTCGATCGCGATCGGCAACGGCGGCAGGCGTGCGGTCTCTCCGTTCGGGAAACGGATCGGCAAGGCATGCGCCAGAGCATGTGGGTCCTCGAGCAGGTCCGACGGCCGGTTCACCGGCGAGAACGGGATTCCCGCTCGATCGAAAATCCCGGTCAGTGCGGCAATCCCATGCACCAGCGCGATCTCCGCGACGATCGCGCGTAGCGCCGGCCGGTTGCTGACCCGGTCCGCGTTGCTGGTGAATCGCGTGTCCGCCAGCAGATCCGGCCGCCGAAACGCCTCGCAGAACGCACGCCAGTGATTATCCGAGGTAATGCCGATGAACAGCGGGGCGCCGTCGGCGGTCGGGAAGGTCTCGTAGATGCCCCATGCACTGCTGCGCACCGGCATCGGCGGCGACGGCTGTCCGGTCACCGCCTCGCCCGCCATGTGCTGACCCACCAGGAACGCCGCTGATTCAAACAGGGTGCTGGTCACCTTGCGCCCCTGCCCGTCCCCGTCACGCTGGCGCAACGCCGCCAGAATGGCCACGTCGCCCATCACCCCGCCCATGATGTCGATCACCGACGAGCCCGCTCGCAGCGGCTGCCCGGGCGGGCCCGTCATATAGGCCAGCCCAGTCATGAACTGCACCACCTCATCCAGCGCCGGTCGATGCTCGTACGGACCGTGCAGAAACCCCTTCAGCGCACAGTAGATCAGCCGGTTGTTGATCGCGTGCGCCTGCTCCCATCCCAACCCCAGCCGCTCCATCGTGCCCGGCCCGAAATTCTCGATCAGCACGTCGGCGCGGCGCAGCAGGTCCTGTGCCACCTGCAGCCCGTCCGGCGATTTCAGATCCAGGCAGATGCCCCGTTTGTTGCGATTGAAATAGGCGAAGAACCCACTGGCAAAGCCACCCAGCCGTCGCGTCCGATCGCCGTCCGGCGCCGGCTCCACGCGGATCACATCGGCGCCCAGGTCAGCGAGCACCACACCGCAGGTCGGTCCCATCACGGTGTGGCAGAACTCCAGGACCACAATGCCCGTCAGCGGAAGCAAGCTCACCTCAAGTCACGCCGCATAGGACGCACCCGCCTCGTCCAGCAGGCGCTTCTCCTCTTTGAAATGCGCGAACGCCATCGCGGCGTACTCATCCCAATCACGCGCGGTCTGCTCCGCCAGCGCTGGCGATATGACGTTCAATTTCTGGCCGGTGGAGTAGGCCAGCACGAGCGTCTGGCACGCCCGTTCCAGGTAGTACAGATCATGGAACGCCTCAGCGACGGTTTCCGCCACCACCAGTACGCCGTGATTGCCCATCATCATGCGGCGGAAGCCGCCGAGCTTGGCCGCCAGCCGGTCACCTTCAGCAACATCATCCGCCACGCCACTGAAACCGAGGTCGATCGCCACACGGTTGTAATAGCGAGCGGTGTTCTGCTCGATCGGCTTGATCTCGGGATCGGCCAGCGAGGCGATCGCGGTGGCATAAGGTGGATGCGCGTGCAGGATGCAGCGCGCGTGCGGTACCTGTGCATGGATGCGCCCATGAATGCACCAGGCGGACGGATCGGGCGCATCGGGCCGCAGCATCGTGCGCGCATCGTCGGCATCCAGCAGCAGCAGCTCGCTCGCGCGAATGGTCGCGAAATGCCGCCATTTCGGGTTCATCAGAAAGCGTTTGCCGTCGGGCGACGCCGCCAGGCTGAAATGGTTGGCCACCGATTCATGCCAGCCGTATTTCGTCGCCAGCCGGAACGCGGCGGCTAGATCGACCCGCAACTGGCGCTCCAGCGCCTGCGGGGGGTCCAACGGGCGCAAATCATCCATGGGCATGGCAGTTCTCCTTCAGGTCCGTATGGCTGCATTTCTCGATGATTTCCCCGCCTGGCTCAATGCCGGCGGGGGCACTATCGGACCGCTCAGATCGTTGCCACCAGCGGCTGCTCCAACGGATGGCCGAGATACTGCTCCAGCACCTCGTCCGGCGCGCCGTCCGCGCGCACCTGGCCCTGGTCCAGCCAGATCACACGCGTGCACCATTCCTGTACGATCGTCGCCTGATGCGTGGACAGCACCAGGATCTCGGCACCACGGACCATATCCTCCAGCCGAGCCCGTGCCTTCTCGAAGAAATCGGCGTCTCCAGCCAGAAACCACTCGTCCATCAGCAATATCTGCGGGCGGATCGCCGTCGCCAGCGCAAAGCCAAGCCGCACCACCATGCCGGAACTGTAGATGCGCACCGGCAGGTCCATGAAATCCCCCAGGCCGGCAAATTCGTGCACATCCTGCTCCAGCCGTGCCAGCTCGCTGCGCGGCAGACCGCTGTACAGGCCGCGCAGCATGATATTCTCGCGTCCAGTCAAGTCCGTGTTCATGCCGAGTTGCGGGTCCAATAGCGCGTTCAGGCTGCCCTGCATCCGCATCCGCCCCGCTACCGGCTCGTAGATCCCCGCCAGCGTACGCAGCAAGGTCGTCTTGCCCGCGCCGTTGGCGCCCACCAGCCCGATCCGGTCACCGCTGCGCACGCTGAACGACACGTTCCGCAGCGCCTGCACCACGACACGGTTCTGCTTATCTCGCGCGAGCCGACCGGACGCCAACCCCAGCACGGTCTTCTTCAGGCTGCGGCTGTTGGCGTGATACAGCGGAAACAGGACCGAAAGATCGGTGATATCGATCGCGGCCGGCATCATCATGCGGCTCAGAGCCAGAACGCGATGCGGCCGCGTACGCGCGCAAACAGCGCCAGCGAACCGACGCACAAAACCGCCGTGACCGCCAGGGCTGCTTCCCACACATGCATGCCCGCGCTCTTTCCCAGCAATGGCTCACGCACAATTTCCAGCAAATCAAAAAACGGGTTGAACACCATCCAGTGCTCGCGGGCGCCAAGCTGTGACGGCAGCCAGATCACCGGTGTGACGAAGAATGCAATCTGCATCACACTGGCGATGATCGGCGGAATATCCCGGAAACGGGCACAGATGGCACCCAGCGGCAGGCAGATCACAACACTTACGAGCAGCCACACCGCCAGCCCGGGCAGCGCCCACAGGGCGGTCCAGCCGGGGTTGATCGACAGCAGCGCGAACACCACGACGATCACCACCACGTTGTGCCCGAGTGTCAGCAGATTGCGGACCACCGTGCGCAGCGCATGCAGAAAAAGCGGCAGGCGGACCGAACGGATGGTGCCCTCGGCCTGCGTGAAACAGGTGCAGCCCTCGCCCACCAAGCCGGCGATGTACGTCCACAGCACCTGCGATAGCGCGATGAACGGCAGATAGACCCTCAGGTCCATGTTAAACAGGGCCGCATACAGGAAGCCGAGCGAGCCTATCATCACGGCGGTCGACAAGGTCAGCCAGAACGGCCCCAGCAGCGAGCCGCGATAGCGCAGCCTGATATCCAGCCAGCCCAGGGTCCACCCGAGCCGCCAGAGCCGCAGCCCTTCGATGATATCCTGCGCGGCGAAACGGACCCGCTCTCCCGTCGCCAACCCAGGGCGGATTTCAAATGTCATATCCGCCGTGGCAGGGTGCAGGCGGTCAGGGGCGACAAGGCTCATGGATGGCGCGCGATAGCCGATCCCGGGCCGCCCCGCAACGGGAGGATCAATACATGCCGACCTATGTCATGCTGGCGAATTGGACCGACCAGGGAATCCGCGCGGTCAAGGACGCAGGGGGGCGTATCGATGCGGCGCGGCGGATGCTGGAAGCGATGGGGGGCCAGCTCCGGACCGTCTATATGACGATGGGTCAATACGACCTCGCGGCCATCTACGAGGCGCCGGACGACGCGGTGTCGGCGCGCTTCACGCTGATGCTTGGCAGCCTGGGCAATGTCCGCACCACCTCGATGAAGGCGTTCCCCGAGGAGGCGTTCCGCCACATCGTCGGATCGCTCGACTGAGATTGAACGGGGGCAATCGACGGATGGCGACCAACGGCTGCCGGGACCAGATTGGCGGCATGACATACCAACGCCCCACCGATCTGCCGCCGCCCGAACTGATGTGGGACAAGGTCCTGCACCGGGAACCGGGCGATTTCCTGTACGCCGTCACCACGATGGGCGTGTTTTGCCGGCCCGGCTGCCCGTCGCCCCGTCCGCTGCGCCGCAACGTGCGCTTCTTCCGCACCGTCGATCAGGCCGAGCAGGCCGGCTTCCGCGCCTGCCGCCGCTGCGACCCGAAGGGCGAGCGGGCCCGGATCGCGCAGGAGGCGGTGCGCGATGCCTGCGCCTTCATCGACGCGTCGGAAGATATCCCGCCGCTCGAAACCCTGGCCGACCGCGCCGGCTATTCGCGTTTCCACTTCCTGCGCATGTTCCGCGCCCATACCGGGCTGACCCCGCGCAG
This sequence comes from uncultured Pseudomonadota bacterium, assembly GCA_963777625.1. Classification (GTDB taxonomy): domain Bacteria; phylum Pseudomonadota; class Alphaproteobacteria; order Acetobacterales; family Acetobacteraceae; genus DATDIC01. The sequence goes on along the minus strand of CAVZRO010000018.1, from coordinate 68,623 downwards.
CTACGCCGAAGGGGTCCGCGCCCGTCGCTTGCAGGCCGCCCTCGCGGCCGGGGAGCGAGTGGTCGATGCGGTTGTCGGGGCCGGGTTCGGCTCAGAAAGCCGGGTCTATGAGCGTACCGGCGAACTGCTCGGCATGACGCCGGGCACGGCGCGCCGCGGCGGCAGCGGCGAGGTCATCCGCACCGCCTTCGCGGACTGCCCGTTCGGCCGGCTGCTGGTCGGCGCGACCGAAAAGGGGGTCTGCTTCATTGGGTTCGCCGAGCCGGACGACGCGCTGCTCGGCGATCTCCGGCGCCGCTTCCCGAACGCCGCCATCGTCGCGGACGATACCGCGCTGGCCGATACGGTCACCGCGGTCGTGCGCTTCATCGAGGAACCGCGCGAGGCGCTGGCATTGCCCCTGGACCTTCGTGGCACCGCGTTCCAGCAACGCGTCTGGAACGCCCTGCGCCAGATCCCGCCCGGGGAAACGCGCAGCTATGGCGAGTTGGCCGCCGCCCTGGGCGAGCCGCGCGCGGTTCGCGCCGTGGCCCGCTCCTGCGCCACCAACCCGGTTTCCCTGGCGGTTCCGTGCCACCGCGTGATCGGCAAGGACGGCGATCTCACCGGCTATCGCTGGGGTGTGCCGCGCAAGCGGGCACTTCTGCAGCGTGAGCGGGAACTGCGCGCGGGCAACGGTGCCGAGGTGGAAGCTTCACACTGAAAGCCCGTCATGGCCGGCACACTGAAAGCCCGTCATGGCCGGCGAAGCATGTCCTCGGGCTTGGCCCGAGGGGCCGGCCATCCACGACTTCTTATCGGTCTCGGCATGACAATGGCCAGAATCTATGGGGAATCAATCTGTTGTCTTAATCCAGGATTTCGGCTATAATCCGGATTTCCCGGAGGAAAGCCGTGACAGACGTCGTCCGCGTATCCGCGACCGAGTTCGGCAAAGAGGTCGGCCGCTACCAGGATCTGGCCTTGAGCCAAACCGTCATCGTCACCCGCAACGGTCGGGACCGAACCGTCGTGATCTCGGCGGAGGAGTATCAACGTCTGAAGCGTCGCGACCGTCAGGTCTATGCCGCTGGCGAGCTTCCCGACGAGATCGTCGAAGCGATCCGCGGAAGCGAAATGGATCCGCGGCACCAGCATCTTGATGAGCTGATCCAAGACTGGACCTCGTGAGGCTCCCCGCGCCTGAGCCCGGCTTGGTCATCCGCTATTCCTACCTGTGGTTGCGGGAGCATCGGCAGGGTCATGAGGAAGGCACCAAGGACCGGCCTTGCGCAATCGTCCTTGCCGTTCGGGATCGTGATACTGCGACCCAGGTGCTGGTCGTTCCTGTCACCCACAGCCCGCCGGAGAGTCCCGACGCTGCTCTGGAACTACCCGTGGCGATTAAGCGCCATCTCGGTCTCGATACTGAGCGCTCGTGGGTCATCCTCTCTGAGAGCAATGCGTTCGAATGGCCCGGGCCGGATCTCCGGCGTGTGGGCGATCGCGATGACAGTTCCGTCGCGTACGGGTTTCTCCCGCCGCGCTTTTTCGTTGAGCTACGTCGCCGATTCCTCGCGCTGGAAACCGCAGCGCGGTCGCGGCGAATCATGCGGGCTGAATGAATCCGGCGACCAATCTATCCGCACATGCCCTTCCCTGCCCAAGACGCGATAACAGCCCTTCTCACGTCTTAATCGGCCAAGAATTCACAACCGAATTCGCTCGACCTCATCCTGGGTAAGCCGCTCCCTGGTCCGATCGTAAAGCTTCGTCGTGCGCGGGCTCTCATGCGCCGCCATGGATTGCGCATGCTCAAGCGCGCCGCCATTGCCACGTTTGGCGGTTAGTTAAGATCGACGAAGTCACCTTCAGCACAGTTCTCACCGCGGGGAGTGTTGGCCGCGGCGCAGGCCAATAACGTGTCAATTTATGAATAGAAGCGGCGGCGGCGGTGGTGGTGGCTATGGCGGCGCTATCGGATCGCCGTTGCATTCGTGGACTGTTACGAAAAGCACTGGACCTGCAAATGGTTCGGACACTATCGTCGGGACGTTACAATCATGGGGGCCGAGAAGGGAATGCGGTTTCCTTCAGTGTTAGAGCCGACCCCGACACGGCCACGTGGGGAGACTGGTGCCTGCGCCGACGGTTCCGCCAGCGCGGTGACCTTCGATGAGGGGCGGTGCCAGAGGGTGGCGCGGTCAGGCGCGGGAACGATCGCAAGTAAAGCAGGGTCAGCGGCGTATGTTTGGCTGCCGCCGGCTAGTGGCGGACGCGCGGGGCGAACGGGGAATGCTCAGCAATGGTAGCCAAGGCCCAGGAAGCCGCGCCTCCTTGGCGGGCGAAAATCGGAAGGGCTCGCAGGCTCCTACTCCCCATTGGTCTGCTTATCCTGGGATTCGTGATTTGCCTGCCGACCATGGGAGCGAAGATGTTCGACCCCAACGAATTCTCGGGGAACAAGCTTTTCCAGGCTCTTGTTGAGCTGCGCAATGTCGAACGCCAAGGTATTCTGACCGTTGATGTAACAGATATTTTCGCCAGTAATCTTTCCGGGAGTACCGTTCCCGAGTTGGTCGCGTGGGTCCATGAGCTGGGAGTGAGTTATCCGGCTGCCCCCGCTCCGGAGCCTGGGGCCACAATAGGACTAGCACTCGAGTATCGAGTATTACGCAGGCTGCCTCGGAATCAGTTTAAGGCCTACGATCTGGTTTCTGTTTCCTACGTTATATCAACGACTCCCGTATCCAGGTAGCCAAGGCAACTTGGGTCAATACGGCGGCGTTTCCTTGAACGAGTCCATCTCATAGCGTTTCGCAAAACAGGGGAGAGCCGTAATGGCCACCATCCAATTAGTGCTCCGACCGGTATCGGCAGCTCGTCTGGAACCGGGCTGGATAGCCCCAACATGCTCGGAGGCTATCACGAGTTTCTGCTCTATACGAACGATGCCGGCCAGATGTTCTACGTACGTGGCGGGCCGGACATGGTGGGGAACGCCCAGTCCCCTGTCTTCGCCGACACAGTCAGGCGCCGACAGAGTGGTATCCTATCCAACCTGACAGTACAATCGCCGGTCGCATCATGCAGGCCGACTCTCGCTTCGCCCTTCCATCCAGCGCCCGAGGCGCGACAGCGCAAAGCAGATGAGAAAGTAACAGATCGCCACGAACACCAGCACGTCCCCCGTGCTTCGCCCCGCGTTGGACTCCCGTATCTCGTTGCCCGTGCCAAGCAGCTCGACGAAGCCGATCACCGAAGCCAGCGAGCTTTCCTTGATCGTGCTGATATAAACACCGATCGTCGGCGGAACCATGACCCGCATTGCCTGGGGCAGGATGACAAGGCGCATGATCTGGCGATAGCGGAGCCCGAGCGCCTCGGCCGCTTCCGCCTGCCCGCGCGCCACGGATTGCAGCCCGGAGCGCACCACCTCCGCCATGTACGCCGAGCAGTACACGCTGAGCGCGGCAATCGCGGCGGGATAAGCCGGGATGTCCATGTTGAGCGCCAGCGGCAGGCCATAATAGATGAAGAACAGCAGGATCAGGAACGGCGTCGAGCGCACGATCTCGATGTAGCCGAGAGGCAGCGCGCGCAGCGGCCAGGCCCGCGCCGTGCGCAGCAGACCGAGCAGTATTCCGCCAGCCGTGCCGAGTATCAGCGCGGCGAAGCTGAGCTTCAGGGTGACGAACCCACCCTTCAGGAGAAACAGCAAATAGGCGGCGAGATGGCCGCTGCTGATCACCGCGCCGGCTGCCGCGCGCTAAGTGCCAGGCCGACCGCGCGCCAGACCAGGCTGATCGCCTGTGCCGCGATGATGTAAGCAATCGCCGCCAGCACGAACAGCTCGAAATAGCGGAACGTGATCGAGCCGATCGACAAGGTTTCGTACGTGAGTTCCGGGACCCCGATGACCGACGCCACTGACGAACCCAGGACAACGGAGATGACCTGGTTGCCCAGCGAGGGGAATACCACCCGCAACAGTTGCGGCATGATGACAAGGCGAAACGCGAGCGCGCGATGCAGGCCGAGCGACGCCGCGGCCTCATACTGGCCGTGCGGGATGGCGGACAGTCCGCCGCGAAATATCTCGACACAGAAGGCAGTGCTGTTGACCGCCAGCGCGAGCACGCCCGCCTGCAGCGCCGAAAGCCGCAGGCCGGCGGGCAGCCCGTAAAACAGCAGATAGAGCACCACCAGCAGCGGGACGTTGCGGACCAGTTCCACATAGACGGCGATGGCGTTATTGAGGCCGCGCGCGCGGCTGGTGCGGCCGAGTGCTCCGGCAAGCCCGAGCGGAATACTGATCAGCAGGGCAATTACGCTGATCTCCAAGGTCAACAGCCCGGCCGCATAGAAACGCGGCAGATATGGAATGACCGTTCGGAGATTGAAGCTATACAGGCTCAGGCCCGCCAGACACGCCCAAGCGCCTGCTCGATGCGCTCGATATCGCTCTCGCTGTTGTAGCCATGGAAGCTGAAACGGATCCGCCCGCGCCCGTTCCACGCATAGACGCCGTCGCGACCCAGCGCATCGGTGATCGACTGCGCGGCACTGCTATCCATGCAGACGCTGGCACCATGACGCGCCGGATCGCGCGGCGTCGTGGTCGGGATGCCAAGCGCATCCATGCGCCCGATCAGCGCCGTGGTCAGCGTCTGCACGTGACGCTGCACTTCCGCCACATCGAACTGGCTCAGATAGTCGAGCGCGCTGGCCAGGACATAGAGCGGCAGATGCGGCGGATTGCCGCGCGTGAAGCGCAGTGCGTCCGGACGCAGCGCCAAGTCCGGCGTGTAGCTGGGACGTGGCGGAAAGACGATCGAATGCCAGCCGCCGGTCGTCGGCATCCAGTCCGGATTGCGCGCCCGGTTCCAGTAAGCGATGGCAAGGCCGGTGCAGCCGAGCAGCCATTTATAGCAAGCGGAGAACGCAAAATCGGCAAGCCGCGCGTCGATCGGCAGATAACCGGCCGCCTGGGTGCAATCCACCACCAGCAGGGCACCCACCGAATCGGCCAGCCGGCGCATGGCGGCGAGATCGACACGTTCCCCGGTCAGGTAAGAGACATAACTCACCCCGATGATGCGCGTGCTCTGATCGACGACGGCGGCCCAGCGGTCCGGCTGCTGCCCGGTCGCCAGACGCAGCGCCGGTTTCGGCCGCCGCTGCAGCGCGAAGGGACCGACCACCGAAGGATATTCGTTGGCATCGACACAGATCGTATCGCCCTCCCGCCAGTCGATGCTCTCGGCAACCAGCGACACACCCTCCGCCACGCTGCTGACGAAGCCGATCTCGGACGCTGCCACATGCCACTGCGCCGCGATCGTCTCGCGCGTGCGTTCGACCACCTCCTCCTGCGCGGTGCGGCCGGTCATGCCGTTGCTCTTGTCTTCCGCGTACTGCCGAAACGCATTGTCGTGGCGTCGCAGGAACGCAGTCTCGCCGCCGGCGCAGACATGCACGATTCCAGGGGGAATGCGAAAGGCGGCCGGATCGAACAGCGGTGCGAGAGCCATGGGCGCGCTCAAGCCGGCGGCTTGTGGACGAAGGCCGGCGGTTCCTGGCCGAACCACTTCTGATAGAGCGTGTAGTTCGTGCCGTCGCTGTTGATCTGGTGCACGAAACTGTTCAGCCACAGCCACCAGGTGAAATCACCCTGCGGCAGCCCGATCGCGTCGTCCTCGATACCCATCAACTGCGGGATCAGCTTATATTGGCCGTTGCCGCTCTTGAACGTAGTGGTGATCATGCCGTTGTTGGCGGCGATCGCGTCCACCTGCTGGCTGGCGATCGCCTGGGCGATGTCGGCGTTGCCAGGAAACTCGACGATACTTGCCTGCGGTATGTTCTTGGCAATGGCGGCTTCCAGCGTGGAGCCGCGGCCAACCCCGATTCGCGCGCCCTTCGGAATGTCCTTGATCGTGTCTATCTTGCTGTCGGCGCGGACGAGAACCTCCAGGCCGTCGATCGCGTAGGGATCCGTGAAGGCGATCGTTTTCATGCGATCGAGCGTCGGCGTGAAGGTGGAAATCGTCACGTCCGCCTTGTGCGCCTGCAACTGGGCAACTCGACCGGCGGTATCCGTGCGAACGAACTGCACCTGCACCCCGAGCGCCTTGGCCAGCGCATTGGCGATATCGGCGTCGTAGCCCATCAGATCGCCATTCGGATCGACATAACACCAGGGCGGATTGCCGGGGGTTATCGCGACCCGCAACGTGCCGCGGCTGAGCACGTCGGCCAGCAGGCTGTCGGCCGCCCGCGCGCCGTGCGCGAAGACACCAAGCAGGAGAAAAAACGAGACGAAGATGCCGACCGCTCTGCGCGTCATGGTGCCCCCCGCTTGAACCGCGTTGGGTCGAGCTTAGGCGGCGCGATTTGCTGCGGCAAGCCGGTCCACCCTTCCACTGCGGAGTGTTTGGCCGCTTCATTCTCCGCAACCCGCCGCCGACGCAAGGCAGGTCCCCAGGCGGACAGCTCAGGCAGTTTCCCGGAGCAATCCCCAGCGCACCACGGTGACCTCTTCCAACTTGGCGAAGATCAGCCAGTCCATCAGCAGCCAGATCACGCCGATCACGATCATCCCGAGCAGGACCGTATCAGTCTGATACCATTGCACAGCCTGGATCATGCGAAAGCCGATTCCGTTGGTACCGGCGATCATCTCCGCCGCGACAAGGGCACGCCATCCATAAGCCATGGATGTACGCAATCCGACCATGATCTGAATTAGCGCCCCAGGCAGGATCAGCTCGGTCAGGATCTGGATCCCATGCGCCCCGTGGCAGAGGATCGCACGATGCAGCGGGATCGGAATGGCGCGAATGCCATTCACCGTGTTGTAGATCGAGCTGAAGAAGATCTGGTTGGCGATGACGAACAACACGGCGGCCGGGCCAATCCCGAGCCACAGGACCGCAAGCGGAACCCAGGCGATCCCGCCGATCGACTGAAGGAATGTCAGGACAGGCATCAGCAAATACGACACGCGGCGGTTCAGCGCGATGGCGATGCCCAACGGAATTGCCAGGCCGTTGCCGATGAAGAAGCCCAGGAACAGCCGTGCAAGGCTGTCCAGTATATCGCTCACCAGTGATCCGTCCTGAATGCCAGACACGGCCTGTTGCCACACGTCCCTGATGTTCGGCAGGGCGTAGGGCGGCATGTTGACGATCAGCGGCAAAACCACCCAGGTGCCCAGCAGCACGACAAATGGAATGGCACCAGGCGAAGCGAGTCGTCTTGTGATGCGCGCGGCGGTATCAGTCCGTGGCATCGTGGACCAATCCCCAGCGCTCGATGGTCGCGCTCTCGAATGGACGCAGATAAAGCTGATCGATCATCAGCCAGAGCGTGCCGATGACGATCATCCCCACGATGGTCCGATCGGTCGCGTGGTTGGAGGCGCTGGTCAGAATCAGGTATCCGATCCCGGTTTTGGCCGCGACCATCTCCGCGAAGATCAATCCCCGGAACGCAAACCCGGCTCCGATCCGGACGCCGGTCATGATACCCGGCAGTGCGCCCGGCAGAATGACCTGCCGCAGCACCTGAAGCCTGCTGCCGCCCAGGGAAGCGACCGCGTTGATCAGAATGCGTGGTGTGCTGCGAACCGCGATGGCCGTGTTGAACAGCACCGGGAAGGCGACGACGTACGTCAGGGCCAGCACGATCGTCTTGAGGCCGTATCCCCACCAGATCACGAAAATCGGGATCCACGCGACCTCGACGATCGAGTAGAAGAAATTCAGTATCGGCTGAAGCAAACGAGAGGCGCTCGGGCTCATGCCGATCGCAAGACCCAGGATCAGACCAATGGTCACGCCGAGACCGACGCCGGCCAGATAGCGCCCCAGACTGTCGGCGATATAGACGGGTAGAATTCCCTTCTCGACCAGCTCCACCCCAGCGCGCACGACGTCGGCCGGCGAGGGAAAGAAATAGCGAGGAATGCCGGAGAAACTCGCAACCCCCTGCCAGATGACCAGAAGGCCCGCGATGCCTGCGGTCCCCAGGACCGCGGGTTCAAGGTTGCGCCCGCCTATGCGGAACGACACTGCACCACTGGTATCGGTCGAGGCACTCATGATTTGTGCCACGGCGTGATGTGCCCAATCCAGTACAGGCGCGCCAACGCGATCAATTGCTGCCTTGAGACGGACTCGAGCCAGACCTCGCGGTCGTCGATCTTGACCAGCCGTCCGGCTGCCTGAAGCCGCTGGATGTTGAATGCCTCGGGCGTGAACGGCAAAACGATTTCAATGTCAGCCGAGCCGCCGGCCGGAGGAAGCGGAAAACTGGCGAGCCGTTCCCGGCCAAGCTGCCACGACCAGACTTCGAAGCACAGCACCCCCAGGACAACGATTGCGGTTGCGCTGACCGGCCGGCGAGACACGTGGCTGATCGTCATGCCTGACCTTCGCGCACAAGGTGCAGTACGTGTTCACGCAGCTCCGCAAACCGAGGATTCCGCCCGAGTTCCGTCCAGTTGCGCTGCTCGCGCGGAATGTCGATATCTACGATCGCCTTTACTCGTCCCGGGCCCGGGGTCAGGACGGCGACACGGTCTGCAAGAAAGACCGCTTCCTCCACGCTGTGCGTGACGAACAGCACCGTCACGCGCAATTCCAGCCAGATCCTTACAAGCTCCTCCTGCAGCACCATGCGCGACTGAGCGTCCACGGCCGCGAAGGGTTCGTCCATGAGCATGACCTCGGGCTCGTTCGCGAGGGTGCGGGCTACCGCCACGCGCTGCTTCATCCCGCCCGACAGTTGGTGGGGGTATTTGTTCGCGGCCTGGGTCAGGTTGATCATCTGCAGAAATCGCGCGCCGACGCGGTTCCGCTCGGCCCGAGGAACGCCGCGCAGGCGCAGCCCGAGAGTGACGTTGTCCAGAACCGTCCGCCACGGGAGCAGGGCATATTCCTGGAACACGACGCCACGGTCGGCACCGGGTCCGCGAATGGCCGAACCGTCGAGCAGCAAGGTGCCGGAGCGCGGACGCAGGAACCCGGCGATTGCCGCGATCAGCGTGCTCTTGCCGCAGCCGCTCGCCCCGACAACGCAGAGAAACTCGTTCTCGAAGACATCGAGCGTCAGCCCATCAAGCGCGCGATGGCCGGACCGTCCGTCGCTCGTCGTATAATCGATGGAAAGGTCGCGAATTTCGATCTTGGGCGATCTGGCGGCTTCGTGCCGCATATCCTGCGCGGGCGAAGACGCCAGAGCAGTCATTTTCCGCTTTCCGCACTGAGCTGCGATGCGGCCGGAATAGGCGGCAGATCGCTGAAATATTGCGGATCCTGCTTCTCCGCGGTGATGATGAACCGCGCGTCGATCGCCTTGGCGGGGTCAATCTTGGCCCGCAACTCGTGCGCTGCGAGCATCTGGGGAACCGTCTTCGTCGTGAACCCTTCGATGGTCAGCTTCGAGATGCGCGGGTCGAAACGAGAGTGTTTCAAGGAGCTTTGGAGCACGGCGACGCTCACGCCTTGGATCCAATGTGTGTCGATCTGTGCCGCCTCGTCAGAATGTTGCCGGACCCATTGCTCGGAGCGTGCAAAGGCAATGACAAATCTCTGCAGCAGCGCTGAGTCCTTCGCAATCGTCTGGCCTGTCGTGAGAACGGTCCCGGGCATGAAGCACGCGTTGCAACCACCTTCGATGACGCGCACGCTGCCCTTCACGTTCAGCAGTGTCGCGCTCGACCAGGGTTCCCAGATCGTAATCGCATCCGCATCGCCCCGCTCCAACGCGGTCGCCAGCGTCGCCGGCTGTCCATTCTCCAGGCGAACGGAGGAAGACGGAATGTTTGCCTGCGCGAGAAGGTTCGCCACATAAGCCTGGGCGTCCGTGCCGAACGGCATGGCAATCCGCTTGCCGGCGAGGCCCTTCAGATCCCCAGCCTGAATCCCCGAGGCGGCGGAGGTAATGATCGCCTGATTGTCCGAATATGAGTCCGAAAGAGCATTGCCATGCAACGTGGCGATCATGACCAGGGGGAGTCCGTTGGCGACGCCCGCCATGAAGGGAGAGGTCCCTAGGATGCTGACGTGCTGGGCACCATTGAGCTGCCCGTTCACCTCATCAACGCCGGTCTGGTACATGACGACCTTGGGATTGAGCCCTTCGTCGGCAAAGAAGCCCTTCTCCACCCCGACAAAAACCGGCGCATGATTGTCCGCCTGGGCAGCACCGATGACGATCTGCGCCGACTGCGCAAGCGCGCCCAGGGACGGCAACGCGAAGGCCATCGCGCAGACCAGTAAAGCCAGCTTGTTCATTGTTTCCTCTCCGGTGGGTGGTTACATTGTTACGTCCCGCTCAGACCGCTGCTGCGAGGCCAGGTGTGTCGAGCCGGTTCTGGTCCGGATGAATTTCCCACAGATATCGGTTGGCCGGTTTGGTGCGGTTTGCCCAAGCCGCCAGCAGATCCTTGTCGCGCCGGCGCTGCGCCATGCGCAGACGAATCCGCTCCGGGTCCCAGTCAGCGAGCAGTTGTTGGGACAGCCGGTCGCGAACAGCGGCGAAGCGGGGATTTTCCGCGAGGTCTCGGGTTTCGTCGGGATCATCCAGCAGATCGAACAGTTGCGGCCGGTATCCAAGGTACCAGCATAGCTTCCACCGATGATCGCGGATCATGCGCTGCTGCACCGCCATGCCACCGGTCCATGCCGGCACGCTATCGGTGCAATACTCGCTGAAGGCCAGATCCAGCCACGGCGCGGCCGCGTCCTTCACCACCGACCAGAAGCTTCTGCCTGAGGCGTTCGGCAACTCTGGCGCCCCGAGTGCGTCGAGAATTGTCGGCCCGAGATCGGTAAGACCGATCACTCGGCTGCGTCGCTGGTTTTGCGGCAGTCCCTCCGGCCAGGAGACAATCAGAGGCACCTTCGCGGACTTCATCATAGAATGTGTGCTTCCACCACAATCCGCGCTCACCGATGTGGTCGCCGTGATCCGAGGCGTAGATGACCAGCGTGTCACGCGCGAGGCCCGTCGCCTCGAGCGTGTCCAGTATTCGGCCGATCATCCGGTCCATGCTGGCGACCAAGCCGTAATACGCCGCCCGAGCGCGCATCATGTCTGCGTTGTCAACGTCCTGAATGCCGCGATCGCGGCGCCACCATGCGATCCAGGGATGCCCCTCGCGCGACGGAGACAAGCGCGGCGGGGAAACCCGATCCCTAAAGCAGTCGAAATCCGCCGGGCCGCAGACATAAGGCGGATGGGGCAGAACGAAACCAACATGCAGAGCGAACGGCCGTTCGTCGGACAATGCGGCGTGCTGCTCAAGGAACCGGCACGGACTATCGGCAACGTCGACGTCCTTGAGTTCATAGGATGACTGACCAGGTCCGGATCGCTGGACACTTTCAGGCCACGGATCATTGGCCCGCGCCAGGACCCCCAGATCGTGACGTGGAACGCCTGGCCAGTTGGGGCTGTGATCGCCGACCTCTCTATGTGCAAAGCCATGCAGTTGATCGAGGCCGAGCGCGTGAAGACGGCCGATCAGCGCCGGTCGGATGTTTGCTGCCCCCAACGCATGTGCCCAGGTCGGCCGGTCCGGCGCCAGCGCATCGTCGTTCGTCCATGTCTCCTGTCGAAACGGATGATCCCCCGTCAGCAGCGCCATCCTGCTCGGCACGCACACCGGCGAGGCGCAATAGGCGTTGTCGAACACGACGCCATGCCGCGCCAGCCGATCAAGCGCCGGTGTAATCGCGACCGTATCACCATAGCAGCCGGACACGCGCTGCGCATGTTGATCCGACAGAATAAAGAGCAGGTTTTTGGGGCGTTTCACGGCAGGTGTCCTTCCAACCCGAGCGAACGTCGGAGCGAAATGGCAAGATGCCGTTCCAAAGCTGCGACAGCGCCGGCTGCATCCCGCATTCTGATCTGGCGAAGAATCGCCACATGCTCCCCGATGGCCGGAAGCACGCGGTCGAACGTGTAGCGCCGGTTCAAGCGGATCAGGCGCACCTTGTCGTCGTTGATCCGATAGACCTCGCTGACCAGCTTGTTGTCCATGCTGTCGATGAAGGATTGGTGCAGGCGGATATCCGCTTCCAGCGCCACATCCAGAAGCGACGGGTCGCGCGTGCGCTCGATGTCTTCCCGGAGCGTGCGAAAGCGCTTCTCCAGTACGTCCAGCTCCGCGTCGGCCGCTACGCGCACAAAGTTTTTGAGCGCCGCCGTTTCCAGCGCGACCCGAAGGCCGAACGCATCCCGGATCAGCGCCACATTGATGTCGGCAATCTGGATTCCCCGCTGCGGGATCAAGCGCACCAAGGCTTCCGCCTCAAGCCGCTTGAGCGCCTCCCGCATCGGACCTTCCGACACGCCGACCAGATCCGCCAGTTCGCGCTGGGACACGAACTGCCCCGGCCGCAGTTCACGGGCGAACAGGCGTTCCTTGAACCGGTTGTAGGCGTCTTCGCGGAGCAGCACGGCCCATCCGAGATCGAGGTAATATATTACCTTGATACCGGCGCTGCTTGGGGTCAAGCCGGCTCACTCAACCAAGAGCGTGATCGCTTAGGGCGGACCCGCCGGAAAGCGCGAATCACGCTGTCAAACCAAGAGCGTGATCGCTTGAGGCGAAAGCGCCGGAAAGCGCAAATCACGCTCTCAAACCAAGACCGTGATCGCTTGAGGCGGAAGCGTCGGAAAGCGTAAATCACGCTCTCAAACACGAAATTTTGGAGCAGGACCGCTTCATCTTGAAGCGCTCATGCTCTAATCTGCGCGGATGCCGCCGCCTGAGCCGTTCTGGAAGACCAAGACCCTCGAGGCCATGACCGCCGAGGAATGGGAATCCCTCTGCGACGGCTGCGGGCGGTGCTGCCTGCACAAATTGCGCGACTCGGATACCGAGGCGTTGGCCTACACCAACGTCGCCTGCCACCTGCTCGACCTGAAACAATGCCGCTGCGGGGACTATGCCCACCGCAGCCAGCGCGTGCCGGATTGTGTCACGCTTTCGCCGGCCACTGTGCGTGAGGTCGACTGGCTGCCGCCGTCCTGCGCCTACCGGCGCATCGCCGAGGGCAAGGGTCTCGCCTGGTGGCACCCGCTGGTTTCCGGCGATCCGTCCAGCGTCCATCGCGCCGGCGTCTCCGTGCGCGGCCGGGCGATAAGTGAACGTCAGGCCGGCGCGCTCGAACTCTACATCGTCGATTGGCCGGCGCGTACACCCCGTCCCAGACGGCCGCAAAAGGAAACCACCGAATGATGCGAAATGCCTTGTTCGGCGGCGTCAACGCCGCTGTCCTCACGCCCATGCACGCCGACCTGTCGGTGGATCTGGACCGCATGGCCGCGCATTGCCGCTGGCTGCTGGCGAACGGCTGCAACGGGCTTGCCGTGCTGGGCACCACCGGAGAGGCGAACAGCCTGGGCATTTCCGAGCGCATCGCCGTGCTCGAAGGGCTGGTCGCCCGCGGCGTCCCGCCCGCGAAGCTGCTGCCCGGCACCGGCACCACCGCGCTGACCGACACCATACTGCTGACCCGCAAGGCGGCCGAGCTTGGCTGCCGCGGCGCCCTGCTGCTGCCGCCCTTCTATTACAAGAACCCCTCCGACGACGGCCTGTTCGCCTATTTCGACCAGGTCATCCAGCGTACCGGCGATGATATCAAAGTCTACCTCTATCATTTCCCGCAGCAGGCAGTGGTTGGCTTCGGGGTGGAGTTGATCGGCCGGCTGCTGAAAGCGTTCCCCGGCGTGGTGAAGGGCATCAAGGACAGCAGCGGCGATTTCGCCAACAGCCGCGCCTATGTGGACCATTTCGCCGCTGACGGGTTCGAGGTGTATGCCGGTGACGACAGCCTGCTGAGTTCGTTGCTGCAAGCTGGCGGTGCCGGCTGCATCACCGCCGCTTCCAACGTGAACTGCGCCATCGGCGCCCAGGTCTATGCGCAGGCGAACAGCGATACCGCAACAGAACTCCAGGCCACGCTTACCGCCACGCGCCGCGCGGTTACGTCCGTGCCGTTGATCCCTGGGCTGAAATCGCTGGTCGCCCGCCACACCGGCGATCCAAGCTGGACCAATATCCGGCCGCCCCACCTCAAGCTGACCGCCGAGCAGGAAAAGAAGCTGTTCGTGTCCTTCGACGCCAGTGGCGTGACCCTCGCAAGCGCGGCGTGAGCACCGATCGCCTGCTCCGACAGGCCTGACCGGGTCACGCCGACTGGCGATTATCTTGATCGATCTCGGATGTTGCTGCTTGGATCGGCCGGCATGCCGGCCTCACCGACTCAGGGCACCCTGGTTTCCTCGATGACCGTGGTCTGCACGACCTCCTCATGTTCATACAGCCAGCGCGACACCCATCCGGCAATCAACGCGCCGGCAAGCGGGGCGATCCAGAACATCCAAAGCTGCGCGATGTGCTCGCCACCGGCGAACAGCGCCGGGCCGGTGCTGCGCGCCGGATTGACCGACGTGTTCGTGACCGGAATCGAAATCAGGTGGATCAGCGTCAATGCCAGCCCGATCGGAATCCCGGCAAAACCGACCGCCGCGCCCTTGGACGTGGTGCCGATGATGATGAACAGAAAGAAGAACGTCATCAGCACCTCAGTGAAGAAGCAGGCACCCATGCTGTATTTGCCGGGACTGAAGTCGCCGTAGCCATTGGCCGCAAATCCGTTAGGCATCCAGCCCGCCTTGCCTGACGCGATCACCCACAGCGCCGCCGCCGCCACGATCGCGCCGATGACCTGCGCGATGATGTAGGGAATAACGAGACGGTTGGGGCAGCGTCCCGCCGCCCACAGCCCGACCGTCACCGCCGGATTGAAATGGCCGCCGGAAATATACCCCACGGCATAAGCCATCGTCAGCACGGTCAGGCCGAACGCGAAGGCGACGCCGAGGAACCCGATACCAAGACTCGGAAACGCCGCGTCCAGCACCGCCGCGCCGCAGCCGCCCAACACCAGCCAGAAAGTTCCAAAGAACTCTGCAACCACACGTCTGACCAGGTCCCTTTCCATAGATGTGTTCCCCAATGATGTTCCGAGGAACAATGGACCGAAGCAGGTATGTCATTCAAGCTCCGATTCGGTCGGCATGCGGACCTTTCGTGCAAGCTCCCCGGTGGCACTCATCCGTTATATACCAGCTTGCACCCCGCCTCCGGCCAGTCGAACGCAACCAGTCGCCCGATACCCGAAAGTGTCACGAACGCGGTCCGCAGCTCCGCACCGCCGAAGCAGATGTTCGTCGTGACCGGATCACCCGTCGCCACCTGCCGCAGCAGCTTTCCGTCCGGTGAGACCACGCTAATGCAGCCGCTGACCAGGGTGGCAACGCAGATGTTCCCCGCCGCATCCAGCGCCAGGCTGTCGAATCGCTGAAACCCGCTCAGCCCGATGACCAGCCGCCCGCCATGCGGCGACGGGAACCCCTGCTTGCGCGCTACCCCCGGTGATTCGAGATCGAACGCCCAGAGTCGCGCTGTCTCAGTCTCCGCCACATACACCGTCTTCCCGTCCGGCGACAAACCGACACCATTCGGCGTAAGGAGCGGGTACGCGACTTCCACGATCCGCGAGCCGTCCGCGCGCGCATAATAAAGACCGCCATGATCGCGGTCACGCACCCGGGACTTGCCAAGATCGGAAAAATAGAAACCACCGTGGGAGTCGAACACGATATCGTTCGGGCCGCGCAGACGCTGCTCGCCGCAACGGTCGTACAGCACCGTCACGGCGCCGGTGCCCGGGTCAACCCGCTCTATCCGGCCACAAGTGTAATCCGACGCAGGTCCAGCCGGTCGCAGCAGCCTTTGTTCGTAGCGGAAGGCAAAGCCGCCATTGTTGCAGACATAGAACGCGCCATCGGGTCCGATCGCCAATCCGTTCGGCCCACCGCCCGTGCGGGCGATCACCTCCGCCCTGCCATCCGGCCTGACGCGCGTGACGGTCTGCCGTTCGATCTCGACCAGCACCACCGATCCGTCCTGCATCGCAACCGGTCCCTCCGGGAAACTCAGGCCTGTCGCTATGGTGCGCATCTCGGGCATACGTCCTCTCCTCGGGTTTGCAGTCGCGCGGGACAGAGGCACTCAGAAATTGTGCAGACTGAGTATCCCCTGCGTCTGATCCAGATCGGAAATCAGCTTCCGGCCGATCAGATCGCGCAACGTCTCGCTCGTGCCGCCACCGATGGAACCGTATCGCGCGGCACGATAGAAGCGCGACACCGGGTATTCGTCGGTGAAGCCAAAGCCGCCATGCATCTGCACGGCCTCGCTGGTGACGCGGATCGACATCTCGTTGTTGAACAGCTTCGCCGTCGCCGCCATGAACGGGTCCGGGAACGGATTGGCGGTGGCCGCAGCCCGGTACAGCAGCCCGCGCCCCGCCTCGATATCCTTGAACATGTCCGCGAGTTTCCAGCGGATGCCCTGATTGTCGGCGATCCGCTTGCCGAACGCGGTGCGATCGCGCACGTAATTCACCGCCTCGTCGAACGCACCCTCTGCCAGTCCGAGCGAAATCGCCGGATTGAGACAGCGCTGCGTGTTGAAGGCAGTCAGCAGCTTGCGAAACCCGTCCTCCTGGATCACCAGGTTCTCAAGCGGCAGCTCGCAGTCGTTGAACTGGATTTCGTGCAGGTTTTCGCCGCCCATGGTGTGGAACGTGCCGGTGACCTCGAAGCCCTCGGTTCCGGCATCCACCAGGGCGCAGCCGATACCCTCCCGCCCTGGCCTGCCATTCACGCGGGTAAACACGACAAACATGCCGGCTTCGGGCGCACGGCTGATCAGCGTCTTCGTGCCCTTCAGGATAACGCGGTCGCCGACGATGCGCGCATTGGTGCGGTAGTTCGCGACATCCGTTCCGGCATGCGGCTCGGTCATGCAGATCGCCAGCATGCAGTCGCCGCTGGCGACCTTCGGCAGGATGCGGCTTTTGATCGCGGCGGGCGCGTAATGCGCGATAACACGGGTCTGCACCCCCGCTTCACCCAGCACCGCCATCGCGGTCACGTAACAGGTCTTGGCGATCTCCTCCAGGATCAGCACCGTATCGAGGATCGTCAGCCCAAGCCCGCCGTATTCTTCCGGCACCGACATGCCCAGCACGCCCAGATCGGCAAGGGACTTCATGTTCTCCCACGGAAACGTGCCATCCATCCAGCGCCGGGCGCGAGGTTTGAACTCGGCCTGCGCGATGGCGCGCACCGACGCCAGCATGGCGCGCTGCTGATCGCTGATGCGTATGTCCATGCCGGCACCTTCGTATGTCGGGTGCAGCCTAAGGTGCGCGCGGAAGTTGGCAATCAGGCCGGCTCAGCCGCCTGGCATGCCGCATACACCAACGAGGAGAGAGAAAACCCCGCGCACAACCCATGCGAGGATTATGTTGATAGATAGCGCCTGATGAGCGCCTGGCACGATCATTTTTTTTACCAAGATCATTATTAAAACAGATTGACGCAACTCAGCGCGGAATGGTAGGTAGCAGAACACGATAAATAGCCCAATTTTGAGGCCGCGGGTGGGATGCTTGGTATGCCTCACGGTAGTGCAACACTACTTGCCCGCCCGGATGGCTACGATCGTCTTGTTCGCGGCAGGGCTTCTGTACGACAGAGCCGCGTCGCGGACACGGCCTCGGCAACACTCCGGCGCGCCGTCCACCTCCGTAGCCGCCCCGGCTGCAGGTGCGGCCCGGCAGCCATGGGTTTGACAGCCATCTTGCGGCACATCGTACCCGCGCGGCTCGTCGCCACCGACGATTTGTCTCGGGCACACTCAAGAACAAGCCGCAACCTCAGGAATGGGCCACCCTTAAGGGGTGGGATATCCGTAACATGACCGCCCAGCCAGTGCGCGGGGCCTTGCGTGACGACCCCACGCGGCGGAACAATTTCGATCTGACACGCCTATACCTCGCGACCATGGTATATCTGGGCCATTACTCCTGGATTTTTCCGAATGGTCCGCTACCGAGAAGCTGGCTGGTTTTCCTTATCGGTCCTGATGGGCAAGTATGCGTTCAGGGGTTTTTTATAATAAGCGGCTTTCTCATGTATCAGAGCTTCGCGCGCTCGCCGCGAACGATTCATTTTTATGAAAAACGAGCCCGCCGTATTTTGCCGGGATATGTCACGGTGATACTTGCATCAGCAGCCGGAGGAGCCTTTCTGACAACCCTTCCATGGCAGGACTACTTTTCCGGCAAATTGGTGGGGTATATCTTTTGGAACCTGACATTTCTGAATTTCATGCACCCAACACTACCAGGGGTGTTCCAGCAGCCCCCCACCGATTACGTGAACGGCCCGCTCTGGACATTGAAGGTCGAGGTTGGTTACTATGCATTGTTTCCGGCTATCTGGTGGTTTGGCCGCCGGGTGGGATTTACCGTATGTTGTTGCGTTTTGTATATACTATCAGCTATCTATTTCGTACACCTGTCTGGGCTAGGCGACAGAACCGGCCTAAATATGTATCACACTCTGGCCGGGCAGTTGCCCGGCCAGCTAAGGTACTTTCTCGTCGGAGGCCTCATCGGATCCTGGATGGCCTCCGTGGAAAAACACCGCTGGACAGCCCGGATCGTTGCAGGCATAGGCTCCATTGGACTGCTATTGCCTCACATCGCGTTAATATCACCTATTTTACTTGCATGCGCTGTTCTTGGTTTCTGTTTATTATGTCCAAAGCTAACAAACATATCAAAGTACGGCGATCTATCGTTTGGTATATATATTTGTCATTTCCCCGTTCTTCAAACTATGAAAGCCACTCATTTGCTTGCCGGGAACCAAACGATGTTGTTTGTAATGAGCACTGCCATCATTCTGGCCTCGTCTTATCTGATCTGGCGCTTCGTCGAGCGTCCCATGCTTAAAGGTCGGGGGATTTCCCTGGGAACCGTCTTCCCTATCTCATTGTTGGCCGGCACGACGGCGACACTGTCCCTCAGCCCGATGGCTATTTTGTCCCGTAAGCCACAACGAACTGCGGATCGTGAGCGAGACCGCGTTGAGTAAAGCGCGCGATAGCGTCCGCGGCACAGGCGCGAGCGGCTCATTCGCCGTAGGGGCTTGAGCTATCAATAGGCCCCAATATTCGGGGTTGGCGACGGGATATAGCTCTCAGGTTGGCCTGACCCAATCGCCGGGCTTTCGGCGCGGGGCATGAAATTGCCTCCGGCCGGGTCGGTCAGTTCAGGATTGACGCCTATCAGGTTTGTCGCCGCGTTGGCGAAGGAGCTACTCCTGGAGATCACATCGCTGCCGAACGCGATATTCTTCGTCCAGTTGCCGCTGGCCTCGAAGCTGCCGACGCGGGCCGTCACGATCGGTTTGTTGCCCGCAAGGACGCCTGAACCAGGCATCGCGATCGCTATGTTGTTTACCCATGTTACATTCTTGCTGCCGAGATTACTGAGTTCTCCGCGTGGGGTTCCGGGGTTGAGGCGATCGAGATAATTATTGCATACGGTATTATTGGCAACGGTGACATTTTGGCTCAGAAAAATGTGGATCCCGCCTCCCCCATTGTTGTAGCTGACATTGCCCAGGACCAAAATATTGCCCGGGTATGGCGTGCCACAGGTCGGACAGGACGAGCTGCCCAGCGTCGTGTCGATAATGATTCCATTTCCATCACTGTGTGGTCCGCTAATCGAAGGCCCCTCCGCATTGTCATGTACCACATTGTAGGAAATCGCGATACCGAACGGCACGTTATCCGCGGCCGTCCGCGTGTATGACCCCGGAGCCACCACTTTTGGCTGCCAAACGGCAATACCGGATACCTGATACGGGTTCGTCGACGAGGTATTGTATACGACGTTATGCGTCCACGTTATGTAGTCTGCTGTGCACGTCGCGAGGCCGGCTCCTCCCATATCATGAATGATGTTATTTATGGCAACGAAGTGATGAGCAATGGCGGTCGGACCTCCGCCGCCCGCGCAGCCGTCGATCCCGGAGCCGGTGGTGTGCGCATGGTTGCCGTCGATATTGAAGCCATCGATGATGATATATGGTGCCAACAACGTGATCAAACTGACGTTGCCTACTCCCGAGCCGGCAACGATGTGTGCAGCCTGCGGAACCGTGGATCGGTAGACGACAAAACCGGTTGGCGAGTTGCTGTTTCCGCCGTGCCCGATAATAAGCCTCGCGGCGAGATTATAGGTCCCCGGGAGCACGTTAACGCACTCCCCAGGCTTAGGCACATTCGGATAGCCATTATCGGCGTTCCTGATCGTCTTCCACGGAGCAGCCTGGGTCCCTGGGTTCGAATCGTTCCCGTGAACCGCATCGACGTAGCGGTCTATGAGGCACCGGTAAGGCGGTGAGGCTGATAGAGCGGGGCTAAGACCCGGCACAGCAGCGGCGCCCGCGGCCCCCTGCGCCATCGCCGGTACTGCCGGGGTCGTGAGCAAGGCTTCGATTGCAACTGCAATTATGCCAAATCCCCGCAGCTTCATTCTTTTTGCCTTCCCGGCCAGTCCGGATCTGGTGATTCCAGGCATCTGACATAGCGCAATCCGGGCTGCTGCGATAGATTTTCGCGCGGGCGGCAATCGGCAATTCACCATCAGCTATCCCGCCGCGCCAACCCGGGGCTGACCCGGCTGATCCGCTCCAACGACGCCGTCGAACGCGGTTTGTCCACAATGCGTTATATCCCCAGCGTGCCATCCGTGCACGCGGAGATTGACAATCATCCCCGCAATCATCCCCGCCGTCACGATATTGACTTGCGGTTCCGGCGGCAGTTACGGTCCCGGCGGATTGCCACGCCGCTGCCAAGGAAAATCGGTCCATGCACCTTGCCTTGTATGGTTCCATCGCGTGGTGATGGCGAGCGTGGCACTCCACGGGCACCACCCGGAAGCCGCTGCCGACGAATTGCTTCGGTTCGACCACGTCAGCAAGTCCTACGGACGATTGCAGGTCCTGTGCGACGTCAGTTTCGCCGTCACCAAGGGCGAGGTCGTATGCATCATCGGTCCCTCCGGGGCCGGGAAATCGACCTTGCTCCGCTGCGTCAATCATCTCGAATCCATTGATTCCGGCACGATCTTCCTGGAAGGCCAGCCGGTCTATCGGTATCTGCGCGATGGCCGCCCGGTGATCGATCCGGAGCGGCGCGTGGAAGCGATCCGCGCACAGATCGGCATGGTCTTTCAGTCGTTCAACCTGTTCCCGCATCTGACGGCGCTCGGCAACGTCATCGAGGCGCCGGTGCACGTCCTGCACGAACCGGCACAGGAAGCGCGACAGCGCGGGCTGGCGCTGCTGAACAAAGTCGGGCTGGCGGAAAAGGCGCAGGCATTTCCGCACCAGCTCAGCGGCGGACAGCAGCAGCGGGTCGCCATCGCCCGGGCACTGGCGATGAACCCGAAGCTCATGCTGTTCGACGAAGCGACCAGCGCGCTCGATCCGGAGCTGGTCGGCGATGTGCTACGGGTCATGCGGGGACTTGCCGCCGACGGCATGACCATGCTGGTAGTGACGCACGAGATGAGCTTCGCCCGTGAAGTCGCGGACCGGATCATCTTCATGGCCGACGGCAGGGTGGTCGAGGAAGGGACGCCGGCAGCCATCTTCTCCGCGCCGGACAATCAACGGACACGTCAGTTCCTGCAGACTATCCTGGAGCGCAGCGGACGCGCCGACGTGAACGGCTAACCAGCGGACGGACAGCGAAATCCGCTAAGGGAGGACCCATCATGACAAAACACACAGAAACCACGCGGATGGACGGGGTTCGCCGTCGCGGGCTGCTCGCCGCGGGAAGCGCCGTTGCCGGGGCAATGGCGGCAAGCGGTCTGGCGCGCACCGCGGCGGCCGCCGAGCAGCCGCCGGTCGATACCTCGTTCAAGGATTTCACGCTGCCGAAATTCGAATGCGACGATTCCCTGCTGCGCGTGCAGAAGAAGGGCGAGCTGATCCTCACCACCTCGAACGACTGGCCCTATTCGTACCTCGACTCCAAGTCTGGCGAATTTACCGGTCTGGACGCCGACATCCTCAACGCCGCGGCGAAGATGCTGATGATCCCCAAAATCACCGTGAAGACCGTGAGCTTCGACGGCATGATCCCCGGACTTCTAGCCGGCCGCTTTGATATCGTCGGCGATTCCATCCACTACACGAAGGCGCGCGCCAAGGTCGTGGATTTCAGTTTCCCGACATACTATTACTCCGAATGGCTGGTGGTGCAGAAAGGCAAGCTGCCCGACGTGAAGTCGATCGCCGATCTGAAGGGAAAGACCTGCGGCGCCCTGCTCGGCACGAACTATGCACAATGGATCCAGCAAACGCCGGGCGTCATCTACAAGGACTATAAGGATTGGGTGTCGATGGCGCAGGACATCCATAACGGCCGGCTGGATGCCGCGGTGCACGATCAGCCGATCATCGCCGCCTCCATCAAGGACCACCCCGAATGGAACCTCGCGCTGGTCGAGGGTTATGAGCCGCATCAGCTCAAGAATCCGGCCGGCTATAGCCGCTACGCCTTCCGCCAGGCCGACGTGCAGCTCCGCACCGGGATCTCTTCCGCCATCGAGTGGATGGAGGACTCCGGCGACGTCACCAAGATCCTCACCAAGTGGGGACTGACCGGCTACAACAACTGAACCGGCGAGGTCATGGGCGGAGCGGCGCCGGTTGCCGCCCGCCTTCCTCGCACCAACACGCAGCCTCCCACGTCACGGCGGAGCCGACACCGATCCATGTTCTCGATGGCGGAGATGATCTCCTTCCTGCCCACGCTGCTGCAAGGCGCGTGGGTGACCATCACGGTGTCCCTGCTCGCTTACGCCCTGGCGCTGGTCGTCGGCCTCGTGTTCGGGATCGGGCGAGTGACGCGTTTCTGGCCGGCCCGGGCGCTGGCCACCGCCTATGTGCAGTTCATCCGCGGCACACCGCTGCTGCTCCAGCTTTTCTTCATCTATTACGTGCTGCCCTATGGCGGCATCGTGCTGCAGCCGTTCGCGTCCGGCGTACTCGGACTGACGATCAACTACAGCGCCTATATGGCGGAGGTGTTCCGCTCCGGCATCCAGGCCATTCCCCGTGGCCAGTGGGAAGCGGCACGCTCGCTCGGCATGTCGCGCCGGCTGCTGATGCGGCGCATCATCCTGCCGCAGGCGTTGCGCATCGTCATCCCGGCAATCGGCAACTTCTTCGTCGCGATTTTCAAGGACTCCGCCCTGGTCTCCGTGATCACCATGCGCGACCTGATGTTCAGCGGCGAACTGCTGGCATCGGCCACCTTCAAGTATTTCGAGATTTTCGCGCTGGTCGCCATCATCTATTTCATGATCAGCTATCCGACCGCGAAACTGGTGGAATATGTGGAGCTGCGGCTCGATGTGGCCCGCGGCCAGGTCGGCGGCAAGCTCGCCTGACCGATACGACCGCAACGGAGACCGCATGCCCCGCACCGCCGGACCGCCACGCGCCAACCCGGAGCTGACCCGGCTGATCTGCTCCATCGACGCCGTCGAACGCGGCTTGTCCGCAATGGGTTATATCCCCAACCGGCAGATCGCCACCGCAGTCTATCTGTCGCACCATCTGCAAAAGCCGATCCTGGTGGAAGGCCCCGCGGGAGTGGGCAAGACGGAGCTCGCCAAATCGATCGCCGCCTGGTGCGCGCTCCCGCTGATTCGCATGCAATGCTATGAAGGATTGGACGAATCCAAGGCGCTGTATGAATGGAAATACGGCAAGCAGCTTCTCTATACCCAGCTCCTGCGCGATCGGATCGGCGAACTGCTGGGCGAAACCGAGGGACTGGCCGCCGCGATCGACCGGTTGCACGGACTGGGTGATCTGTTCTTTTCGCCGGAATTTCTGGAGCCACGGCCGCTGCTGCGCGCGTTGCAACAGGAAGGCGGCGCGGTGCTGCTGGTCGATGAGGTGGACAAATCCGACCAGGAATTCGAAGCACTGTTGCTGGAAATCCTCTCCGACTACCAGGTGACGGTGCCGGAAATCGGGCGGGTCGCCGCGCAGACCCCTCCGGTCGTGGTGCTTACGTCCAACAGCACGCGCGACCTGGGCGACGCACTGAAACGACGCTGTCTGCACCTGCATATCGGTTTCCCGGACAGCCGGCTGGAAGCGCGCATCATCGCCTCCCGCGTGCCGGACGCCGACGAAAACCTGCGGCGTCAACTGGTCGCCTTCGTGCAGGCGCTGCGGCAGCTCGACCTCAAGAAGGCCCCCTCGGTCAGCGAGACGATCGACTGGGCCCGTGTGCTGGTGCTGCTGCACGCACAGGTGCTGGACACCGAGTTGGTGCGAAACACGCTGAACGTACTGCTGAAATTTGAAACCGATATCGATGCCGCCAGCCGGCAGTTGGGCGAGCTGACCAGCAAGGCCCGCCGAGAAGCGGGTCTGACTGATTAACCAGCCCGCCCAGCGCGCGCATTTCCACTTCCTCCGGTGTCACCGAAAATGACACGCCACCAAGTGCCCTGCTTTTCCGACCCGCAGTTCCGGCGCTTCCACCCGGCATCGCGCCTCCGCGTACGGGCAGCGCGGATGGAAATGGCACCCTGAAGGGCGTCGCACCGGACTCGGCACATCGCCCTCCGCCACGATCCTGTCGCGCTTCACGGTCGGATCCGGCACCGGGATCGCGGCCAGCAACGCCTCGGTGTACGGATGCTGCGGGCGCGTGAACAGCGCGACCTTGTCCGCATATTCCACGATCCGCCCCAGATACATCACCGCCACGCGCTGACTGATATGTTCCACCACCCCCAGATTGTGCGAAATGAACAGATAGGACAGCCGCATCTCCCGCTGCAGGTCCATCAGCAGATTGATCACCTGCGCCTGGATGGAAACGTCCAGCGCGCTGACCGGCTCGTCGGCAACAATGAATTTCGGCTCCAGCGCCAGCGCCCGCGCAATTGAAACCCGCTGCCGCTGCCCGCCGGAAAACTCGTGCGGATAATTGCGCATCTGCGCCGGCCGCAGCCCGACCCGCTGGAACAGCGCCGCGACCCGCTCCGTCCGCTCACGCCCGCGCGCAATCCCATGCACCTTCAGCGGCTCGCCGACGATGTCACCCACCGTCATGCGCGGGTTCAGCGACGAGAACGGATCCTGGAACACGATCTGCATCTGCCGCCGATACGGACGCAGCGCCTTCCGCGGCAGCGTCGTGATATCCTGCCCCGATAATCGGATAATCCCCGCGGTCGGCTCTATCAGGCGCATCACCGATCGTCCGACCGTCGACTTGCCGCATCCGCTCTCGCCCACCAGCCCGAGTGTCTCGCCCTCCTCGATACGGAAGCTCACTCCGTCCACCGCGAACACATGCGCACGCACGCGCTGCAGGAAACCCTGCCGGATTGGATAATGCTTCTTGAGCCCCTCCACCTCCAGCACCGCCATTCAGCCACCCGCCCGATCGACATCGGCGTGCCAGCAGGCAGCGAAGTGCGACTCATATTTCTCCTCGAACGGCGGATAGGTCGCCGCGCACAGCGCATCGGCACGCGGACAGCGCGGCGCGAAATGGCAGCCCGCGGGTAGCGCGTCCAACGGCGGTACGATGCCCGGTATCTCCTGCAACCGTTCGTCCGGGTCCGCCTCGCTGCGCAACAGGCCGCCGCGAGGGATCGACGCGAGCAGCCCCTGCATGTAAGGATGCAGCGGGCGCGCGAACAACTCGCCCACCGGCGCCTCTTCCACCTTGCGCCCGGCGTACATCACGATCACCCGATCCGCGGTTTCCGCCACCACGCCAAGATCGTGCGTGATCAGCAGCACCGCCGTGCCCGTCTCGTGCTGCAAATCGATGATCAACCGCAATATCTGCGCCTGGATCGTCACGTCCAGCGCCGTAGTCGGCTCGTCGGCGATCAGCAGCTTGGGGCTGCATGCCAGCGCCATCGCGATCATCGCCCGCTGTCGCATGCCGCCGGAGAGCTGGTGTGGGTAGTCGCGCGCCCGTTGCTCGGCCTCTGGAATATGCACGCGGCGCAGCATCTCCACCGCACGCTGCAGGGCCGCGCGACGCGACAGTCCCTCATGCAGCTCCACCGTCTCGGCAACCTGCCGCCCCACCGTCATCACCGGATTGAGCGAGGTCATCGGCTCCTGGAAGATCATCGCGATCTCGTTGCCGCGCAGCCGCCGCATCTCGGCCCCGCTGAGGCTCAGCAGATCGACGTCATCCAGCCAGATCGCCCCGCTTTCGATCCGGCCCGGCGGTTGGGCGATCAGGCGCATGACCGAAAGTGCCGTCACGCTCTTGCCGCAGCCAGACTCGCCGACGATGGCCAGCGTCTCGCCGCGGTTCACGGCAAACGAAACGTCATCAACGGCCTTGAAAACCCCACGCCGCGTGTGAAACCAGGTGCGCAGCCGTTCAACGCTGAGTACCGGTCGGCTCGCGGCCACCGCTTCCGCGGGCAGCGTCGCGCTAGCGACGTGCATTGAGGATACGTCGTGCGATCACCATGCGATGCACCTCGGACGGTCCTTCATAGACGCGCATCACCCGCACCTGGCTCGCCAGTAATTGCAACGGCAGTTCCTTGGTCATGCCCATCGCGCCATGCGCCTGCATCGCCTGGTCGATCACCGCGGTCGCCATTTCGGTGGCGAACACCTTGATCATGGACGCTTCGGTACGCACGTCCTGGCCGGCATCCTGCTTGGCCGCGGCGTCCATCAGCATCAGCCGGCAGGCGTGGATTTTCGTCGCCGCTTCCGCCACCCACCACTGGATCGCCTGCCGGTCGGCCAGCTTCGCCCCGAACGTCACCCGCTGGCGCGCATGTTCGCACAGCATGTCCAGCGCCCGCCGCGTCATGCCGATGCACCAGGCGCCCATCTGCAGCCGCCGCACGGTCAGCCGCAGCTGCATGGGCGCGAAGCCCTGTCCAAGCTTGCCCAGCACCTGGGACTCCGGCACGCGCAGATTCTCGAACACCAGCTCATAGGTCCGCCGCCCGCCGATCATCGGGATCTCGCGCTCGATAATGAAGCCGGGCGTGCCGCGCTCCACCACGAACGCGGTGATCCCCTCGTGCCGCTTGCCCTCGCCGGTACGCGCCATCACGATGGTGAACTCGGATTGCGGCACGCGGCTGACCCATATCTTGCGCCCGTTGATCACCCAGTCCGCGCCGTCCTTCACCGCGCGCGTGATCATGCCGGCCGGATCGCCGCCTGCCCCGGGCTCCGAGATGGCAATCGCCGACTTCGCCTCCCCGGACGCATACGGCTTCAGGTACAGCTCCCGCTGCCGCTCATCGGCGACAGACAGCAGCATGTGCAGGTTCGGGCTGTCCGGCGGAAACGTGAACGGCACGACGGTGCGGCCTAGTTCCTCGTTGATGGCCATCAGGGCGACCGTGGGAAGGTCGGCGCCGCCCAGCTCCGACGGCACATCCAGCGCCCAAAGGCCCAATTCGCGGCATTTCGCCAGTAGCGGCGCTTCTTCCGCCTCGGTCAGCCCGTATTTCTCGCCGCGCGCCTCCCGCGCCAGCACCGCACGCTCCAGCGGCATCAGGTCGCGATCGACGAACCTGGCGACCAGATCGGCCACCATGCGATGTTCTTCGGCCAGCTCCATGCGCTCCCCGCTCCTTTGCCTCTGACCGTAGTGAAGGTGCAAACCGGCGTCCATAACGGGGCGGGCGCTTGCCGCGACCGACGCGGCGCGATAGGAAAATCGCAGTCCGACAACAGGCGCGAGATATCCGCCCCGATGTGGTGCCTGATCGTAACCGACCGATAGCCGAAGCTGATTGGGCGAACAATCGAGCGCAACCTATGCAGAAAATCTACGACTACATCATCGTCGGCGGCGGGTCCGCCGGATCGATCCTGGCCAGCCGCTTGTCGGCGGTCAGCCGCAACAAGGTCCTGTTGTGCGAGGCAGGAGAAGACACGCCGGACGGCCGCGTGCCGGAAGACATTCTCGATAGCCGCTCCGGATATGCCGCGCGCAGTCCGCGCTTCATCTGGTCGCAATTGCGCGTCACGACAGAGGCCATTCCGCACAACGATCCGGACGCGCCGCGCCCCCGCCTGGTCCGCTACGAGCAGGCCCGCGTACTCGGCGGCGGATCATCCATCAACGGGCAGCTCGCCAACCGCGGGTCGCCGGCCGATTACGATGAATGGGAGCAGCGCGGCGCTGCCGGCTGGCGGTGGGACAACGTGCTTCCCTATTTCCGCAAGATCGAGCGCGACATCGATTTCGAGGGGCCGTTGCACGGCTCGGACGGGCGCATCCCGGTGCGCCGCGTCTTCCCCGACAACTGGTCGGATTACGCCAAGGCTACCGCGGAAGCTTTTGCGCTGGCCGGCTACAAATATGTACCCGACCAGAACGGCGTCTTCGAGGACGGCTACTATCCCCTCACCATGTCCAATCTGTATGACCGGCGTGTCTCGGCGGCGGTCGGTTACCTGGGTCCGACGGTCAGGCACCGCGACAACCTGACCATCCTGACCGATACGCAGGTATGTGAACTGCTCTTCGATGACACCAGATGCACCGGTCTGCGCGCTAAAGTCGGGCAGCAGCTTGTCGAATTCCAAGCCAACGAAATCATCCTGTGCTGCGGAGCCATCCATTCCCCGGCGATGCTGTTGCGGGCCGGAATCGGTCCCCTCGGCCATTTGCGCGACGTCGGCATCCCGGTTCGCGCCGCTTCGCCGGGTGTCGGACAGAGGCTGATGGACCATCCGTCCATCTCGGTTGCCTCATATCTCAAGCCAGGGGCACGCAAGAACCCCTATAGCCAGCGCTCTCTCCATCTCGGCATGCGTTTTTCGTCGGGCCTCGACGGCGCGCCCGCCGGCGACATGGCCCTGACCGTGTCGAACAAGTCGGCGTGGCATGCAATCGGTGACCGCATCGCGGTCACCACGCTCTGGGTCAACAAGACGTTTTCAGACACCGGCCAGGTTCGTCTGACGACGAGCGACTGGCAGCAGGAACCCAGCGTGGACTTCAATCTTCTGTCCGACCACCGCGATCTGGTACGGCTGGCCGGCGGCGTCCGTACGATTGCCGCGTTGCATGAGCTGCCGCCGTTGAAAGCAATCACCTCCGACGTTTTCCCGGCAAGCTTCACCGACAAGATCCGCCGCGTCGGCATCTACAACCGCAAGAACATGATCCTCACGCGCATCGGCGCCACATTCATGGACGGCCCGGCGTTCCTGCGCCAACTGGTCATCCGCGGCTTCATCATGGAATCGCCAGGCGTGCTCCAGGCATTTCGCGATGACGAGGTGCTGGAGACGTACATCAAGCGGGCCACAGTGGGCGTGTGGCACTGTTCGTGCTCCTGCCGCATGGGATCCGATGACGACCCGATGGCGGTCACCGATCCGACTGGTCTGGTTCGCGGTGTGCAGAGACTGCGGGTGGTGGATGCCTCGATCTTCCCCAGCGTCCCGTGCGCAAACACCAACTTCCCGACCATGATGGCCGCCGAAAAGATCGCCGACGCCATGCTGCGGGCGAGATAGGATAGCGCTACGTAAGATGCGGCAAGGCCAGCCACTCCTGGCCCTGCATCTCGTCCAGCCGTGACGCAGTGCGCTCGAACATGCGCGCCCCCTCCCCGTTCTGGTACAGCCGGTCGGGCGGCGCATCGGCGGATGCGACGAGCTTCACGCGATGCTCATACAGCGTATCGATCAGCGTGATGAACCGTCGTGCGGAGTCATAATTGTCGGCTGACAGGCGTGGGACACGATCGAGGATCAGTGCTTGATAGTGCGTCGCCAGCGCCAGATAGTCGCCAGGCCCGAGCGCGGTCCCGCACAGCGTGCCGAAATCAAACCGGGCGATGCCAGCCGCCGCCCGCGGCACGATAAGCCGGCGCCCCACGACTATCAGCATTTCGGAGCGTGGCTCGGCATCTCCCGTCAGCTCGGCAAACACGCGATCCAGGGCAAGGTCCGCGCGTGCGTCAGCCGGCATGTACCAGGTCGGCATGCCGCGCAGGCGCGCGCGACGGAAATCCCGCCCGGCGTCCATCTCCAGCACGTCGAGATGGCGCTTGATCAGCGCGATAAACGGCAGGAACGCGTCGCGACCCGGCTGGCCCTTGAACAGGTCGTCCGGCCGCGTGTTGGAGGTGGCGACAACGATCACCCCGCGCTCGAACAGAGCCTGGAACAGCCGGCCCAGGATCATCGCGTCGGCAACGTCGTTCACCTGGAACTCGTCGAAGCAGAGCAGCGCGGATTCGGCCGCGATGGCGTCGGCAAGCGGAGGGATCGGATCGTCGATGTCGGGCCGCGTCTGTCGGAACTCATGGATCCGCGCGTGCACGCTTTGCATGAATTGATGGAAATGCACGCGCCGCTTGCGCCGGATCCGGGCGGCCGCGAAGAACAGGTCCATCAGCATGGATTTGCCGCGCCCGACCGCGCCGACCAGATAGAGCCCGTTCGGCGCCCCTTCCGGCGCTTCATCGACCGGCCGGCGCCGCAGCAGGCGGGACAGGAAGCCGTTGCCGTTCACCGGGTGCGGCGGTGGATCGTAGCTGCCCAGCCGCAGCCAGAGTTCCTGCAGTCGGCCGGCCGCCATCACCTGGGACAGGTCCGGGGCCAGCGCGCCGGACGCCACCAAGCCCCGATAGGCTGGCAGTGGTCCGGCAGCCGTATCGGGGGGCGTCTGCATGTCGGCGGGCCGCTTTTAGAGCGTGATCGCTTAAGGCGGAACCGTTGGAAAGTGTGAATCACGCTCTCAAACGAAGAATCCTCGAGCGTCACCCGCCGGGGTTCAACGTCGATCGTTCCGTGGTAAAGCGCGGTGGCAAGGAGGCCCCGATGATCGAGCTGGACTACGCCGCACTGCACGCCGCGCCGCTGGGGACCGATCCGTTTCCGCATCTCGTGGTAGCCGATTTCGTGCCTCCTGACAGCCTGGGCGCGGTGCTGAACGACCTCCCGCCGCTCGGGCGGCGAGGCTCGATCCCGCCCGGCGCGCTGCGGCTTGGGCCGGCCGCGCGGGCGCTGGTCACCGAGTTGGAGGGGCCGAAGCTGCGCGACGCGATCGCCGCGCGGTTCGGCCTGGACCTCGCCGACGCGCCGACGCTGGTAACATTCCGCGGCTGGACCAATGAGCGGGACGGCAGCATCCATATCGATTCGCGCGCCAAGCGCGTCACCGTGCTGCTGTACCTGAACCCGGACAGCGGCCGGTTCGCCCGCCACGAAGGCTGCCTGCGCCTGCTGCGCGGACCGAACGACCTGGAGGACTACGCCGTTGAAGTGCCGCCGGTGAACGGGACCTTGCTGGTGTTCCCCAACGCCGCGAATGCCTGGCACGGGCATAAGGTGTTCACCGGACAGCGCACCAGCATGCAGTTGAATTACATGACCACGGACGCCAAGGCCCGCAGCGAGCTTCGGCGCCATCGCGTTTCGGCCTGGATGAAGCGGCTGACGCGGGCCGCCTGAACGCCCGCACCGGCGCATGTCTGGTGGGCGCACGTGGGATCGAACCACGGACCTCCTCCGTGTCAGGGAGGCGCTCTCCCGCTGAGCTATGCGCCCGGCCGTTGGACGGCGGCTTCTTACGCGCCGGCCTGCCACCGGGCAAGCCCGCGACAACGGCAAAGGGGACAGGTGACAGCCGCGCCTGCACCGCGTTCAATAGAGCAATGGACCTCCCTGTCCCCGAGACCGCCTGTCTGCCCGTCGAGCCGGCGCTGATCGTCCGTCGCCCGGTACGCCAGACCGTGCCGATCGTGTTCGCGTCACCGCACTCGGGCGCCACCTATCCAGCCGATTTCATCGCCGCCGCCCGGCTCGATCCACTGACGCTCCGGCGCAGCGAAGATAGTTTCGTTGACGAACTGTTCGCCGAGGCCGCCGCCCATGGCGCCCCCCTGGTCGCCGCAACCTTCCCGCGTGCCTTCTGCGACCCCAACCGCGAGCCGTGGGAGCTTGATCCCGGCATGTTCGCCGACCCGCTGCCGCCTTGGGTCAACACCACCAGCCCGCGTGTCGCCGCCGGCCTCGGCACCATCGCCCGCGTGGTCGCTTCAGGGGAAACCATCTATCGCGGCAAGCTGCGTTTCACCGAGGCCGAGCGACGCATTCGACAATGCTGGCAGCCCTATCACGATACGCTCGCCGCACTGATCGGCGGGACTTGCGCCACCTTTGGTGCCTGCCTGCTGATCGACTGCCACTCCATGCCGGTGCAGGCACCGACGGGCCGTTACAACGGCGTGGATTTTGTGCTCGGCGACGCGCACGGGACAGCCTGTGCCGCACGGATCGCCCGCCTTGTCGAGCAGCTTCTGACGTCGTTGGGCTATTCGGTAAAGCGCAACGACCCGTACGCCGGCGGCTACATCACCCGCCATTACGGGCGCCCGCGTCAGGGCGTGCATGCATTGCAGATCGAGATTGCCCGCAATCTGTACATGGACGAGGCACGGATCGAGCGGTTGCCGCGCTTCGCCGCGTTCCGCCGCGACATGACGGCGCTGATCGAGCAACTGGCGGCGCAGGCCGGTCCACTGCTGACTGCGTGACGGCCTTGCCGGCGCCTGTGTGTGCCGTACAGTGCGCACGGAAAAAGCCGGGGAGAGCGCCATGAAGATCGTCGATGCCCAGGTGCATATCTGGTCGAGCGGCACGCCGAGTGGCCAGCACCGCAAGACCTCGGTCTTCACGGCGGAGGAGCTGCTGCGCGAAATGGCAGCGGCCGGAGTGGATGCGGCAGTGATCCATCCGCCGAGCTGGGATCCGAACGCCAACGCGATGGCGATCGAGGCGGTGCGGCACTACCCGCAGCGGTTCGCCATCCTGGGCCAGTTCCCGTACGACCAGCCGCACCAGCGCGGCCTGCTGGAGCTCTGGAAGCGGCAGCCCGGCATGCTGGGACTGCGCACCGCCCTGGTGCTGCCGCATCAGCAGAGCTGGCACGAAGACGGCACGCTCGACTGGGTGTGGCCGCAGGCCGAGCGGCTCGGCATCCCCTTCGCCACCATGGCCTGGCGCTTCCTGCCCATTTTCGCCCGCGTCGCCGAGCGGCACCCGCATCTGAAACTGATCATCGATCATCTGGGCGCCGTGCGCACCGACCAGGACGACGCCGCCTTCGCCACACTCCCCGAACTGGTGGACATCGCCCGCAAATATCCGAACGTGGCGATGAAGGCGACCGGTGCCCCGAGCTACTCCACCGCCCCATACCCCTACCGCAACATCCATGACCATCTGCACCGGCTGTACGACGCGTTCGGGCCGGAGCGCTTCTTCTGGGGCACCGATATGACCCGCATGCCATGCAGCTACCGGCACTGCGTGACGATGTTCACCGAAGAGCTGCCCTGGCTGTCCGGAAGCGAGCTGGAGCAGGTGATGGGACGCGGCCTGTGCTCCTGGCTCGGATGGCAGCGCGAGTAGTCCCAGCCGCGGCCGCACAGGCTCGCCGCTTCAGGTTTGCGCGCCCTCGATCACGTTGCCGAAACGCTGCCAGGTCTTGCCATCCCATTTCACCATCTGCATGCCAAGGATCGGGTGATAATTGGTCGGACTGGTATTGACCTTGATGCCCGGCAGCAGCGCCGGCACGTCCAGGTCCTTGAGATTCGTGGTCTGTTTCAGGACATTCTCGCGTGAGAAGTCATCACCACACTGCTCCAGCACCTTCCACATCGTATAGCTCGCCCCGTAGCCGGCGATATATCCCGCATCGGTGATGTCGCCCCCGGGCACGTATTTGGCCATGAAATCCTTGAAGCCCTTCATCCCGGGATCGCTGTCCCAGGCCGGATCGGCCGGATCCTTGAGGTACTGCGTGCTGAGCATTCCGACCGCATTCTCCGGCCCGGCAGGCCGCATCACGGCACCCACCGAGATGGAAACGTTGGTCATGAAGAACATCGGCCTCCAGTTGAGGTCGTGCACCTTGCGGATCGCCTGGGCAGCGAATTTCGGCGTCGCCACCACCAGCAGCGTATCGGTGCCGGATGACTGAAGCTCCGATATCTGTGAGTCCACGGTGGGATCAGTCACCTCGTAGGTGATCGACTTGATCACCCGTTTGTCCCAGTCCTTGCCGAGTATGTCGCGAACGCCGGCGGGATAGTCTTTTCCGAAATCGTCGTTCTGATAGAGGATGCCCAACTTGGCATTCGGGTTCTGCTGCAGCATGTATTTCGTGTAGATCTGCGCTTCCGTCCGGTAGCTCGGCTGCCAGCCGATGGTCCACGGATATTGCTTGTAGTCGCCCCACTTGTCGGCGCCGGTGGCGACGAACAACTGCGGCACCTTGCGCTGGTTGCAATAACGTTCAATCGACGAATTGGTCGGGGTGCCGAGCGTATGAAACAGGAAATCGACCTTGTCTTCCTCCACCAGCCGGCGGACCTGTTCGACGGTCTTGGGCGGGCTATAGCCGTCATCGTAGGACAGGAAGTCGATCTTGCGGCCGCCCACGCCGCCCTGATCGTTGACCCATTTGTAGAAGCCGACATCGGCCTTGCCGACGCTGGAATACGCCGAGGCGGGGCCGCTATACGGCATGGTGTTGCCGATCTTTATCTCGGTGGCGGTCACACCGGGCGTGGCGGCGGCCCGAGCGCGGGTTGTGGCGCGGGCGGCGACCGCGGCGGCGGCTCCGGTCAGGACTGTCCGTCTGTTGATCACGCTTTGTCCTCCCCTGGACATTGATTGGTCCCGGGCCGCGGCTGCGGCAGGAATGCGCGAGTGTGGCCCTGATTGCCGACCCATCTCAAGCGGGCAGCGACAGCGCGCGGCGGCGGCCCTTGTCGGCGAAAACGGCTTCCGCTACATGGCGCACTTGGTCGACGGCGGCCGGCGGCGCCCGTAGCTCAATTGGATAGAGCACCAGACTACGGATCTGGGGGTTAGGAGTTCGAAATCTTCTCGGGCGCGCCACCTATCAGATTGCAAATGACATAGCTTTTCGATGGAGCGGCGTTGCATTCGGCACGAGCCGCCGGGGGCAAACAGGACATTGACAGGACATCGGGGCGGAAACCAATCCCTTGACATACCGGTCCAAACGCGGTTGCCCGTCGACGGCGCGGACGATGCCCTCCGGCGCCGCGATGTGAACTCGAACCCGCCGGACGGTCAGCAGTTTCGTGGTGATGCAATCATCAGCACATCAACCACCCTAACCTCGCCCGACCCGGGCCGGATCAGCACCGGGTTGAGGTCGCAGGCGGCGATGACATCCGCCAGGTCCGCCCCTAGCCGCGACAGCCGGGCAACCAGCCCGGCCAATCCATCCAGCGGCGTCTTCGGCACCAGGTTCCGGTAGCCGTCGAGCCGCTTGCCCAGCCGAGTTCCGGTTATCATCGCCACTGCCCGCGCGTCGGTCAGCGCCCCCAGCCCGACCACACGATCGCCCTCGATCTCGGCCAGCGTCCCGCCGGTACCGACGACGGTAGCGCGTCGAAGGGCGGCACGGCGGAAAACCCGGCCAGCGCCTCGATGCATCCCGTCATTTCCTCCTGGATCTCGAACCCCTCGATCACCGCATCCGGTCGCGCCGCGGTGACGGCATCGCGGATCCCGGCAATCGCTGCGCCCAGCGCGGCACGATCGGCAATGCCCAGCCGAACGCCACCGATATCGGAGCGATGGGAGATGCCGGAAGAGGCGATCTTGGCCACCACTGGGAAGCTGATCGCGGCATCCGCCGGCAATTCGCTCTCCGGCCCGATCAGCACAGAGCGGATTAAGGGAATGCCGTAGGCGGCCAGAATTCGTTGGCAGAGTTCCGCCGGCAAGGCGCCTTCATAGGCGCCGATCGCCGCGCGCAGTGCCGCCAGCACCGAAGCGGAGACCAGCGGTTCCGGCCCCGCCTCCGCCGGCCCCGCCTCCGCCGCCGCGACCGACAGGCTGCGCAGCGCCGCCAGGGCCGCGGGCAGGCCGCGCAGGACAGGCACACCGGATTCCACCAGCGGCGCCACCAGATCGGGGTTCACCGCATCCGGCGTCGGCGAGACGATGATGACAGGCTTTTCGGTGCGCTGACACAGCGCGGCGATGACGCCCACTGCGTGGCGGTATTTCTGCACCAGTTGCCCAGGCAGCGTGCCCTGCATATCCTGCAAGGCAAGCACCATGCCGACATCTGGATCGGCAGCGATCGCGGTCAGCGCCGCGAGATCGCCGCCGGTCTGCTCATGGCCGACCGAGGCGCCGACATCGAGCGGGTTGCGCCCAGAAACCCCCGGCAGCACCTCCCGCACCTTGGCCGAGGTTGCGGCGGAGAAATCCGCCAGCCGCAAGCCGAGATCGGCCGCTAGGTCGCAGGCGAGCGCGGTCTCGCCGCCGGAAATGCCGACCAGCGCGACACCGGTGCCGGGCGCCGGCCGCCGCGTCGCCGCCATGACCTTGAGTGAAGCTGCCAACTGCTCGTAATCCGCCACCATGGGCACGCCGAGATCGCGAAAGAAGCAGGCATAGGCGTCCGCTGGCGTGATCAGCGCGCCGGTATGCGCCTGCGCGGCCAGCACCCCCGCGGCGGAGCGGCCGACCTTGAGCACCACCATCGATTTTCCCATCGCCTCCACCCGCCGTATCGAGGGGCGAAGCTATGGGACTATCGCCTCCAGATGAGCGAAGACCTGCTCTCGGGGTCATCGGTCACCAGTCCTGTAATCCGCGCGATGAACAGGAACTCGCTGCCCACCGTGGCCACCTTGGAAACGCCGGCATCGAGCGTGTTCATCATCGCGATGGCGGCCGACCGGATCGGGCCAGCAACGCAATCGACCCGCGCACCATCTTGGGCGAGATCTCCGCCGAATAGAACGGTAGGGAATCCGACAGGTTGAGCAGCCCCATGCAATTCGGCCCGTGCACCAGGATCGACGCTCCGGCCATCGTCTCCCGCAGCGCCGCCTCCTCCGCGGGGGAAAACCCGGCGGCGATCACCACCGCGGCGCGCACCCCGGCGCGGTCCAGCCGGAGAATCACATCCCGCACGCTCGCCGCCGGCACCGCGATGAAGGCGGCATCAATGCCCGGCGGCAGATCCTCTATGCTGCGGACGGTCGGCAGCCCCTCGATGCTCTCCGCCTGCGCATGAATTGGCACGATGCGCCCAGGGAAGCGCCATTTCTGCATGCTTCGGATGGCGATGTTGCCGCGGGTCACCCTATGCCCGAGGCGCCAACGATGCAGATGCCGCCGGACTGCCAGCGCATCCATGGCATCTGGGCCAGGCTGACGCGGCGCGTCCTTCTGCCCGTCCGGAGAACGCTGGCGTTGGTGAACAGCCATTTCTCCATCACGCTCTCCTTGAGCGGCAAAGCGAGATATTCGGCGATCAGCGTTTCGGCCGGAATGCCGAGCCCGGCGGCCGACAGGCCGACCATGACCTTGTCCTGCAGCAGCGTGTTGCCGAAGCGCAGGAACATGCTCCCATCCCGACCCCTGCTGGCGAAATGACGCGGCCGGTGGGAGGCGGTGTCGCATACAGTTCGGATGCCGGCGCAGCAGAGCCACCATCTCGTTCACCCATGGCCAGCCGCCGAGGCCGGCGACGATGCGCAATTCCGGGAAATCGCTGGCCACCTCGTCGAGATGGCGAGGATGGCCGAGATCGTATGGCCGGTCATTGGCATAGCCCATGGCGCAATAGATCCGCACGGGAACATCGAGCTCGGCGCATTTGGCATAGAGCGGATAATAGCGGCGGTCGCTCGCCGGGATCTCGCTGCGCAGGGCGCCGACATAGAGCCCATGAATGCCCTCCTCGCGTACCAGCCGTTCGAGTTCGCGCACCGCACGCATGCCGTCGTACGGGCTGAGGATACCCAGCGCCACGAAGCGGTCCGGGAAGGCACGCACCGCTTCCGCCATGGCGGCATTTGGCGAATCCAGCAGCACCGACCGCGCGATGCCGAGCCGGTCCAGGCTGGCGACGAAATCCGCCAGGCTCATGCCCTGAACATCGGCCGCGCCGGGTGAAGATGCGCTGGTAATTGCCGAAACCGTGGCCCGGCTGTTCGGCAATCGATCCTCCCTCCTGGTGCCTGCCGGCTGCGGCTGCCCGGAAGCGCCGGTGGCACCGTTCTCGTCAGGCGGCAGATAGCATTCGAGATCGAAGATCTCATTTGGATTTTTCCAACCAGACATCCGCCCAGTTCGCGTTGCCGTCATACCCCGAACTTTGTGTAATTGCGTCCGCCGATCGACACGCATGTTGACGCTGCCTTGGGGCTGAGTTCGCTGAGCATCGCGCGCGACGATCCCCGATATGGCCGGTAGAAGCCCTGCCGGTCCGCCGCGCGTGCCGAATTGGCCTTGGCCGCGACCGCATCCAGGTCCGGATTGCAGTAGCCCGACGGGTTCTTGTACATGATATGCGTGTTGTTGCAGAGATAGCTGCGATCGATACCGAAGGTTGGATCGAAGGTCGAGGTGAGCGATGTCAGTGATACCTGGAAATCGCGGCGGTCATAAACCTTCTCCAACCAGATATTCTGTTCGAGGCTGACCGGATGCACTTCGACGCCGATCGCGCCCCAGTCGGCGACGATGATGTTGGCGGCGTCGCTATAGACGGCGCCGGATGACGTGCCCCCGCCGCCGAAACTGAGTTCGAGGCTGAAGCGCTTGCCGTCCTTCAGTGGATAGCCGGCTTCGTCGAGCAGCTTGCCGGCGCGGGCCGGATCATAGGCATACATCTTGCTGTAATCGACAGACGGATCCGACCTCCCGGCAACTGCGAGGGAATAACATTGGTCTCCGCCCGTGACAGCGGTGTGACATCGATAGCGATGCGCTGCCGATTGAGCGCCATGAACAGCGCCTGGCGGACGCGCACATCGCTGAGCGGCGCCTGCGTCAGGTTGAAATCGAGCGAGAGCCGGAACGGCGAGCTGAACGGTATCCGCTGCACCGCAATCTTGCCGCCCTTCGCCGCCTCGCGGGCACGATCGAGCTGGGAATAGGGAATCACCGCCCAATCGACCTCGCCGCTGATCAGCGCATTGACCTGCTGCTGCGGATTGGGAAGGAGGGCAACGATAACGCTGTCGAGATAAGGTTTCGGCTGATCCCAGAAATAATCGTTGCGCACGAACACCAGCTGCCGCCCCTGCTCCCAGCTCTTGAGTTTGAAAGGGCCGAGGCCGACCGGCATCCGGTTGGTTGGGTTGGTGGCAGGATCGCCGTGGGTATAGATATGCTCCGGCATCAGCGGGAAGGTTTCCTTGTTGAACACTTCCAGCATCGCCGCGAGCGGGTGTTTCAGATGCACCACGAACGTGGTGGCGTCGGGCGCCTCCGCTTTGTCGATATTCGACAGGATCGAAGACATATAGGTGTTGAACTGCGCCATATGTTGCAGCGTGAAGACGGCATCGGCGGCGCTGAAGGGCTCGCCGTCGGACCATTTGACACCGCTGCGTAACAGAAAGGTGTAGGTGAGCTGATCATCCGAGATCGACCAGGAGCGGGCGAGATGCGGTATCTTATGGTTCTCGCCGTCGCGCGCATAGAGTCCGTCGGCCCACAGATCGGCAATGATCTGCGCAGTAGTCGCCGAGGTCATCTGCGTATTGAGTGTGGTGAGCCCCGCCGGATCGACCGCAATCACCGCGGTCCCGCCGCGTTGGGGCTCGGCGACAGCGCTCAGCGGTGACAGCAGAAGGGCGGCGATGAACGCCAAGAGGCTCTTCTTCATGATTTCCTGCATCGTTGCGAGCTATGCAACTATGGTGCCGCAGGCGGTGCACTGTAAAGCGAGCCAGGCTCAAGGCAGCATGCCTGCTGCGCGCTGACAGCGGCAGCCAGATTGCGCCGTCCAATGCCGGCGTAGTGAAAAGGATTGGCTTTCGCCGGATCCTGTTCCGCCTATACTACAAGGCGCTCCGCCGCACGCAGACGACGCTCAGGAACGAAACACCAGATTGGGAGCCGAGGATCGGCTTTTTCCTACGCTGCCTCAAGAAGCAGAAGGATAGCCTCGCGGCACGACTGGACCGTGAACGGATCGCCAAGATCGACGAGGCCGTTCTGCCGCTGCTTCATTCTGAAAGCGCTGCGGGCGAACGCGCGTGACGATTGCGCAGCTTGCTTCCATCACCGGCGCAAATCGCAACACGCTGAAAATGCGTCTGCGCGAACTGGTCGCGGATAGGCGGTGCGGCAGCTCTGCACGATCGGTGCAGAGCGTGGAAGGGCCACGATTGGGACGCGCTGGGCCGGCTGTATCGCAAGGGGATGATCTGTGATCCGGTCGGCAAAGCGAAGTCAGTCGTGCTCACCGATGAGGGTCTCGCGGCGAGCGAGCGGCTGTTCAGAGAGCTGTTCGGGAAGTCTGCGGCGTAGGGCAGCGATCAGGCAGCTGCGCGACGCCGTGCGCTTCTGGCCGCACCGTACGCTCATACTTTGGCATTGCATTACAGCCGGCCCCGGGGTGAACTGCAACGGACGGCGCCACAAACGGGCATGAAACGGTACATCTGTTACATTAAGGTGACCATCACGGGTCGGAATAGCGGAACCATCCGCCGCAGCCTGATGGCGCTGGCTGCGACTGCGCTCCTGTTCCTGCCGTCCGCACCCGGCTGGACGCAGACCGCAGAGGCGCCACCGGCGCAGCCCCCGCCTGCGGCCGCCGAGCAACTGACGCCGGCCGACCTCGACCAGCTTGTCGGACGCATCGCTCTCTATCCGGATGACCTCCTGGCGGTCGTGCTGCCCGCCTCGACACAGCCCTTGCAGCTTGTCGAGGCACAACGGTACCTGGACCGGCATAAGACCGACGCATCGCTGAAGCCATCCGCCTCCTGGGATCCCTCGGTGGTTGCCTTGCTGAACTACCCCGATGTGCTGTCGATGATGAACGACGACCTCGACTGGACCCAGCAGCTCGGCAACGCTGTCGTGGCCCAGCAGACGGACGTGTTGAATGCGATCCAGGCCTTCCGCAAGAAGGTTTACGATGCCGGCAACCTGCAATCGAACGACAAGCAGTCGGTGAAGCTGGAGGATCAGACGGTCCTCGTGCAATCGGCCGACCCGCAGGTCATCTACGTCCCGCAGTACAACCCGCAAGTGGTCGTGGCGCCTATCGTGGTCGGCGCGCCGGCACCGTATGTCTATTCGCCGCCTTATCCATACTACGCAAGCCCGGCCGCCACCTTCGCCACTGGCGCGGTATTCGGCGCCGCCGTCGGCTTTGCCATCGGCTGGACATCGCACGGCATCTACAGCGGCAACTGGGGCTGGGGCGGGTATTACGGCGGCAACGGCGACATCAATGTAAATCGCACCAACAACATCAACGTCAACAACACCCGGCTGACTGACGCGCAGCGCACTCAGTTCAACAGCCGGATCACGCAAAACCGGGAAAACGCGTGGCGCCCGGACCGGTCCGCGACGGCCCGCCAGCAGGCATCGCTGGCAACGCGAAACCAGGCCAGCCGAGTGAACGCCGCCGACATCCGATCGGGCCTGGCCCGTCAACCCGGAGCCGCCGCCGGCAACCGCGCACCGCAGGTGGCGAACCGCGGCGCCGGGCAGCCGGCCCGGCCGCCCGGAGCTGTGCCCGGTAACCGCACCCCAGGCTCGGCCGCGGCGAACCGTCCATCTGTCGGTGGCGGGCAGCCGGCCCGGCAGCCCGGGGCCGGGCTTGCTAACCGCACCCCAGGCACGGCCGCGGCGAACCGTCCTTCGGTCGGGGGCGGGTCGCCGGCCCGGCAGCCGGGGGCCGGGCTTGCTAACCGCGCACCAGGTACAGCCGCGGCGAATCGCCCGTCTGTCGGTGGCGGTCAGCGTTTCAACCAGGGCGGCGGTCGTCCCGCATTCCAGCCATCGGGCGGCGCCTTCGGCGGGGTCCAGAATGGCAGGGCGGCCAATAACTTCAGCAATCGCGGTGCGGCCAGCCTGCGCTCCAGCAACGCGTTCTCCGGCGGAGGCGGGCAATTCCAGGGTGGCGGCGGAGCTCAACGTGGCGGCGGGGCGCATGGCTTCCGTCGATAAAGTGCGAATGGTGATCCTGCTGACCACACTCGCGGCGCTGGGCGCCATGCCGGCAATCGTCATGGCGCAAAGCACCGCACCCCCGGCAGCGGTCGCAGCCACGCCACCTGAACAGCAGAGCTTCGCGACCCCGCAGGCGGCCGTGCAGGCGGTCGTGGCGGCGCTGGCAAACGACGACACCGACAAGCTGCTGGACATGTTCGGCCATGACCATGCGTCACTGGTGCTGGGCGCCGATCCGGCCAGCGGGCGAGTGATGCGCCAGCGGGTGGCGGATGCGATGCGTCAGAACGTGGAACTCCACCGGGAAGGCCCGAGCAAGGTCGTCATCGTGGCCGGCAATGGATGGCCGCTGCCGATCCCGCTGGTACGCCGCGGCAAGGGCTGGGTGTTCGATACCGCGGCGGCCGAGCAGGAAATCCTCGCCCGCCGCATCGGCGAAGATGAACTGGCCGCGATCGCGACGCTGCGCACGTTCGTGGAAGCGGAACGGAGCTACGCGGCGGCGCACGCACATGCGGGGGCGCCGCCGGAATACGCGGAATATGTCCAGAGCACGCCGGGCCAGACCGACGGGCTGTGGTGGGACGCCGCCGCGACGACAGCCGCCGGACCAAGCCCGCTGGCGCCCTTCGCCAGCTCGAACCACGAATTCCTTGAAGGTCGCCAGCCCGGCGACCCTTTCCGCGGCTATTATTTCCGGGTCCTCACCGCACAGGGACCGCATGCGTCAGGTGGTGCGCGCGGCTATCTGCAGCCGGATGGCAAGATGACCGGCGGGTTTGCATTCATCGCCTGGCCGGCGGCCTGGCGCGAGAGCGGCGTCATGACATTCCTGGTCGGCCCCGATGGCAAAGTGCTGCAACGGGATTTCGGACCCGATACCCAGTCGGTGGTCGACAGCATCCGTGCCTATGACCCGGCGGCGAGTTGGACGCCGGCGGAGCCAGCCGCGAAACCAACGCATCACTAATCGGGCAGGTCCACTGTAACCATGGCGGCACAGCGGCTTCTGCGGCGATTTATGGCGTTGATCGCGACCGCTGCTTGCCTCGTCGCATCGTCCTGCGGACCATTGCCGCGGCTGAACCCGGTGCCTCAGTCGGCGCAGAACGACATCACTGTGCTCGGGCTTACGGATGCCCGGTTCTGGGGCGACGAGGTCACGCCACAGATGATCTCCGACGGCCTTGCCTCATATCGCCGGGAGCGTGCTTACGCAACTGCAACAGGCCATACCGGACCGCTGCCGCCGGCCTATTTTCTGGCGATTTCGGGCGGGGGTGAAAACGGCGCATTCGGCGCTGGTCTGTTGGTCGGCTGGACCGCGGCCGGCACACGGCCGAGCTTCAAGGTCGTCACCGGGATCAGTACCGGCGCTCTGATTGCCCCGTTCGCGTTCCTCGGACCCGCGTACGACAAGCAGTTGCAAGAAATCT
The DNA here is from genome assembly GCA_963777625.1 of uncultured Pseudomonadota bacterium. Taxonomy (GTDB): domain Bacteria; phylum Pseudomonadota; class Alphaproteobacteria; order Acetobacterales; family Acetobacteraceae; genus DATDIC01. The sequence continues at coordinate 25,190 of CAVZRO010000018.1, read as the reverse complement.
ACACGCAGCTCTCGCCGCAGGACGTGCTGGAACGGCGCTGGTTGGTGTCTGGCTTCCTCGGCGATGCATTGGCGACCAACGCACCATTGTTTCGTACGATCGGGCGCTATGTCACGCCCGCGCTGGTCCAGGCGATTGCACAGCAATACGAGCAGGGACGGCTGCTGCTGATCGCCACCACCGATCTCGACGCCGGCCGACCGGTAATCTGGGACATCGGCAAGATCGCCGCGTCCGGGCAGCCGGGAACCATCACGCTGATCCAGAAGATCATGCTTGCCTCGGCCGCTATTCCCGTTGCGTTTCCGCCGGTGATGATCGACGTGCAGGCGGGCGGCAAGGACTATCAGGAAATGAACGTCGACGGCGGCGCCAGCGCGCAGGTGTTTGTTTATCCGCCAGCGCTGCGGATCAATCAGCTCGGGATCACCCGTAAGCGGATCCTCTATGTCATTCGCAATGCTCGCCTCGACCCGCAATGGGCAGACGTGACCAGGCAGACGCTCAGCATCGCCGGGCGGGCGACCTCGTCGCTGATCCAGACACAGGGGATCGGTGATCTGTACCGGATCTACAGCGTGTCCCAGCGCGACGAGGTCGATTTCAATCTCGCCAGCATGCCGGAAAGCTTCAACGTGAAGCTTCGCTATTCGTTCGATCCACAGTACATGAACGCCTTGTTCAAGGTCGGCTATGACTTGGGAAAGGCCGGCTATCAATGGGCCAAGGTTCCACCGGGCTTCGGCGTCATCGACCCGACCCAGGCGCAATGACCGACCCGACATTCGAGTATGGTGCCGCTCGACTAGGCTAACTTACAGTCTCTGGGTACCACGAGATACCATCGCGCGCCAAACGTGTTGAACGCTTGCTCGTTCGCCGACGCGCTATAAGGCGCCACCGGCGCTAGCTATGATTCCGTCGCCATCTGGCATATTGTCGCCATCTTTGTTCTCGCCAGCGGTGCAATGCTGTCGAGTCACAGGCGGGCGACCGGTAAGATCAACACGCTTGAGGGAGAACGCTGGTGCTGTTCGGCGGCGGCTTTACATTCACGAATTTCGTGACCGATATCTTCGCAATCTTCATCTTCATCCTGTGGTTCTGGCTGCTGATCACGGTGACGAGCGATCTGTTCCGCCGCCACGACATGTCCGGGTTCGCCAAGGTGCTATGGGTCATCCTGCTGATCGTGCTACCTTACGTTGGCATATTTGCCTATCTGATTACGCAGGGCCGCGGCATGGCCGAGCGGAACCAGGCGCGCGATCAGCATGTGCGCGACGAATTGCGCCACTTGGTGGGCTTTAGCATCGCTGACGAGATCGAGAAGCTAGATCGGCTGAAGTCAAGCGGGGCGATCTCGGACAAGGAATATACCCTGCTGCGAGCCCGATTGGTTCAGTAGCTCGGGTAAAATGGCGATTAGCTGGCGTTTCAGTCAAAGGTGGCCGAGGCGACGCCCTTTTGGGATGGGTCATCCCAAAACGGGAACCAGGACCGGATCACATCCCCATCGCTGGAGACGTGCGTGGCGTGCAGTCGGTGTAACGTGCGTCGTGGGAGTCGTGCTTTCTTGTGCAAGTGACGTCTTGGCGGGCTCGGCCCGGGACTATCTGAACGCACCGATCGATAGCTGGCTCGCCTTTTACAATGTGGGTTATGCCGCCTCAGTGACGCCGGAGGACGGACTGGATGTAACGGCGCCCATCCGCACCAATGTGGTGTCGCAATCCCTCGTTTTGACTCGGACCATGGATTACTGGGGGCGCACCGGCGGCGTGTCGATCGTGGTGCCGTACCTCTACGTGGAATCGAGCTCGGATTCCAACCGCACCGCGGTCAGCGGTGTGTCCGATGTCGGCTTCCTTTGGCAGATAAACATCTTTGGCGGACCTGCTCTGACCCGCGAGGCATTCGCCAACTTCGTGCCGCAGACCTTCGCAAGCTTTCACCTGTTCGTGGGAACACCGTTTGGGGAGTACCAATCAAGCCGTGTGCTCAACCCGTCGGCAAACCGGTGGACCGTCCGCCCGACTGTCAATTTCAGCTACACGCCGGACCGCGGCTGGACATGGCTCGAAACCTACGTGTCGGTTGCGGCCTTCACCCCGAACAACGCGTTCCAGGCTGGCGGTGCAAGCCGCCTGACGCAGAGTCCGCTGCTCATCGTGGAAGGCCATGCGAGCCGCAACATCACCCCTCGCATCTGGCTGTCGGCGGACGCCTATTACAACGTCGGCGGAGAAACCAGTATCGACGGAGCGCGTCAGGGCAACGCAGCCGACACGCTGCGATTGGGCGCCGGCATGGGCGCGGGGCTCTGGCGTGGTGGCGACTTGGTGCTGAATGCCGAATCCGTCGTCGCCAAGCCCGCAAACGAGCCAAACGCCTGGGGCGTCCGGCTCACCCTCCGGCAGTTCTGGTAGGCGTGCGCCGCATCTCGCCGATCAGGACGGCTGGGCGAAGGTGATGTTGTCGTCGATGACGGCGTTCGGACCGATCGGCACCCGACGCGGATTCGGCAGATGCAAACTGCGGAAGGTTATCTTGTCGCGCCAGACCTTGCGCAGGAAGTCCTCGAACACCTGGATGGTGAGCTGCTCGCCAGGGCAGCGGCGATAACCGAAGCCGAATGGCGCGAACCCGGCGTAGTCGCAGACCGGCAGCGGATTGCCGTCAACCACGCCGAACACCGTGCCGAAGGCGCTGTTGGCCATGGCTGCGTTGCGGCCGTCGTTGACCTTCATCGTCGTGAGGTCGAACGGGCATTTGGCGAAGCCGATCTGCTTGCTCCTCGCTTCGTCCACCTGAGCGCTGGTCGGCACATTACGGTAGCGACCCGGGTCAAATTGCTGCGGATTGGTCCAGTGGAGGGGATCGAAGCTGGTCGAGGTATGCGGCGAGATGATGTAGCTGTTGCGCTCATAGGGGAGACCGAAGCGCACGAAGGGCGACACGCTGTCACCGTAATTATCGCTTGAGTTCGCCAGCCGCGTGTCCGAAATCGAGGAGAGGCTCCCGCCGTTCGGCGAGATCGTGCGGAACAGCTCCATGACGAACATCTCGAGCGGCGTATAGGGCGCGCCATTCGCGGCATCCGGATTCCCCGACATCGTCTTCTCGAAGACGGAGCGGACTTCCGGATCACCGCCATCCTGGCTGAGGCGCGACATGATGCCGAAGATCGAGTTGCCCCATTGGCTGAGCGCGACGAAGTTGTGGAAGCATTCGAAAACCACGTCTCTCTTGCTGAAATGCGCGCCGTCGCCGGCATTCTTGAGCCAGTACCAGGCGATCGTCCTCTCCGGGTTGGCGATACGCCCGTTGGCGATGTCGTCCAGACGTTCGTCGATCCAGTTCCTTAGAAAGTCCAGGAGAGCGCGCACCGTCATGTAGTTGTCGTAGACGATCGGCTGGGTCGGGTCGCGGAACGCCAGGACAGTGTTGAAGCTCTCGCCAATCGTGCGGACCTGCGGAGGAATTGCATCGCCCTTCACCCCAAGGTGCAGGTCCCAGTAGATGTCCCAGTAGTAGTCGAGATAGTGACGCATGAATGGCCGGCCGGCGAATTTTTGGTCGAGCAGCCCGTCGAAGAAGGCGACCACCTTGGCACCGTACATCGGACGATACAGGTCGGGCGTGACCGCGGACATGTAGATCCGCTTTCGAAGGTTGTTGTCGCCGCGTTTCTCCAGGCCCTGAAGGAACACCGTGACGCCCTCGTCTGGCGTTGGCTTCCAACCCTGGTAGATTAGCCCCCAGAGGTCGTGTGGCAGTGCGTTCTCCTTGGTAAGCGTCACATCGATCATCGGCAATGCGGGACGCTCACCTTCATAGACACTGGTGAGGAAGAACGGGACGACGGCGTTCTCCACGTACGTCGGGTCGAAATGCGCCGGGATGGTAGCGCGGAACCGGGCCAATGCCATGGCAAGATCCGACGATGCGGGACTGGCCGCCATTGCCGTCCTGGTATCAGCGGCGGAAGCGCCGCCGGAGAAAAACCCCGCTGCGCTCGCAGCCGCACCTGTCAGAACCGTCCGTCGTTCCATATAGACTCTCCCCCGAAACGCGAAAACTACTTGTACGCGAAAACTACCGCGGCCTCGCCTGCTGACCCGCGATCCATGCCAACGTCCGTCTGATCAGACGCCCAGAATCGCAGCGAGATGTCGGTCACGTACTCACCGTCGGCCGCAACAGCGGTCTATCAGCATCGTGCCCTATTATCGATCAGCCGGCCACCCGCAAAAGCGCAAACTGAATCGCCATCGCGATCACCACCGCCCCAGTGGCGAAGACCAGTCGGTTGGCAAGTAAACGACGCATCCTGGTTTCCCTGGACGAAGCTATAGCACTCTGAATGGTGCTTCGCCAGCAGGCCATTCATCTCGTTGAGGGTCTGCTCAATCGCATGCATCATGCTCGCCGAAAGGTGATGGCAGATGGCGCTTGAGCCGCAGGGGGGATTTGCCAGCACGTGGACGATCGTCAGATCGAGCCTCGCCTTCTCGCCAAGGCCGTGCCGCAATTCTAGCAAGACCCTCCGTGAGCGAGTCACGCGTCTTTACACAACCTGCACCCGCAGCCGACGTTTGAGCAGCTACGGACACATTCGGGTGAAACTCTGCATTCGGATTACGGCGCGGTGGCCTGGAACGACCGGGATGGCGCAAAGCGGCCACTCAAACTGACCGACTGCTCGGTCAGCTCACCGGTGCGGTCTCGCTCGTCAGCGCTGCTTCGATCTTCGCCACCAGGTCCTCCGGCCGCGCCGGCTTGCGGACCAGATAGACGAACCCGCCCGCACCCGACAGTGCATCCGGATCAGAATAACCCGAAATGAACACCACCGGCAGGTTGGGAAACTGCTGCCGCGCGCGCCGGGCCAACTCCGGCCCGGTCATCCCGGGCATGACCACGTCGGTCAGCAGCAGATTGATCGGCTGCTCCTCTTCCAGCACCGCCAGCGCTTCCGTTCCGCTACCGGCTTCCAGCACCCCATAGCCCAGCGTGGCGAGCAGTGCCGCGGTGGTCGTTCGGACCGCATGGTCATCATCCACCACCAGCACGCAGGCGGAACTGACCGGGGCACTCGCTTCCCGCCGACGCGGTTCCGCAACCCGTGCCGCGCCGGGTGCGGCGCGCGGCAAATAGACCCGAACCGTCGTACCGTGACCAGGACGGCTTTCGATACGCACACCCCCACCGAGCTGTCGCGCGACCCCATACACCTGGCTCAGCCCCAGCCCGGACCCGCGGCCCGCCTCCTTGGTCGTGAAGAACGGTTCGAACGCCTTCGACTGCACATCCGGCGACATGCCAGTCCCGGTATCGCAAACCGTCAGGACGATGTAGCAGCCCGGGTTCAGGTCATCGCCCTGTGGTTGCAACAATTCGATCGAATCGGTCTCGATCGTCAGGGTGCCACCCTCCGGCATCGCGTCACGCGCGTTGATCGCCAGATTGAGGATCACCAGCTCGATCGGCGACGGGTCGATCAACGCCGGGTCCAGCTCATGCTGCAACCGAAGCTGCAACGCCACCCGGCTGCCGACCGCACTCTGCACGAGGTCGCGCAGCCCAATGACCAATGCGTTGAGATCGGCGGCACGCAGCATCAGCGGCTGGCGTCGGGCGAACGCCAGCAACTGGCTGGTCAGAGTGGCACCCCGCTCGGCCGCGGCGCGCATCGTTGCCAGCCGCCCGAGCGTCTTCTCCTCGCCGGGCAGCGTTCGCTCCAGCAGGTCGATGTTCCCCATCACGATCGACAGCAGATTGTTGAAATCATGCGCCACGCCGCCAGTTAGCTGGCCGATCGCTTCCGATCGTTGCGCCTGACGCAACGCGCCCTCCACGCGTTCCCGTTCCTCCATTTCGGCGGCCATCTGTCCGCTGGCCGCCTCCGCTGCCTCTTTCGCCTCACGCAATGACTGCACCAGCCGGTCGCGCTCGCGCGAACGGCTTGCCAGCATCAGCAGCAAGAACGTGGTGACGACGCTCACCCCGGCCGACGTGAGCCCCAGCGCCCAGGCCTGGTGACGCCAAAGTCCCATCACCTGCTTTTCGCCAACCGATACATTCACCGCGACGGGAAACATTTTGAGCGCCCTGATCGCCAGTACCCGGCGCTCTCCATCGATCGGGCTGTCCATCAGCAGCGTGCCGGCCATCGCGTGCGCGAGAATGTCCTTGAAGGGCGGCAGGTCGGCGTAGCTCCGCCCGACGATCCCGTCATTGTGCGGGAAGCCGGCGAGCACGACGCCGTCTCGCCGGTGCAGCAGGATGGCGCCTTTCTCGGTCAGCTCCACCGCCTTATAGAAATCCTCGAAATAACTCAGATTGAGAAAAGCGATAGCCGCGTAATGGTCACTGCCGTGCGCCTCCGGTATCGGACGAACCATGAGCGCGGTCCAGCCGCCGTCCGGCTTCCTGAACGGTTCGGTTAGCTCCAATCCCAATTTCGGGTTGTCGATGGCATCGTCGATCCAGTGCCTGGCTGCCGCTGGGATCGTAATGGCCAGCAGCGCGGGGCTCGACGAATAGACCAGCCGCCCATCGGCGTCGGCAATAGCGATCCCGCTGCTCTGACGCACCATCGAGATCCGCCGTGCCAGCGAGCGGCTGAACGTATCAGCCGTGGCAGGCGATGCAGCACCGTTCCGCAGGTCGTCCGCCACGCTTCCCAGGATAAGATCGATTGTTTCCAGCGCGCGGCCGGTCTGTTCGGCGAACACCATGTCCAGCCGGGCCATCTGCTGTTCGGTGTCCGCCAGCAGCGCCTCGCGCGTACGCAGCAACTCCACCGCTGATCCGGCAAGTATTCCAAGCAACAGGATCACGGCCACAAGCTGCAACTGCCTGCTGATCCCAGCCGGCTTTAGACGATTGATTGCCGCGGCGACTCGCATGCCAATCCAATCCCGAGTCCATCCCCTTGGGTCTTTCGCAGAGATTTGATGAATCAGGCAATGGTTAATTGCGAATCCGCCGCTATCGTTAGCACCATGTCATTAGATCGTTATTCATCCGCGCCCACTTCGTCGGGTCGCAACACCTCCAACCGGGTGCCCTGCTAACGCGCTGGACGGTTACGTCGGGTCGGCGCCATCCGTCCGATGCGAACCACCTTCCTTCCGCTCAATCTGATCCATCGTGCAGCGGCGCGGATCCTTGTCATCGCGCCATCGAACCAGGCGAGAGCCGTGGCGGAACTTGCCGGCGGTGATGTGGTCGGCACTCACTTCCGCGACCAGTTCGGGCCGCAGCGGCGTCACCGGCCGTTCCCGCCGCGACCAGCGGCTGGGTCCGCCCGGCGCTTCGCCGGTAAATCCGTCCCCACCGATCAGCGGCTGGATCCTTGCATCTATTTCGCGATCGCCCGGGGCGCAGCGGCCGACATAATTCAAACGCCCCGCAACGTCGTACAAACCACACAGCAGATACTCGACTGTCCGTGTACCTGGCTTCAAATAGACCCCACCCACCACGCAATCGACGCTGTGCCAAAGTTTGAATTTCAGCATCTCCCGCCGGCCCGGCCGGTACGGCAAATCAAGCCGTTTGGCAACGATCCCGTCCAGCCCTCCTCCGGCATCGTCCAACCAGCGTCTCGCTTCGCTTGGCACCGTGGTTTCCCTGGAAAGCACCACGCCGGCATGCCGGTCGAATTTCTCGAACAGCGCCACCAGCGCGGCCCGTCGCCGGGAAAACGGCCATTCCAGTGCGTCGCGGCCACATTCGTCCAGTAAAAGGTCGAATGCAACGAAAGTTGCCGGAACCTCGCTCGCCAGTTTGGCGATGCGCGACGCGGCGGGATGCAACCGCAACTGGAGCGTGTCGAATTCCTTGCCGACAATGACCAACTCGCCATCCAGCACGAAACGCGACACCGGCAGCGCAGCGATGTTGGCCGCCACTTCGGGAAAGAACCGTGCCAGCGGCCGCTGCCGACGCGATTGCAGCGCCACCTCCTCATCATCGCGGAAAACCAGGCAGCGAAAGCCGTCGTATTTCGGCTCGAACACCCAGTTCGGGCCGGATGGCAGCTCCTGGACCGGCTCCGCCTCCATCGGCTCCAGCGACAGTGGCACCGGCAGTTGCATTTATCGTTCCGATTGCAATTTCCTGGGGACCGGCAACTGGGTGCCCGGGGCGGCACTGCGCGCTTCCGACAGCAGCCGGTCACAGGATTGGTGGTCGTGGGCCCCGAACTGGATGGTCGGCAGCACCGCCAACGGCGCGAACAGCACGCCCAGCCCCGCCGCCAACCCGCCACGAACGATCGTCTGCGCCCCCGGCAGGATGCGGGGATGCTTCAACTCTCCGGTGATGTTCAGCGGACCCGCCAGCGATCCGATCGTGAACTTCTGCGGTACCGTGCGAATCCGCAGATCGAGCGTCTCGTTGCGGAGATTGACCGATCCGGTCCCGGTGATCAGCGCTTCCCCAGTGTCCAGCACCAGCGCCCGCGTGCGCATCACCCCGTGCTCCAACCCGAAATCGCCCACCATGCACCCGACTTTGGTCTGTTTCGGAACACCAAGCGCGGACATCAGGGCATTGCCGAATTCCAGCCCCGACAGGTCCACCAGTATAGCGCTGAGATCGCCACCAGCCATGCCGATGGCGATCTCACCGTTCCCGTTGGCCGCCATCTCCGCCACCGAGTTGCCGACCGTCTCGATTTTGCCGCTGCCGCTGATGCTGCCGGCGCCGCGGAACAGATGCGTCGCCGCCATCAGCCGAGCGACATCGACGCTCTGGAAATCGACCTCGCCGTTGACCCGCAGTTCCCGCCCAGCAGGAACCAGATGGACCGAGGCCGAGATACGGCCCGTACCCACCCCGAAGCTGATCGGGTGCAGTTCGACCGCGCCGTCCACGATATCCAGCGCCACCTGCAGATTATCCAGTGGCATTGACCGTCCCTGGATGCGCGCCGCCTCATAGCGCACGTGAACGTCGGCCCAGTTCAACTCAGGCTCGTGAACCGGTTTGGTTGGAAACAAGCCCGGCGACGCGGCTTGTGCTGGCGTTGTCCCCGAACCCGGCCGGGCGCCGATAAAGCCACCCAGATCGGCAAGATCCACCGACCGCGAATGAAGCTGTGCAATGATCTCCTGCCGGGGATGGCCGGGATCGACCGCAATGGACCCTTCCACGTCGCTGGAGCCGACCCTGCCGGCGAAATCTTTGAACAGCACATGATGGTTGGCGAAATCCAGCCGGCCGGTCACCTCAAAGGGCGGGGTCTTCGGGATCGGAATGCCCGTCAGCGGTTCCAGCAGCCCCATGTCGGGACCGGCAAAGCGCAGCCGCAGGTTGGCTCCGGCGAGCGCCAGCGGGTCCTGCACCGATCCGATCAAATCAACCCGGGTCGGCCCGTTCGCCAGGTGCAGCTCGACGGGCCAGGGATGGTTGGTGTCCCGCAAGCCAAGGGCGGCGCCGCCGATCATCTCCCCGGTGATCGGCTGGCCGGCATACGTGCCACGCGCCTGAACCATCAACTGCGGTTCGCGCCCCGGCTGCTCGCGCGTCGCGACGCCGACATCGAAATTGGCGCGCAGTCGCGGCATCAGAACATGCGCCTGCCCATCGACGATGCGCAGATCGCCGATCTTCGTTCCACTTACGGAACCGACTGGGACACCGAACTGCCAGTTCGCCTGCCCGTTCGGCGCCTGCGCCACCTGCATCAGCGGCCGGTCGATCTCGATCAGCGGCACGATCAACTGCCGGTGAAACAAGTACTGCCAGAGGTCCACCTGCACGGCCAATCGCTGCACCCGTGCCAGCGGCGGATCGGCCGGCCAGCCAGGCGGATTGGCGATCACGATGTCGTCGGCCGCGATCGTGGTCATGCGGCCAAGCCGGACATGCAGATGCCCGATCGTGACGGGGCGCCCGATATCCGCGGAGGCCCTCGCCGCGACCATCGGCGCAAACCAGTCCCAGTTCCACAGCAGGATGACGGCAAGGATGGCCGCGACCGGCACACCGATCCAGCCAAGCCATTTCAGGGCGCGTCTCCGGGTCACCGCCGACCAACGCCGCTGTTGCCGATTGGTTCCGATCCGACCCGCGCCGCACGTTCCCGGCGGATGATTAAATTGCCGCGCCAGTGCCACCCAACCAGCTCGCCGTCGCTTAGGCCAAAGCCCCTGATTGATCGGAGGATCGGATGTCTGACCCCGTGTACAAGGTCATTGAACTCGTCGGCACCTCGCCGAAGAGCATTTCTGAAGCGATCGATACCGCCATATCCCGGGCCGCCAGCTCGGTGCGCCATCTCGGGTGGTTCGAGGTGAAGCAGATCCGCGGCTCGCTGGAGAACGGCAAAGTGAAGGAGTACCAGGTCACCCTGAAAGCCGGCTTCACGCTGGAAAAATAACGGTCGCGGCCATCCGCCGGGCATCCGTACGGCTCGGCGCAGCCCGCCATCGACATGTGTTGTCAGGCCGGCGGTTGGGACCCGGAGCGCCCGATCGCCCGTGCCACGCTCGCGCCGGCGCTTCGGGTCTGCAGGCTGCGTTTCACTACAACGAAGCGCCTGCCCTGGCCTTCCCCGAAGCCTGTCCTTGGCAACTATGGCGATAGAGCTTGCAGCCTTTGCGGGCTTCGGGCATGGCCCCCGTTGGCACAGCATGTCGCACGGGAGCCGCCGGCATTCATACCATCCTGGGAACGATCGCGGCCTTCATAACATCGACGATCAGCACGCTTGGCTATGGCGGCGTCATCGGGCTGATGGCGATCGAGTCGGCCTGCATCCCGTTGCCCTCTGAAATCATCTTGCCATTCTCCGGCTATCTCGTTGCGACCGGCCGCTTCGACCTGTTCCTGGTCGCCACCGCCGGCGCGATCGGCTGCAATCTCGGATCCACCGTGGCATACGCGGTCGGATTCTACGGCGGCCGGCCCGCCGTAGAACGCTGGGGACGCTACGTGTTGCTGAACCGGCATGAGCTTGCCCGGGTGGAACGCTACTTCGACCGGTGGGGAAGCATCACGGTCCTGATCAGCCGGATGCTGCCGGTCGTCCGCACCTTTATCGCGCTGCCGGCCGGAATCGCCCGCATGCCGATGCTCCGGTTCCAGCTCTATACGTTCATCGGCTCCTGGCCATGGTGTTTCGTGCTTGCGTACGTCGGCATGAAGCTGGGCCAGGCTTGGGACACCAGCCCCACCCTGCAGGCCGTTTTCCACGATCTACACCTGGTGATTTTCGCCCTGCTCCTGCTTGCGGTTGCCTTCTATGCGGCGTGGCAATGGCGACGCCGGCCCGCGGCACAAAAAACTCCCGACATTACAGACTTGTCATAAGCTGCCCTTGCCGTTCTGCCCATACTGAAGCGGTTGACCATAACGATCGCCCGGCATCGAAGCCGGCCGACATAAAAGGGAGACGTTCCGTAAAATGACACGACGCATTTCGCGCCGCGGCGCGCTGAAGCTTGCAACCGCTGCCTCCGCGCTGCCACTTGTGCACATTCGTACCGCTGGTGCGGCGGGAAAGCTGAGCTGCGCGTTCTGGGATCACTGGGTGCCCGCCGGCAATGACGCGATGCGCAAGGTCGTGGCCGCCTGGGCGGACAAGAACAAAGTCGATGTGCAGCTCGATTTCCTCACCGCCATCGGCAACAAGATCGATCTGACGATGGGCGCCGAAGCAGTCGCCAAAACCGGCCACGACGTCTTCGCGTTCGACATCTGGACCGTGCATCAGTGGTCGGACGAGTTGATCCCTGTGGACGACGTGATGTCGTCGCTGATCGAGAAATATGGGCCCGTCGCCAAGGCGAACGAGTATTTGGCGAAGATCAACGGACATTGGATGGCGGTGCCGACCGCCTCCGGCAGCGCGCCGCTGACGCCGTGCGCCCGGATCAGCATGTTGAAGCAGTATGCCGGCATCGATGTGCAGGCTTGGTATCCGGCCCACGAAGTCTCCCCGCCCGAGGCTGCGGACTGGACCTACGACATGCAATTGAAAGCGGCCGAGGCGTGTGCCAAGGCCGGTCATGCGTTCGGCTTCGGCTGCGGAACGACAACCGATTCCGTGCAGACCTGGGGGGCGATGTTCGGCGCGTTCGGCGCCGACCTGGTGGACGGCAAAGGCAACATCACCGTCGATTCCGACAATGTCCGCCAGGTGCTGGAATACGCGAAAAAAATGCTGCCGTTCCTGCCGCCCGATACCGTCAGCTACGACGACGCGTCGAACAACCGGGCACTGATCTCCGGCAAGGCAGCAATGATCTACAATCCGCCGTCAGCCTGGGCGGTGGCCAAACGCGACGCGCCGCAGGTGGCCGAGGACTGCTGGACCTTCCCCAACCCGAAGGGCGCGAAAGGCCGGCTGGTTCCGCATCGGCCATATTTCTGGGGCATCTGGTCCTTCGCCAAAAACCAGGGCGCGGCCAAGGACCTGCTGCATTACCTGATGGAGCGTCCACAGGTCGAAACGCTGGATATTGCGACGGTCGGCTACGACATCCCGCCATTCCTGTCGATGTCGGACTTCCCGATCTGGTCCGAGGTGGAACCGCCGAAAGGGGTCGTGTTCAACTACCCGGTGCGGCCGTGGCACCAGGCGGAGTACTACGTCACCGGCTCGTCCGCCCCACCCGACATCGCGGTGCAGATGTGGAACCGCGGCACCATTCCGACGATGGTGGCGAAACTCTATTCCGGCAACTCGATTGACCAGACCATCGCCTGGGCAAAGCAGGAACTGGAAGGGTTCGTTCGCTGAGATAAACCACACCGCCGACGACCCCACCGTCGCCGCGGCATCCGCGCGTCCCCCGGTTCATGCCGGCGTCCCTCTCCGCCGTGGCTGGAGAGGTGACGCCGGCATGCCGAACCGTGGTTAGTCCCGCCGGCTTGCCCGGTCGGCGTGTTCAGCCCCGAAAGCCGGGTCGAACACCCGCGGTATGTCGTACCGGCTGATCCCCAGATCGGCCAGGTCGCGATCGGATAGCCGCGCCAGCTCGTTCATCACCCGATGGCGCTCCGCCAGCTTGGTCACCAGGCGCATTGGCGCCGCGACCACCTGCGACAGCCAGCTTGCACGGCGTCTCGGCAGCATCGGCTCGTAGTCGGCATCATCCCAGGTGCTGTGATAAGAGAGCATCTCCGGCAGTTTGAAGGAAAACTCGTTCTTGTTGATTGAGGCGGTCATGGGAACTCCCCCAAGCCCAGGCAGTCGGGTCCGGCGCGTCGTCCTTGTGGCGGGGCGCCCCCGAGCCTTATCGCAGTGCAACATAAGCTTGATTTTCCGTCATATGAGTGCCGAGTTGCAGGACCTGTCATGCGTCAAGCGCAGACGAAGGCTCGCCACCATGCGTAAACCATATATCAGTGATTCAGGAGCCTTCCTGTGAGCACATCAGCCGACCGGCTCACCGCCCTTCGCGCCCAGCTCGAGAACCTTGGCCTGCACGGTTTCATCGTGCCTCGGGCCGACGAGCATTTGGGCGAATACGTCCCAAAATCCGCCGAACGCCTCGCCTGGCTTACCGGCTTTACCGGCAGCGCCGGCCTGGCGGCCATCCTTCAGGAGCGGGCCGCCGTGTTCGCCGACGGTCGCTACGTGCTGCAACTCGCGGCCCAGACCGACGCGGCGCTGTGGGAGCGCCGACACATCACCGAAGAACCCCCGCCCGCCTGGCTGGCCGCCCACGCACCCTCCGGCGCGAAGATCGGCTACGACCCGATGCTGATCAGCGAGGAAGCGCTCGCCCGCTACACGGAGGCCGGCCTGGACATGCTGCCGGTCGCCGACAATCCCATCGACGCGATCTGGACCGACCGGCCGCTGCCGCCTCGCACGCCCGCGGTTCCGCAGACCCTGGAACGGGCAGGGCGCAGCGGCGCCGACAAGCGCGCCGACATCGCCGCCCTGCTGCACCAGGCGAAGCAGGATGCGGCGGTGATCACCGACCCCGCCTCCATCGCCTGGCTGCTGAACATTCGGGGGGCCGACGTCCAATTTACCCCATTCGCGCTCGGCTTCGCGCTGATCGGCTCTGCCGGCCGCACGCAGCTTTTCATGGACCCGGCCAAGCTGGGCCCCGAGACCCGTGCCTGGCTTGGGAACGAAGTCGCCCTCGCCGACCGCGCCGCCCTGCCGGCGGAACTGGCCCGCCTTGCCGGCAAGCGCGTCCGCGTCGATGCGTCCGGATCGCCGGTCTGGTTTGCCCAGAGCCTACGGCAGGCTGGCGCCCAGGTGGTGGCCGGCGCGGATCCCTGCCTGCTGCCGAAGGCCTGCAAGAACAGTGTCGAGCAGCAGGGCGCCCGTAACGCCCATTTGCGCGATGCGGCGGCGATCTGCCGGTTTCTGTACTGGCTCGCCGGCGCGGCGCCGGCCGGCGCCGAAACCGAGCTGTCCGCTGCCGCCCACCTGCTCTCGCGGCGCCAGGACACGCCGGACTTCCGCGGCGAGAGCTTCCCCGCAATCTCCGGCGCTGGAGAGCACGGCGCCATCATCCATTACCGCGTCACCCCCGAGAGCAACCGCGCCATCAATCCCAATGAGGTCTATCTGATCGATTCCGGTGCGCAGTACCTAGACGGGACCACGGACGTCACCCGCACGATCTGGACCGGGCCGGATGCGGCGCCCAGGCAGCTCCGCGAACGCGCCACGCGTGTGCTGAAGGGCCATATCGCGATCGCCACGCTGATTTTCCCGCACGGCACCGGCGGCGTGCATCTGGACGCGTTCGCCCGCCGCGCGCTCTGGCAGGTCGGGCTGGATTATGACCACGGCACCGGCCATGGCGTCGGCAGCTACCTGTCGGTGCATGAAGGCCCGGTCAGCCTCTCTCGCCTGGCGCGGCCCATCCCGATTGCCCCCGGCATGATCCTGTCGAACGAGCCCGGCTTCTATCTGCCCGACCACTACGGCATCCGGCTGGAGAACCTGCTGCTGGTCCAGCCGGCCGATATCGCCGCTACCGCCAAGCCCTTCCTCCGCTTCGAGACGCTCACCCTGGCGCCGTTCGACCGCCATCTGATCGAACCCGCCCTGCTCGACGCCGCCGAACGTGACTGGCTCAACGCCTATCATGCCCGGGTCGCGCATGAGGTCGGCCCGGCGCTGCCGACCGACGCGCGCGACTGGCTGGAAACAGCCTGCGCCCCGATCGGCGCGGCTTGACGCCGCGCTCCATCCTTCGCACATGCCGCTGATGCCGGACCCGTTCGTTACGCCCGAACAGCCCACCGCGGCCGACGCCATCGCCACGATCGGCGAGGAGCTAGCGGTGTTCGACGACTGGATGGAGCGCTACCAGTACATCATGGAGCTTGGCCGCAAGCTGCCGCCCTTTCCCGCCGCCTGGATGGACGACGCGCACCGCGTGCCCGGATGCCAGAGCAAAGTCTGGATGGAAGTGGTGCGGCGCGAGGGAAGCCTGTATTTCGCCGGCATCTCCGACGCGGCGATCGTCTCCGGCCTGATCGCGCTTTTGCTGCGGGTCTATTCCGGCCGCTCCCCCGCCGAGATTGCCAGCACCGACCCGATCTTCCTGAAGCAGCTCGGCCTGCTGGAGGCGCTATCGACCAATCGGGGCAACGGCATCGCGGCGATGGCGCGCAAGGTGCGTGAGGTCGCCGCGTTGCAGCAGGCGGCGTGACGTAATCAGCCCTCGTTCGGCGCGACGCAGCACGCGATCATAGCCCGGCGGTAAGTTTTGCGACCGCCGCTGCGACTGCCGCAATCTCGTCCACAACCGTCGCCGCCGACCCAACCGCCTTGATCATCGAATCGATCTGGCTCTTCTGCCGGTCGAGCGTCTGCGTGACCTGGCTGACCTCACCGACCGCGGTTTTCAGATCATCTATCGTGTCCATTGTAAGCATATCGGTAAGGCTTTCCTCCAGCGCGCTGGCATCGAGAAAGCGGGATTCGATGCGTGTCGCCAGTCCTTGGTTCCCTTTATTGGCGGCGGCGGCAAGCGCGGTCTTGAGGGTCTCCATGTAGTTCTGCACCGCATCGATAGCGCCATTGATGTCGTCTGTATTGGTTGCAATCGGCATTTCGTCTCCTCCCGGCGCAAACTCGTCCCAGCACACTCATCCCTGTCCGAAAGCATTACTTTGCGCGTGTCCGCCAGGGCTGTCCGGAAAACCACCTTCCTTCGGGAATGCCTACTGCATGTAGAGGGCCTGCAAGCCCGCCTCTACCCGTGCAGGGTCGACAGTGAAGGAAGATCGATGCGGGATCTTCGCATCCAGTTTTCGTACCGGTCCCCTTATGTCGGCGTAGCAGCCGTTCCGATCCGTTACCAAGGCATAGAAGAAGCGGTCACCAAATACCGCCGGCGCCACGCTCGCAACTTGTACTCCAACCGGTGCGTAAATCAGGCCGGTCAGGCCGGAGCCTAGCACACTGAAAACCGTGTCGGCCGAGCCGAATACCCCCACTTGCTCCCGGAAATTCAGCTCCAGTGGGTCAACCGCCCTGAACCCCTTGGACACAAGAAGCCCTGCTATCTGGTCCCAGTTTTCTAAATGCCTTGCTTCACCAGGAGGCCGCGTGACGGCGACCTTCGGCCCGGCGGTAGCGAACAGCGCCTGGCGCGGCAATCTTTCACGCATCTGACTTGTCGCCGCCGGGTGCATGAGATGATCGGACCAGACCGGTGTAACTCCCCAGGCTTGGGCCAGGTGATAACTCCGTTCAGGCTCCAGGGGCAGCAGACGATCCTCGGTAACGCCGTAAGCGGCCATCAACTCGCGAAGTGGCCGCCAGCGCGGAACGTCGTGAGTAGCGGGAACCGCGAATGAAAAGCGGCCAGGGAAGGCAGTTTCGACCATGACTATCTTTGGCAGCAGTTCACCGAGCCAGTGCCCCCAGGTCCACGCGCCATATCGAGCCACGATTACGGTCTCACTTGATACGGTCTCCGCATCGCCCAGATTTGTAAGTGCAAGTTCGGCATCCGACTCTCGCCACGGGGGAATCTGCTCCTTGACGGCCGCACCCTCCGATATCGTGATGTAATCTCCTCCGGCGAGGATCGTTGCCGACTGAAGACGGACCAGTTCGATTGCATCGAGCTTGGCAATTCTGTCGCAATAGATGTCTTCATGAATATGGCGCGCGAACGCTGCATCAAATTCGGAGATGTTGTCGTACACCGCCGCTCGTTTAATGGAGAGCTCCAGTGCTGGGGCCAGAGGGACCCGCTCCTTTGCGAGCTGACCAAGTCGTTGTATGCGGAACGCTTTGGTATTTCCCTCCATCCTGGACTGTTTCCGCCCGGGTTCAGGGGCCCTGTCGCTTGTCAAGGAGCGGCTATCTTCCGATCGGGCTGGCAGCCGGCTCTGTTCTTCGCGAATAAGGCTGATGATCTCGCTAAATGGCGCTTTGCGAAACACTGAAAGCTGCTTGATGACGTCGATAAATTGCAGCCGGGCGAGATCGTCGATGTTGAGATTGAAAATGTCGGCGGTGGCACGCGAACCTCGCCATACGACTGCCTGGCCGTGGTTATCGGCAATTGTCCGTATATTGTAAGTGGGAAAGAATGCACGGATGAAGAAGACCAGCTTGAAGGTGTCTCCCATCCATGAATTATCGGGGTTCTCGGTAAACGCCTTGACGACGAAAGCGTCGGCTTGATCGGGAAGCGCAGCTTGGTATGAATTCGGAATAACATCATCGATGACTATAATGCCATCGGTCTTCAGAAAATGTATGGAATTGGTAAAATCCCTAAGCGTCTGCTCGAACGTATGAAGCCCATCGAGATAGATGATGTCGAACTTCTGGCCCTGATCTATGATCTCGGAAAAATACCGGTCACTCGTGACTTCATGAAATTCGCTGTCACCGTTGGACCGCCGCGCCTCATCCAGGGAAAATCGGAACAACGGATCGACAGCGACCTTCTTATCAGCTCTGACGGCGAAAAAGGTCTCTCCCGTACTTACCCCTATCTCAAGATACACCCCGGAGTTCTCGGAGTTCCATCAACCCATTGATTACATCAGATCTAGATACCATGAGAACTCCACGTCGGTTCGGCGGGATTCAGACAAAACGCGGCTACGCATCAACTGATCGTGTGCTCGTAGAGCAAAACACGACAGGTTGGCACCTTACGGTGTTCGCTCGTGCGGTCGCATACCTGGCGCAGCTTACTCCCCCCGCGCGACCGCACGCATCTCGGCGTCCAGCCTGCGCGTGCTTATCATCGTAAGTTCCGCCATATCTCGCGTCCTGTTCAGTCCTCGCCACATCATCCCAATGCCCCGCCCGGCATCACCTGGCAATCGGCTCGTAGGTGCGTAATGCGTCTTGCGCCGCTTGCACGGCCTTCTGAATATCATCGGAAGACACGGTCGGTCCGCTCGTTGCCAATTTGCCATTGGCGGCCACCAGCGCATCCAGCGCCTTGTCCGCATCGGTCGGCGTCAGCGGCACTGCCGCCTTGTTCAGGATTCTCAGCAACTCCTCTCTATCCGCTATCGAATGCTGCGTGGAATTCCATTCGCTCACGACCGCCAGCGTGGTCACAATCGACGCATTCGCTGGAATGCTCTTCGTCCAATAGCGGTTTATCGATTTCAATCCGCCGGCGATCGCCTGCAGTGGCGCCTGAACGTTACGTGCCGCACTCTGCACATCTTTGGCAATCAGGAACGTGATCACCGCATTGCCGACATCTTTCACCGCCTGCCCGACAGCATTCAGCCGGGTTCCTGTCGGCAGCCCCTCGCCGCCAAGCGGCCGCAACAGACTGGTATCGAGGTCCGCCGCCGACGTGGCCAGGCTGTCGGCGTTCCGGTCGAACGTCGATGCAGCCGCGTCGCCCGTCAGGGATTGCAGTGCCTCTCCGTACGCGCGCAACGCATTCAGCAAGCCGCTGATCGCCTGCCGTACATCGACGGAGATCGCGCGTCCGGCGGCTGCGCTGCCGCCCTTTGGACGTACGTTGCCGTTTGCATCCGTCTCCAGGTACCGGCTGGTCAGCAGATATACCGAAACAGCATCGGAGTGCTTCTGCTCCACCGCATCGAACAGTGCGTTCTCGGCGTTCGCGGCGGTGATCGTTGCCTGTCCGAGCTGGCCGGCCATCGGCACCACCTGGCTGGCGCAGGCAGACACGCAGAAGGTGATGAGCACTGATCCAACCCGGGCGACACCCAGTCTGCGTGACATGTCCCCCACCGCCAGAGCGGTTCTTATCCGGGCGGCAGCCCGAACGATCAGACCGCGGATCGGAATGGTACCCGCCCGGGTATGCCACCGCAACCTAGGGCATTTGACAGCCCCGACGGATCGGTCAGTGCTGTGTGACCGCAACTCAAGGACCCCCGCTCATGGATATCAGCAAAATTCCCACCGGCCGCGCCCCGCCTCACGATGTGAACGTGGTGATCGAAATTCCCGAACGGTCCGCCGTGAAATACGAGATGGACAAAGCGTCGGGCGCCCTTTTCGTGGACCGCTTCCTGTTCACCGCCACCTTCTATCCGGCGGCGTACGGCTTCATCCCCAACACCCTCGTGGGCGACGGCGATGCGGCCGATGCGCTCGTGCTGACCCCTGCCGCCCTGGTGCCCGGCGTGGTGGTTCGTGCCCGCCCGATCGGCATGCTGCTGATGGAAGACGAGAAAGGGTCGGACGAGAAGATCCTCTGCGTTCCGCACGACCGCGTGCATCCACAATACAGCAATATCGAAACCATCGATGACCTGCCGCGTATCACCCGCGCGGCGATCGAGCATTTCTTCCGCACCTACAAGGATCTGGAAGAGGAGAAATGGGCCAAAGTGCTCGGCTGGGCCGGCAAGCCCGAAGCCGAACGCTGCATCATGGCCGCGATCGAAACCTTCAGGCGGCAACCCTGAATAGCTCACGCCAGCCCTTCACGCGGCTCCGTTGTCCAACACCACCGCGACGCCCTGGCCGGTGGATGAACGTCAGCTCTCCTGCACGGCCGGCGGCAGACGGTACCAAGAAGGTTTGCGTTGCTCCCGGAACGCAGCGGTGCCTTCATGGCCCTCGGCGGAGTGGCGCTGTGTCCAGCTCTCATGCGCCAGCAGGCTCATCTGCCGTTCGTCCAGCAACAGCCCGTTGGCACCCAGGAACGATCGCTTGGTCACCGCGATCGCCTCCGGCGCACCCATGAAAATCGCATCGAGCACCGCCCCCAGCTTCGCATCCATGCTGTCCGCCGGAACGATCTCATGCACCAGCCCGATGCGAAGCGCCTCCGCGGCGTCGAACCGCTCGCCGGTCAGGGCGTAGCGGCGGGTGTGCCGTAGCCCCATCGCGTGCACCATGTGCGTCGAAATCGGTGTCGGCGCGACGCCGACCCGCACCTCCGTCAACCCGAAGATCGCGTCGGGCGTCGCCAATGCCACATCGACGCAACACACCAGGCCACAGCCGCCGCCGAAGCAGGCGCCGTGCACCAACGCGATCGTGGGCTTGGGAAACTCGTTCAGCATCTGCATGGCCCGCGTCGTCGCCATGGAGGCGGCGTAGTTCTGCTCCGGCGGATAGCTGGTGGCACGGCCAAGCCAGTTGATGTCGGCGCCGGCCTGAAAATGCTTCCCCGCCCCGCGCAGGATAAGGCAGCGGATCGCCGGATCCGGCGCCAGCTTCGCCAGCCCGGCAATCAGCTCGTGCAGCAGCTCTTCGTTATAGGCGTTCCCAACCTCCGGGCGGTTCAGGGTGGCGGTGGCGACGCCGTTTGGATCGGTTTCAAGCAGGACCAGGGGCATGGAAGCGACCTTTCGCGATGGGGCACCCTCACCCGCCCGCTGCGCGGGCGACCCCGGAACAAGTCCGGGGCAGGCTCTCTCCCGCAGAGCGGGAGAGGTAAAGCGCGGGGATCAATACCGATACAGGTCGTGCTTGAACGGACCCTGGGAGGGAACCCCGATATAATCGGACTGCTGCGGCGTCAGTTTCGTCAGCGTCGCCCCCACCTTCGCCAGATGCAGCGCGGCAACCTTCTCATCGAGCTGCTTGGGCAGTGTGTACAGTTTCCGTTCATACTTCCCGCGCGGCGGCAGTGAACAGCTCGATCTGCGCCAGCACCTGGTTCGAAAACGAAGCACTCATCACGAAGCTCGGGTGTCCGGTGGCGTTGCCCAAATTCACCAACCGCCCCTCCGACAGCACGATCAGCCGCTTGCCATCCGGAAACACCACCTCGTCCACCTGCGGCTTCACATTCTCCCAGCGGTAGTTGCGCAGCGCCTCGATCTGGATTTCCGAATCGAAATGCCCGATGTTGCAAACGATCGCCCGGTGCTTCATGGCGCGCATATGATCCAGCGTGATCACATCCACATTGCCGGTCGCGGTCACGAAGATGTCGCCGACCGGCGCCGCATCGTCCATCGTGACGACCTGGTACCCCTCCATCGCCGCCTGCAAGGCGCAGATCGGATCGACTTCGGTCACCATCACGCGGCAGCCGGCATTGCGCAGCGACGCGGCGGAGCCCTTGCCCACGTCGCCGAACCCGTTCACCACCGCGATCTTGCCGGCCATCATCACGTCGGTACCGCGGCGGATGCCATCGACCAGCGACTCGCGGCACCCATACAGATTGTCGAACTTCGACTTGGTGACGCTGTCGTTCACGTTGATGGCGGGCACCAGCAAAGTCCCGTCCCGCGCCATGTCGCGCAGCCGGTGCACGCCGGTTGTGGTCTCCTCGGAAAGGCCACGCACATCGGCCATCAGCTCCGGATATTTGTCGTGCATCAGCTTCGTCAGGTCGCCGCCGTCATCCAGGATCAGGTTGGGCGTCCACTTGCCCGGGCCGCGCACCGTCTGTTCGATGCACCACCAGAACTCCTCCTCGCTCTCGCCCTTCCAGGCGAACACCGGGATACCCGCGGCAGCGATCGCGGCAGCGGCATGGTCCTGGGTGGAGAATATGTTGCAGGAGGACCAGCGGACCGATGCGCCCAACGCCATCAGCGTCTCGATCAGCACCGCCGTCTGCACCGTCATATGCAGGCATCCGGCGATGCGCGCGTCCTTCAGCGGCTTGGAGGCGCCGTATTCGGCGCGGATGGCCATCAGGCCGGGCATCTCGTCCTCGGCCATGGAGATTTCCTTGCGGCCCCAGTCAGCCTGGGAAATGTCCTTCACCTTATAGTCTTCCATAGCGGCCATCAGAGGCTCCTCGGGTTACCCCGACGCTATATAAAGATATCTCTATGTGTGCAATACGATTCCGCGCACATCAGCCGGCACCGCGAGGCTGCCCTGGGCTGAACCGCCGGCGCCGTTACGGGACAGAGGCAGTCCGGCGCACGGTGGTCGGGACGAAATGCGTCGCCGTGAGATACATCGTAACGTCGCCAAACCAGGCGGTCTGGAACCGCAGGCGCACCGGCACTGGCGGCGCCCCTTCGATGGAGGCAAACCAGGCCGAACCGTGCAGCGGGCGCCGTGCCGCCGGTCCGTCCCGGAACAGGAAGCCCGCCAGCATCTGCCCGACGAAGTCGCAGCGCAGCGCGGTCCCGGACACCGGCGAGCCGTGACTCGCATCAAGGTGTTCCGTGCCGATCGTACGCGCGTCGATCTCGCTCAGCCGCTTGCCATCGAAGACCCGGGCGGATGTGTCGCAGCTATCGGTCTCCCCAACCCGCCGCGCGAGTTGCGCCATCGCGCTCAGCGTGTCCTCCGTGCCCACCTCCAGCGCCGGGGGGACCGGTGCCCGTTCCTCCCCGATCGGCGGCAACAGCGACACCACGGTCGGATGCTCGTTTCGATAAACAATATCGCTTTCGTTCTGCCGGCCGCGCCAGACACCAGACGACGTGAACCGCAGCGGTGTCGCCCGCGCGCCATCCCAGACGCCGCTGACCGAATTGTGCTGCTCGCCGGGATAGAGGAAATGAGCCAGCCCGACAGTGTGATAATCCAACCGCACCTCGTAGCCGCCCTGATCGAGCGACAAGGTGACGTCCAGCCCCAGGATGCCCAACCCGTGCGAATACGCCTCGTAGTGCAGCACCACTGACATCACCGGCGGCGCGGCGGTCGCGGTGCAGGGCAGAATTGCCAGAACCGACAGCAGAGTACGTCGCATGCGCCGTCACGTTGCATGCCATGGCCGGCGGTGGCAAGCCACGCCGGACGTTACACGAGAGACGGCGATGGATTTCTCGATCCCAGGCGAACTGCGGGAATTACGCGACCGCACCCGCGCCTTCATTCGCGACACGATCGTCCCGCTGGAAGGCGACACGCGGCAGACTCGGCACGGCCCATCCGAGTCGTTCCGCCGCGAGCTCAACGCACTGGCGGAAACCGCCGGGTTGCTGGCGCCCCACGTCTCACCCGACCTCGGCGGCCTGGGACTGAGCCACGCCGGCCGGGCCATCGTATTCGAAGAAGCGGGGTATTCGCTGCTCGGGCCGCTGGCGATGAACATTGCCGCGCCCGACGAAGGCAACATGCATTTGCTGGAAGCGGTGGGCACGCCGGAGCAGAAGGAACGCTGGCTGCGCCCGCTGGCACGCGGACAGATCCGCTCGTGCTTCTGCATGACGGAGCCTTCGCCCGGCGCCGGATCGGATCCCTCGGCGCTGAAGACGCGGGCCGTGCAGGATGGCAATCACTGGGTGATCAACGGCGAGAAATGGTTCATCACTGGCGCCGACGGAGCCGGGTTCGCCATCGTCATGGCGGCCGGCGACGATGACCGGGCGACGATGTTCCTCGCCGACATGGCCACCCCGGGGATCGAGATCGTGCGCACCATGGACAGCCTCGACCAGGGCTTTCCCGGCGGCCACTGCGTGGTGCGGCTGCACGACCTCCGCGTGCCGGCAACCGACATTCTGGGCGAGCCGGGCAAAGGCTTCCGCTACGCGCAGGTGCGGCTGGCGCCGGCACGGCTGACCCATTGCATGCGCTGGCTGGGCGCGGCGCGGCGCGCCCACGAAATCGCCTCCGGCTACGCGCGCAAGCGGCAGGTGTTCGGCCAGGTTCTGGGCGAGCACGAGGGGGTCGGTTTCATGCTCGCCGACAACGAAATGGACATCCGCATGGCGCGCCTGGCGATCTGGCACACCGCCTGGGTGCTGGACCAGAACGAGCGCGGCACGACAGAATCCTCGATGGCGAAGGTAGTGTGCTCCGAAGCGATCTGGCGCGTGGCCGATCGCTGCGTGCAGATCATGGGCGGCCAGGGCGTGACCGGAGAAACGCTGGTTGAGCGCATCTTCCGGGAGGTGCGCGGGTTCCGCATCTATGACGGTCCGTCCGAGGTGCATCGCTGGAGCCTCGCCCGGAAAATCATGCGCGACGGGCCGAACTGGTGAGCGCGTCCCTGTTCGATCTCGGCGGCAAGGTTGCGATCGTAACCGGCGCCGGCCGCGGCATCGGCCGCGCCATCGCCACCGCGCTGGCAGGCTTCGGAGCCCGCGTCGTGCTGAGTGGACGCACACAGTCGACACTCGACGACACGGCGGCCGCGATCGGCGACGCGGCGCTCGTACAGGTGGCGGACGTAACCCGTGAACCGGACGTACTGGAATTGCGGGACGCGGCACTGGCGCGCTGCGGGCGCATCGACGTGCTGGTGAACAATGCCGGCATCAATCCGGTCTGGCGCACGGTGGAAAAGACCACCCTGGCCGACTGGCAATCCATCATCGAGGTCAACCTGACCGGCACCTTCCTGTGCTGCAAGCACATCGGGACAGCGATGGCGGGACGCGGCGGCGGCTCGATCATCAATATCAGCTCGGTGGCCGGCCATGTCGGGCTGATACGGTCGGCCCCCTATTGTGCCTCCAAAGGCGGGATCGAGATGCTGACCAAGGCGCTCGCCCTGGAATGGGCGCAACGCGGCGTGCGGGTGAACTGCCTGGCGCCAGGTTATATCGATACCGACCTCACGAGCGCGCTGCTGCATCACCCCACGCTGAGCAAGCCGTTCCTGGACCACACGCCGATGGGTCGCTTCGGGGAGACAAAGGACATCGCAGGAGCGGCGGTGTTCCTGGCCGCCGACGCCTCATCCTACATGACCGGGCAAAGCCTGCTGGTGGATGGCGGCTGGACCGCGCACTAACGCCGCCGATATTCGTCCCAACGCTTCGCCCTCGCCGTTACCCCCACAACCCCGCCACCCCTCGTCACGCCCGCCACCCTTACCCCCGACATGGTCGGCGGAGGCCGGCCGCCC
>CAVZRO010000017.1:0-280706 GCA_963777625.1 uncultured Pseudomonadota bacterium | reverse complement strand
TGAACTGGAGCATGTCGTAGGTGACGGTGATCCCGGTCTTGTCCTTGAAGTTGCTGGTGAGCGCCTCCCAGTATTTCGGGTAGAGCGGGCCGCCGGTGATCAGCAGCGCCCTGATCTCGGTGGCCGCGGTGGCGCTTCTCGCGCGCCGTGGCGCGGCCCCGGTGGCGGCGATGGCGGCGGTCGATCCGCTCAGGAACCGACGCCTGGACAGTGTTTCCCACATCGTTGGATACCTCCCGTTTTCCGACATCACTGATGGTTACGATTGGCCGCTTCGCGGCAGGGCGGCGGGTTGAAGCGGGCTCTGGCGGTGGCATGGCCGGGGTTTGATTGGTCGCCCTTCCAGGCGCGGGGGTCCCCGTCTTGGTGGGGGCGGTGGAGGGCGGCGGGAGCCACGCTTTCAGGATCGCCGAAAGCTTCGCCGCCGCGATCGGTCGGGGCAGCCCCGCTCGCGGATGTGGGCATTGCTCCCCCTTTGCTGATTGCCCTTGGGGTGATTGCCCTTGGGCGGATTGCCAGTGGGCGGATTGCCATGGGCGGATTGCCAGTGCCGGGTTCAGCGCGCTTGATCGCGCCTATCTGCTTATCGACTTGTCAGGTAAGATGGTGGTACTGTCCATGGCCATGGATGTCAAGCTGCGCACTCTGCCCACGCAGGTGGCCGGGGTGCTCGCACGCCGTATCGCCACGGGTGAACTCGCCGATGGGCTGGCGCCCTCGGAGCAGCAGATCTCGCTTGAGTTCGCGGTGTCGCGGGCGGTTGCGCGGGAGGCGTTGAAGATCCTGCACGCGCTCGACATGGTGGATATCGCGCAGGGGCGCCGGGTGACGCTGCGGCCGGCGGCGGAGTGGGACTATCTGAGCCCGCTGCTGATCGAGTGGCTGCCGGCGGGGCATGTCCGCCGGCTGCTGCACGAGTTGCACGAAGCGCGGCTTATCTTCGAGCCGGCCATCGCGGCGCAGGCGGCGCGGACGCTGACGGAGGAGGATCTGGTTCGCCTGGGCGAACTGGTGGAGGCGATGGCGGCGCATGAGGACGATCCGGATCGCTATCTGGAGCTCGACCTGCAGTTTCACCTGGCGATCTGCCGGGCGACGCGAAACCGGATACTCGGCCGGTTCATGTATTCGTCGCGCTGCCTGCAATCGGCCAGCCGGCGCATCACCAACCGGGCGCCGCACGCGCTGCCGCACGCGACCAGCCGGCACCGGATGATCTATGAGGCGCTCGCGGCACGTGACCCGAAGCGCGCCGAGGCGGTGATGCGCGAGCATTTGATGCGGAACACGGTGTTCGCGGTGGTGGACGAAGCGGACGAGTCGTAGGGGGCGGTTGATGGCTGCGGCGGGTTGGCGGGGACGCCTGCGGCGGGGTGGATTCCGCTTTCCGCGGGAATGATGGAAGGCGCCCGGCGGCTGGTTGGCTTTCGCGGCGCGCTTGCGGGCCCAGTAGCCGAACATGTCGCCCTTGTCAGCGATCCGGGCCCACACCGGGGAGGTGAGGCGGTCGATCGCCGCGATATCCGCGGCGTCGATCTGCCAGCCGATGGCGCCGAGGTTCTCCTCCAACTCGCGGACCGTGCGGGCGCCGAGCAGCGGCGAGCTGACACCGGGGCGGCTGGTGAGCCATTGGATCGCCAGTTGCGGGACGGTCTTGCCATATCTGGCGGCGATCGGGCGCAGGCCCTCGACGGCGTCGAGCGCGTGCTCGTACGGGCCGGGCTGGAACAGCACCGTGGTGCGGCGCTCATCGCCCTCGATGAACGTGGTGCCGCGGGACAAGGTGCCGGTCAGCAATCCCTGGGCGAGCCCGCTGTACGGCATGACGCCGATGTTGTGGCGGCGGCAGTAGGGTAGAGTTGCCGCCTCGATCTCGCGCCACAGCATGTTGTACGGGGGTTGCAGCACGTCGATGGTGCCGTATTCGCGGGCGCGATTCATCTCCTCCGGGCCGAAGTTGGAGACGCCGATGGCGTGGATGCGGCCCTGGGCGCGGAGGCGTTCCAGGGCCTCCATGGTGGGACCGATCGGGACGTCCGGGTTCGGCCAGTGGATGAAGTAGACCTCCACGTGGTCGGTGCCGAGGCGCTTGAGCGAGCCGTCGAGTGCCGCCGGCAGCTCGTTCGGATGGAGGCGGCTCGCCATCACCTTGGTGGCGATCACCGCCTGGTTGCGGCGGCCGGCGAGGGCCTGGCCGACGATTTCCTCGGCGTGGCCCTTGCCGTAGGCCTCGGCGGTGTCGATCAGCGTGACGCCGAGATCCAGGGCGCGATGGATGACGCGGATCGATTCCGCATCGTCGGCGGCGCCCCAGAAGGCGCCAGACATGCCCCAGGTGCCGAGGCCGATCTGCGAGACCTGTACCGGCGATCCGCCGAGACGACGCTGCTGCATGGGTTCAACCTCTCAGTCGATGGGTCGGGTGGTGGGGGCGGGCGTGTGAAGGGGTTCTATATAGTCGTTCACTCATCTGACAAGTGGGCGCTGTTCGCGAGTGCGGCCGCGGCCTGGATCACGAGCGGGGAGCGGAACGCCGTGTTGTAAGTTGCGCCTGCAACCAGAATGGATTTTGCGGCGACGCCGTGGGCGGCGGCCTGTCATCGCCCGCCATCGGTCGAGGTCGCACGGGCAGGAAACCAGCACCGCGGCGTCCGCCAAATGCGGGTATTTGCCGAGCATGACCCCGGCGATCGCGGTGCCTCCGGAATGGCCGACCAGCACCAGTCGGCGCGGATGGTAGCGCGCCTTCGAGGTGGCGATGGCGCCGGCGATGGCGGCAATGCTGGTGGGCGTGTAGCTGTCTCGGCGGCCGAAATTGGCGCCTTCGGAGGTGTTGCCCTGGTCGTCGAAGTAGCCCGGCCGGATCATTACAAGGTAATTGAACCGGGGCTTCGTTCGGCGGTGGGGGGCTGCATGGGGTATCGGCGGTCTGAGGGGGCGTGGGGGCTGGGGCTGGTGTTTCGGGGGTCGGTTCGTTTGGAATGATAGTGAGGACGTTGATGGCCGGGACAAGCCCGGCCATGACGGGGGAGGGCGGCGTGACGGGGGGAGGCGTGACGGGGGGAGTGGGGGTGGGACAAGTGGGGGGGTGACGGGGGAGGCGAGATCTGATTATTTGTCGGTGGAGAAGCGGAAGATGGTGGTGGAATGGAAGGTCTGTCCGGGATCGAGGACGGTGGAGGGGAATTCGGGGTGGTTGGGCGAGTCGGGGAAATGCTGGGTCTCGAAGGTGTAGCCGTCGCCCTGGCGATAGAGCGTGTGGGACGAGCCGGTCATGTTTCCCTGTAGATAGTTGCCGGTGTAAACTTGTACGCCGGGCTCGGTGGTGTAGACTTCAAGCGTGCGGCCGGTCTTCGGTGAGTAGGCGCGGGCGGCGAAGCTGAGCTCGCCTGGCTGGGTCTTGTTCAGCACCCAGTTGTGGTCGTAGCCGTGCGCCAGGATGATCTGCTCGAAGGGCGCGCGGATCTGGGCGTCGATCGGGTGCAGGGTGCGGAAGTCCATGGGCGTTCCGGCCACCTTGGCGATCTCGCCGGTGGGGATCTGGGTGGCGTCGGCGGGGGTGTAGCTGTCGGCGTTGATTTGCATCAGTTGGTGCAGGGCGGAGCCGGAGCCGTTGCCGTCGAGATTGAAATAGGAATGGTTGGTAAGGTTCAGGACGGTCGGCTTGTCGGTGGTGGCCTGGTAGTCGATGCGGAACGCGTTGGAATCGTCCAGCGTGTAGGTGACCTGCACGTTCATGGTACCGGGGTAGCCGTCCTGCCCGTCGGGGCTGGTGTAGGTGAGCATTGCGGCGGTGCCGTTCGGCACGGTTTTCGGCGTGACCTGCCAGAGCTGCGTGTTGAAGCCCTCGGTGCCGCCGTGGAGGGAGTTTACGCCGTTGTTGATGGGCAGGTGATAGGTCTGCCCATTCAGCGTGAAGGTGCCCTTGGCGATGCGGTTGGCGTAGCGGCCGACGATGGAGCCGAAATAGCCCTGGTTGGAGTTGTAGCCGGCCAGGTTGTCGTGGCCGAGGACGATGTTGGCGGGATGGCCGTCGCGGTCGGGGATATCGATCTCGGCGATGCAGCCGCCCAGGCTGAGGAATTTCACGGTCACGCCATGGTTGTTTTGCATCGTGTAGATATCGACCTGGCGGCCGTCGGGCAGCGTGCCGTAGGTGGTATGGGTGATCATGTCGTCAGCCTGTGCAGCGATGGTGAAGAGGGTGGAGGCGGCGAGGATGGCGACGAATGCCGCGAGGCGGTGATGCTGGGTGCGCATGGTGGTTTCCTCCGGTGAGCTGGCGGAAGGGGGTGTCGGATCGCTGTCGGGATATGGTATCGGGCGCAACTTGTGGGGTAGTGGCGGCGAGGGGCGTTTGGGTCATGCGTGAGCGGCTCTGTGGTGACGCGTGCGGGAGGTTATCCGGTCCGGAGGGTGGCGAACAGGGTGAGGGATGGGGGCGTCTTGGGGGGCTGTTCGGATGGGGTGAATGTCATGCCGGGCGTTCGAGAGGCTGACTCTTCATTGTCATGCTCGCGCGGGCGGAGTGACGCAGCCGCGGTTGCACGGAGTGTCGCTGGATTCCCGCTTTCGCGGGAATGATGGGGTGGATGGCCCCCTCACGGCATCGATGTGCCAAAGTTGGGGTATCGCAATTCCAACGAACAGGAGCCATCCATGAAGCAGGTTACCATCGTCGGTCTGGATCTGGCGAAGAAAGTCTTCCAAGTGCATGGAGTTGATGCCTGCGGGACAGTCCTGATCCGTCGCGCGCTGCGGTGGAGCAAGCTGCTGGAGTTGTTCGCCAAATTGCCGCCCTGCCTGATCGGCATGGAGGCGTGCGCGACGGCGCATCACTGGGCGGGAGAATTGGGCAAGCTGGGTCATGAGGCACGGCTGATCCCGCCGGCTTATGCGAAAGCCTATGTGCGGCGCAACAAGAACGACGCCGCCGATGCGGCGGCGATCTGCGAGGCGGTGAGCCGCCCGACGATGCGCTTCGTGACCGTGAAGACGGCCGCCCAGCAAGCCGCGTCAGGCGTTCACAAGGTGCGAGAAATGCTGCTGAAACAGCGCACTATGCTGATCAACCACCTGCGCGGCATGATGGCGGAATTCGGCATCGTGGTCGCCGAAGGACGCCGCCATGTCGGCGAGCTGGTGGCCATCCTCGCCGATCCGAGCGAGCAGCGCATACCGGCGCCCCTGCATAGCTGTCTGCTGGCCGTGGTGGAAAGCCTGCGCGGCTTCGAAGCCCGCATTGAAGCGATCGACAAGCAGTTGCTCGCCTGGGGCCGCGACAATGCGACCTGCCGACATCTGATCACCATCCCCGGCTATGGACCGATCGTTGCAAGTGCAATGGCAGCGATGGTAGTCAATCCAGCAGCCATGCGCAGTGGCCGCGAGTTCGCCGCCTCGCTCGGGCTGGTGCCGCGTCAGGACGGTACTGGTGGCAAGGTGAAGCTCGGGCCGATCAGCAAGCGCGGCAATGGCTATCTGCGCCGGCTGCTGGTGAACGGCGCCATGGCGGTGCTGCGCAGCAAGCGGGCGACCCAGGAGCCGTGGCTGGTCAAGCTGCTGGCGACCAAGCCGCGCCTGGTCGCGGCGGTGGCGCTGGCAAACAAAATGGCGCGCATCGGTTGGACACTGATGATGCGCAATGAGGACTTCCGGACCGTGCCGGCGGCGGCCTGAACACAACCGCGCAGACGCGACCGGAAGGCTTGCGAGGGTGAAACAGCGTGATGGCATTGTCGGTCAACCGACAGATCGAGCGAGACCTGTCATCCGTCTTGGGACAACGCGATCCCGTGGGAATGATCAGACCTCGATCCACGGTTCCCATCAGGGCCTGCGGTCAACCACCGCGCCAACAGGCCGGACACATGACCGCAAGTGGCCGCCAACGCAGATCACGCAACAAAACCCTTGCCAGCCGGGGGCCATCCACACATGACGGGAAGGGTGCGGGAATGACGGGAGGGGGCGGGAATGACAGGGGGATGTGGCGCGGATGCCGTTCGCCACGTCCACCGCGGTTGCCTTGCCCTTGCGCTACACCATCGCCAGTGCACAGCATGACGCCAGCACAGGAGGAACGCGCGATGGACGGGTTCGATATCAGCAGCCGGCTGGCGACCGGGCTCGCGGAGCCGGCGGGGAAATTTGTCGGATTTCCACAATACAATTTCGTCGGCGGGCATAACGACCCGACGCTGATCCCGATCGAGGGGCTGATCGAGGCGACCGCTTCCGTGCTTCGCCGGGAAGGGCAGAAGCTGGCGATGTACAATCTCGGGCAGGGGCCGCAGGGGTTTCCGGGATTGCGCGAGTTTGTCGCCCGCAAGGCGCATGAACGGCGTGGCGTGGCGTGCAGCGCTGATGACGTGCTGATCACGACCGGGTCGGGCCAGGGGATCGATGTCGTCAGCCGGCTGCTGATCCGGCCGGGTGATACCGTTCTGCTGGAGGAGTTCTGTTACGCCGGTGCGATCAACCGGTTCAAGAAGCTGGGTGCCAAGCTGGTGGCGCTGCCGCTGGACGAGGACGGCATCCGGACCGACGCGTTGGGGCGGATTTTGGAGGAGCTGAAAGGGAAGGGGGTCACGCCGGCGTTTCTGTATACGATCCCGACGATTCAGAATCCGACCGGCTCGATCCTGCCGCTGGAACGGCGGCACGAGTTGTTGAAGTTGACACGGCAGTACGGCGTGCCGGTGTTCGAGGATGAATGCTACGCCGACCTGCTGTGGAAGGATGTGGACGCGCCGCCGGCGTTGTATGCGCTGGCGCCGGACCAGGTGGTGCATATCGGGTCGTTTTCCAAGTCGCTGGCGCCGGCGCTGCGCGTGGGGTACGCGCTGGCGCAGTGGAAGCTGCTGCGGCACATGATCGCCAACAAGGGCGATAGCGGCACCGGCGCGCTGGATCAGATGATCGTGGCTGAATATTTCTCGCATCATTTCGGCGGGCATGTGACCGGGCTTTCGGCGGAGCTGCGTGGGAAGCTGGACACGATGCAGGATGCACTGGAGCGGGAGTTCGGCACCTCGGTGGAGACGTGGCGGCCGCGCGGCGGGATTTTCCTGTGGATGAAGCTGCCCGACAGCGTGGATGTGCGGACCTTGGTGAAGCCGGCGGCGGAGGCGGGGATCGCGTTCAATCCGGGGCCGGAGTGGGCGGTCGATCCGGAGGCATCGAAGTCGCATCTGCGGTTGTGCTTCGCGTTGCCGTCGAAGGAAACCATCCGCGCCGGCGTCGCGGCTTTTGCGAAGGTGTGCTACGAGCAGACCGGCATTCCGCGGCAGAGTGCCAATGTGCGGCATGGGCCGCGCACGTGATTCTCGATAATGAAGCGCAGGTGACGGAGGCGGTGCTGGCCGCGCTGGCCGGCACGCCGAACGCTCGGGTGCGGGAGGTGATGACGAGCCTGATCCGCCACCTGCACGCGTTCCTGCGCGAGGTGCGGCCGACGGAGGAGGAGTATTACGCCGGGCTGCGCTTTGTCGCCGAGCTGGGGCAGCATACCGGGTCGGATCGGAATGAAACCATTATCGCGGCGGATACGCTGGGGTTTTCCACGCTGGCGACGCTGCTGAACAATAAGATCGGGGCGCATCGGACGGATCCGGCGCTGCTGGGGCCGTTCTGGCGGAAGAATGCGCCGGAGCGGGAGAATGGGGAGTTGATTGCGTATTCGCCGACGCCGGGGCCGGCGGTGTTCGTTTCCGGGCGGGTGATGGATGCGGAGGGCGCGCCGGTGGAGGGGGCGCTGGTGGATGTGTGGCACGCGTCGCCGGTCGGTTTCTATGAGAACCAGGATGCGGAGCAGGCGGAGTATAATCTGCGTGGCGTGTTCAGGACGGATAAGGAGGGGCGGTATGCGTTTCGCTCGGTGAAGCCGGCGGGGTATCCGGTGCCGGTGGATGGGCCGGTGGGGCGGCTGCTGCGGGCGACGAACCGGCATCCGTTCCGGCCGGCGCATTTCCATTTCATGGTGACGCATCCGGGGTTCCAGACGCTGATTACGCAGGTGTTTCCGGATGATGATCCGTATCTGGAGAGCGATGTCACGTTCAGCGTGGTGCGGTCGCTGATTGGTCGGTTTGAGCGGCATGAGGGTGGGGCGGCGCCGGCGGAGGATGTGAGGGGAGAGTGGTTTACGCTGGAGTACGATCTCTATTTGCAGGCGGGGGAGATGCGGGTGCCGGAGGCGCCGATTCCGTAAATTTCACTTGGTTCGTCTCAGTCGTGCCGGATGCAGGAAAGCAAGAAAGCCTGGTGCTGCTTTCGGCGATAGCGACAAAAATCTGACTGCGGGCGGCTACCTGAAGGCGCGGCTATCGCTTTGCTGCCGCGATCAGAATCTCGATGAAGTCGCTCAGCTTCATGCCAACCCGACCTCCGCGCAGGGAAGCCGGGCCGTTGACGTGCGACAGGATGCCGTCGTGGTAGAGCGCGCGGGAATCTCCAATGGGCGCGCTGTCCGCAGAGGTGGCGCCGGCGACGATCCCTTTGCGTTCGAGATCGGCGAGCCGAGCGATGCCCGCCCCGTCCATGCCGCCCCCGGCATCGCTGAAGAACACCGCGTAGATGTCCAGTGGAACCACATTGTCCGGCCGACCCCCGGAAAGCGCGCCGTGCGACGCCGTGACGACAATCCGGCCCGCATCGTCGGGCTGCAGCATGCCGATGGAATTGGCGCAGATCAGCACCGGCTCGCCAGGAACGTCGCGCATGACGAAGCGGGAGCCCTCGGTGATGGGTGGCGGCGCGACCGTCGGCACCGTTGCCGCGCGCATGCGCTCGGCGCAGCTCCGGACGCTCTGGCCGGGCGCGCAGCCGAGCGCGGCGGCGGTGCGATTGACGTAGCTGATGATGCCGTGCCCGAGCATGTGGTCGCCGTCGCCAATGTGGCATGTCCACGCATCCGCAGTCGCCGCGGCAAGATCGATCTGGTCGAGAAAATCCAGCCCGACAATGCCGGCGCGATCCTTTCCGATGCCAGCATCGTTCATGATCACGGCACGCACCGGCCACTTGGCCGCATTGAAGGCGTTGTAGCGGCCGCCATAGGACCCGGAGACCACGACATGCGAGCGATGCTCGGCGCGGACGTTCGAGCAACTGGCGACCGTCAGGATTTTGACCTCTTCGGTTTCAGCGTTCATCGATTTTCCTCCCGTGCGGGATACCCTGATACGCCGAGCCGCCACTGATTTGACGGGCCAGCCAGATTCATGGCGGCGACCGGCGAAACTGAGCACCGTCGAGGGTCGCGCGATAGAGCGCTGCGCTTCACTTGGCTGGGTGGCACGAGTGCGATCGGGATACGAGTGAGGTGCGCCGCCTCCGCCAGGCGCCGGCGTAGCTCGCCGTTCGCGCCCCTCCGTGGCGATGCACCGTGAGAGACACGGTTTGGTAATCCCCCGCCGGTAGTACGGGCGCGTGCGTGGGGTGTTGGCGGCGTATCTGGTCGTGGCGGCGGGGGCGGCGGTGGTGGCGCCCTCGTTGTTCTGGCTGCTGCTGGCGGGCGCAGGCGTCGTGGCGGTGGTGGTGCTGGGGTTCCGGCACGTGGTGGGCGTCAGCGCGGCGTGGCTGCTGGTGGTGGGGTGCACGCTGGAGATGTCGCTGGGGGATTTGCTGTCGCCGGCGGCGTATCAGCCGATCATCGGGATGGTGAAGGGGGTCGGGCTGGGGCTGGCGGCGATGGCCGTGGTGCGGTTCGGGCCGGCGGCGGATGTGTTCAATCCGGGGCTGGCGTTCGTGGTGATGTTCGTCATCGGCTGGGTGCACGGGCTGCATGCCGATTTGACGCTCGGGGAGAGTTTGCGGTCGCTGGTGGGGTCGGCGGCGCCGTATGCGTTCTCGTTCAGCCGGCTGTCGCGTGGGTGGTCGCGGGCGATCATCGGCATGGCGATGTGGACGCCGGTGATCAGCGTGGGGATCGGGGCGGTGCTGGCGCTCGGCGGGGTGCGGCCGCTGTTCGTGGAGTTCGGGCGGGGCGCGGCTGGCGGCGCTGGGGCATCCGGCGTTCCTGGCCGGGTTTGCGTTGACGGCGATGTATGCGTGCATGATCGAGCTGTATCGGGATGGGCGGACGCGGCGGTTGCCGCTGATGGCGGCGAACGCGGTGATCCTGGTGCTGACCGGGGCGCGGGCGCCGCTGCTGTATGGCAGTTGCGTGCTGGTGCTGACATTCGGGTTCGTGCCGTCGCCGGTACTGAGCCGGCGGCTTCGGTTCACCGTGCTGCTGGGGGCCGTGGCGTGCGTGCCGGTGATGCTGGGGCTGGCGGAGAGTTTTTCCGAGTTGCGGCTGTTCAATGCGGCGATGAACGAGACTGTCAATCTGAGCGGACGGGGGGAGCTGTGGCCGCTGTTCGAGCGGGCGGCGGCCGAGTTGCCGTGGTTCGGGTGGGGCGTGGGGGCGGGGAACGTGATCGTTTCACCAACCAGCGAGCTGTTCCGCGACATGCAGACCCTGGCGGCGCATAACGAATATCTGCGGATGGAGGTGGAAGGCGGGCAGATCGGGCGGGGGCTGCTGGTCGTGTGGTTCGTGCTGTGGTGTGCGTGCCACAGCCGGGGGCTGCCGCGCGCGGAGCGGGCCATCATCCGGCTGGTGTTCGTCGCTTTCGCGTGCCATGCCTTTACCGACAACGTGCTGATCTCCAGTTCGGCGTCGGTGCTGTTCACGTTCGTCTCGGCCGTGTTCGCGCGTGGCTGGCTGGAGCAGGCGGCACGCATCACCGAGGTGTCGCATGGGTCGTTTTCGGGTTCTGCTGGTGCTGATTGGCGTGCTGGCGCCGTGGCCGGCGCTGGCGGGTGGGCTGGCGTTCGTCATGAACTCCGCCAGCGCATCGGTAAGCCTGATCGACATGGCGACGATGAAGGAGACGAAGCGTATCCCGGTCTTGCGTGAGCCGCATCACTGGGCGCTGACGCCGGACGGGCGGTCGCTGGTGGTGGGGGATTCATCGGGGAACGAGTTGCTGTTCTTCGATCCGCAGACCGGGGCGGCGCAGCGGCAGATCGCGGTGGCGGATCCGTATCAGCTCGGGTTCAGCCCGGACGGGAAGTTCCTGGTGGTGAACGGGCTGGCGCGCAACCAGACCGACATATACAGCGTGCCGGACTACAAGCTGGTGAAACGGGTGCCGTTGCACTCGATGCCGAGCCATCTGGCGTTTGCGCCGGATTCGGGGCGGGTGTTCGTTAGTCTGCAAGGCAGCAACCGGCTGGTGGCGATCGATCTGCGCACGATGGTGGTGTTGTGGGACAAGCCGGTGGGCAATACGCCGGCGGGCGTGCTGTGGCACGACGGGCGGCTGCTGGTTGCGGATATGGGGACGGACTATCTGGCGGATGTCGATCCGGCGGATGGGCGGGTGGTGAGCCATGTGGTTACGGGCAAAGGGGCGCATAATCTGTTTCTGTCGCCGGACGGGAAGGCGATCTGGGTGAACAACCGGGTGGCGGGAACGATCACGGTGCTGGATGCGAAGACGCTGACGCCGACCCGCACGTATCGGCTGAGCGGCGGGCCCGACGATCTGATGTTCGCGGCGGATGGCAAGGTGTGGATCACGCGGCGGTTTGCGGAGTTGGTGGCGGTGCTGGATCCGGGGTCGGGCGAGGTGCACGAGATCGAAGTGGGGCGGTCGCCGCATGGGATTTTCCTTAACCAGGCGGCTGAGCCGCAGGCTCATTTGGCGAGCGGTGCGGGAGGTCGTGGAGCGCCGGGCTCTGTCAGCCATGACGATGAGGCCGGCGGCCGTGAGAGTGTGGCTGGCGGGCATGTCGCTGTGGCCAGCAGGCAGGAAGGTGTGGCTGCGCGGCCTGAGAGTGGTGGGCGGCTCGCGTGGTTGTGGAGCAAGCTGTCGTGGTAACGGGGCGGCGCACGTGACAGTTGGATTGCGCGATGGCTGATCCGTTCGATCTCGCCGCCGGGTGGATACAGGAGCACGCGCTGCTGCCGGTGCTGTATGCGCTCGGGTGGATGCGCTGGGAGGACATGTCGTACGGCTGGGCGCTGTTCGCGATGTATGGCGCGGCGCAGGTGGCGGTGATGTATGCCCTGTGCGTGCCGCTGGAACGGTGGCGGCCGGTGGAGCACTGGCCGGATCGCAAGGCGATCGGCGTGGATGTGCTGTACACGGTGGTGTCGCGGGTGGGGATCCTGCCGCTGTTCACGTTCGTGCTGTTCTATCAGGCGCAGGTGGCGCTGAGCGGGTGGCTGACGGACCAGGGATGGGTGCCGCCGATGCTGGAGCGGTGGGTGCCGGTGCTGCAGGGGCGTCCGATCGTTACGTTTGTCTGCTATGCGGTGATTTTGGATTTTGCCGATTACTGGCGGCACCGGCTGTCGCACCGGATGCATTGGTGGTGGGCGCTGCACTCGCTGCACCATGCGCAGCGGCAGATGACGTTCTGGTCGGATGATCGCAATCATGTCCTGGATGACGTGATCGGGGCGGTGTGGTTCGCGGTGGTGGCGCTGCTGATCGGGGTGCCACCGCTGCAGTTTCCGCTGCTGGTGCTGGTGCTGCGGTTCATCGAGAGTCTGTCGCACGCGAATGTGCGGCTGTCGTTTGGGTGGATCGGGGACCGGCTGGTGATCTCGCCGCGGTTCCATCGCGCGCATCACGGGGTGCTGGCGGCGGGGCAACGGAGCTGCAATTACGGCGCGGTGCTGCCGTGGTGGGACATGCTGTTCGGGACGGCGGATTTCTCCCGCGAGTACGTGCGGACGGGGGACCCGAGCGGGGAGGAGGCGCTGGCGACGGGGAGTTATCTGGGCCAGCAATGGGCGGGGTTGCGGCGGTTTGCGGGCGTGGTGCGTGGGGCGATCGCGCCGCGTGGGGGGCGCGCGGCGATGCGGTGAGGTGGGGGCGGCTTGAATCCGCAGATCGCGCTCAAGGCCCTGTCGTTTTTCGATGACGGAAATCTGCGACGGCTTCCGAAGGCGACCAAGGACCGCCTCGCCGAAGCCGCGCGCGAGGTTGACCTTGACCGCCTGCCGACGGTCGCCCGACCCGCGCAGTCGCGCGACGGAGACTGCGGGCCGTCGCAATGAGACCCATTCCGCTCAACGACGAGACGCAAGCGATTACGCGCCGGGTTGTGTGGTTCGAGCCGCCCGCCGACGCGCTCGAAGACCCGATCCGCTTCATGGCCTATGCGATGAAGGGCGCCACGCACGACGATATGAAGGCGCTGCGCCGCTATGTGTCGGACGACGATTTCCGCGAGGCGCTCGACAAAGCGCCGCCCGGCATCATCGACCCGCGCTCATGGGCCTACTGGAATTCGGTGATGGGCCGCTATCGCGCGCCGCCGTTGCCGAAGCAGCTTGGGCTAGTCAAGCGTGCAGAATTCAAGAATTATGAACCACGAGCTAGTCGGGCCGACTTACCGCTAAGGACGCCCACCGGCTACCTTGGACAGATAAACCTCGACCGATTGCAGCAGGTCGATAACGTCGGCAGGCCCCAAAAATTCGAAAAGCGCCGGCCCTGAGAGGGAGGGCGTTATTTCAAAGACGGTGCCGACTGGGCTTTTCACCGGGGCGCTTCGATTATGGGCGGGGTATCGCGCCAACCGACTGCGGCCATTCTTTGTGATGTTGAAGCGATTTCCATGGGCGACGGCGTTTCGAAGGTGATACACAAGCTCCAGCATCGGCGCTCGATCAAAGTATTCTTGTGGGGACAGCTCGTCGCCCAGAGTCAACAGCGCACCCATAGCCCATGACCGCAGAACCTCGCGCTGAACGCCATGATCTTCGCGGAATAGATCGAGGTAGTGGCGCAGGTTCAGGGTGTGCGCGGTTCCATCCTTGCGCTTGACGTCGCCGGTTGGGTCCTCGCCTAGTGCCGTTGCTGGTGGGAGCGAATTAGTTGACTGCGGATTTGCTGCGACCAACTGAGCAACGAGGAACGCGTAGTAGCCTGAAGCCAACCGCTGGGCCGTTCGGCTAACGGCAAGCATGTCAGAGGCGGCGTGCATTCCATCCTCGGTGGGTTCCAAACCTAAAGTTGGAACATAGCCTGCCTGTGCGGGGCCGACGATGCGAAATTCTAGAATTATGAACCAAAATCAGGGCGTTGAGATCAAAGGGCTTTTCTGGTTCATAATTCCGGTTCAAAATGTCCCCATGAAATACGGTTACGCACAGGGTATCGCCGTGCGGCAAGAGCGAGAGCGTTGACGCACAGGCACGGCAATTGACCAAGGCCGGATGCGAGAAGGTGTTCCGCGGCGTGCATGTGAGCGGGGCCAAGACCGACTGCGCGCCGCTTCGCCGTGTGATCGACGCCTTGGAACGCCAACGACGTGCTGATGGTCACGCGACTTGACCGGCTGGCGCGATCAACCCGCGACCTGTTGAATACCCTTGCGGTCATCACCGACAGGAAGGCCGGATTCCGCTCGCTGGGCGACGCATGGGCCGACACCACCACATCACACGGGCGGCTGATGCTAACCGTGCTGGGCGGCCTCGCAGAGTTTGAGCGCGACCTTATCCGGTCGCGCACAGCCGAGGGCCGCGAGCGGGCCAAGGCGCGCGGCGTGAAGATGGGCCGCAAGCCGAAGCTCACCCCGCACCAACAGCGTGAAGCGATCCAGCGCCGCGACCGGGGCGAGCCGATCCGCGACATCGCCCGCAGCTACAACGTGAGCCACCCGACGATTTCGAGGCTCACGATATGACAAATTCGAGCAAGGGAGCGCCGCCTAGTAAGCTGATGTTCTTAATTCGTCTATTGGACCATGCTGTAGAGATCGTTCCAGCCGCCAGATACTTTTGGGGAGTTATCGCGACAAGCGTCACTGTCGCGATCATCAGTCTGCTCAATGGTCTCAGCCGACTGACCTTTGTGGCCATGGTAGCCGCCCTCTGCACGATGCTCGTATTCTACATTTTCTCGCAAATTGAAAAAGTCTCCGATCTCGTGGTCAAGTTGTTGGGTTACGTTATTTTGACCGTAGCA
This sequence comes from uncultured Pseudomonadota bacterium, assembly GCA_963777625.1. GTDB lineage: Bacteria > Pseudomonadota > Alphaproteobacteria > Acetobacterales > Acetobacteraceae > DATDIC01. Next base: position 265,728 of record CAVZRO010000017.1, on the reverse strand, counting down.
ACTCTGGGTTTTGTTTTCATAATAGTGACCTCAGCGTGGCTGGCGCTCTACTGCACCCCGCCAGTGTTGGCATATCTCTACGGAGTCTCCGGTGTCTGCTCCACCATCAACGAGGCGACTGTCGCGCCACCGCAGCCCCTTCAACAAATACCAGCGCCATCTAATCAAGCCCATGCTGCGCGACAGTCATCACCTGTACCCTGAGATAGCGCCCGCACCAACAACCCCAACCCCGGTCACATGGGCCAAACTGGGGTTCGGATATGCGGGAGGGGCAGAGCCGACGTTCATCGATATAGAGATCGACGCGACAATAACAGACCCGTTTCCGGTCACACTAAAAGATGCCTACATAGAGTTCGGGCACTACTGGGGAACGGCTTCCAATGATGCTGAATGCAGGAAAGGAGGGCAAAATCCTGCCGCGCGACGCTAACTCAATACCAAGTGGCATGCATTTTTACCTTACGGCAGAACTAGATCCACCCCTTTCCGCGCCTCAGGTATTGTCGCAATGGGGGAAGGTCCACTTTTTCGCCGAATATGGTGATCAAAAGTATGAAGCAACTTTCGACGAGACTTACATGAGGGGTAAGCTTAGCGAATTCGCAGGTTCTCCACTTGGGCCGCATATAACAAAGAGATCGGAGAAACCGCGCCCCGAGGTGCGATAGCGTATCCGCCAGCGCCGACTTTCCATAAAGCCGGATTTTGTGTTCTTTGATGTAAGCGCCATCACAGATGTCACACGCGCCACGCTGCATCCGAGTTATTCTGCCGCTTTTACATTTTCGCGTGACAGGAATCATTTTTTGAATCAGGCTCGGCGGTTACCGGGCGAGGCACGCCCCGGTATTCGTCAACCTTCTGTGGGGATCACCGAAGCCAACAAATGCAAACGCCGCCCTTGAGGGGTGGCATTCGCGGAAACTGACCAGCTATGGCGGCTTGGCACGGCCTCCGAAAAATCAGTTCGACCGTCAAGCGAAAATCTCCGTTTTTCGTTAACCGCCGGCCCCTCTCCAGGCGCGTTGCACTCCAACCCCGAGAGGAAAACCATGCCCATTATCGTTCGGAGTACGAATTACCCGTGCCGCGTTGGCCGGTTACGGAGCCTCCGCTATCGTCGGAATCCGACCCGGACGGCGCACCTAGACCGAACTTTGCGCCCTTTTCGGTCTATGCTGTTGATAAATTGTAGCTTAGCGAACTGGCGCGGTCATGTGGTTGGTTGATTTGGCTTGACACGACGCGAATCGGCCTGATTCGGTGCGCGCATGTATGTTGCGGTCATACCCAATCGCGGGTCACCCCCAGCGATCCTGCTGCGGGAGAGCTACCGCGAGAACGGTAAGACCAAGAACCGCACGCTTGCCAACCTGTCCGGCTGGGCGGGCGAGCGCATCGAGTTGCTGCGTGCCGTCCTGCGCGGCGAGCATCTGCTGCCTGCCGCCGCGGCGGTGCAGATCGTCCGGGCTCTGCCGCACGGTCACGTGCTGGGTGCCCTGACGACGGCACGGCGGATCGAACTTGATGCCCTGTTGCCGCGTCGGGCGCCACCCCGCAGGCGCGATCTGGCACTGGCGCTGATCATCGCCCGGTTGCTCGATCCGGCGGCCAAATTGGCGACGGCTCGCATGCTCGATCCGGCCACCGCAAGTCACTCACTGGGCGAGGTGCTGGGATTGGGCCGCGTCTCCGCCGGCGAGGTCTACGCCACGCTCGACTGGTTGGGCCGCGAGCAGAGCTTCATCGAGGCGAGCCTGGCCCGACGCCACCTGAAGAGCGGCACACTGCTGCTCTATGATGTCACCTCGACCTACCTGGAAGGACGCTGCTGCGAACTGGCGCGCTACGGCAACAGTCGCGACCATCGGCGCGACCGCCCGCAATTGGTGATCGGCCTGCTGTGTGCCGCGGATGGCTGCCCGGTGGCGGTGGAGGTGTTTGCCGGCAACACCGCTGATCCGGCCACGCTGAGCGCGCAGATCGCCAAGCTGAAGCAACGCTTCAACCTGCATCGCGTGGTCATGATCGGCGACCGTGGTTTGCTGACCGAGGCGCGGATCAGAGAGACGCTGCGCCCGGCCGGGCTGGATTGGATCACGGCGCTGCGGGCGCCCGCAATCAAGGCCTTGGCCACTGACGATGGGCCGTTGCAGCTATCGCTGTTCGATGACCGCGACATGGCGGAGATCACCAGTCCCGACTATCCCGGCGAGCGCCTGGTGGTCTGCCGCAACCCGCTGCTGGCTGCCGAGCGTGCCCGCAAGCGCGACGAACTGTTGGCCGCGACCGAGACCGAGTTGGCGCGCATCCAGGCCCGCGTGCAGCGGGCACGCAACCCGTTGCGCGGAGCCGGCGCGATCGGCCAGGCGCTCGGCGCCATCTTCGGTCGGCGCAAGGTGGCCAAGCACTTCGACACCACCATCACCGATGACAGCTTCAGCTTCATCAGGAACCACAGCGCCATCGCTGCCGAAGCTGCGTTGGACGGCATCTACGTGCTGCGCACCAATCTACCGGCCGCCCAAACTGATGCCGCCGCTACCGTGCGCGCCTACAAGAGCCTCGCCAGCGTCGAGCGTGCGTTCCGATCCATGAAGACCGTGGATCTGGAACTGCGTCCGGTGTTCCACTGGACCGCGCCACGGGTGCGCGCTCACGTGCTGCTCTGCATGCTCGCCTATTATCTGGAATGGCATATGCGGCGGCGCCTGGCCCCGATGTTGTTCGACGACCACGACACCCTGGCACGCGACGCGCAACGCTCCTCCCCGGTCGCCAAGGCAAAGCCCTCGCCAGCCGACAGCGACAAAGCCGCCAGCAAGCAAACCGATCCAGCGCATGGCGAACCGTTGCCAGTGCACAGCTTCCGGACCTTGCTCGCCGATCTGGCAACGCTGACGCGAAATCTCGTCCAGCTCGCAGCCGATCGCAAAGACATCGTCCTCGCCGTACCAACAAAGCTACAGCGCAGAGCACTTCTTCTGCTCGGCGTCACCCAACTCGCGTAGACAGCACCCCAGCAGGCAAAGCCAACCGGATCAACGCTTTGCACTCAGAAATCCGCAAAGTTCGGGCTAGACGCCCTGCCTTGTCCGCCGATCTCTCCCGCCGCCTATGGACTGGAACGCGCGCAATGCCTAGCTGCGCAAGGTGCGGAGCCTCATTGCCGAATACAAAGCCAAGCACGAGAGCTTCCCCCACAAATTGGAGTCGAGGCGCGGGGCGGATCGATTTGCGGTCAATCCGGCGAGGCGGTCAATGCTCCTGGTCGAGATTGCGCTGCGGTGCGGTGCGGTGAAGTAGCTGGTCAACCGCCTGGCGCGCTCGTTGATGCTGGTCGGCCAGCACCGCCCGCCGACTGGCAAGACGCCCGGCATCCTCTGCACGACGGTAGACTTCATCCGCGGAGTTGATGCGGTGTGCCTGCTCCATGCCGACGAGAAAATCTCGTGTCGTGAGCGGGATCATTTTTGCGGTGAGCTCGGTCTCGATGACGAGAACGCGCCGAAGCACGCGGTCATCCTCGGTTATGAGGATCGCACGCTCCCCGGGAGCCAGATGGATCCCGTCATGAATCGCTTCGATGGCGGCTCGCTCGCCGAGGTCTTTTTCGCGCCGTCCTGCATTGGTCTCGCGGCTCTGTATGTAGTTGAAGAAGGTTTCAGTGCTTATCGTATGTACCTGCTCCGAATTCTGCTGCGCCCAATCAAGGATTTGCTGTGCGCCAAGTGCCGCAGCATCGCGCGTTGCTTCGTAGAGAACAGCATCCGGTATGTAGAGCGGCACACCGGGATATAGCAGGTATTCGAGGCTGTCGGCCGCCGCGAGCGTGATCAGCGGCCCGGTGTCCATAACGATCAGTTTCGCGGACAGGTTGTCAGACACGTGAGCGTTTTTCCACGAGGCGTTTGATCAACTGAACGCCTGGCGACTGCGGATTGGTCGGGAATCTGGGCAGGGGCAGGTGATGCTCGTGCAACAGCATGAGCAGCGCGCCGAAGCTGAGTGTCTGGCCGGACTGCTCCTCGATCTCGCGGCGGGTTATCTCGCCTCGGCTATAGGCTTCGAGCACAGCCGTATCGATTTCACCGCGCATGCGAATCTCTCCCGGAGGGGGCCCTCTCAATGCCTGATAGGGGATATAAGTCGGGGCCAGCCTGCCAGCCTGCAAGCGGATAGCGTAAAACTATGGCCGGGACACGGCGCGCATGAGCCCAAGGCTGCGTTCGACCAGCACGATCACGCCGACCGTCAGCACGATCAGCACCACGGATAAGGCGGATACCTGCGGGTCGGCATGGTTCTGCACGTAACGGAACACCTCCACCGGCAGAGTCGTCAGCCTCGGCCCGACAAGGAACAGGGTGATGGTGACTTCATCGAAGGATGCGAGGAACGCCAGAGCCGCGGCGGCCAGCAGGGCTGGGCGCATCAGCGGCAGCGTCACGCGCCAGAACACGCGCAGCGGGGACGCTCCTAGAGTCGCGGCGGCTTCCTCCAGCGCCGGCGGCAGATTGTTGAGGGCGGTGAGCATGAGCCGGATCACGTACGGGATTGCCACCACCGCGTGGCCGATCGTCAGGCCGGTGAACGTGGCCAGCAGGCCGAGCTGAGCGAATACCAGCAACAGCGCCAGGCCAAGCACGATCGTGGGCAGCAGCAGAGGCGCGGTGAAGAAGGCAAGCAACGCTCCGGCGCCGCGAAAACGAAACCGGGCGATCGCGAAGGCGGCGGCGGTCCCGAGCGCCAGCGTGAGAGCGGTGACGGCCGCGCCAAGCAGCAGGCTGGTTTCCAGACCGGCGCGGAAGCCGGTGTTTCGCAGCAGGGCGAGGTAGCCGCCCAGGCCCCAATGGGCAGGGGGGAACGCCAGATAGGCATCGTTGCTGAACGAGGTCAGCGCGATGATGCCGATCGGCGCCAGCAGAAACACGTAGAGCAGGACGATGACCAGGCGGGCGACGAGCTTCATCGGGCCCATCGCCGGCCGAGGCGTTCGTAGAACAGGGCGCAGATGCCGAAGATGGCGATAAGGATGATCGAAATCGTTGCGCCCAGTGGCCAGTTCAGGGTTTCGAGCGCTTCTTCGTAGATCGTGGTCGCCATCACGTAGACGCGTCCGCCGCCGAGCAGCGTGGGGGTGACGAAAGAGCTCATGACCTGGACGAAGGTGATGAGGCATCCAAGCACTATGCCGGGGGCGCTGAGCGGCAAGGTGACCCGCAGGAAGGCGCGCCAGGGGCGGGCGCCCAGGGTTTGAGCGGCTTCCTCGAGCGTTGGATCCAGGCGGGACAGGCCGGCGATCAAGGCGAGAATCATCACCGGCATCTCGATCTGCACGAGGCCGATGGTGACGCCCAGCATGTTGTTCATCAGCGCGAGCGGGTGATCGATCAGACCGAGCGCGCGCAACGTATCGTTGACCAAGCCGCGGTCGCCGAGGATGGCCATCCAACTGAAGGTGCGGACGACGGAGCTGACCAGCATCGGCGAGATGGTCAGGACAGCGAGGATACCGCGCCAGCGCGACCGCGTGCGGAACAGGAACAGCGCGATCGGGTAGGCGCAGATCAGGGTGAGCACCGAGACGATTACTCCCAGGACCAATGTGCGGCCGAGGATCGCCAGGTAGAACCTGTCATGCAGGAACTGCGTGTAATTTGCCGCTGTGAGGTCCGGGACCAGTACGCCGCCTTCTTCCGCGCGATCGAGCGACAGGCGGAACAGCCAGGCCATCGGCAGGACGAACCCGACAAACATCAGCGCCGAGGCGGGTGACAACAGTGCGGTGATGCTGAAGAGACGTTTCATACCGGACCGCATTGGGAATGACTCATCCTGTCGGTGTTGCCCGGAGCAACGTGAAGCAAACGAGCGGGGCTGGGGGCGAGAAAGTCATGGATGGCCGGGACGGGTGCGTTGATGGCCGGGACAAGCCTGGACAAGCCCGGCCATGACGGAAAGGGGCCGGCCTGACGGAAAGGGTCAGCATCAAGGCAAGTTCGTATCATGTGTCGGCGAAGACCAGCGTGTCGGACACCGGCCATTCGACGAGCACCTGATCCCCGGTGGCGATGCTCAGGTCGGGCTGCGAGGAAGTCTGGTTCTCGATGAGCAAGGACGTGCCGGCGGCATCGGCTTCGTATTGGATGACGTCGCCGGCGAAGACAATGCGGCGGATGACGGCCGGCAGGGTGTTCATGTTCTCGCTGTCAGGTCTCGGCGAACGGGACAGGCGCATGCGGTGTGGCCTGATCATGACCGTGGTGGCGTGACTGGGGGGCAACTGCTTTCGGGCGGCGAACCGCAATCCGTTGGAGACCAGGACCGAATAATCGGGCCGGCTGCTTTCAACGGTTGCCAGCAGGCGATTGGTGCGGCCGACGAATCCGGCGACGAACGGGCTGGCGGGACGCTCGTAGATGTCCGTGGGTGTGCCGACCTGCTCCAGCCGGCCCTGGTTCATCACCGCGATGCGGTCGGACATGGTCAGCGCCTCGGCCTGGTCGTGGGTGACGAACAGGGCGGTGATGCCGAGGCGGGTCTGGATATCGCGGATTTCGGTGCGCAGCTCGTCGCGCAGCTTGGCGTCGAGGTTGGAGAGCGGTTCGTCCAGCAGCAGGATGGCGGGTTCGATGACCAGGGCGCGGGCGAGGGCGACGCGTTGCTGCTGGCCGCCGGAGAGTTCGCGCGGCATGCGCTGGGCGAAATCGCCGAGCTGCACAAGTTCCAGCGAGCGGGTGATGCGATCGCGCGCCGCGCGGCCCCGTATGCCGCGCATGTCGAGGCCGAACGCGATGTTGCGCTCGGCCGAGAGGTGCGGAAACAGCGCGTAGTTCTGGAACACGAGGCCGATATTGCGCGCATGGACGGGCCGCAGGGTGATATCGTTTCCATCCAGCAGGACTCGCCCGGCGGACGGTGCAACAAGGCCGGCGATTATGCGAAGGATGGTGGTCTTGCCGCAGCCGGATGGGCCGAGCAGGGTGATGAACTCACCCCGCGCGACGTCGAGGTCGCAGCCCGACACCACCGGCGGGGCATCGTTGTAGCGCTTGGTGATGCCGCGCAGTGCGAGATAGCCGGCGTTCATGTTTGCAGCGATGCGCTGTCCCGCGTCAGCGGGCCGGGACGACCTCTCGCCGCCAGCGGTTGGTCCACTGATCCTGCACGCTGGCAACATAGGCCCAATCGACCGGGATCATTTTTTCGAGCGTCGCCGGATAGGAGGAGGTGCGGGACATGACGTCCTCCGGCAGCTTCGTGTTGCGGTTCGACGGTCCATAATACATGAGCTTGGCAAAGCGCTCCTGCGCTTCAGGGGACAAGGCGTAGTTGATGAAGGCCAGTCCCGCCGCCGGGTTCTTGGCGCCCTCAACCAAATTGATCGTGTCCATGTCGAGGATCGAGCCCTGCTGCATGGTGATCGACTTGATCTTGCCGGGCGCCTTGTCCTTGTAGGCCTGCGCTCGGGCGTTCCAGGCGATGGCGATGTCGGCATCGCCGTTGATGACCATGGTGTATTCGTCCGGCATGGGATTCCAGGTCTGCACGTTCTGGGCGATTTTCTTGAGCAGATCTATTTCGGGATCGGAGGAGCCCTTGTAGTCGGCGCCCAGGTAGTGCGCGACGACAAGCTGCAGCGCGATGCCGATGACGTTCGGTGCGGGTGAAAACACGATGCGGCCCTTGTGGGCTGGATTGAGCAGATCCGGGATGCCGGTGGGGGCCGGCTTTACGTTCTGTGGGTTGTAGATCATGACGAGGTTATCGAAGGTGATTCCGGGGCCCATGTCGCCGGGCATCTTTGCCTGATCGTAGACGTCGGCGAAATTCGGCACCTCCTGCGGTGTGAATTTGCGGAACAGGCCTTCCTTGTTGGCCACGCGGGAGACGGAAAAATCCATGATATCGACGTCGATCTGCGGATGCGCCCGTTGGGCGCGCAACATCCCGAGCATCTGCGCGGAACTGCCGCCGGGGTTGTAGATGACGTTGATCCCCGGGTTCGCTTTCATGAACGGTTCGACCACGACCTTGGTGTAGTTTTCCTGGAAGGAACCGGAATAGGCCATCAGGACGATGTCGCCCGACGGCGCGTCGGCGGCATGCGCACGCCTGAGCCCGGCCGTTGCGGCGAGTCCGGCGCCGAGCATGAACCGGCGGCTTAATCCGTTCATCGCAATTCCTCCATCCTTTTGGGGCGAGGCGAGCCTAATACATTCTTGTCTTGTCGAACAGGTTGCGCATGTCTTGCGGCCGCCCATCCAGGTAGCAGCGCAGATTGTCGCAGAAGATACGGGTGATCTTCGCGTTCTCCGTGGTGACGGTGCTGGCGGAGTGGGGGCTGATCAGGACATTCGGCATGTCCCACAGAGGGCTGTCGGCCGGCAGCGGTTCGATCGCGGCGACATCCAAGGCGGCAAAGCCGATATGGCCGGACCGCAGATGACGCAGCAGCGCGGTTTCATCCACCACCTGGCCGCGACCGATATTGACGAAGAGCGCGCCGGGTTTGCAGGCGGCAAAGGTCGCGTCATCTATCATATTCGTGGTGCCGTCGGTGTGCGGCAGCGTCAGCACCACGGCGTCGGCCTGCGGCAGGACGCGGTGCAGATCGGACGCGGCATGCAGGGAATTGAACAGGCCGGCGTGCGGACGGTGCCGTGCGGGGTCTCGGGTTACGGCGATGATGCGCATGCCCAGCGCCTGTCCGATGGGGGCGATTCCGCGTGCAAGATCTCCGGCGCCGATGGTCAACAAGGTTTTGCCGGCAACCTCCTGGCCGCAATAGCGCGTCCAGCGGTGTGCGCGTTGTTCCGCTTCCAGGTGGCGCAGGCCACGGAAGTGCAGCAGCAGGACCATGAAGACGAATTCGGCCAACGGCCCGGCGTGTACGCCGCGTGCGGTGGTGACGATGATATCGGAGGTGGACAGGCCGAGGCGCTGCACCGCCGGGCCGATGCCGCTGCTGGTTGTCTGTATCCAGCGGAGGCGTTTCGCGGTTGCGACGTCCGCCGGGTCGGGCGGCAGGTCCCAGAGGATTTCGGCGCGGGCGAGGGATTTGTTCCAGCGGCGCTGCTGGTCGGCGGTGCGGGTGAACGGGGCGCCGTGGTGGTCGGCGGTATAGCGCGTGGGGGGAAGGATGTCGGGCTGGTGGATGATTTCGACGTGGGCCGGGGCGATGTTGCGGATGTGGTCGACGTGCTCCGGTTCCAGGGGGCTGGCGATGAATATGGTTCGGGGCGGGGTGGGGTGGGTCATTGGGTGGTCCAGTGTGCGGGAGGCGTTGGGGTGCGCGGGGGGTTGGGAGCGTTGATGGCCGGGACAAGCCCGGCATCACGGTGGGGGGGCCCGGGCGTGACGGTGGGGGCTGGTGGCGACGCTGGAACGGGCTATTGCGATCCGGCGTTGACCGACAGGCACTGCTTGGTGATGGCGCGGCTGGCGTCGGAGGCGAGGAACAGTGCGGTCTGCGCGATGTCCTCCGGTTCGATCGGGTCCGGCAGGGACTGGCGTGAGCGGCCGGCGGTGATGCGGCTTTCGTCCTGGTACCAGAGCCGGCGCTGGCGTTCGGTGATCACCATGCCCGGGGCGATCGCGTTCACGCGGATGCGGTCCGGTCCGACATCGCGCGCGAGCGAGTTGGTGAACCCGACGATCGCGGCTTTGGCCGCGGAATAGGCTTGCATGCTGGGGCCGCCGGCCATCCAGGCGCCCGAGCTCATGTTGATGATGGAGCCGCGGCCGAACGCGCGCATTTGCGGCAGCACGGCCTGGGCGGCGAAATAGACGTGGCGGAAATTGACCGCCATCATCCAGTCGAACTCCTCCGGGGTGACCTGCTCGAACTGCTGGCGCTGGTCGTTGGCGGCGTTGTTGATCAGCACCGAGGCGGGACCGTGGGCGCGGCCGGCGGCTTCGATGGCGGCTCGCAGGGCGACCAGGTCGGTCAGATCGCAGGGAATGAAACTGGCGCCGGTCGCGGAGGCGAGGGCATCGCCGGGCTCGCGCTGGATGTCGAGGAAGACGACCTTGGCGTCATTGGCAACGAAAGCGTGCACGAATGCCTCGCCTATCCCGCTGGCCCCACCGGTGATGATGACGGTGCGGCCGCGCAGGTCGGGGTAGGTCGGGAAGCTCATGCGATGAGGCGCTCCGTTGCCGGGTCGAACAGGCAGAGTTTTCTGGTGTCGAGCGAGAACCGGCCGTTGCCGCCTGGGGTCAGCCTGATGTCGGGGGCGACGCGCCCCAGCACCTTCTCGCCGCCCAGGCGCAGCACGACGATGGTTTCGGCGCCCATCGGCTCGGTCATATCGACCGGTGCCTCGACCTGCACGGCGGCGCGCGGATCGTCGCCGAAGCGGCGGTACTCCTCGGCGATCGCTTCGGGGCGGATGCCGAGCACGATATCGCGGTCGCGCAGGGCGGCCGGCGTGTCGACGGCGAGCGGCAGGCGGACCTGATCAGGCCGGCCGGCGCCGATGATCGCGACCGGCGCCCCGCCATCGGTGACCACGCGAGCCCGCAGCGTGTTCATCGGCGGCGAGCCCATGAAACCGGCAACGAACAGGTTGGCTGGGCGGTTATAGATCGTGTCAGGGTCGGCGAATTGCTGCACCTCGCCCTGATGCATCACGGCGATGCGGGTGGCCATCGTCATCGCCTCCACCTGGTCGTGCGTGACATAGACGATGGTGGAGCCGATGCGCTGGTGCAGCTCCTTGATCTCCATGCGCATCTCGACGCGCAGCTTGGCATCGAGGTTGGACAGCGGCTCGTCGAACAGGAACAGCAGCGGGTCGCGCACCAGTGCGCGGCCCATGGCGACGCGCTGGCGCTGGCCGCCGGAAAGCTGGGCCGGGCGCCGGTTCAGCAGCGGTTCTATCTGCAACAGCCGGGCGACGCGGGTCACTGCCTCCTGCTGCGCCGGGCGTGGGACGCGGCGGCACTCCATGCCGAAGGTGATGTTCTGCCGCACGGTCATCGATGGGTAGAGCGCGTAGGACTGGAACACCATGGCGATGTCGCGGTCCTTGGGCGGGACGTCGTTCACCACGCGCCCGCCGATCTCGATGGTTCCGCCGGTCGGCTTCTCCAGCCCGGCGATGATGTTGAGCAGGGTCGATTTGCCGCAGCCGGAGGGGCCGACCAGCACGGTGAATTCGCCGCTTTCGATCTCCAGATCGATGCCCTTGAGCACATCGAGCTGGCCGAAGCGCTTGCGCACATCGCGGATGGTCAGCGCGGCCATCGCATCCCTTTCACTTCACCGCGCCGGCGGTGAGCCCGCGCAGGAAGTATCGCCCGCCGAACAGGTACACAAGCAAGGTCGGCAAGGCGGCGATCAGCACGGCGGCGCTCTGCACGCCGAATTGCGGCTCCGTGGTGATCGCGGCAGAGAGTGCGATCAGCGCCGCGGTGACCGGCTGCTGGCCGCCCTGGGTGAAGGTGACGCCGAACAGGAACTCGTTCCAGATGCCGGTGAACTGCCAGATCACCGTGACCACCAGGATCGGCGGCGACAGCGGCAGCACGATGCGCCAGAACACGCGGAAGAAGCCGGCGCCGTCGATGCGGGCGGCCTTCAGCAGGTCCTGCGGGATGCCGACATAGTAGTTGCGGCAGAACAGGGTGGTGAAGCTCATGCCCTGGACGATGTGGATCAGCACCAGTCCGGCGATGGTGTTGGTCAGCGCCAGGTCGCGCAGCACCACGACCCAGGGGATCAGCTTCATCTGTTCCGGCAGGAAGATGCCGAGTGTCACGATGCCGAACACGAGCTGGTCGCCGGGAAAGCGCCATAAGGCGATGGAGTAGCCGGCGAGCGCGCCCAGCACGGTGGAGAGGATGGTGGCCGGGATTGCCAGTTCGAGCGAGTTCAGCATGTAGGGCTCGATGCCCCAGCAATGCTCGGCCATGCAGAACTTGTCCCAGGCCTGGGAGTAGTTGCCGAACGCAAACTGGTGCGGCCAGCCGATCATGGAGGTGGCGGCGATTTCCTGGTTGCTGCGCAGCGAATTGATCACCACCACGACCAGCGGGATGAGGAACAGCACGGCGAGCAGCACCAGTGCGGCGTAGATGGCGGTGCGCTTCATGGCCGTGCTGTTCATGCCCGGGCCCTTTGGCGGCTGCGCCAGCGGATATAAAGCCCATATGGCGCCATGACGACGATGAGCGACAGCAGCATCAGCACCGCGGCGGCGGAGCCTCGGCCAAGCTCACCGCGCTGGAACATGAAATCATAGACCACGAGTGCCGGCAGCATGGTGGAGATGCCGGGGCCGCCGCCGGTGAGTGCGCGCACCAGGTCGAAGGTCTTGATGGCGAATTGCAGCAGGATCACCAGCACGGTGACGAAGATCGGCCAGATGGTCGGCAGCACGACGCGGCGATAGGTGCGCCACGGACCGGCGCCGTCGATCTGCGCCGCTTTCATCAGGTCGGCATCGACCGAGCGCAGCCCGGCCAGGAACAGCGCCATGGCGAACCCGGCGCCTTGCCATGCCGCCGGCAATGATCAGCGTGTAGATCGCCTTGTCGGGCTCTACCAGCCAGTCGAAGTGGAAGCTGGTCCAGCCGAGATCATGCATCAGCTTCGGCACGCCGATGCCCGGGTTCAGCAGCCAGCTCCAGACCGTGCCGGTGACCACGAAGGACACCGCGAGCGGATAGAGAAAGATGGTGCGGAATACGTTTTCGCCGCGCACGCGCTGGTCGAGCAGGATCGCCAGCAGCAGGCCGAGCACGGTGGTCAGCACGACGAAGCCGATGCCGAAGATGAGCAGGTTCACGTAGGCGATCTGGACATTGGCCGTGCGCATGATGGCCCGGTAGTTGCGCAGGCCGATCCAGGAATATTCAGGCAGCAGCGTGGAGGGGGTGAATGAGACCCAGGTGGTCCACACGGTGAACAGCACGACGTGGCCGGCGGCGATCAGCAGCGGGACCCAGATGGCGAGCTGGGCTGCGGCGGCGGGGAGCGAGGCGCGCCATTCGAGGGGGTGCGCGGCGCCCCCTCCCCCCGGCCCCCTCCCGCGAGGGGAGGGGGGTGGGCGCCCGCTCTCCCCAGCCCCCTCCCGTGATGCGTCAGGCGGCACGCGGGACTATGCGTTCTCCACCGCGTTCACCAGGCGTTTCTGGCCTTCGGCGGCCGGGATCGAGCTGTTGTGGACGAACTCGGTCAGCACATCGATCATCGCGGCGGTGGTGCCGTTCGGCTGCGCCATGTTGTGCGCGAGGCTCAGCAGCACGCGGTTCTGCGCGATCGCGTTGCGCAGATTCTCCGCCGAGTTGCGCTGACCGTCGAGGAAGCCGTCCGAGCTGAGATCGACGTCGGTACGGGCGGGAATGGAGCCGGTGATCTTGGAGTACATCTCCTCGGTGGAGGGTTGCATCACCAGCTCGGCGAACAGTTTCTGGCCTGCTTGCAGGTCGGCTGCTTTCTGCTTCCAGAACATGAAACAGTCGGCGTTGAGATCGAAGCAGGGGGGACCATTGTCCTGCGGGGCAGGGCCGCTGCTGAAGTCGGACGGCTTTGCTCCGGCGCGCAGCAGATTGCCTTGGGCCCAGCCGCCCATCAGCACCATTCCCATGTTGCCCTTCATGAACTCGGGCAGGTTCACGCCCCAGCCCTGCGCCGCGATGTTCGGGTTCATCCAGTTGGCGAAGCGCCTGGTCTGCTCGAACGCGGCCAGCACCTGCTTGCTTTTGAGCGCGTCGGTGTCGAGCTGCATGATCGCGCGGCGGTAGATATCGGGGTCGATGCCGGCCAGCGCGATCTCGAACTTCATGCCGTCGTCCCAGCGGATGCCGCCATTGGCGAGCGGGGTCATGCCCGCTTCCTTCATCTTCGTGGCGGCTTCGTTGAACTCGTCCCAGTTGGCCGGCGGCTTGGTCAGTTTCGCGCGTTCCATTCCGGGAGCGGAGAGGAACAGCGTGTTGATGCGATAGACCTGCAGCGGGAGCGCGATCCAGTGACCGGCCGGCTGGCAGCTTTTGGCAAGCTCCGCCGGCACCTTGGATTCAAATCCGGCTGCCTTCACCCAGGGCGAGATATCGACGGTGGGGGCGATCTTCGACCAGGCGGCGATCTCCGGCCCTTTGAGCTGCGAGATCGCCGGGGGATCGCCGGCGAGGATTTGGGCGCGCAGCTTGTTCATCATCTCGGTGGTAAAGCCGGGCACCGGATTGTGCTGCCAGATGCCGCCATGTTCCTCGAACAGCTTGCCGAGGGCGGAGATGGCGGCGCCGTCGCTGCCGGCTGACCATTGCGAGATGGCGGTGACGCGCGGCTTGGGGGTGGATGCCGGGGGGGTGGCCGTCTGGGCATGGGCGATGGCGGGGGCAGTCAGGAGAGCGGCCGAGCCGGCAAGCAGCGACCGCCGCGTGGGATGGGACATTGATTTCCTCCTGAAATTACAGGCCAAGCCGACGGGCGGGAGAACTAGACCCGGCTGGCCGGATTAACAAGCGTAGGTCGGGGGGCGGGGGCGGTTGGTTACCTGCACGTGAGGCGACAAACCGCTTGTCAGCCGGGGCCGTCCACACATGAGGAGGGGGGCTCGGCAAGGCGCGCGTTTGCCTTGACCGGCCCGGTATCCCACGCGATATCCTGTTTCTGTCCGCGGCGGAGACTGCCGGTGTCAAACGCCAACTTGTTCGGCACGTTCCTCGATGCCTTCAACGCGAGTTCAGCGGCCCGCAAGCTGAACCAGTCGCAGGGGGCGACCTCGGTCGACGCAATGATGAAGCAACTGCTCAGCGGGCCGCAGGACGTCAAGGATCTGGTATCGCTGACAGGCAACTCGGTCGGTCAGTTGCTGGAGATACTGGACAAGGCGAAGACGGCGGGCTGGGTCGCATATGACGACCAGAAGCGGGTCACGCTGACCACTCAGGGCGAACAGATAGCCAGGTTGATCCCCTAGCCCGTTGCCGACGGTCGCCGCCATTGTGATCGTCGGCATCGCCCTGCTGATTCTTCTGGCCGCGGCGCTTGCCTTCTGGCTGGGGTGCTTCGTGACCAGCTATCGTTCCGCACCTGGCAATGCTGCGATCGCGCGACAAAACCTGCAGCACATGCTGCGTACCGCGGCGATCGCGACGTTCTCCATTCTGTTCCTCGGCGCGGCGTGCTTCTATGTGCTGCGCTGGCAGGTTACGCGACTGAATGTCGCGCAATTGCTGATCGTGGGACTGATGGCCGGTGCCGTCGGCTACGGGGAGCTGGTATCGCGCTATCGCGACGACCCGCGTCGCCTGCTCGCGGCGCAGGCGACCGCTCTCTACATCGTTGTCAACATCACCGCCGGCATCGCCGCGCTTGCGCTGGTCAAGCTGCTCGACGTGTTCGGGGGTCACGCGCATCGCGCGCTATACGAAGTGCTGCTTGCCGGCTTCGGCGCGATCGCGTTCTTCCGCACGTCGCTGTTCACCGCCCGCATCGGTGGGACGGATGTCGGCATCGGTCCGTCGACGCTGCTGAAATCGCTGCTCGATGCCTCCGACCTGCTGATCAATCGCGGACAGGCAACCAGGCGGGCCGACGATGTCGCACCGATCATGGGTGGCATCGATTTCCAGAAGGCGAAGACCACGTTACCGACGTTGTGCATGACGCTGGTGGAAGGCTTCCCCGACGACCAGCGCAAGCAGCTTGGCGACCAGATCGCCCAGCTCGACAGCGACATGACAATCGAGCGGACCGCCAAGACGACGATCCTCGGCGCCTATCTGATCCGGCAGTTCGGCACCGACGTGCTGGCCCGCGCCGTCGTTACGCTGGGCGACCGGATCAAATAGGCCGCTCCCGCGCGACATCGCGGTGGGGGGTGGTTGGTGTGGCGCTGGTGTGTGGGGGAGGGGACGTGGGTGACCGGGACAAGCCCGGTCATGACGAGGGGGCCGGTCATGACGGGGGGGCCGGTGATGACGGGGGGCGGTGATGACGTGGGTTTCTGGTCGCGACGGGGGCTTCCGGGTCGTGGCGGAGGTTTGGGGGCGGTCGGGGGCCGCAGCGGGGTGGTTGGTGTGGCGCTGGTGGGTGAGGGAGGGAGACGTGGATGACCGGGACAAGCCGGACAAGCCCGGTCATGACGAGGGGGCCGGTCATGACGGGGGGGCCGGTCATGACGGGGGGCGGTGATGACGGGGGTTTCTGGGCGCGACGGGGGCTTCCGGGTCGTGGCGGAGGTTTGGGGGCGGTCGGGGGCGGCAGCGAGGTGGTTGGTGTGGCGCTGGTGGGTGAGGGAGGGGGACGTGGATGACCGGGACAAGCCGGACAAGCCCGGTCATGACGAGGGGGCCGGTCATGACGAGGGGCGCTCGGGGCTTCGGCGGCGAGCAACACGGCGTCGTGGGCGGAGACCGGGAACTCCGTGGCGAGGTCCAGCTCCTGCTCAGGCTGGTCTGGCGCGGCGGTGTCGAGCAGCAGGCGCATGGGCAAGTGCGGCAGCGGGAGCGCGAAAACGCGATCTTCTTCGGTCGGGTTCATCAGCAAGGTAAGCATCGGCGTGCGGCCGTCCGGCAGGCGCAGCGCGCGGCGGAGCACCAAGGTGCGCTCGGCCGGGTCGTTCCAGGCCTCGGCGGGGATCGGCGCGCCGCGTTCGTCGAACCAGGCGATGTCCAGCACGCCCGGTACAAGCTCGTGCCGGCCGTAGAGAAAGCGCGGGCTGCGCAGGGCGCGGTGGGCGCGGCGCAAGGCGATCAGCCGGGCGGTGAAATTGGTGAAGGCACGGTTCTCTGGCTGGTCCGCCTGTTGCCAGTCGAGCCACGATATCTCGCTGTCCTGGCAATAGGCGTTGTTGTTGCCCTGCTGCGTCCGCCCGAACTCGTCACCGGCAAGCAGCATGGGGGTGCCTTCGGACAGGAACACGGTTGCCAGCATGGCGCGCCGCACGCGGTCGCGCGTGACACGGATAACCGGATCGTCGGTCGGACCTTCCACGCCCCAGTTGGCCGAACAGTTGGCGGATGAGCCGTCGCGGTTGGCTTCGCCGTTGGCATCGTTGTGCTTGTGTTCGTAACTGACCAGATCGGCCAGCGTGAAACCGTCATGGCAGGTGGCGAAATTGATGCTCGCCCACGGGCGGCGGCCCTCGCGCGCGAACAGATCGGCGGAGCCGGCCAGCCGCGCCGCGAAATCCGGCCGCTGACCGGGATCGCCGCGCCAGTAGCGGCGCACGCCGTCGCGGAACCGATCGTTCCATTCGGCCCATCCGGGCGGGTGGCGGCCGAGCTGGTATCCGCCGGGACCGACATCCCAGGGTTCCGCGATCAGCTTCACCGACGACAGCACCGGGTCCTGGTTGATGGCATCGAAGAACCCCGCGCCGGGATCGAAGCCATGTGCCTCCCGCCCCAGGGTGGCCGACAGGTCGAAGCGAAACCCGTCCACATGAAACGAGGTGACCCAGTAACGCAGCGAGTCCAGCACCATCTGCAAAACGCGCGGATGTGAGAGATTGAGCGTGTTGCCGCAGCCGGTGTCGTTGACGGAGTGGCGCGGATGCTCGTGGGCGAGCCGGTAGTAGCTGAGATTGTCCAGGCCACGGAAGGACAGGGTCGGTCCGTCCTCGCCGCCTTCGGCGGTATGGTTATAGACGACGTCGAGGATCACCTCGATCCCGGCCGCGTGCAGGCGGCGGATGGCGGCGCGTATTTCATGGGCGGACCCGTCCGCCAGGTAGGTCGGTTCGGGGGCGAAGAAGCCGAGCGTGTTGTATCCCCAGTAATTGCGCAATCCTTGCTGTTGCAGGAACTGGTCCTGCGCGAATGCGTGCACCGGCAGAAGCTCGACCGCGGTGATGCCGAGGCGTTGCAGACGCTCGATCATTGCCTTGTGTCCGAGCGCGGCGAAGCTGCCGCGGATCGGCGGTGGGATGTCCCGGCACAGCACCGTCAGACCTTTTACATGCGCCTCGTAGATCACGGTGTCGGCCCAGGGCACGGCGGGCGGCCGATCGTCGCCCCAGGCAAAAGAGTCGTCGGTGACGCTGGCTTTCACCATGAACGGCGCGCTGTCTCGCCGGTCGAATGACAGGTCGGTGCGCGGCGACTTCGCGCGGTAGCCGAGCAGTGCGTCCGACCATTCGATGGCGCGCACGAGTGAGCGCGCATAGGGGTCGAGCAGCAATTTGTGCGGATTGAAACGATGACCTTCGGCGGGGCGGTAGGGACCGACAGCGCGGTAACCGTACACCGTGCCGGGGCCGGCATCCGGCAGATAGCCGTGCCAGATCTGATCGGTGAATTCCGGCATTACCAGGCGGGCGAGCTGGCGATGCCCGGCGGGGTCGAACAGGCACAGATCGACCCGTTCGGCATGCGCCGAGAACACGGCGAAATTGACCCCAAGCCCGTCCCAGGTGGCGCCGAGCGGGTAAGGGCGCCCGGGCAGCAGCGCGTCCGGAAAGCCGCGCACCCCCCGTCAGCCGCCGGCGCGGAACAGTACCGTGGCGAGTGGCGGCAACAGCAGCTCCAGCGACTGTTCCTCGCCGTGCGCCGGTATGGGCGCGGCGGGGGCGCCGCCGGCATTGCCCATATCGGATCCGCCGTACCAGGCGGAGTCGGTGTTCAACCGTTCCCGCCACCAGCCAGGCTGCGGCACGCCGATGCGATAGCCGGGCCGTGGGACCGGGGTCATGTTGCAGACGGCGAGCAGCGGGGGCACGTCACCGGCGCCGAAGCGCAGGAATGCGAACACCGAATTCTCCCGGTCGTCGCCGATCACCCAGCGGAAGCCTGACGGGTGGGCGTCGTATTCATGCAACGCCCGCTCCTCTGCGTAGACGCGGTTCAGGTCCCGCACCAGCCGTTGAATCCCCTTGTGCGCCGGATCATCCAGCAGCGGCCAATCAAGTTCGCGATCATGGTTCCATTCGCTCCGCTGGGCGATCTCGTCGCCCATGAACAGCAGTTTCTTGCCAGGATGGCTCCACATGAAACCGAAATAGGCGCGCAGGTTGGCGAATTGCTGCCAATGGTCGCCGGGCATCTTGTTGATCAAGGAGCCCTTGCCGTGCACCACCTCGTCATGGCTGAGCGGCAGCACGAAGCGTTCGGAAAACGCGTAGAGCAGCCCGAATGTCAGGTCGTTATGGTGCCACTTGCGATAGACCGGAGCCTCTTCCATGTAATGCAGGGTGTCGTGCATCCACCCCATGTTCCACTTGTAATCGAATCCAAGGCCGCCTTCGGGGACGGCGCGGGTAACGCCGGGCCAGGCGGTGGATTCCTCCGCCAGCGTGATGGCGCCGGGGCAGCGTTCCGGGATGATCGTGTTCAGATGACGCAGGAAGCCGATGGATTCCAGGTTTTCCCGCCCGCCATGGATGTTCGGTATCCACTGGCCTTCGGCGCGGCTGTAATCGCGGTACAGCATCGAGGCCACCGCATCGACGCGCAGCCCGTCGACGTGGAAATGTTCCAGCCAGTAGATCGCGCTGGCCAGCAGGAAGCCGGACACTTCGCGCCGGCCGAGGTTGTAGATGTAAGTGTTCCAGTCCTGGTGATAGCCCTCGCGCGGGTCCTGGTGTTCGTAGAGGGCGGTGCCGTCGAAGCGGGCGAGGCCCCATTCGTCGGTGGGGAAATGCGCCGGCACCCAATCGATGATCACGCCGATCCCGGCCCGGTGACAGGCATCGACGAAGCGGCCGAAGCCCTCCGACGGGCCATAGCGGCCGGTAGGTGCGAACAGGCCGAGCGGCTGATAACCCCAGGAACCGCTGAACGGATGCTCGGCGATCGGCATCAGCTCGATATGGGTGAAGCCCATGTCCTGCACGTAAGGGACCAGCCGTTCGCTAAGATCGTCCCAGGTAGGGAAGCGAGTTGGATCGCCGGCATCGGGACGGAACCAGGAACCGGCATGCACTTCGTAGATCGAGATCGGTGCGTCCACATGCTGCTTGTCCGCACGGGCAGCCATCCACGCCTCGTCGTGCCAGGGCAGGGGCAAGCAATCCGCGACCACGGACGCGGTGGCTGGCGACGCTTCGGCGGCGCGGGCCAGCGGATCGGCTTTCAGCGGCAGCTTTGCTCCATCCGGCCCGACGATGGCGTATTTGTAGCGCGTGCCGGGGCCGAGACGCGGGACGAAGAGTTCCCATACGCCGGCGCCGAAGCGGACGCGCATGGGGTGCCGTCGCGTGTCCCAGGCGTTGAAATCGCCCACCACGGAGACGGCGCGCGCGTTTGGTGCCCAGACGGCGAAACGCACGCCGACGGCGCCGTCGATGGTCATCGGGCGGGAGCCGAGCGCGAAGGCCAGCTCGAAATGCCGCCCTTCGCTGAACAGGTAGATGTCAATCTCGCCCAGCAACAGGCCGAAGGAATACGGATCCTCGGTTTCCTGCACGCCGCCGGGCCAGTGGATGCGCAGCAGATAGGGGGTGATTTCCGCCACGCGCGCGGCGAACAGGCCGCGCGGCTCGGCGGGCAGCAGCGCCCCGAGCAGCCGACCGTCGTCGCGGGAGATGATCTCCACGCCCTGGGCACCGGGCACGAAGACGCGAATGATGCGGCCTGGCGCGGTGTCGTGCGGACCAAGCACGGTAAACGGGTCGCCACAGCGTCCGTTCGCCAGTGCGTCAATCATGCCCGCGTCCAGCGGCGGGGCTTCGATCTGTGCTTGGTCAGTCATCGGCGGCCTGCTTCGTCTCGCCGCTCACGCGTGCTGCCAGCCGCGCCAGGCCGTGCAGCGGGACGTCGAGCCAGGTTGGGCGGTTGGCTGCTTCATAGACCACTTCGTAGGCCGCCTTCTCGATGAGGAACAGGTCGAGCAGTCCGCTGGCCGATTCGAAGGTGGGTCCGGCAACGGCGCGATAGCCGGTCAGGAACGCCTTGCTTGCATGCTCGATGAACGCCGCCAGGAAGGCGTCGCGATGCGCGTCCGGCAGATGGGCGTGACTCTCGCGGCTTTTTCGCTGCACCACCGCGGCGGCGTAGTCGAACGAGCGCAGGACGCCGGCAATATCCTTGAACGGGCTGGCCTTTGCCCGACGTTCCTCCAGGGTGCGCGCGGGCTCGCCTTCAAAGTCGATCAGGTAGATTTCGCCGCTGGCGACGAGAGTTTGTCCGAGATGCAAGTCGCCGTGCACGCGCGTCAGTTGCGTGCCGAGCCCCTGTCGTGCCAGCGCCGGCAGCGAGGCCAGGAGAGGTTCTTGCAGCGCCTGTAACTGCACGGCGGCGTCGGATGCCGGCGGCTCCCAGTTTGCCTGCGCGGCGATGGCGGTGAAGGCAGTCTGGAGCTGACGGGTGACTTGCGCGACCCATCGACGCGCGGCGGCATCGTCGGCCTGCTCCGGCGCGAAGGCCGGATCGTCGGTCGGTTGCGCCAGCAACGCATGCATCTCGGCCAGCCGCTGGCCGAGCTGGGTGGCGATGGCTTCGTAGTCGGTAAAATGATCGGCGGGCGTGGCACCCAGCTCGCCCTGCGCGTCCACGTCGGACAGGCCGCGCATGAGCCAGTCCAGCGTCCAGTTCCAGCCGTCGCCCTGGTTGCGGATGAAACCCTCGGCCACCGCCAAGGTATGGCGGGTGCCGTCGGGGCCGACACGGACCATCTCTCCCAGCAGGGGTGGGATGGCGGCATAGCCGAGTTCGGTGAGGTGGCGCCCCATTTCCGCTTCGGGGTGCGGGCCGCCGATAATGCGGCGGAAGATCTTCAGCATGGCCGCGTCGCCGATGATCAGCGAGCTGTTGGATTGCTCCGCCGAGAGCCAGTTGATGGTGGCGTCCGGTGTGATGCTGATCTCGGCCATCCGGTTGGTGGGTTCGAAGCGGATCTCCCCGTCTTCGGTGGCGATTCGTCGTGCCTCGGCAAATCCGGCCATCACGGCATGCACGAAGGACGGCACCGTGAAACCGTCGGTCAGCAAGCCGACGCGGCTGCCGCGACGCACGCGCGCGAGCGCGAGCTGCCCCGGCAGGGCGGCATTCGGCTCATCCTCCCAATAGACCGAGAGCGGCAGCAGCCAACGCGCGGTGCCATCGGCAAGCTCGGTTTCGAGCTCGGTCAGCAGCACGTCGCGGTCGCCGTTCGGCAGGGTCGAGATGAGTGCCACATGAAGCTGATTGAGCGTCTGATCCTTGGCCGAAAACCAACGACGCTTGGTGATGTAGGCCGGCAAGATGTCGCGTTCCAGCAGGTTGCGCCCGGCAACGAGCGCGTCGGCCAGGGAACGGCGCATGACAAGGGTCTGGTATTCGGGCATGGGTTCGGGCGCCGGGGTATGCCAGGAGGGCCACTCGGCCTCCCGGGCGAGAAGGAACCAGTAGAAACCATAAGGCGGCAGTGTCAGCAGATAGGTAAGCTGGCCGATCGGCGGAAACACCGAGGCGCCGTCCAGCTCCACCGGGAAGCGGCCGGCAAACTCGGATATGTCCAGCTCGACCGCCTGCGGTGTACGCGACAGGTTGGCGACGCAGAGCAAGGTTTCCTGCTGGTATTCGCGCAGATAGGCCAGCACTTTGCGGTTCTTCGGATAGAGCAGGCGGAACGTCGCCGCGACCGAAGGCGCGATGCTGACGGCGGACAGCGAGGACACGGCGGGTCCAGTTGAGCAGCGAGTGGGGGTCGCGGGTCTGTGCCTCCACGTTCACCGCTTCGTAGCCATAGAGCGGGTCCATGATCGTCGGCAGCACCAAGGAGGACGGATCGGCGCGGGAAAAGCCGCCGTTGCGGTCGGGCGACCACTGCATCGGCGTGCGCACGCCGTCGCGGTCGCCGAGATGGATATTATCGCCCATGCCGATCTCGTCGCCGTAATAGATGACGGGCGTGCCGGGCATGGTGAGCAGCAGATAGTTCATCAGCTCGATGCGGCGGCGATCGCGTTCCAGCAGCGGGGCGAGGCGGCGGCGAATACCGAGATTGAGGCGGGCACGGCGATCGGCGGCATAGGTTTCCCACAGATAGTCGCGCTCGGAGTTGGTCACCATTTCCAGCGTGAGTTCGTCGTGGTTGCGCAGGAAGATGGCCCATTGGCAGGTGGGCGGAATGTCCGGGGTCTGGCGCAGGATGTCGGTAATGGGGAAGCGGTCTTCCCGCGCGATGGCCATGTACATGCGCGGCATCAGCGGGAAGTGGAATGCCATGTGGCATTCGTCGCCGTTGCCGAAATACTCCTTGGTGTCCTCCGGCCACTGGTTGGCTTCCGCCAGCAGCATGCGGTCAGGAAACGAAGCATCGACCGCGGCGCGGATCTGCTTCAGCACGGCGTGGGTTTCCGGCAGATTTTCGTTGTTGGTGCCTTCCCGTTCCACGAGGTAGGGGACCGCATCCAGCCGCAGCCCGTCGACGCCCATGGCGAGCCAGTAGCGCATGACGGACAGGACTTCGCGCAGCACCCGCGGATTGTCGAAATTCAGATCCGGCTGATGCGAATAGAAGCGATGCCAGTAATAGGCGCCGGCGACCTCGTCCCAGGTCCAGTTGGATCGCAGCGTGTCGATAAAGATGACGCGGGTGGCGGCGTATTTGTGATCGTCCGCGGACCAGACATAGAAATCACGGAGCTGGCTGCCCGGCTTTGATCGGCGCGCGCGCTGGAACCAGGGGTGCTGGTCGGAGGTATGGTTCACCACCAGCTCGGTGATGACTTTCAGGCCACGCTCATGCGCCGCGGCGATGAAGCGCCTGCGCGTCCGGAAGCTGCCCGTAATCCGGGTGGACGCCGCGGTAGTCGGAAATGTCGTAGCCATCGTCGCGCCGCGGCGAGGGATAGAACGGCAGCAGCCAGATCGCGCTGACGCCCAGCGACACGATGTAATCCAGCTTCTCCAACAGGCCGGCGAAGTCACCCACGCCGTCGTTGTTGGCATCGAAGAACGACTTCAGGTGAAGCTGGTAGATCACCGCGTCCTTGTACCAGAGCCCATCCTCCTCCGCCGGCTGCGACGGCGCGAGCGGCAGCGGGGATGCCAGCGGGATTCCAGCGGGGCGTTCATCGGCTGCCTCCCGGGCCGGTGAGGCGCCAGATGCAGAACGGCATCTCGTTCGGGTCAAGCCGCACGCGCTGGCGCTTGCCGGACCAGGTGAAACGATGATTGCGCATCAGGTCTTCCGCCGCGACCGAAGCGTTGTCGGACAGGCCCCATTCCCACAGAGGAATTTCAATATCCGCCTCCTGCACGTGATGCGGGTCGAAGCTGATGGCGACCAGTATCATGGCCGCGTGGCCGGTGCCCATTTTGCCGAACAGAATTATCTGGTCGTTGAACGCATTGTAAAATCGCACGCCCAGATGCGACTGCAACGCCGGGTTCGCGGAGCGGACGCGGTTCAGTGCCGAGATTTCCGCGGCGATGTTGCCCGGCTGGCCCCAGTCGCGCACGCGGATCTGGTATTTTTCGGAATCCAGATATTCCTCGCGTCCCGGCAGCGGCGCCGCCTCGCACAGCTCGAAGCCGGAATACATACCCCACAAGCCGGACAGCGTGGTGGCCAGGGCGGCACGGATCAGGAAACCCGCACGGCCGGCGGTTTGCAGGAACACCGGGTTGATGTCCGGCGTGTTGACGAAGAAGTTCGGGCGGAAGAAATCACGCACCGGTGCGGCGTTCAGTTCTGTCAGATAGGCGGTGATTTCGGCCTTCGTGTTGCGCCAGGTGAAGTAGGTATAGGACTGGGTGAAGCCGATCTTCGCCAGCCGATACATCACCTTCGGCCGCGTGAAGGCTTCCGCCAGGAAAATGAGGTCCGGGTTGCGCGCACGGACATCCGCGATCATCCAGTGCCAGAAGGGCAGCGGCTTGGTATGCGGATTATCGACGCGGAAAATGCGGATGCCCTGTTCGGCCCAGAACAGCACCACGTCGCGCAACGCGAGCCAAAGGTCCGGAATGGCGGCCGGCGTGTAGAAATCGACGTTGACGATGTCTTCGTATTTCTTCGGCGGGTTCTCCGCGTAGCGCACCGATCCGTCCGGTCGCCAGCGGAACCACTCCGGATGTTGCTTCAGCCACGGATGGTCCGGCGAGCACTGGATGGCGAAATCCAGCGCGATCTCCAGCCCGTGCGCCAGCGCCGCTCCGATCAGCCGGCGGAAATCCTCCAGCGTGCCGAGTTCGGGAAGGATGGCGTCGTGACCACCTTCCTCGCTGCCGATCGCATAGGGGCTGCCGACGTCATCCGGCTGCGCGTGGAGGCTGTTGTTGCGGCCCTTGCGGTTGGTGTGTCCGATCGGATGGATGGGCGGGAAATACAGCACGTCGAATCCCATCGCACGGATGCGCGGCAGGTCGGCGATCACATCCTCGAACGTGCCATGCCGTCCGGGATCACGGGTCGCGGAGCGCGGAAACAACTCATACCAACTGGCGAAACCGCCCTGGGCGCGGTCGGCATCGAGCGGCAGTTCCCTGGCGCGCGAGGCAAAGGGACGATAGCCGGAGGCGTTTACCGCCGCGCCGGTCGCCTCGGCCAGCACCGTCGCCGCGCGCTGCTCCGGGTCTTCGCTGTCCAGCGCGCGTATCGCGCCATCCAACGCGTCCCGCACAGTGGCGGGCGCGCGGGCACGGATGCGCCGCAGCAGCGCCTGGGCTTCGTGCAGTTCCACGCCGACATCCTGCCCGGCTTCCCGCTTGCGGGCGAGATCGCGGCGCAGCGTGCCCCATTCGTCCCACCACGCCTCGATCGTGAACGCGTGTCGCCCGACGCGTGCGGGCGCGAACATGGCGTCCCAACGATCGTTGGCCACCAGCCGCATCGGCACGTGCTGCCATTGCGTCTCGTCGGCGGCGCGCCAGAGCAGTTCCGCGGCGAGCATCTCGTGGCCGTCGGCAAAAATATCCGCGCTGACCGTCACGCGATCGCCGGCGAGGCGCTTGACGGGGAACTGGCCGTCATCGACGGCGGGTTCGATCGCCTCGATGGCGATGCGAGGCGCGGCGGTGGCTTCAACCGCCCCTTCGGTGCCGCGGCTCCAGGGTTGGATGACCGGCGGGGCACGATCGTAACGGACCAGCCGCACTTCACCGGGGGCCAGGGGCGAGCGCAGGTCCAGCTCTCCGTTGACGCGCGCCGGTCGCCCGAATGCCGCGCCCGCCGTCGCCGGCAATTGCTGCAGCGGGATGTCGATCGGGGATGGCCGGTCGAGCAGGGGGTTCGCCAGCACCACGATAGCGCGTTCGGCCCGCCGCACGTCCGGCGCGTCCGCGCGCAGCAACGCGGTTACGCTCGCTTCCGGGCCGCCGAGGGCGCGGATCTCTCCGTCCAGCCGCAATTCGGCGATGCGATCGACCCATTCGGTGGCCTGGCGAATGTCTGCGCTCAGGTCGATCGTGGCTTCCTGACGGGCCTGCTCGAAATCCTGCGGCGCCGCGCGCGCCGGGTCGAAACGGCGGCGGGTGGCGTATTCAAAGCCCATCGGGACGAACAGGCCGCTTGCGGTCGCGGCGGCCAGCCGCAGCGCGCGGCGATAGGCGATGCGGAGATCGATCTGCGGGTCCAGGCGGGACGCCAGCCGGTCGGTGAAGCCGGGCTCGGGCGAGGCGATGGAAGGCGCGACCTGGCGCAGCAGCGCCGCTTCCTCGATCAGCCAGCTTGCCCGCGCGTCCCACCAGCCCAACGAGGAGGCGACGCAGTCGAAGCCGACACCGGCCAGTTGGCTGATCGACTCGCGGGGCACGCCGGGCGTCCAGGCGATGAACAGGGTGGCGGGAGACGCGTCGCGCGTCATGGAGATGATCTGCCGCCATATGGACGGCGGGACGTGATGCGGGTTCAGGCAGCGGAACCCGCCGGCGCCGGCGTGCGCCAGGCGTGCCAGCCGCTCGCCCCACCAGTCGCCGAGGCGGCGGGATGGGTCCGGCTGGTCGAAGCGCGCCTCCGCAGTGTCCCGCGCGGGCGGTTTGCGGCGCGGGTCGGGTGCTTCCGAACCCGGCTCGTCGGCCATGAACCAGTCCGGCTGCTGGGCCCGAATGGCAGCGTCGGTCGCCACGCGGTCAGCCACCAGGTCAAGGATCAGTCGCAAGCCCTGGCGGGCACAGGCATCGGCCAGGCGGGCGATTCCCGCGTCGGCCGGTCCGTCCCAGCCGAGGGCGGGGTGCAGCCGCTCGTGGTCGCCGGTGAGGAATATGTCGCCGGCGGCGCCGGGGGCGAAAAGGGGGGCGGAATCGACCGTGTCGAATCCCATGGCGCGGCAGCGCGCCAGGTGGCGTCCCCATTCGTCCAGCGGACCCGCAACCAGCGGGTGGATATGGTAGATTTTCGGCGCCATCGCCTCCGCCAGTTCCTGTTGCCTGTGCTCCAGCGGGATTAAACTGGAGGCGTATGGTGCCGGACAGGGCTCACGTTTTGCGGCGCCCGGACTATTGGGGCGAAACGTTGGGTGGGCGCGCCCGGTTCCGCCGGGCGATCGGGTGAGGCCAAGGTAAGCGCGGGGCGCTGCCCGAACCCGCCAGGGCTCCGCCCCTGGACCCCGGCAAAGGCTGTGCCTTTGCAATCCATCCGTTTGGGTTGGGTGTGGGGGATGGGTGCCTACGGTGTGTCACCAACAGACCGTTGGCACCCATCCCCCACACCCAACCCAAGTAGCGGGTTCCAAGGGCGAGCCCTTGGCGGAGTCCAGAGGGCGGGGCCCTCGGGTTGGGCAGAGCCCCGTGCCTTATCTTGCTTCACCGACCGGCGCGGCAGACCTTGCATCGTGCGACCGCGTCAGTATCGTCCGCGGCTTCGATTCGTGGTCGGGCCGGTTCGTGAGAATAGCTACCTGGAACATCAACTCGGTGCGGCTGCGTCTGCCGCTGCTGAAGCAGTTGGTGGCGGCGCTGGATCCGGACGTGATCTGCTTGCAGGAAACCAAAGTGATCGACGCGCTGTTTCCGCACGACGCGCCGGGTGAGCTTGGGTATCCGTATGTCGCGTTTCGCGGCATGAAGGGCTACAACGGCGTGGCGATTTTTTCGCGCCGGCCGATCGAAGCGGTGTTCACCGCGCCCGATTGGTGCGCGAAGGGGGATTGCCGGCATTTGGCGGTGCGGCTGGATGCGCCGGGCGGCGAGATCGAGCTGCATAATTTCTATGTCCCGGCGGGCGGTGATGTACCGGACCGGGAGCAGAACGCGAAATACGGCCACAAGCTGGACTTCATCGCGGAGACGCAACGGTGGTTCGCGGCGCGCAGTGGAGTCGGACGGGCGGTGCTGGTGGGCGATCTGAACATCGCGCCGCTGGAGCATGATGTCTGGAGCCATCGGCAATTGCTGGACGTGGTCAGCCATACGCCGCCGGAGACGGAGGGGCTGCTGGCATGGCAGGCAGCCGGCTTCGTGGATGCGGTGCGGCATTTCGTGCCGGCGGACCAGAAGCTTTACACGTGGTGGTCGTACCGCAACCGCGACTGGCGTGCTTCGGATCGCGGGCGGCGGCTGGATCATATCTGGGTCACGCCGGAGCTGACCGGCAGGCTGCGGCGGCAGATCGTGCTGAAGGATGCGCGGGACTGGCCACGCGGGTCGGATCATGTGCCGGTGTGCGTGGAATTGAAGCTGTAGGCCGGAGGTTTCGCGAACCGAGCCTTGACGGCCGCCGCGGCGCGGCTGGAAACTATCCGCCAATCACATGATTGGGGGATGGGCGTCATGCGCAGGCTGAAACTGGCTTGGCTCGGTGTGATCGCCGGCGTTGCTGCCGCACCGGCGTCGGCGGCGCCGTTCAAATGCCCGCATGTGGGCGGCAATTTCACCTTCGGGCAGGAGGCGAATGTCAACAGCCTCGACATGATGCTGTCGAGCGCGATCTCCACGCGCAACATCGCCATGAACATCTTCGAGACGCTGATGACGCGTGACGAAAACGACCGTCCCATCCCGGAGCTGGCGGACTTGCTGACGGAATCGCCGGACAAGCTGACGTACAGCTTCAAGCTGCGCCAGGGGGTGACGTTCCATAACGGGAAGAAACTGACATCGGCGGACGTTCTGGCTTCGTTTGAGCGGTACAAGCGGGTCGGGCTGCAGCGCAACACGTTCGACAACGTGGCGAGCTGGGAGGTTCCCGATGCGGATACGTTCGTTATCCATCTGAAGCAGGCGCAGCCGACTTTCATCGAGCAGCTCAGTTCATTCAGCGTGCCGATCGTGATCATCCCGGCCGAGGACAAGGACGATCCGCCGCAGCAGTTGAAGATCATCGGCACCGGGCCGTGGCAACTGGTGGACTACATGCCGGGCAACCAGGTACGGCTGAAACGGTTTGATGGCTACGCGCCGAATACGCATTTCGAGGACAAGACCGGTTTCGGCGGCTACAAGCAGGCCTGCTTCGATACAGTGACATTCCGTATCGTTACCGAGCCGCAAGCCCGTGTGGCCGGTATCCAGACCGGCGAATTGCAAGGGGTGGAGGACCTGCCGACACGATCGCTGGCGACGTTGAAGAACGACAAGAACATCACGCTGATCCCGTTGCAGAACTGGTGGATCCAGATTGCCTATCCGAACATGTCGCAGCCGCCGACCGACAATCTGGCGTTTCGCAAGGCGGTGATGACGGCGCTGAACATGGACGAGATCATGGATGCGGCGACGGACGGGAATTACCGGCTGAATGTGGGTTTCCAGTACCCCAACCAGCCGACCTACACCGACGCGGGCAAGGACACCTACAACCTGCATGATGCGACGCTGGCGAAGCAGTACCTCGCGCAGGCCGGATACAAGAACGAGCCGGTCGTGCTGCTGACCAACAAGGACTACACGTCGATGTA
Source organism: uncultured Pseudomonadota bacterium (assembly GCA_963777625.1). GTDB lineage: Bacteria > Pseudomonadota > Alphaproteobacteria > Acetobacterales > Acetobacteraceae > DATDIC01. The sequence goes on along the minus strand of CAVZRO010000017.1, from coordinate 236,005 downwards.
CAATGCGGCGCTGGTGATGGCGGAGCAGTTGAAGGCGATCGGGGTGAATGCACAGTTGCGGGTGGTGGACTGGCCGACCTCCATCGCCATGCGGCAGAAGCCAAATTCCGGCTGGAACTATTTCTTTACTGGGTGGGGGACGGAGCCGTCATTGGGTCCGATCCCCACCATGCAGGTGCTGGTGCCGCCCAATCCGGTCTATTCGCCCAAGCCCGGCGACGAGGATCCCGAGTTGGCGGCGGATTTCCGGGACATGAACATGTTGCCGACGGCCGAGGGGCGGCAGGCGGCGTTTGCCCGCATGCAGCAGCGCACGCTGGAGCAGGCGTACGTGCTGCCGTTCGGTTCGTTGACCAAGGTGCAGGCGGTGCGGTCGAACGTGAAGGGGTTCAAGCCGTTCCGGATTCCGCGCATGTCGAACGTGTGGTTCGCGGAGTGAAGTGTGTTTGTCGTGCGTGCGGTGGCGAGGAGGTGCGTTCGTTGCGGCAGGGGGACGTGGATGGCCGGGACGGGGCCCGGCCATGACGGGGTGGGCTGCTGGCCATGACGAGGTGGGCCTGCTGCCGTGACGAGGTGCGGGCCCGGCCATGACGACAGTTTGAGAGGATGCCATGAAGATTACCGGGTTCGAGACGATCAGACTTGGCGAGTTCCCGAATCTGCTCTGGCTGCACATCCATACCGATCAAGGACTGGTCGGGCTGGGCGAGACGTTCTTCGGGCCGCGCGCGGTCGAATCATATATACATGAAACGGTCGCGCCCTTGCTGCTCGGCAAGCCGGCACTGCAGATGGACCGGCACGGGCGGACGCTGCAGAACCAATATCTCGGGTTCTCGGGCAGCGGGGTGGAGATGCGGGCTGCCTCGGCGGTCGATATCGCGCTGTGGGATTTGTTTGGCCAGGCGATCGGGCAGCCGGTGCATGAATGCCTGGGCGGCCTGTCGCATGAGAAGATGCGGATTTACAATACTTGCGCGGGTTATCGGTAACGTACGCTCGGCGATCGGGCAGAAGACGGATAACTGGGGGCTGAATGCGGCGGGCGATAGCGGCCCGTACGAGGATCTGGACGCGTTCCTGCATCGCGCCGACGAGTTGGCACACTCGCTGCTGGAACAGGGTATTACCGCGATGAAGATCTGGCCATTCGACTTTGCCGCCGAGGCGAGCGAAGGCCGGTCCATCTCGGCTGCGGATCTCGATCGGGCGCTGGGGCCGTTCCACAAGATCCGCGACGCGGTCGGCGGGAAGATGGATATCATGGCGGAGTTGCATTCGCTGTGGACGCCGCCGGCGGCCGAACGGGTGCTGCGGGCGTTGGCGGATATCCAGCCATTCTGGGTCGAAGACCCGATCAAGATGGTCAATGCCGATCTACTGGCGGACCTGCGTGCGCGCACCAGGGTGCCGATCTGCGGCAGCGAAACGATTGCCACGCGGCGCGGTTTCCGGGAGTTCCTGCAGGCGGACGCGCTGGATGTGGTGATGCTCGATCTGTCATGGTGCGGTGGCATTGGCGAGGCCAAGAAGATCGCGACTCTGGCGGAGGCGTGGGACCGGCCGGTGGCACCGCATGACTGCACCGGGCCGGTGGTGCTGACCGCCTCCGTGCATCTTTCGCTCAATTGTCCGAACACGCTGATACAGGAGACGGTGCGTGCGTTCACGACGGGCTGGTATCGGGAGATCATGACTGAACTGCCCGAGATCCGCGATGGGTTCGTGTATCCGATGAGGGGTGCGGGACTTGGCACCAGGCTGCAACCCGAGCGCCTGGCGGCGGCCGATTGCGAGCGGAGAATGACGAAAGCGTAGCGGATAGTTGGGCAGGGCCCTTCGCCAGCCCGGCGATAAATCAGTCCGGCAACCGAGGAGGAAACGCCGTGTCGGCGCACACCTATCAGGCGGAAATGGACCGTGCCGTCAGCTACCTGATTGCCAAATACAATCCACGCGGCAACCGGATCGGCTGGCTGATGATGGCCTCGATCCTGGTTGAGGCGTGGGATCTTTACTCGATTGCGTTCGTGCTGATCTTCATCCGCGATATCTTCCATCCGTCGCCGGCGTTGCTTGGACTGGCGGCGGCGGGGACGCAGGGTGGCGCCATTATCGGCGCGCTGATCGGCGGATGGCTGGCCGACACGTTCGGCCGCCGGATCGTGTTCCTGTCGACGATGGGGATGTTTGTTGTCTTCGCGCTGATCCAGGCGTTCGTGCCGAATGTGGCGTGGCTGGTGGTGGTGCGGTTGATCCTGGGCATCCCGCTCGGCAGCGATATTTCCAGCGGGTACACCTACATCATGGAGTCGATGCCGCGTGGCGAACGCGAGGTGATGGGCAATCGCTGGCAGTTCATGTTTGCGCTGGGCGAGGTGTTCACGCTGGCGATCATCGCGATTTTCATCGTGGCCGCGCTGCCGCACGACCTGATCTGGCGGGTGACGCTGGGGCTCGGCGCGGTGCCGGCGGCGATAATCTTCTATTTGCGGCACGATCTGCCGGAGACGGCGGTCTGGTTGATCCGTCACGGCCGCTTCCGCGAGGCCAAGCGGGTGACGACGAGTATGTACGGGGACAGCCTGGACATGCTGCCGAACGAGGATGTGGAGGTACCGCGGGCGCGCCCGACGGCTTTTCTGGCCGACATACGCAAGGACCCGATCCGCTGGCGGGCGACGCTGTTCGGCTGGATTGCGGGTTTTGCGCAGAGCGCCGAGTTCTCGACGTTTGCCTTCTATATTCCGGTGCTGTTCGTGATGGTGGGGGTGTCGGGCATTCTGGGGACCAATCTGGTTACGCTGTTGCTGTATATTATTGCTGCGATTTCCGCGTGGGTGGGGCCGCTGATCACGCCGAAGATCGGCCAGCGCGGGTTGAGCATCGCCGGATTCGGGATCGTGCTGGTGTCGCTGCTGGTGGCGGCGGCGGCGCTTTATACGGACCATGTCGTCATTCTGCCGTTTGCCGCCGCGGCGATGCTGTGGGGCCATTACTGGGACGCGGAGAATGTGGTCACCATTCCGGCGATGGTCGCCAGGGCCGCGTATCGCGGCACGGCGACGGGATTCGCCTATGTGTTCGTGAAGCTGCCGGCGTTCTTGTCGATCTTCCTGTTTCCGGTGCTGTTCTCGGCGATCGGGCAGGCGCATGCGACGCTGTTCACGGCGATATTCCCGCTGATCGGGCTGCTGGCGGCGATCTTCATCCTGCCGGAGGTTTATGGGTTCGAGCAGGAATAGGGGGCGGGCTGAGTTCACGCACCGAGTGCAACACCTCTGGAACCGTCAGGATCGCGGTGGCCTTAAACCCGCCGCACCACGTAGTTGTCGGCGAGCGACGCGATGATCGCCTCCGCGTGCGCCGGATCGCGCGCTTCGACCATCACTTCCAGCTCCGCCGCCTGCACCGATTCTGCCGCGAACAGCCGCTGGTGCGATACTTCGATGATGTTTCCACCGCAACCGCCGATTCGTCCGGCAATGTCCGCCAGCACGCCGGGCCGATCGGGAATTTGCAAATGCAACCGCAGCAGCCGGCCATCGCGCAGCAGGTTCCTCAGCAGCACGTTCGACAGGATGCGCGCATCTATGTTGCCACCGCAGATCGGCACCCCCACCCGTCGTCCGGCGAATCGCTCCGGGAAGCTCAGCAGCGCCGCCACTCCGACCGCGCCGGCACCCTCGGCCACGATCTTCGCACCTTCGATCAAGAGCCCGATCGCCTGTTCGACCGCACGCTCCGGCACCACCAGTATTTCGATCCCGAGCCGGCGCGCGGTGTCTAGCGCCAGCCTGCCGGTATCGCGCACGGCGATGCCCTCGGCGATGGTCGGGCCGCCGACCGAGACGGCGGCTCCCGCCAGCCGTTGCGCCATGGCCGGATAGGCCTCCACCTCCACGCCGAACACCTGGATCCCAGGCTTCACGCCGGTTGCCGCGATCGCACAGCCGGCCAGCAGGCCCCCGCCGCCCACCGGGATCACCAGCGTATCCAGCTCGGGATGATCGGCCAGCAACTCCAGCGCCGCCGTGCCCTGTCCGGCAATCACCGCCGGATCGTCATAGGGATGCACGAACACCAGTTGCTCGGTCTCGGCGAGCTGCCGCGCATGCTCGGCCGAATCCGCCAGGCTCTCGCCATGCAGCACGATTTTTGCGCCCCAGGCGGCGGTGCGGGTCACCTTGGTCACCGGGGTGAAGCTCGGCATCACGATGGTGGCTGCGACCCCCAGCAGATGCGCATGACGGGCCACGGCCTGGGCATGGTTGCCGGCCGACATGGCGATCACGCCGCGTCGCCGTTCGTCGGCCGAGAGCAGCGCGAGCCTGTTGGCCGCCCCGCGCTCCTTGAAGGCGCCGGTCGGCTGCAGGCTCTCCAGCTTGAGCACCACTTGCGCGCCACAGGCCCGGGACAACTCGTCGGAGGCTATCGCCGGCGTACGCACGACCTTGCCGCGGATCCTTGCGGCGGCCGCCTCGATATCGGCGAGCGTGATCATTTGGAAACGATCGCGATCAGGTCTGCTTACGGGAACCGCACGTCGAGGATCTCGTAGGAGCGGTCGCCGCCGGGGGCGGGCACCGAGACGGAATCGCCGATCTTCTTGCCGATCAGCGCCTTCGCCAGCGGCGAGGAAACCGACAGCCGGCCCGACTTGATATCGGCTTCGTGCAGGCCAACGATTTGGTATTTCGCCTCTTTTTCGGTCTCCTCATCCAGCAGCCGAACATAGGCGCCGAACATGACGTGGTCACCGGACAGGGTCGATGGATCGATAACCTCGACCGATGAGACGATTTCCTCCAGTTCGGCAATGCGGCCTTCGATGAACGACTGGCGTTCGCGCGCCGCATGGTATTCGGCGTTTTCGGAAAGGTCGCCATGGGTCCGAGCCTCGGCGATCTGGCGAATGATGCTGGGCCGCTCAACCGATTTCAGGTGGCGGAGTTCCTCTTCCAGCCGCTGCAAGCCGGGGGCGGTCATCGGGAACTTCTGCACGGCGGGGTCCTTCAGTTAACAAGGGCTGGAGTGCACGACAGCAACACCGCTGCGCTTCGGCACAGGCCGGACCGCTGCGGTTCGCTTAAAACGATCCGCGAAAGTAGGACTGCAAGGGCGCCACTTCAAGCGTTCCCGCCCGCAGGGCCGCGATCGCATGGACCGTGGCTCGCGCACCCGCCATGGTGGTGAGATATGGCACGCCGTGGGTCAGCGCGCTGCGGCGGATGGCAAAGCTGTCGGCGACCGATTGTGGGCCGGACGCCGTGTTGATCACGATCTGCACCTCGCCCGAACGGATGGCATCCAGGCAATGTGGCCGCCCTTCCAGCACCTTGTTCACTACCGCCACCGCCAGCCCGCTGTCCCGGATGCGCGCCGCGGTGCCCCGCGTGGCCATGATGGAGAACCCCATTTCGGTCAGTCGCCGCGCCAGCGCCGGGACGCCCTTCTTGTCGGCGTCTTTCACCGACAGGAGCGCCGTGCCCGCCTGCGGCAGCAGCACACCGGCGCCGAGCTGGGATTTGGCGAAGGCGCGTTCGAAACTGGAATCCAGCCCCATGACCTCGCCGGTGGATTTCATTTCGGGACCAAGGATCGTATCGACGTCAGGAAAACGCGCAAACGGGAACACCGCCTCTTTCACCGCGACATGTGGCGCGATGGCCTGCCCGTCCAGCCGGAATCCGGCGAGTTTCGCCCCCGCCATCACGCGGGCACCGATCTTGGCCACCGGCACACCAGTTGCCTTTGCAACGAACGGCACGGTGCGTGAGGCGCGCGGATTGACCTCCAGCACAAAGATCATATCGTCCTTGATGGCGTACTGCACGTTCATCAGGCCGACCACGCCGAGCGCCATCGCCATCGCCTCGGTCTCGATCTTCAGCTCGGTCACCGTGGCGGGCGACAGCGTATAGGGCGGCAAGGAGCAGGCGGAATCGCCCGAATGGATGCCGGCTTCCTCGATGTGCTCCATCACGCCGGCAACGTACACGCTCTCGCCATCGGCGATGCAATCGACATCCACCTCGATCGCGTCATTGAGGTAGCGGTCGATCAGCACCGGGTTGTCGCCCGACACACGCACCGCCTCGCGGACGTAGCGGTGCAGTCCGGAGCGGTCATGCACGATCTCCATCGCCCGGCCGCCCAGCACGTAGCTCGGCCGGATCACCACCGGATAACCGATGCGTTCAGCGATGGCTTCGGCTTCGGCCGCCGAACGGGCGGTGCCGTTCTCCGGCTGGCGCAACCCCAGCTTGTGCAGCAGGGCCTGGAACCGTTCCCGGTCCTCGGCGATGTCGATGGCATCGGCGCTGGTGCCCAGGATCGGGATCTCCGCGCGGGACAGTGCCTGCGACAGTTTCAAAGGGGTCTGACCGCCGTACTGGACGATACAGCCGAGCACGTTGCCATTCTGCTGCTCCCGCCGCACCAGCGCGATGACGTCTTCCGCGGTCAGCGGCTCGAAATACAGCCGGTCGGAGGTGTCGTAGTCGGTGCTGACGGTTTCCGGGTTGCAGTTGACCATGATGGTCTCGAACCCGGCTTCCTTCAGCGCATAGGCGGCATGGACGCAGCAATAGTCGAACTCGATCCCTTGCCCGATCCGGTTCGGCCCGCCGCCCAGGATCACCACCTTGCGCCGGTCCGTAGGATCGGCTTCGCAGACCGGCGTGCCGAAGCCGCCTTCGTAGGTGGAGTACATGTAGGGCGTGGCGGAGGCGAACTCGGCGGCGCAGGTATCGATGCGCTTGTAAACCGGATGCACCGCAAGGCGCCGCCGCAACGCCGCCACCGCTTCCTCGCCAAGCCCGGCGAGTTCGCCCAGCCGGCGGTCGGAGAAACCGAGCGCCTTGAGCCGCCGCAGCGCACCCGCCTCCGTCGGCAGCCCCGATGCGGTGATGGTGCGTTCGGCATCCACGATGCCGGCCAGCTCGCGCAGGAACCATGGATCGAACCTGGTGGGAGCATGGATGTCCTCGATCGACAGCCCGGCACGCAGCGCCTGCGCCGCCATCAGCAGCCGGTCCGGCCGCGGCGCGGACAGCGCGGCGCGGAACGCATCCGCGCCACCGTCACCGGGCGGTTCCACCTCATCCAGGCCGGACAGCCCGGTTTCCATGCTGCGCAGCCCCTTTTGCAGCGCCTCGGCGAAGCTGCGCCCGATCGCCATCGCCTCGCCGACCGACTTCATCGACGTGGTCAGCAAGGCCGGCGTGCCGGGGAATTTCTCGAAGGTGAAGCGGGGGATTTTCACCACCACGTAGTCGATCGTCGGCTCGAAGCTGGCCGGCGTCACCTGGGTGATGTCGTTGGCAAGCTCGTCGAGCGTGTAGCCGACCGCGAGTTCGGGCGGCCACCTTGGCAATGGGAAAGCCGGTGGCTTTCGAGGCCAGCGCGGAGGAACGCGACACGCGCGGGTTCATCTCGATGATAAGCATGCGCCCGTCCACGGGATTGACCGCGAACTGCACGTTGGACCCGCCGGTATCGACGCCGATCGCCCGCAGGCAGGCGATCGAGGCGTCGCGCATCCGTTGATATTCCTTGTCGGTCAGCGTCAGCGCCGGCGCGACGGTCACGGAATCACCCGTGTGGATGCCCATCGGATCGACGTTCTCGATGGAGCAGACGATGATGCAGTTGTCCGCGCGGTCGCGGACCACCTCCATCTCGAACTCCTTCCAGCCGAGCACGGATTCCTCGATCAGCACTTCATGGGTCGGCGAGGCATCCAGGCCGCCCTGCACGATCTGCTCGAACTCCTCCTTGTTGTAGGCGATGCCGCCCCCGGTGCCACCCAGCGTGAAGCTGGGCCGGATCACTGCGGGAAGCCCGGTCACGGCCAGCGCGGCGCGCGCTTCGGCCAGCGAATGCGCGATCTCGCTGCGCGGCGATTCGATGCCGATCGCCGCCATCGCTTCGCGGAACTTCAGACGATCCTCGGCGCGATCGATCACCTCTGCGCGCGCACCGATCAGCTCCACGCCATGCGCGGCCAGCACGCCGGAGGCAGCGAGCTGCATGGCGGTGTTCAGCGCCGTCTGGCCGCCCATGGTGGGCAGCAGCGCGTCGGGCTTTTCGCGGGCGATGATGCGGGTCGACGAAGTCCGGCGTGATCGGCTCCACATAGGTGGCGTCGGCGAGGCCCGGATCGGTCATGATGGTGGCGGGGTTGGAGTTCACCAGGATGACGCGATAGCCCTCGGCTCTCAGCGCCTTGCACGCCTGGGCGCCGGAATAGTCGAACTCGCAGGCCTGGCCGATGATGATCGGCCCGGCGCCGATGATAAGGATGGAATGGATATCAGTGCGGCGGGGCATCGCGATCGCTCTTTTTCTGATAGGGGGTTTGCCAGCAGGGCATGATCCGACGCAGGAAGTCGTCGAACAAAGGAACTAACGCCCGGCGCGGGCCAGCTCGACACCCCTGGACGTCAATTCCAGACGCCAGTGGCATTGCAAAGACCCCTCCTCCAGGCGGACCGGCTCATGGATCAGGCGGTCTCGCACACAATCAGCTACTGCGTCGCAAAATGCCGCGAAGTCGATCCCACTCCCGCTAATCGACCGAAACCGGTCAAAGCCCGACTCGATGTTCGCTTCGTCGATCGAGTGACGAAACGCGGTGGCGAGAAGCAGCCTGACGGCGTCCGTCATCGCCGCTCCTCCATCATCCCCACAAACCGCTCGAACAGATAGAAACTGTCGCGGGGCCCCGGGCTCGCCTCCGGGTGATACTGCACCGAGAAGGCCGGTCGGTCCTCGCACGCCAGCCCCTCGTTCGACCCGTCGAACAGCGACACGTGCGTCACCTTCGCGCTCGGCGGGCAGCGTTTCCGGGTCCACCGCGAACCCATGATTCTGACTGGTGATCTCCACCCGCCCGGTCGCCAGGTCCTTCACCGGCTGGTTCGCCCCGCGATGCCCGCGATCCAGCTTGAACGTCTTCGCCCCCAAAGCCAGCGCCAGCAACTGGTGCCCCAGGCAGATCCCGAACAGCGGCACGCCTGCCGCCATCACCGCCTGCATCGCCGGGACAGCGTATAGCGCGGTCGCCGCCGGATCGCCCGGCCCGTTGGACAGGAACACGCCGTCCGGACTGTGCCGCAGGATATCCTCCCCCGTCGCGGTCGCCGGCACCACCGTCACCCGGCACCCGGCGGACGCCAGGCAGCGCAGGATGTTGCGCTTGGCGCCGTAATCCACCGCGACGACGTGGAAGCGGGCGGCCGTCTGCCGTCCGGTCCCCTCCGGCCAGGCCCAGCGCGTTTCATCCCAGTCATAGGTCTGCCGGCAGGAAACCTCCTTCGCCAGGTCCATCCCCTCCAGCCCCGGCCACGTCCGCCGCCCGGCTCCGCAACGCCGCCAGATCGAACCGGCCATCGGCCGGAAACGCCAGCACCCCGTTCGGCGCGCCGCCATCGCGGATCCGCACCGTCAGGGCGCGGGTATCCACCCCGGCAATCCCGGCCACATTCTGTGACCGCAGCCACGCATCCAGGTGCTGCACCGCCCGCCAGTTCGATGGCTCCGTGACATCCTGCTTCACCACCAGTCCTCGCGCGGCGATCGTCGTCGCCTCGATGTCCTCCGTGTTGGCGCCCACATTGCCGATATGCGGGAAGGTGAAGGTGATGATCTGCCCGGCATACGACGGATCAGTCAGCGTCTCCTGATACCCGGTCATGCCGGTATTGAAGCAGACCTCGCCGACCGCGGGCGGATCCGCCGTGTGCGCTCCGAATCCGCGGCCCCAGAACACCGCTCCATCGGCCAGCACCAGGGCCGCGGTCGCCCCGGCCGGAGGTTCCTCCAGGTCGCGCGCCGGCTCGTTCTGACCCCCCGGCTGACTCCGCGGGCCGTCGGACAGTTCGCCCAGTGTCAGCCCGGTCGCGCCGATCACCGCGGCCCAGTGCCGGGATGGAATGGCGTGCGCCTGCCGCCACTTCCGCACCGCCTCGGTGCCCACGCCGGCCAGCCGTGCAGCCGCATCCGGGCCGCCCAGCCGCGCGATGATCTGGTCCACGTTTGCTGTCATGGCACGAGTGTATGGGAAGTAATTTCCCACTGCAACACGCTCTATCGCCGGCAGGAAAATTTATCCGGCGCTGCGTCCGGCCTCCCCGCTCATTATAGAAGCCGTGCACACCCGGAGTTCGACCCGATGAGTCTCAGGGACCAGTTCACCGACCAGCTCAAGGCCTCGATGAAGGCCGGGAACGCGCCCCGGACCTCCACCCTGCGAATGATCCTGGCCCGCCTGAAAGACATGGATATCGCCGCCCGCCCCAAAGGCATCGACAAGATACCCGACGAGGACGTGCTCGCCATGCTGCGCGGCATGGTGAAATCCCGCCGCGAATCCATCGACCTGTATCGTCAGGGCAACCGCCCCGACCTGGTCGCCAAGGAGACCGCCGAGATCGAAGTCATCGAGACGTTCCTGCCGCGGCAGATGGACGACGCAGCCATGCAGCAGGCCGTCGCCGATGCCATCGCGGAGACCGGCGCGCAGGGGATCAAGGATATGGGCAAGGTGATGGCCACACTGCGCGCCCGGCACGCGGCGGCGCTCGACATGTCGCGGGCCGGCCCGCTGGTGAAGGCAAGGCTCGGCGGCTGAGGCGCGGCAATGGCGCTGCCCGGCGGTTTCCTCGAAGAGCTGCGCGTCCGCACGCCGCTGGCCCCGCTGATCGGCCGGCGCACCCGGCTGGAACGCGCCGGACGGCAATGGCGGGCCTGCTGCCCGTTCCACAACGAGAAAACGCCAAGCCTGCATATCTGGGACGACCATTACCATTGCTTCGGCTGCGGCGCGCATGGCGACGCCATCACCTTCGTCATGCAGTCGGAAGGCGCCAGCTTCATGGAAGCGGTCGAGCGCCTTGCCAAAGAGGCGGGGCTGGAGGTGCCACGCCTCTCCCCCGCCCTGGCCGAGGTTGAACGACGGCGCCACACGCTTGCCGGCGCGCTGGAAATGGCCGCCGCCGGTTTTCAGCGTCGTTTGTTTCTGCCCGAAGGCCGCCGCGCGCTCGACTACCTGCTGGGCCGTGGCCTCACCCAGGACACGATTCGCCGCTTCGGGCTGGGTTGGTCGGGCGAAGGCCGCGGCACACTCACCGCTGAGCTGGGCCGGGAAGGCGTCGGCACCGACCTGCTGATCGAAGCCGGGCTGATGCGCGCCGACCCCGACACCGGGCGCAGCTACGAGCTGTTCTTCAATCGCGTGATGTTCCCGATCCGTGACCGGCGGGGCACCGTGATCAGCTTCGGTGGCCGCATCCTGGGCGACGGTCAGCCGAAATACCTGAACGGCCCGGAAACCACGCTGTTCGCCAAGCGGCGCAGCCTCTACGGACTCGATCTTGCCCGCGAAACCGCACGGCAAGGCCGAGCTCGTGGTGGTCGAAGGCTACATGGACGTGATCGCGCTGCATCAGGCCGGGTTCGGCGGCGCGGTTGCGCCGCTCGGCACGGCGCTGACCGAGGATCAGCTCCCCGAGCTGTGGCGGCTATCCCCCGCCCCGGTGCTGTGCTTCGACGGCGATGCCGCCGGCGCCCGCGCGGCCGCCCGCGCCGCGGAGCTGGCGCTGCCGCTGCTGGCACCCGATCGTACCCTCAAAATCGCCGCACTCCCGGCCGGCGAGGACCCCGACACCCTGGTACGCCAGCAGGGACACGCCGGCTTCCAATCCATCCTCAACGCCGCCCGTCCGCTGGCGGAGGCGCTGTACGACCTGCTGCGCGAGAACGTCGGCGATGCCACGGTGGAGCAGCGTGCCGCGCTGCAGCACCGGCTGGTGGAGGCCGCGAGCCGTATTCCCGACCGCGCCCTGGCGCGCGAATACCGCAACGCTCTGCTGGATCGGTTCTTTGCCAGACGGCGTCGCGGCAAGCCGCCGCCCTCACGCATGCCACGCACTCCGCCTTCGGCCGGTCCGGCGACGATTGAGCGCGGCCGCATCCTCACCGCCATCCTGCTGCGCCATCCCAGCCTGCTGCATGATGTGGAGCATGCTTTCGCCGCAGTGGTTTTGCCGCCGAGCTGCGAACGACTGAGAAATGCACTGCGCGGCTGGGCGGATCACGCCGATGTGCTTGACTCGCAGGGGTTGATCAACCACCTCACAGCCTCTGGACTGGAAGCCGATGCCAACCAGGTGCTGGCAGCGGTCCCGGTTCCATTGCCGATATTCGCGTCGGCGGAAGCGATGCCGGGGGACGCCGAGACGGGCTGGTGGCACATCTTCGGACTGATGAACCGTGCTCGGCTGGAGGAAGAGGTGGCGGCCGCGCGTCGCGCTTTCGCCGACTGCGCCGATGAGCCGGCTCAGCGACGCCTCATCGCACTCTGCGCCGCGCGCGACGCCCTGGTCCGCACCGAGCCGTCGGAGCCAGGAAGTTCGAGCCCGGACTGAAGAATTCAACGAGATTTGCCGGAGTGCCTTGAGATGGCGACCAAGCCGAGCGTGACCGATACTGCCACCGCCGAACCGGATGTCGAGACCACCCTGCTCGACGTCCAGTCCGCCGCGGTCAAGCGGCTGATCGCCAAGGGCAAGGAGCGCGGCTACCTCACGTTCGACGAGCTGAATACCGTCCTGCCGCCGGAACAGAACAGTTCCGAGCAGATCGAGGACGTGATGGCCAACCTGAACGAGATGGGCATCCAGGTCGTCGAGAGCGAGGAGACGGAAGAGGGCGACGCGCAGCCGGCCAAGGTCGAAAAGGTCGAGGAAGCCGAGGACGAGCAGACCGGCAATATCGACGAGGAAAGCGTCGGCCGCACCGACGATCCGGTGCGCATGTACCTGCGCGAGATGGGCAGTGTCGAGCTGTTGTCGCGCGAGGGCGAGATCGCCATTGCCAAGCGCATCGAGGCCGGCCGCGACATGATGATCGGCGGGCTGTGCGAAAGCCCGCTGACCTTCAAGGCCATCATCACCTGGCACGACCAGCTCAAGGCCGGGCGCATGTTGTTGCGCGACATCATCGACCTGGAAGCGACCCAGGGCGGCAACAGTGCCGATGGCACCGGCGCGCCGCCGGCCGAGAACGCGGCGCCTCCGCGCGATGGTTTCGACGCGCCGGAGGATATCGAGGACGATGAGGAAGGCGCCGGCATGTCGCTGTCGGCCCTGGAAGAAAAGCTGAAGCCCGAGGTGCTGATCACCTTCGAGGAGATCGAGGGCTTCTATAAGAAGTTGCAGAAGATGCAGTCCCGTCGGCTGGAGACGATGACCAGCGGCGAGGAAATGAATGCGCGATCGGAAAAAAGCTACGAGAAGCTGCGCGAGGAACTGGTCCACAAGGTCGCCCAGGTCCGCCTGCACAACAACCGCATCGAGGAGCTGGTCACCCAGCTCAAGCAGCTCAATCACCGCCTGACCGCGCTGGAGGGCCAGCTCTTGCGCATGGCGGAGGGCTGCAAGGTCAACCGCGAGGAATTCCTCAAGCAGTACCGCGGCAGCGAGCTGGATCCGAACTGGCACGAACGCATCGGCAAGCTGGCCGGCAAGGGATGGAAGATCTTCGCCACCAGGGACGCCGACCACATCGGCGACATCCGCGGCCAGATCGCCGCGGTGGCGAACGATGCCGGCCTGCCGATCAGCGAATTCCGCCGCGTGTTCATGACCGTCGGCCGTGGCGAGCGCGATTCGGCGCGCGCCAAGAAGGAAATGATCGAGGCCAACCTGCGCCTGGTGATCTCGATCGCCAAGAAATACACCAACCGCGGGCTGCAATTCCTGGACCTGATCCAGGAGGGCAATATCGGGCTGATGAAGGCGGTGGATAAGTTCGAGTACCGCCGTGGCTACAAGTTCAGCACCTACGCCACCTGGTGGATCCGCCAGGCCATCACCCGCAGCATTGCCGACCAGGCGCGCACCATCCGCATTCCCGTGCACATGATCGAAACGATCAACAAGCTGGTACGCACCTCGCGCCAGATGCTGCACGAGATCGGCCGCGAGCCGGCGCCCGAGGAACTGGCCGAAAAGCTGGGGATGCCGCTGGAAAAGGTCCGCAAGGTGCTGAAGATCGCCAAGGAGCCGATCAGCCTGGAAACCCCGATCGGCGACGAGGAAGACAGCCATCTCGGCGACTTCATCGAGGACAAGGCCGCGGTCATCCCGCTGGATGCCGCCGTGCAGGCCAACCTGCGGGAAGCCACCACGCGCGTGCTGTCGTCGTTGACACCGCGCGAGGAACGCGTGCTGCGCATGCGCTTCGGCATCGGCATGAACACCGACCACACGCTGGAAGAAGTGGGCCAGCAGTTCAACGTCACCCGCGAGCGCATCCGCCAGATCGAGGCCAAGGCGCTGCGCAAGCTCAAACACCCCAGCCGCAGCCGCAAGCTGCGCAGCTTCCTGGACGATTGATGCGTGGGTTGTGGAAAGGCGAGGGGGGCTCTGCCCCCCTCGACCCCCCGCCAGGGGCAACGGCCCCTGGACCGCGCTCAGGGCTTCGCCAGGAAGGGGGCGCAACCTTGACGGTGGTGACAGTGAGTTGCGCCCCCTTCCTGGCGAAGCCACGAATGGGTTCCAAGGGCGCGGCCCTTGGCGGGGGTCCAGGGGGCAGCGCCCCCTGGCCTTCCGAACACCACGCATAATCGCCATGGAACCCGCAGCGCGCATCGCGGTGACGGTGACGTTCTTGCGGATGGATCGACCGCCGATGGAGGCCGCCCCCGGCCTGCCCTCATCCTGCCAGGTCGTCCGCGCCGCGTCCTGCACCGTTGGTTTCTATCGCTACCTGTATGACACGATCGGCGCGGATTATGTCTGGTGGCTGCGGCGCACCATGCCGGATCACGACCTTGCGGCCCTGCTGCGCGACCCGCTGGTGTCCATCCACACGCTTTACAGCGGCGGCGAGCCGGCCGGGTTTTTCGAACTCGACGCGCGTTCCTGGCCGGACGTCAATCTGAGCTATTTCGGCCTCATGCCGCACGCCGTCGGCACCGGCGTGGGCTACGCCTTCCTGCGCCAGGCGGTCGATCTCGTCTGGCGCGAGGGCGCGGGCGGCATGACCGTGAACACCTGCACCGCCGACCATCCGCGTGCCCTGCCCACCTATTTGCGCGCCGGCTTCCACCCGCTGCGCCAGGCGCGGGAGATCTGGCAGGTGCCGCAGCGGCTCGGCATGCGCATCCCCGATCATCTGCGCGTCTGAAGTGCGCACAGCCGATGCCGGATAATGACCAGCCCACCGAAACCGAAATCAAGCTGAGACTTCCCGCCGCCGCGTTCGATACGCTGGCTCGCCATGCGGTGATGGCGAACGCCACGCCCGACCAGCGGCACCAGATCACCACATATTTCGACACGCCTGACCTGGACCTCGCCCGGCACGGATTTCACTTGCGCATCCGCCGCAGCGGAACTCACCGCCTGCAGACGTTGAAGACCGCCGCCGGGCACGCGGTTGCGAGCCAACGAGGCGAGTGGGAGCAGCCGGTTGAAACCGATACGCCGGATCTTGCCGCCCTGGCCGACACGCCGGCGGCGTCGGCGTTGCGCGATATCGGTGCGGACCGGCTGCGGCCGGCTTTCACCACCGACATCCATCGCACCACGCGGCTGATCCATGTCGATCGCGATGCAACCATCGAGGCTGCGTTCGACCACGGCGTGATCATTGCCTGCAATCGCAGCGAGCCGGTATCCGAGCTGGAACTGGAGCTGAAACAGGGCGACGTGGCCGCACTCTATCGATTGGCCGCTGCGCTCGTTGCCGCCGTGCCGATGGCGCTTGAACCCGCCAGCAAGGCGGAGCGTGGTTTGCATTTGCGATCCGGGACGTCACCGTCGGCGGTCAAGGCCGCCGACGTGGCATTCGCCCCGGATTTGCCGGCGTCCGCGGCATTCGCCGCGATCATCCGCGCGATCCTGCACCACATCATCACCAATCTTGCGCCCGCCCGTGGCGGCGATGTCGAAGGCGTGCACCAGTTGCGCGTGGCGATCCGCCGGATGCGAGCCGCGTTGCGCCTGTTCCGGCCGCTGCTGCAGGAACAGGTCGCGACGCAGTTCGACACCGAACTGTGGCGTGTCGGCCAGGTGTTCGGAGTGGTGCGCGACTGGGATGTATTTCTGCACGAAACCTTGCCGGCGGCCGAAACCAATGCCGCCGAGCGACCCTGGTTCGAGCTGTTGCGTACACAATCGGAGATCCGACGGACGACAGCGCAGCAGGACATGCGCTCGGAGCTGGACGGACCTTCCTTCACCGGCCTGCTACTTGGCCTCGCCGGGTGGATCGAGGACGGCGCGCAGGATCCGATGATGCTGGGGAACGAGCGGCTCCGTCATCCGCTGTCCGACCTGGCGCCTGAGCTGATCAAGCCGCTATCACGCACGGTGGCCAAACGGGGCCGCCGGCTTGACGAGGCGTCCCATGAGGCGCTGCACGCGCTGCGCAAATCGATCAAGCGGTTGCGCTATGCGCTCGAATTTCTTGCGCCACTCTATCCGCATCGGCAAGTAAAGGCTGCGGTCGATGCGTGCAAAAACTTGCAGGAGATTCTCGGCCAGGTGAACGACGCGGCGGTGACTCCCGACCTGGCCGAGCGACTTGTGGGCGGCCGGCCGGAACTGCTGCCTGGGCTTGCCGCGCTCGCGTCCTGGGCTGAACAGCGCAGCCGCAAGGCGCATCGCCGTGTGCCCAAGGCATGGCGCCGGCTGCAGGACGCGGACGGTTTCTGGAACTGAGCCGGATAACCATTTGCTGCGAGCCCCCGCGCATTGCCGTTGTGTTTATCCGGCCGGGGAGGGAAGGGGCACGCGCCGCACCTTGATCCGGCCGGCACGCTGCACAGCTTGCGCCATGTCGTAGTCGAGCTGGATGCCCGCCCATGCCTCCGGAGTGCTGCCGAACGCCTTGGCAAGCCGGATCGCCATTTCCGGCGAGACGCCGCGCCGCTCGTTGACCAGTTCGGACAGGGCGTTGCGCGAGACGCCAAGGGCCTTCGCACCGTCCGTCACGCTCAAATCCAGAGGTTCAAGGCACTCCTGCCGGATAATCCGGCCGGGGTGCGGGGGGGTCTTCATCGGCATGATTCGATCCTCCTAATGGTAATCGATCAGGTCCACGTCCACCGCGTTGGCACCTTCGAAGCGCCATATAATCCGCCAGTTGGAGCGGACGGTCACGGCCCAGAAACCGCGCAAATCGCCTTTCAGCGGGTGCAAACGGAAACCAGGAAGATCCATCACTTCGGGCCTGTCCGCCCGGTTCAGCAGTGCAAGGATGTTCTCGATCTTCTCGCGCATGTCCTGCCGGACCTGCGCCGTATCGCCGCGCTCGAATAGCCGTTTCAAGCCGCGATGACGAAAACTCCTTATCATATCGGAATGTAGCCTGTAGCCTACCGCATGTCAAGCAGACAAATGGGGCTTCCTGAAGGGAGACCCACTCCCGTCCCCGGCATCCCGGTTCCCGTCATTCCCGCGAAAGCGGGAATCCAGCGACAGTCCGTGCAATCGCGACCGCGTCAGACCCGCCGGCGCGAGCCTGACGTGGGAGAGTTAGCCTCTCGAACGGCTGGTATCGCACACCGACCCAAACCCTATCGGCCGGTCAGTATCCGCTCCACCAACTGCTTCACGGTGGGAATGAACCCGTTCGAATAGAACGGATCGCGCGCAAACCGGAACCCGTTGTGCCCGCTGAACATCAGGTTCCGTTCGACAGCATCCGGCATGTCGCTGTCATGGGCGATGCTTTGCAGCGTCTTCTGGATGCAGAAGCTGCGCGGATCCGGCCGCTTGCCGCTGCTATGGTCCGCCTCGTGCTGGCTCCAGTTGGAAAACCGGCACAGACTGAGGCAACCCATGCACGCCGCCTGATCGCGGGTTATCTCCCGGGCCTTGTCCGGCGTGACGAAGATCAGCGTTGAATCCGGCGTGCGCATCGCCTCCGTGAACCCGTCGTCCTCCCAGCCGCGCACACGCTCCAGGTCCGCGCGGGTCAGATAAACGATCCGCTTGCGCGGCCCCACGCCGTACTCCGCGATATGCTCGCCGATGGTTTCGGTGGTGAACGCGACCTGGCGTTCGCTGCGCGCGCGCAGCTCGCGAATATATCCGTTGTTGACCGCGCTTGACCAGAAACCCGTCGGGCTGAACTTGTTCAGGAAGATATCGCCCTCCTGCAAGGTCAGCAGCCGCTTCTTCCACGCCGCGCCGATCGGGCTTTCCTGCGTCAGCAGCGGACGCGTGCCGAACTGGAACGCGATCGGTCCCAGCTCCTTGTTGTCGATCCAGTCCTCCCACTCGTCCAGCCACCAAACGCCGCCGGCCATGATGATTGGCGTCTCGTCCAGGCCGAACTCCCGCATGGTCTGCCGCAGCGCCAGCACGCGCGGATACGGGTCCTCCGGCCGCGTCGGGTCCTCGCTGTTGGACAAGCCGTTATGGCCGCCGGCCAGCCACGGGTCTTCGTACACCACCCCGCCCAGCAGCACCGACGCCTTGTTGTAGGCACGCTTCCACAGCGCATTGAAGGCGCGCGCCGACGAGATGATCGGATAATAGTAAATGTTGAAACGTTGCGCGATCTCGGACAGCCGGTACGGCATTCCGGCCCCGCAGGTGATGCCGTTGATGATGCCCTTCGCCTGCTCCAGCACCTCGGTGATGATCCGCTCGGCGGCACCCATCTCCCACAAGATGTTGGCGTGGATCCGCCCCACCCCGCCCGCCAGCTCATAGGCGCGCCGGGCCTGCGTCAGCGCGCCCTGGATGGCGTACGCAACCAGCTCCTCATGCCGCTCGCGCCGCGTGCGTCCGTGATAGACCTGGGGAATGCGCCGCCCGTGCTCGTCGAAGCTGTCGGCGTTGACGGCGCTGAACGTCCCGACGCCGCCCGCCGCGGCCCAGTTGCCGGACGAGATGCCGGTCGAAATGGACACGCCTTTGCCGCCCTCGATCAAAGGCAGCACGTCGAACCCGCCCATGCGGATGGCGTTGAGGGCCCTCATCGGTCAGATCGGCTTCGCCAGATCGCCGACACTGACATTCCTGAACGGAACGATTCTTCGGCCGGCCATTCTTCTCGACCTGCTCTTCCCGATAGGGCCACGATCGGAACGAAGATCCGTTTCCGGCCGCGCTGGCGTTGGCGGATGGGGCGATGTGGTCCAACTGCACAACCTCGTGCAGGTCACTAGATCCGAGCCGTCACTGAGTATTCCAGACCCGAACACTTTATCACGCAATCCTTGGCCATTTCCGTCCTGGTTGCAACGTCACTCATTGAACCGCACCTCTATCCCGGCCTCACCATAAGGCACGGATGGCTTGACAACGACATGGGCCAGGATTGCCGTATCACGTCGCCGTATCCGCTGCCATATCTCGGCGCCGCCGCCGAGTTCCGACAAAACCAGGACCTGAGTACGCCCATCCTGCTGAACGTCGGCGACTGCCCGACCCCGCTCAGCCGCTCGAAGCTCTCAGCCCGGCCACCGTCCAGCAATTCATTGTAATAGATGGCGACCACGAGACCGACTATCCACCGTCATTCCCCCAAGCGGGCATCCAGAGACCGCCCACGCAACCCGCGACCTCGGCATGGATGCCCGCCTGCGCGGGCATGACGAGGAAAAAGTCACCCTGTCGGCCGGCTGATATAGCGCCACGGCGGCGATCGTCGCGACCGGGCCAAGGACGGCTTTGAATGAAGCCCACAGATCCTGCCACAGGTTCACCCAAAGCCATCCCGCGCCGATCCTTACTCCCCGGCTGTGGCCGGCTCGATCGGCGTCACGTCTGGCTGCCGGTCGCCGTGGTCCCGCCGGTCGCGGTCGCCCCGCCCCGGCTTGGCCCCTACCTTCTCGGTGATGTCCGCCCCGGTCGCCTGATCGACCACGCGCATCGACAGCTTCACCTTGCCGCGCTCGTCGAAGCCGATGACCTTCACCTTCACCTGGTCGCCGACATTCACCACGTCGCCGGTCTTCCCGACCCGGCCCTGCTGCAGCTCGCTGATGTGCACCAGTCCGTCGCGCGACCCCAGGAAGTTCACGAACGCCCCGAAATCGGCTGTCTTCACCACCTTGCCGTTGTAGATCACGCCGATCTCCGGCTCCGCCACGATCCCGCGGATCCAGTCAACCGCCGCCTGCGCCTGGCTCGCATCGGTCGCCGCGACCTTGATGGTGCCATCGTCCTCGATGTCGATCTTGGTGCCGGTCTGCTCGACGATCTCGCGGATCACCTTGCCGCCGGTGCCGATCACCTCGCGCACCTTCTCCTTCGGGATGTTGATCACCGTGATCCGCGGCGCGGTCGCCGCCACGTCGGAACGGGCACCGGTGATCGCCTTGGACATCTCGCCCAGTATGTGCAGCCGCCCCTCGCGCGCCTGATCCAGCGCGATGCGCATGATCTCCGGCGTGATCGAGGTGATCTTGATGTCCATCTGCAGGCTGGTCACGCCCTTCTCGGTGCCGGCCACCTTGAAGTCCATGTCCCCTAGATGGTCTTCGTCACCCAGGATGTCGGACAGCACGGCGAAACCGCGATCCTCCTTGATCAGCCCCATGGCGATGCCGGCCACCGGGCGCGCCAGCGGCACGCCGGCATCCATCAGCGCCAGCGACGAACCGCACACCGTCGCCATGGAGGACGAGCCGTTGCTTTCGGTGATCTCGGAAACCACCCGCAGCGTGTAGGGGAACTTGTCCTTCCCCGGCAGCAGCGGATGCACCGCGCGCCACGCCAGTTTCCCGTGCCCCACCTCGCGCCGGCCCGGCGAGCCCATGCGGCCCGCCTCGCCGACCGAGTACGGCGGGAAATTGTAGTGCAGCATGAAATGCTCGCGGTAATCGCCCTCCAGCGCATCGATCACCTGCTCATCCTGGCCGGTGCCGAGCGTGGCGACACACAGCGCCTGGGTCTCGCCGCGGGTGAACAGGGCGCTGCCATGGGCGCGCGGCAGAATGCCAACCTCGGCAATGATCGGCCGAACGGTGCGCGTGTCCCGGCCGTCGATTCGGGTGCCGGTGTCCAGGATGGCGTTGCGGACGATGTCCGCTTCCAGCTCCTTGAACAGCCGCTTCGCCTTTTCGGCGTCGCGCCCCTCCGCGGTCAGCGTCTCCAGCGCCGCCGCCTTGGCGGCTTCGACCTTGTCGTGCCGAACCTGCTTGTCTTTCTCGTGATAGGCCTCGGCAAGCCCGGCGCGTGCCAGTTCCCCCAGCCGGTCCGCCAGCGCCTTGTCATCCTCGGCGGGCTCGGCCAGCGTCCACGGGTCCTTCGCGGCCCGCTCCGCCAGCTCGATGATCGCGGTGATCACCGGCTGGAATTGCTGGTGCCCGAAGGTCACCGCTCCCAGCATTACGTCCTCGGGCAGCTCGTGCGCCTCGCTCTCCACCATCAGCACGCCCTCGGACGTGCCGGCCACGACCAGATCCAGCGTGCCGTGCTCTCGTTGCGCGTCGGTCGGGTTCAGGATGTACTGGCCGTCCTGATAGCCCACGCGGGCGCCGGCGACCGGGCCGAAGAACGGGATGCCCGACAAGGTCAGTGCCGCCGAGCAGCCGATCATCGCCACGACATCCGGATCATTCTCCAGGTCGTGGCTCAGCACCGTGGCGACCACCTGGACCTCGTTGCGGAACCCTTGGGGGAACAGCGGGCGGATCGGCCGATCGATCAGCCGGCTCACCAGCACTTCTTTCTCGGACGGGCGACCCTCCCGCTTGAAGAACCCGCCGGGGATCTTTCCCGCCGCGAACGCCTTCTCCTGGTAGTTTACTGTGAGCGGGAAGAAATCCTGGCCCGGCCTGGAGCTTTTCACCCCGACCGCGGTGCACAGCACGATCGTGTCGCCGTAGCGGGCGAGCACCGCACCGTCCGCCTGACGGGCCATCTTGCCGGTTTCCAGGATCAGCTTGCGGCCGCCCCAGTCGAGTTCTTTGCGGTAGTAATTGAACATGCGTCTTCCTTCGATGCCGGGCATCGGCGGACGCATCCCGAGCGACCCCTCCCCACTGGCGGGCTGCGGCGTCTCGGGTCGCATGGAAGCGGCCTCGGCCGAAGCCGGGCCGCAGGCCATGTGGCCGGAAACGCCGTCGCGGAACCCGATGCCCAGGGTGGCCGGACCGGCGGTCTGTTGTCCGCCGCGTGCCGCGACGGTTTGGGGCCTCTGCCCCTCATTGCTCCGCGCCACCATTGGCCCGGAGGTCGTGGCCGACACCCCTCATATAAGAGAGGCGCCGGATAATTCAGGCGTTTTCCTCGTGCCGCCCGCGCGTCGCGGGGACATGCCGGGCGCCAACGCCGCTAGCGGCGAAGACTCAGCCGTCCGATCAGCGTCGCGTAGCGCTTGCCGTCCTTCGCCTTCAGATAATCCAGTAGCCGGCGCCGCCGGCCAACCAGCATCAGCAACCCGCGCCGGCTATGGAAATCCTTCGAGTGGGCTTTCAAATGCTCGGTCAGGTTGACGATCCGCTCCGACAGAAGCGCCACCTGCACCTCCGGGCTGCCGGTATCTCCGGCTCCGGTCGCATAATCCGAGACCAGCGCCGTGCGGCGCTCCGCGGTG
The DNA here is from genome assembly GCA_963777625.1 of uncultured Pseudomonadota bacterium. Taxonomy (GTDB): domain Bacteria; phylum Pseudomonadota; class Alphaproteobacteria; order Acetobacterales; family Acetobacteraceae; genus DATDIC01. The sequence goes on along the minus strand of CAVZRO010000017.1, from coordinate 213,436 downwards.
ATCGACATCGGATTTCTCCTGGTTAAAAGGTGGATCAGCGCGTCAAGGAACCCGGTGTCACAGGATCCGCTCGGGTTTCAGCCAACCGTCGCGCAGACGGCAGAGCCCGATCACGCGGCCCCCCGCCATGGCACGTGCCAACCCGTTATCGGGATCGACAGCGGCTGGAATGCGGCCCATCAGCGTGACCAAGCTAATCGCCTGACCTCGCCGGAGGTCGCCGGCCTCGGCTTCGGTAACGGCCAGCGCCGGGATGTCGGCCAGCGCGGTCGCCACCGGAAGCAGCAGGTCCGGGGAAGCGGGCGGGATATGGTCCGCTCCGGTGAATTTGTCCAGCCCGATTGCCTGCTGCTCGCTGAACGGGCCTACCCGCAGCCGGCGGAGGGCGGCAACATGCCCGACCGTGTCACAGGCAAGCGCGAGGTCGCGCGCCAGGCTGCGCATATACACGCCCTTGCCTGATTCGACCTCGAACACCGCCCTATCGTGGTCGGGCCGCGCGATCAGCTCGAACCGGTCCACCCGGGCAGGGCGGGATTCCAGCACCGCCGCGCGGCCCTCCCGCGCCATGTCGTAGGCCCGCTCTCCGGCCACCTTCACGGCCGAAAAGATCGGCGGCACCTGCATGATCGCGCCGCGAAAGCGTGGCAGCGCAGCCTCTATTTCCGCATCCCCCGGGCGCACCGCGGAGGTCGCCGTCACCTGCCCATCCGCGTCATCGGTATCCCGCGCCTCGCCGAAGCGCAGGGTGAACCGATACAGCTTCGTGCCTTCCATTACATACGGTACCGTCTTGGTCGCGACCCCGAATGCAATCGGCAGCACGCCGGTCGCCAGCGGATCCAGCGTACCGCCATGTCCGGCTTTGCGCGCATCGAGCGCCCGGCGCAGCCGGTTGACCACGTCGGTGCTGGTCAACCCGGCTGGCTTGTCGATAACCAGCCACCCGTCCAGCGGGCGGCCACGGAGTTTGCGCCGAGGCATGGGTCGATCCGGTGCGATGAAGGCGCGCCTTCTGACACGGAGCGGCCGATATACCAAAAGCCCCCGATCGGCATAAGAAATCCTGCGGCACCGGGGCGTCGGCGAGCCAGCCGGCCTCATCAAGCCGTGCGTCTGGGTCGGGAGCAACCCGGGCTACTCCGGCCAAACAGACAATCATTCCAACAAAACAGAAGGTCAGCTTTGTCAGGGTCTGCGTCGGGTCACACCTCGCCACTGGTCACGTCTCACATCGGCCTGGACCAAGATACCGTGCTTGACTTTTGAGTAGCCAGCGCGGCATCCTTTCGCTGCGGCGGGTCTCCAATTCGGAACTCGGTATGTAAGATGGTCGGCGCCATCATCTTACATCCGCAAAATCGCGAGGCCGACAATGGCACTCGACGCTGGCTTTGCATTTGTCAGTAGTTTCTCAGAAAGCGTCATCAACGCCGTGCTGCGGGCGTATCAGGCGAACCTCCTGCCCCCTCTCACAATAGCGTTTCCCACTCCGGTGATGGTCGGCGGAACGCCGGTGGTCATTGAAGGATCGGCGATGATCCTTCCTCCCCAGGTTTCGCTACAAGCCAGAGCTGATAACCTTGTAACAGTATCACTTGGTTTCGCTGGTAGTGTCACACTGACTGGTGGTGGTCAGTTCGCGCAGGCAGAAATCATTCTCGAGACCACCCTGCTTGTTGGTTTGGTCACTAACGCGCAGACTGTCGGCGCGGTGCAATCCATCATCGTCGGCATAGATCTTTCATCTGCCTCGGTAACCTCCCTGACCATCGCGGTTCTAGCGGGTCCGCCTCTGGACCCCTGTTTGCATCCGCCGTCAGTTCGTCAGCCGTGCTGAGTGTCCTGACGCAGGCTGTGCGATCGATACCGTCGTCTCTACTGCAAGTAACTCCCTCTGACTCAACCTGCCGATCTCGATCAATCAGACTTATCAGCCACCTGGAGGTTCGATATTCGAGCCTGACACACTGTTCGCGCTCCAGTTTGCGTGCAGAGGATCGTGGCGATACCTGTGAACTCGGCAAACCCGAACGCCGGCGTTAGTGATCGGGGTCGACGTTAGCGAGCCGGTCTCAACCAGCGGCGATCCGAGCCAGCTTGTGGACCTAAACACAAGTATCGGCCCCGCGGTTATGTGGTGGACGAGGAAGCGTCAGGGGCGACCTTCACCGGCGGGGGAGGTGTCAGCCATAACAGCGATTTCGCGGTGGTCATAAACGGGAATTGGTTGAGTTCCATTGTAAACAACGTGATCTCTCCGCAGTTGGTGGATAAGTTCCCTAACCGCTGGCGGACAGCCGTCTAAGCTTCGGCGAGAATGCGCTCAACTCAGCTTCGGAACGTTTAGCCCATCGTTGAACAGCCCCTGGAGTTCCACCCATACCGACAGCGGCCGCTGTGAACGGAGTTATAGTTACGGCCAATCTTGTTTATTACACAGGCGCCATCGAACGGAGCGCCAGCTGGTCATTTCTTGCCCAAGTCGAGCGGTATCCAAGCTAGAGCGCAGTTTACCGCTGACATCGCCGCCATTCAAATGACCTCCAGCGAGGGACCGAATGAGCCGCCGCCGCTCCCTTCAGGGGTTGCAACCGCAACCGTCAGCTTCTCGGCCAACCCTGCCGGGGCGAGTATAGGAGTTGACGGCTATCAAATCATCCTTGGCCTTGGCCCCGGGAACTATGCGTCATGCGTTCTGGAACAAGGCAAGCATGAAATTGCAGCCAACGGCGCATTTTTTCAGTCGTGGAGCACGGTCCGTAATGTTACGATCGACAACCCCTCATCCTCCGATGCCACCCTGACGGTAAATGGAGACGGTGCGGTTTCCCTCCAGCAATCCGGTTGGAACCCCTATCTCGGCAATACCTCCTGGACCATGGCCCTCATCGGCACCGAGATCACAGTGCCCTGGTACGTTGCCCCGATCGTCTTTGTTGCAGGCTACCTTGCTACGAGTATCGCGATTACAACCATCAGCACTCTCCCAGGTAGTTCTGTCGGCCCGGTGGCGACTCGCTGCTGTGAGCATATTCCAGGGGCTTATCTACAATCAAAACAACAATGCCGCACAGCCGCTAGGAAGCGCCCTAAGCAATGCGTCGTTGCTCCAGACTACACGGAGACGATCTTGCTGCTGCCCGGTACCACCGCGCCTTGGTGGGGTGTAGAAGTGGTTGACTTCGCAATCTATCCCGGAGGCATCGGCTTGTACGTGGATGCCAGGATCGCCACGTCGGAATTAGTCCACGGCGGAGGTTTCGTCGGAAGCATTCCATACTTGCTGATCACGGATCAGGACGTCACCGATCCAATCACGACACCCGATTTTCCCGGTCCCAACGGCTTTCCCGTGGCCTTGACCCCACGTTCTCATGCCCTTTGCTCTTCATTCCCGACTTAGGCGGCACCCTCCAGTGGGACGTTCACAACCTGAATCCCATTGGGGCAGTCTTGAGGGTCCCACCCGGGCTGTTCAACCCGCAGGATCCAAGCGTGGACAGCAATGGGTAATTCAACGAACCGATACCAACGCGATTTTGATATCCAAGACTTTGGGCATCGGCAGGGAGGTTCGCGGCGAACATATTTAGCGTAACTATCGATCATGCGTCGGCGTCTCTTCAGGCTGCAAACGGCTTCAGCATTTCCTGTCGGCTCTTCCGGCCCCATACTACTTCGACCGAGGAGATATTCACCACAAAAGTGGACGTGCAGATACGCGATGTTTACGATCGGACCCACCCCTACGTGCGATTAGGTCGGGTGAACGTCGTCCGCTACGTCGCGGCCGGATATCCGTACTGGGGTGCGCTTCCGAAGGGGGTATTCCGCGAAGATGGATAAAACCGCCCGACAGGGGCGGATACACAGGACTGATGTGTGGAGCGGTGGCAGGCGCTGCCTCGTCGCCGACTTGCCGGGTTCCATGGGGTGCCCAAGAAAGACCGGCAAGGCAGGCAGACAAGGCCAACGTCGAATACGTTTCACAATTGGGTCCCTCCAGCTTCAGCTACGTCGATACGCTGCCGATATCGCTCACGGTAAGCCAGACAGGGAATTGGCCCGCGGCGTTCCGTGCGACTATTGCTTTTTCGGAGGCCCCACGAGACTTAACTTCGCAGCGACTTTCCATGGCACCGGCCGTCGCGAAACTGGTTATCGTCCCAACCAATGTGATCTGCGGCAACTCGGCAACCGGGACCATTGTATTGAACTTTCCTTCACTCAATGGTCAGTCAATGTCGTTGTGACATCCAGTGATACGACCGTGCTACAGGTCGATCGCCCCTGGTTTTTCCAGTTGAGTGGTTACCGCCTCGTTTCCAGCAACAACCTCAAATATACATACCATTTACACCACGGCCTGTCACAGTCACGGCGGAAACAGGTAAATCGTCACTGTCGTTCGTGGTGAACATCATATCACCCACAGTAGCAGATCTACAGATTGCCCCCTCTACAGTCGCTTGCGGCGCTACTTGCACGGGAACGATCACTCTCGACCGCGCTTCTTTTGACGGTGACGTGCTTGTGGACCTGATGTGGGAGCCGCCGGACTTCATCAAAACAACCACCCCCGTCATCGTCAAGCAGGGATCAATCTCAGCGAGCTTCCCCATAGTCGCCCCGACCACCATACCTCCGTTCGGCGTAACGCAAGGTCTGCTATATGGCACCTATGCTGGGACGAACGTGTCCGCGTGGCTCACGATAGCACCTGGCGCCGAGACGGGAGTCCTGGCGAACGTCTCGGTGGGGACACCGATCGCGGGAGGGTTGGCTACGTCGGGCTCCGTGACGCTCGAACGTGCCGTGACTACGTCGACTATCGTTACACTCGCGACTGCTCCCACCGTGAGAGTGAAAGCAGGAAGCAGCGTGGTCTTGCCTGTGGCACACGTTCCACCATCAGTTACAATCTCCTCCGGCAGCACAACTGCTAACTTCGCGATTACGACTGAGCCCCTTTCTCCATCAGCGAAGAATCTGTACGATAAGTATAGTTGCGAATGCGTTCATGACCAAAAGCGCCATATTGACGCTCAATTAGAGACCTTCGCCTGAGTGGAATCGGGGCTTCCGAACCGCCCGAGGTGTGATTCATGGCGTTCCGGTGAGAGCCAGGCACAGCCTCTCCCACCCCATAAACCTCGAGAAATCGCACCACCAACGAACCAGCAGCAGCGCGCCTGTCATCAGCCGCACCCAACGAGCGTACCCGCCATCCCGGCGCGGCCTCACGCCACCACCTGCTGCGGTTCACTCCCGCAACAACGCGCAACAACGGGCACCCGTTCCGCCTGCCCCGATCACTTCATTTCCGGCCGTCATTCCGCGCCACCCACGCAAGCTCGGCTCGGCAACCCCGCCATGTCGCTCAGGTTCCGGTGCGTGCGCTCCAGGTCGGGCACAATGACCGGCCAGCCGGCCTGAGTTACGCGTTACCGGCCGGCATCAGCGGATCCTTCGCCGTGACCCGGATCACCGCCGCGAACAGCCGCAGCGCGTCCGGCCCGCCACGGTCCATCAGTCCGCCGCGTTCCATTTCCTGCGCCATCAGCTCCGCCTGGGCCGCGATGGTCGCCACCGCACGCGTCAGCGCCTCACGCGAAAGATCGAGCTGCAGTTTGTCCGACAGCAGGTTCCAGTCCGAAAACACGGCGCGCCCCTTCGGGTCAGGCCGTTTTGGCGAATATGATGACGATGAGCGTGGACCCGGCGAGACTCTCGCCCAGCGCGGTTAATCCAACGTTACCGTCACCGGGGGCAACGGAGCGAACTCGACGGTCACCTTTGCCGGGCGGTCGAGCCAGATCGGCGGCGTCACGCTCCCCAGCAAGATCACCTGCCCCGCCTTCAAACCACCGAACGCAGCAGCGACCGCCGACCCGGCCAACCAGGCCAGGCAGTTCATCGGATGCCCGAGCAGGTCGGAAGCGACGCCCTGTTCGCGCACCTCCCCGTCGATGCTCATCCGCCCGGTCAGTGCCGGAATATCGAGGCTGCGCCAGTCCGGCCCCGGGGAACCCAGCACCGCCGCCGCGTGGAACACCTGGTCGGCGATCATCGTCGGCACGCCGACCGCCGCCAGGTCATGGTATCGGTTCTCGACAATCTCGATGCCGGCCATCAATTCGCCGACTGCCGCCTCGGCCTGTGTCGGGGAGCACGGACCTGGCGGCAAATCGCGCGCCAGCCGAACGGCTACCTCGCACTCCACCCCCGGGTTCAGGAAATCCGCAAAGCGCAGCGTGGCGTCGGAGGCATGCACCCCCGCCGCCGCCATGAACCCGGCCGCCGGTCCGCTCAATCCGAGATAGGCTTGCATCCGCTTGCCGGTCGCGCCGATCTTGAACCCCGCCGGCGGCACCGCGCCCAGCAGTCGGGCGAGCGCAAGCTGGACCGCCGCGCCGTCCGCTTCGGACCGGGGCGCGATCGATGCCGGCAGGCCAGGCGTCTGCTGCCGCGCCCCGGTCTGACCTGGATGGCGCAACTCCAGCAGCGCGGCGGCGGCCACGGATGGGTCGAACATCGTCATGTCCCCCTCGTCAGCTCGTACAGCGCCACCGCCGCCGCGGCCGATACGTTCAGGCTTTCCATCGTGTGCGCGGTCCCCAGCCCCGCCACCTCGTCGCAGGTATCGCGGGTCAGCCGCCGAAGACCGGTTCCCTCGGCGCCGAGCACCAGCGCCACCCGCCGACCCGCCAGCGCCGGGCCGGATAATGCCGGACCGCCGGCATCCAGCCCCACCGTCCAGATGTTCGCGGCTTTCAGCGCGATCAGGGTGCGGGCGATATTGACCGCACGCAGCAACGGCATCGTCTCCAGCGCGCCCGAAGCGGCCTTCGCCAGCGCGCCCGTCTCCTCCGGCGCGTTGCGGTCCTGGGTGATCACCGCCGCGCCGCCGAACGCCGCCGCCGAACGCAGGATCGCACCCACGTTGCGCGGATCGGTGACCTGGTCCAGCACAATCAGCGGTCCGGAACGCTCCAGGACGTGGGCGAGGACCGGCGGCGGCAACGGGTCGGCCAGCAGTGCCGCACCCTGGTGCACCACGTCATGGCCGAGCAACTGATCGAGCCGCCCCCGTTCGACCCGTTCGGCGGAGACCGACCAGGGCGGCGCCAGACGCTGGGACAGCAGCAGCTCGGCTTCTTCGGTCAGCAACAGCCGACGCAGCCGGCGGGCCGGATTGGCCAGCGCCGCAATGACCGCGTGCTGCCCATAGAGCCACAGCGTCCCGCGCGGCGCCTCGGGCAGCCGCGGTCCGCGATCCTGGTGCGACGCTTCAGGACGGGCGTGCTGCTGGAACGGACGACTGCCCTGTCGCTCACGGTCATACGGACGCTCGCGCGGCTGGTCCTGTCGCTGGGCGGGGGCGAAGCCGGCGCCTGCGGGGCGAGGTCCCTGGCGGTTGCGGTTTTGCTCGCCCTGGCCGCGCGCCGGCGGCCCCTCTCCACGCGGTGCATCGCCACCGTAACGGCGTGGTCCGCGATCCTGCGGCGGCCGGCCTGGACCGCCCGGGCGATTGTTATGCGGAGGTTTCATGCTGCCGGGTATAGTCGCCCCCATCGCCGCTGCACAGGGACGCCGCGCCGGTCAGCACTTCGTTGACAGGCATCCCTTCGTTGACAGGCATCGCTTCGTTGACAGGCATCGGCATTCCGCCCTAGTGCGAGCCCGCTCAAGGAGGGGTGCCCGAGTGGCTAAAGGGGACGGACTGTAAATCCGTTGGCGCACGCCTACGTTGGTTCAAATCCAACCCCCTCCACCACAGCGCCATCAATCATTCACTCGATCTAGCAATGCAAAGAATAGTCTCACCAGCTAGCCGTGCGCCAGCTCTGGCGTTCTGTAATTGAGGCAGACATGAAGCACGATATTAACTGGCAGGAGGCCATCGCGCACTCGCGGGAGAGCGCACGATGGCCGAGACTTCTGCCCGCCTGCTTAAAAAATACGGTGATTCAACTGCCGTAGACAGCGGTTCGATCAGTTACGCCGAGGCGAAGGCCGAGTTCGACGGCGTCATTGCGGGGCTCCTAGTTGCGCTCGCTCAAAGGCAAAAACCGTCGAGCCTCTCGGACCTGCAGGAGCGGCTGCAGCGTGGTTTCAAGAAACGGTACGCATTCTGCAAGGGCGTCGAGTCACTGATCCCACCAGCAACTGGCGACAAGGGGCTCATCACGATTAAGCTCAGAGGCGACGTCGGGCAGCTTATCGAAGCTGTGAAGGAGATCTACCTGCGAGCCAAGGATGACAACGCGCTTGCCCGCAAAACGATACAAATCCAACTGGAAGCGACGTCATGGCCGGCCTTTGATGCGATCGAGCTAGCCCGTTAGTTACCCTATGGACCAAGTTCCTCGCTGGACGCTGACACTATACGAGCGGCCGGTTTTGGTCATTGATCCGGCCGTACACATCGCACCAATTTGGTCCGCAACCATAAACTCGAAGGGCCGTTGGGCAGTTTCCGCGTCGGAAGATAAAACCGTTCGCATTTGGTCGCTGACAGATGGAACCCTGCTGCGCACGATCCGCCTACCAGCCGGACCGGACGTCGCCGGCAGGGCGTATGGGGTAGCAATGAGCCCCGACGGCACGCTGATCGCTGCCGGCGGTTCCACCGGCGGGTCTGACGGGCAGAGGCAGATCTATTTGATCGATCGTGAAAGCGGGGAGTTTCATCGAGGAATCGGGGGCGTCCCGGCAGCTGTGTCCGGTTTGACCTTCTCGCCGGACGGCAATCTTCTCGTCGCAACACTGCACCGTGACGGGATACGCATCTATTCCCGTGATCGAGACTGGGCCGAGGTCGCTCGCGATGCGCACTGTGATGACTATACTTACGGAGCTGCCTTCGCGCCTGACGGCCGGTTGGCGACAACATGTTTCGACGGCTTTGTCCGAATTTATAACGGTGACCTCAGGCGACGCCGCCTCAGGCCCACGGCAAAATTTGCGTCCTCCGGCCGATCTCCCTATGACCTCGCCTTCAGTCCGGACGGAACCCGCCTTGCCATCGGCTACCTTCACAGCGCCTATTTAGATGTCTTCGACGGGGTCACGCTCGCTCCAGTGCTGCGGCCTGACCTCGGCCAACCCAACGAGGGAACATTAGCAAGAGTTGCTTGGTCTCGGGACGGCCGGACGTTGTTTGCGGCAGGTTCGGCGCGTGAGGCCACCGGCGCACCGATAATCGGGCCGTATTTGATCCAAGCGTGGAACAACGCTGGTGCAGGCGCCAAGCGCACATTGCCGGCCGGGTTGAATGCGGTAAGCAGCCTCGTCCCGCTGCCGGAGGGCGACCTTCTAGTCGCTGCCCAGGACCCGTGGCTCGCGCGGCTCCGCCCGGATGGTAGCAGGCTCTGGGAGCATCGGCCACCCACGGCCGACTTTCGCCGTCAGTGTGACACCCTCTCCGTTTCTCGCGACGGCATGATTATAGATTTCGGCTTCGCAGCCTTTGGGAAGATCCCGGCGCGGTTCGATCTACGGTCGTTTCGCTTAATTCGTGATCCGGCTCCGGTGGCTGGGCTAACCGCTCCATTTCAGACTGGAATGCCTATAAACAATTGGCTCAACTCGGAATCCCCCAGCTTCAGTGGACGGCCGCTGGGGCTGATCCGAGGGGAAAAATCCCGCAGCATTGCGATTCATCCGACAGGGGACCGCTTCGTCCTAGGCGCCGATTGGTCGTTGCGCGCCTTTGACGGCGCTGGAACGCCGCTCTGGGCCCGCCCGTCGTCCACCACCGTTTGGGCAACCAACATACGGGCGACGGAAGGCTTGTGGTCTCGGCCCGTGGCGACGGCACGATTCGCTGGAGCCGAATGTCCGATGGGATTGAGCTCCTGGCCTTGATGCCAATGCCAGATCGTCCCGACTATGTGACCTGGACGCCTGAAGGATTTTATGCCGCGAGCCCGGGGGCGCGCGCTGTCCTGCGTTGGCACGCGAACCGTGGCTGGGGTGCGCCTGCCGAGAGTATTGCTATCGAGGATATTCCCGGTTCGTACCGGCCGGCCGTGATGCCGTTCGTATTGCAGGAACTGGAGACGCCGCGTGCACTCGGCTTGGCCGACATCGCCGAGCACAGCCGGCAAGTTATGATTCGGACCAAAAGCCGCGTGCGACCGGGGGCTAGGCTTCATCTGCTCGCGGTCGGCATCAGTATCCACAACGAAGAACATGCCAAGAGCTTGAGGCTCAATTATGCTGATCGCGATGCTCGAGATCTCGCTACGGAAATTATTGATACGCAGGAAACCCTTTACTCCGACGTGCGGTCACAAGTGCTGTTGAATGACCATGCCAACAAGGCAGGTATCGTGCGGGCCTTGGAGAAATTGCGCGAGGACATGGCCAAAGGCGGCGACGACGATCTTGCGGTGGTCCACTTCTCCGGGCATGGGGCGTTGATCGACAGCAAGCTTTACTTGCTGCCCTCCGACGTTGACGCTCGCGGATCCACCGGCATCAAGACAAGCGGGCTGTCGATAGACCAATTCAAGGATGAGCTGCTGGAGGTTGCCACGTTCCGCCGGGTCCTCATCCTCTTGGATGCCTGCCACTCCGGGGCGATGACGATGAGCGGGGCCGCGCTGGAGATGAACTCAACGAAGCTGCGCACAGATCTCGCGATGTCCAACGTCACGGTGCTTACCTCCTCAAGCGACAATCAAGTTTCGCGCGAAGATACGACATTACAACACGGGGTTTTCACCCAAGTTCTTCTTGATGCGCTCAGTGACCCCGCCGCCGACATCAATCAGGACGGTCTAATCAACCCGAACGGACTTGGGAACTACATCAAGACACGGGTGGAGTCGCTCACCAAAGGCGCGCAAAGCCCTGGCATGGAGATCCGATACGGCACAACCGTATTTGCCCTGCGAATTCAGGGGACTTGAGGAGAATGGTTGAACGGCCGGAGTCAGCCTGAACAGATTGTGCCCCGCGGCCCTTGCGGGCACTTATCAGGTCTTGTGGACCTTCACCCAGAGTGCCAGTGTTTGAGTCTCCTATGCCTCGCCGTAATGGACCCTCCTGTAGTTGCGGGACGGTATCAGGTCATCGATGTGCACGTCCCACAAAGAGGCGCCGGTCCCAGCCTGGTGCTCGCGGAACAATCCGGCAAGCTGACCCATCGTCGCTACCTTGGCGCTGTTGAGGCCGAATCCGCTCGCCACTCGGGCCAGGTCGCCACGGCCATGGACCGCATGCTCCGGGTTGCCGCCATGCGCACGGAATTTGTGGGATTCGGCGCCATAGCCGCCATCATTCAGCACACAAATCAGCAACTTGATCCCGTGCCGCTGCAAGGTTTCAAGCTCCTGAATGTGCTGATACAGGCTGCCATCGCCCTCGATCAGCAGGACTTTGTCGCTGCCGCGTGCAACAGCCACCCCGATCGCCGCGGACAGGCCGGAGCCGATGGCGCCGAAATCGAGCGGAGTGTGGTACTTGCCCGCCGGACGTCCGCGCAGATGCGTCATCGAGAAGCTGAAGCAATGGCCGCCGGCGACAACGATATCCCAATCCTTCGGTATCGCCGCATCGAGTTCCTTGACCACCGGTCGCGGGTCGAGCGTTCCAGGCGTTGGCGTATAGGGCTTCGGATCCGGGGTTTCGGCCGTCGCCGCGATCCTGGATGCTATCTCGTTGCTGCGCCAACCCGGGCGGCGGATGCGGCGTTCCCTGAGCCGCGCAACGATCGCCTCCGCGGCCAGCCGTGCGTCCGCCTGGATATGCACATCGGCGGTCTTCAGGCCCTGCCACAACCCGCGTGGCTGGGTATCAATGCGAACCACTTTGGCGTTGGGAAAGAGGTAGCCTCCTTCGGTCGTGTAATGACCGAGTCCCGCCCCGGCGGCGATGACAAGATCGCTTTCCGCGAAGTATTCGCGGCCGAGATCGGTTGCAAACGTTCCGGCGATATCGAGTGCGTAGGGATTTCCGTCGAAGAGGCCCTTGCCAAGCAAAGTAGTTGCCAACAACGCTCCCGATTCGTCCGCCAGGGTTTCCAGCGCGGATTTCGCGCCCGACCAGATCGCGCCGCGCCCGCCGATTATGATCGGCCGCTCGGCCTCCATAACCATTCCGACCACCTGGTCCACGATCGCCGGATCGGGCCGGAACATCTGAGGCTGTGGCATGAGTTCCGTGGAGGGCGTGTAGTCTGCCACGTATGGAAATTCCTGCTTTTGCAGATCGAGCGGGACGCTGAGAACAACCGGCTTTCGTGCGGACCGCGCGGTGTAAAATGCCTCCCGCACGCAATCGAGCGCGCGGTCAACCGTGCGGATCGGCACGAACATTGCCCCTGTGGCCAGGGCAAGCGGCGCTTGATCGATCTGCTGGATGTACCACGAGGCCCCAATCGGCGCATCGCCGGCGAACACCACCACAGGTGCGTTGCCCTGCGCCGCCATGACCAACGCCGTCATGATTTGCGTATATCCGGGGCCGCAGGTGACTGAACTGACCCCAACCTTGCCGGTCGCCCGGGCATAGGCATCCGCCATCGCCACTGCGCAATGTTCGTGCCGGGCGTGGATCAGCCGGGTATTCTGATTGTCGGCCATCGCCGCCGACCAGTACATGTTCGCATCGCCCATCAGTGTGAACAGCACCTCAACACCTTCCGCGGCAAACGCCTGCGCCAGGACATCGGATAGCTGATTGCTGCTCATGACGTTCCTCGTTTTTGTGTGCGCGAGAAGACTTGTGCCAGCCACGATCGGAGTGCTTGCCACAGGATTCTGACCGCGGACAACTCGGCAGGGCTGCGTGGAGGCGCCGGGATCGTTGCTTCATCCGGAATCGCGCTCATTGCGGGGGCTGCCCGCTCTGCCGCGAGCTTTCCAAAGTTGTCGGCGAATTCAGCGAGGATGGCACGGGCCAGGTGCACGCCCCCGGCGTTGGCAAAGGTTTCCAGTGGTCCGGTAACCGTAAACTTGCCCTCGGCAGTGAGTATGGTGGTCTGATCGCCAGTTGCTTCGACAATACCGGAGGCGAGTGCACGTGAGGCCCCCCGAGCGTCAATTCCACGTCCCTCAATGGTACAGCGCCGCGCGGCATGGTCGTAGGCGAGCTTGGCTTCGCCGCGGAACGTCGCCACCGTCGGTCCGAATTTGATCCGCATCGTGCCCTGATACGCGCCGCTATCGTCCGACTTTGTCAGGGTCGCGCCGGGAATACAGGAAGCCACAATCGCTGCGTCAGACAGCAACGGCCAGACCACATCCGGTGGCGATGAGATCGTGATTGTCTCGCGGACTGAGATCATCATTCGATGTTATCGGCCTCGCCCGTCGGATGTCCAGGCCAGGCGAATCATGGTAGTGTCTCAGTCTGAATTTCTGATTTCGACCCGCATCGGTTATACCGGACCGCATTGAGAATGACTCATCCTGCCGGCGTTGCCCGGAGCAACGTGAAGCGAACGAGCGGCGCGGTGGGCGACAAGTCGTGGAAACTTCTTCACTCAGCGGTTGGCTGATTGCTCCTGCGGTCGCGCTGAACACGTTGCCAGTCTGGCACGAAGCAACGACAGCAGACGTCGGCGGGGCCTCTGCCACCACCTCGCCCGATACGCCGACGGAACTGACGTTGAGCTCTCAGCTGTGGGTAATCAGTGTCCCCAACCCGCCATCGGAGGCCACGGTAAACCCGCCTTGCGAGAACGGTCCGGTCATCGTGAAGCTTGTCTTCGTCACCCCTGAGGTCACGCTCACCAATGTATTGCCCCCGTTCGCCGTCGCCGTCAGCACGGCCCCGGCCGAGGCCAGATTGGTGATGTGGATCTGATCGGATGACACGAAGTTGCTGATCGTGTCCCCCTTCAGCCCCAGGGCCGTGTCGCTGAAAATGTCCGACCCGCCCCCGAACCCGGTCAGCGTGTCCGCCCCCGATCCCCCGGTCAGCGTTTGATTGATCGCCCCGGCGGTGATGCTGTCCGCCCCCGTGCTGCCCACCGCGTGGATGAACTGCATCCCGTTCAGTTGCAGCGTCGTCGCCGCCTTCAGCACGACGCTGCTGACCTGCGTCGCAGCATTCAGCGTCGCCGCCCCGCCGCCGGTGATCTCCAGCGTGCTGTTCGCCCCAAGCCCGCTGACCAGCGCCGCGGCCTGAGCCGCGGTCACGATCACGGTCTCGTTCGCCCCGCCCGACACCACGCTTTGATCGGCCGCCCCCAGCGTGATGATGTCACCCCCGGCGACGCTGCCGTGGATGCGCATCCCGCTGATCGTGTTGGCAATCAGCGTCGTCGGATCGCTCAATTGCACGTCGGCGATGCCGCTGACGCTGGCGCCCATCGTCACCTTACCGCCGCCGCTGACCACTAGCGTGTTGCTGCCGCTGCCACTGCCATTGATCACCGCCCCGATCGTCGCCGCGGTGACGTTGAAAATGTTGTCGCCGCCACCGCTGTTCACGGTCTCGTTCTTGCTGCCCAACGTCACCACGTCGTTGCCAGGGCCCAGGTTGATCACGTCATGATCGTTGGCTCCGACGATGGTGATCGTGGGCGATAGGTCGCCGTTGTTTGGATCGGCGGCGACGTTCACCGTCAGCGCCTCGGCGGCGCGCAGGATGACCGTCTGCGCCGTCGGCCCTTCACCCTCCTGCGCAGTCAGATTGGTGAGATTGGTCACCTTGGCCAGCGCCGACAGGTCGTAGGTGCCGGATCCGGTCAGCGCCAACGTGTTGGTGAACCCCTTGACGCCGCTCAGGCTGTCGCCCGCGTTCAGCGCCCCGGTGCCGGCGCTGAACACGCTATCGACCGGCGGCGCCGAGATGGTGATCGGCGTGGTCGGCAGCACGAAGGTGGACGGGCTGGCACTCGGCACAAACGTCAGGTCGGTGCCGCCGTGCCCGTCCGTCGCCAGCGCGAAACTGCCGGGGAAGAACATGCCTGGCCCCGTCAGCGCGCCGGGCAGCGTCAGGCTCAGGCTGTGCGTGCCGTCACTCAGTGCCAGCGTGGCGCGGCCGGCCACCATCACGCCGTTCACCAGCCGCGGCCCGGTGATCCTGATCGAGGTGAACGCCGCGCTTGCCGGGCGCCAGGTCGGTGATATCGATCGTATCGTTCGGCAGGAAATTGCTGAAGCTGTCGAGATTGAGACCCGCCGACGTGCCCCGCAACACATCCAGCCCGCCGGCGACGCCGGTGAGCTTGTCGCCGCCACCGGTGCCGATGAACACCTGATTGCTGGCACCGAGAAGCACCGTATTTCCCGCCACGTCGCCGGTGATGGTCAGACCGCTCAGCGCGTTGGCGGTGAAGTTGGTCTTGCCGGTCAGCTCCACCGTGGCGATGCCGTCGATGTTGCCGCCCATCACTGCGCTGCCGCCGCCGTTGACGATCAGCGCGTTGGTGCCGCTGCCGCCATGGATCGCGGCGCCGATCGTCCTGCCGGTGACGTCGAAGGTGTTATCGCCGCCGCCACCGTTTACCGTCTCTCCGGTGCCGCCCAGCGTAACCGTGTCGTTGCCGCTGCCCAGATTGATGGTGTCCGTGTTGGCCGCGCCGATGATGGTGATCGTCGGTGACGCATCGCCGTTCACATCGGACGCCACGTCTACCGTCAGCGCCGTCTTGGCGCGCAGCGTCAGCGTCTGCGCGGTGGCGCCTTGCCCCTCGAACGCGCGGATCACCTGCACGCCGTTGATCGTCTTCGGCAGTGCCAGATCGAACGTGCCGCCGCCCGACAGCGCGATCGTATCGGTCCCGCCATTGCCGTTGATCACGTCGCTCGTGGAAAGTGTGTTCGTCGCGGCAATAACCAGGTCATTGTTCGCGGTCCCGACCACAGTGTCCGCATTCGTGGTCAGGAAGAAGGTCTGACCCGTCACGCCGTTCACATCGACCGTGCTGGTGATGGTGCTGGAATTGGCCGTGCCGTCATTCACCTGCCAGGTCACGGTGCGGGTCGGATCGCCGCCCAGATTGGTCGGCGTAAGGCTGGTGGAGCTGTAGGTGATCGACTCCAGCGCTGCCTGATAGTTGGCCAGGCTGGCGGTGCCGGTCAGCGTCAGCACGCCGGTTCCGGCATTGTAGCTGCCGGTGATCCCATTCTGGTTGGTGAAATTCAGCCGATCCCCGGCAAGCAGGCCGGCGGTGATGGAGACTGTCGCGCTCGACAGCGTTGAGCTTTCGGTATCCGCGGCAGCCAGCCCCGAATCCACCACCGTGTTCGGCCCGAACAGCGTCCAGCTCACTGTGTTCCCGCCGCCGGACAGCACCGGCGGGCTGCCGCCTGTGCTGACGGTGACGCCGATTGTCTTGACCGCAGCAGCATTGCCGAAGCTGTCGGTCGCGTGCAGCGTGATCGTGTCGGCCGCCATGTTCGCGTCATTGTCGGTCAGCGTCGCCAGCTCATTGTCCACGAATGTCAATGAGCCGGTGATCGACAGGCTGTGCGAGTTGTTGCCCGTCACACCCGTGCCGGCGGTGACCGCCAGATTGCCGTTGCCATCGGACAGCGTCGCGGTAAACGTCTCGGGCGCGCCCGTGTTGCCGGATTCCGACAGCGAAACACCGCTGATCGCCGTCGCCACGCTCTGCGTCACCGTGGCGGCCGTCGGTGCGCTGATCACCGGCACGCTGTTCACCGTCACGGCAATGGTCTGCGTCCCCGCCGTGTTGCCGAAGCCGTCGCTGGCGTTCAGCGTGATGCTATCGGAACCGGCCGTGCTGTCTGTATCCGACAGCGACGACAGCTCGCTGTTCACGCTGGCGAGCAGCCCGGTGATCTGCAAGCTGTTCGTCCCGTTGCCGGTCACGCCCGTGCCGGCGGCGACCGACAGCAGGCCGTGAATGTCGGTCAGCGTGACCGTGAAATTCTCGCCGACCGTCGTGCCGGACTCCGACAGGCTCACGCCGCCGATCGCCTGCGGCTGGCCCGCGCCAACGGTCGCCGACGCCGGCACGGTGATGATCGGCGCGGCATTCACCGTCACGGCGATGGTCTCGACCGGAGCAACATTGCCGAAGCTGTCGCTCGCGTTCAGCGTGATCGTATCCGAAGGCGTGACCGAATCCGTGTCCTTCAGCGTGGCCAGGTCGGCGTTCACCTGGGTCAGGGAGCCGGCGATCGTCAGGCTGTTGGAGTTGTTGCCGGTTACCCCCGGGCCGGTGGCATTCAGAACCCCGCTGGTATCGCTTACCGTCACCGTGAAGCTTTCACCAGACGTGGTGGTGTTGCCCGTCTCTGAAACGGAAACCCCCGAAATCGCCTGTGCCTTGCCGGCGCCGACCACCAGCGTTGCCGGCGCGGCGAGTGCCGGCGCGGTGTTTACGGTTACCGAAACGTTCTTCGCCGTCGCCGCATTGCCGAAGCTGTCGGTGGCGTGCACCACGATCGTGTCGGCCGCTGTGCTGGCGTCATTGTCGGTCAGCGACGCGAGTTCGCTGTTCACGAACCCCAGTGACCCGGTGATCGACAGGTTGGTGGAGTTGTTGCCGGACACGCCCGTGCCAGCGGTCACCGACAGATGGCCGTTGGTGTCGCTCAGCGTTGTCGTGAACGTCTCGGTGCCGCCGGTGTTGCCGGTCTCCGAAATGCTCATCCCGCCGATCGCCGTGCTCTGGCCGACACCGGTGGTTGCCGTGGCGGGCGCGGCGATCACCGGAATCCCGTTCACGGTGACTGCGACACTTGCAGGCGTCGCCGTCCCGCCCAGGCTGTCGCTCGCGTTCAGCGTGATCGTTTCGGTGCCCGCGGTCGCATCCGTATCCGACAGGCCGCCCAGTTCGCTGTTCACGAAGCCCAGTGAACCGCTGATGCTCAATGACGTGGAGTTGTTCCCGGTCACGCCGGTGCCGGCGGCAACCGACAGCAGCCCGTGCGTATCGCTCAGCGTGACAGTGAACGTCTCGCTGCCGGTGTTGCCGGTTTCCGAGATCGAAACGCCGCTGATCGTCGCCGCCTTGCCGACGCCGATCGTGTCGGTGGCAGGCGCGGTGATCACCGGCGGGCCGTTGCCGGCGCTCACCGTGACCGCGATATTCTTGCCGACCGCGGAATTGCCCAGGCTGTCACTGGCGGACACAACGATCGTGTCGGCCGAGGTGTTCGGATCGGTATCGGTCAACGTCGCTAGGTCGCTGTTCACCGTGTTGAATGAACCGCTAATGCTGATGCTGTGCGTGCCGTTGCCGGAAGCACCCGTCGCCGACAGATTGCCGTTGGTATCGCTCAGCGTGACCGTGAAGGTCTCGCCGGACGTGTTGCCGGTTTCGGAAAGACTGACGCCGGTCACAGCGGTCGCGGTGTTCTGGTTCACCGTCGCGGATGCCGGTGCAGCGATCGTCGGCAGCCCGTTGATGGTCATGCCGATCGTCTTCTGAACCGCGGTGCCGCCCAGGCTGTCGGTGGCATTCAGCGTGACGGTATCGGACCCGGCGACCGCGTCGTTGTCGGTCAGTGACGCCAGCTCGGTGTTCACAAAGCCGATCGCGCCGGTGATCGACAGGCTGCTGGAGTTGTTGCCGGTCACTCCGGTGCCGGCAGTGACCGCCAGGTGGCCATTGGTGTCGGTCAGCGTGACGGTGAAAGTCTCGCCCGTGGTGTTGCCGGTTTCGGAAAGGCTGACACCAGAAATCGCCGTCGTGTGGCTGACGCCGATGATCTCCGGCCCCGGCACCGCGATCACCGGCGGCCCGTTGCCGCCGGTGGTGCCGAGCAGGAATTCGCCGCCAAACCCGGTGCCGCTGGTGCTGGTCTTCAGGTCGAAGTTCAGGTCCACCGCCAAAGCGGACGAAGCGGCAAACGTGCCCAGATCCAGCGCATCGTTGGTGAAGAACGTCTCGGCCGACGCCAGCGTGGCGAAGGTCTGGTCGAACACCGTGCTGCCGCCGACCACGGCACTGAATTCCAGCGACGTGAACCCGGTGGTGAACGCCTGGAACCCGAACAGTCCGGCGATCAGATGCCCGGTCAGACCGGTGGCGTTGATCGTCCAGTCGGCCGAGCTGATATATTCCTGCGCGCCGGTTGTGTTGGTTTCGGCGAACGCACCCTCTGCCCCCGTGCCCAGCACGGTTGCCGGCGCGGTGCCGAGCTTGGCGTTGATGTTGGAATTGGTGCTCAGCACGCCATTGATGAAGCTGGCACTCGGCAGCCCGGTGGCAAAGCCGTACGCGTTCTCGCTCGAACCATTGAAGCCGAACACGCGTTCCGGCGATGTTGGCGCGACCATCGGTCAGTGACGGCGCCCCCGCCGGTGCCGCTGACGATCGACGAAACACCGACGACCACGCCGCTGCCGGCCGTGGTTGCCGTGCTGTGCGCGGAGTTCGCGCTGCCGGTCGCGGTGGTTTGCGCCGTCGCCTGCTGGCCGGCAGCCGTGTTGGCGGTGGCGTTCGTCGTCGCCGTACCTTGCGTCGAGCCGGTTCCGCCGGTCGCGGTGGCGGTCGCGGTCGCCGTGCCGGACGAACCGGCACTTGTTGCGGTCGCAACCGATGTGGCGCTGGCGTTGCCGCCCAGGCCGGACGACGAGCCCGTCCCGCCGGCCCCGCCGCTGCGCGCTGGCGGTGGCTAGCAATCGCAGTCGCCCCGGTCAGGTTGACCGAAGCGCTGCCAGCGCCGCCCGGCGGCGCCGGCAGCACCCGTGGCGCGCCCGCCGCAGCCGCCATATGCGCGGCTGAGCGCGTAGCGAACTCGCCTGGATGGCATTGCTGTTATCATTGAAGGTCAGACCGGAGCTGCCATTGCCGCCGGTCGCCGCCCGCGCCGGTGCGCGTAGTTACTCCCGCCGGTGCCGCCAATCGCGCGCTGATACAGCCGCAGATAGCCGCCTTTGGTCGACGCCGGTGACCGCGTTGGTCAGGGTGCTGCTCGCCCCGGCCCCGCCGCCGGCGCCGCTGAAGCCCCGCCCGCCATTGCCGCCAGTATTGCCGGGCGTAGGCGCGTGCCGAAAACCCGCTGGCCGTCGCCGTCGTGCCGCTGACCGCACCGCCCGTGCCGCCCGACTTGCCCGCGCCGTAGCCACGCCCGCCGGTGCCGCCGTGTCTCGATCGTCGGCGCATAGGCCCGACCGCCGGTGGCAGTTGGCCTCGGTTGCCGTCGCGCTCGCCCCGGTCGCCGCGCCGCCCACCCCGCCATTGCCGCTGGTGCTGCCCCCGCTCCCGCCACCGCCGCCGCGTCGCATTGGCGTAGGCACCGGCATTCTGCGAACCCGCCGTCGTGCTGGTTGCCGCCGCACGTCGCATTCGCCGCGCCGCCGGCGCCGCCATTGGCCGTGCCCCGGCCAATCCCGCCGGTGCCGCCCGTGGCGTTGGCTGTCCCGCTGATCGCCAGCGCCCCGGTCAGATTGATCGTCGCCGAGGCCACCCCACCCGCCGCCGCCGTGCCGCTGTTCGAGCCACCGCCGTTGCCGCCGCTGGCCGTGCTGGTCGCCGTTGAACGTGCTCGCCTTGGTGGCGTTCGCCGTATCGTCGAACTCAGGTTCGAGGTGCCCGGCGCCCGCCGTCCCGCCAGCCCCGCCGCCGCTGTAGCCGCCATCGCCGCCGTTCGGCGCTCTGGTTCAGCGTCAGCGTCCCGCCAGTGGTCGCGCCGCTCACCGCGTTGGTCAGCGTGCTGCTCGCACCCGCCCCGCCGGCCGCCCCGGTATAACCGCGCCCGCCATTGCCGGCGTTCTGCGTCGCGTTCGCCGTCGCCGAAAACCCCGTCGCCGTCACCGCGGCTGACCGACGCCGCCCCGCCCGCGCCACCCGACTTGCCGGCGCCCCCACCCCCGCCGCCATTGCCGCCCGAGGCGGTGCGCATCGCAGTGGCCAACTGCGTCGCCGAGGACGTGCTCGCCGTCGCCCCGGTCACCGTCGCCGTGGCGCCCGCCGCACCGTTGCCGGTGCCGCCGCTGTAGATGCCGCCGCCGTTGCCGGCCGCCGCGCTGGTGATGGCGGAGACGGTGTTGGCCCCGGTCAGGCTGATCGAGGCTCGTCGCCGTGCCGCCCGCCGCGCCGCCGGTGCCGCCGCTGCGCCCACCATGGCCGCCATAGGCCCGGCTGCGTCCATCAGCGAACTCGCCTTGATCGCCGCCGCGTCGCTGAACGTCAGGTTCGAGGTCGCCGCTCCGCCAATGCCGCCGGCAGCCTGCGTGCCGCCGTAAACATTGCCGCCGCTGCCGCCGGTCGCCCGCTGAAAGAGATCCAGGTAGCCGCTGCGGGTGGACCCGGTGACCGCGTTGGTCAGCGTGCTGCTCGCCCCGGCCCCGCCGCCGGCGCCACTGAAGCCCAGCCCGCCATTGCCGCCATTTTGCTGGGCGTAGGCGCGTGCCGAAAACCCGCTCGCCGTCGCCGTCGTGCCGCTGACCGCACCGCCCGTACCGCCCGACTTGCCCGCGCCGTAGCCACGCCCGCCGGTGCCGCCGGTCTCGGTCGATCGGGCATAGGCCCGCCCGCCGGTGGCAGTGGCCTCGGTTGCCGTCGCGCTCGCCCCGGTCGCCGCCCCGCCCACGCCGCCATTGCCGCTGGTGCTGCCCCCGCTCCCGCCACCGCCGCCGCTGGCATTGGCGTAGGCACCCGCATTCTGCGAACCGGCCGTCGTGCTGATTGCCGTCGCACTCGCATTCGCCGCGCCGCCGGCCGCACCATTGGCCGTGCCCCGGCCAGTCCCGCCGGTGCCGCCCGTGGCGTTGGCTGTCCCGCTGACCGCCAGCGCCCCGGTCACATTGATCGTCGCTGAGGCTACACCCCCCACCACCGCCGTGCCGCCGTTCGAGCCACCGCCGTTGCCGCCCGCTGGCCGTGCTGGTGCCGTTGAACGTGCTCGCCTTGGTGGCGTTCGTCGTATCATCGAAACTCAGGTTGGAGGTGCCCGGTCCCCGCCGTCCCGCCAGCCCCGCCGCCGCTGGCATAGCCGCCATCGCCGCCATTGGCGCTCTGGCTCAGCGTCAGCGTCCCGCCAGTGGTCGCGCCGCTCACCGCGTTGGTCAGCGTGCTGCTCGCACCCGCCCCGCCGGCCGCCCCGGTATAACCGCGCCCGCCATTGCCGCCGTTCTGCGTGGCGTTCGCCGTCGCCGAAAACCCCGTCGCCGACACCCCGGCAACTGAGGCCGCTCCGCCCGTGCCACCCGACTTGCCCGCGCCCCCACCCACGCCGCCATTGCCGCCCGAGGCGGTGGCCTGGTCGCAGTCGCCAACTGCGTCGCCGAGGACGTGCTCGCCGTCGCCCCCGTCACCGTCGCCGTCGCGCCCACCGCACCGTTGCCCGTGCCGCCGCTGTAAATGCCGCTGCCGTCGCCGGCCGCCGCGCTGGTGATGGCGGAGACGGTGTTGGTCCCGGTCAGGCTGATCGAGCTCGTCGCCGTGCCACCGGCCACGCCACCCGTGCCGCCGCTGCGCCCACCATGGCCGCCATAGGCCCGGCTGCGTCCATACAGCGAACTCGCCTTGATCGCCGCCGCGTCGCTGAACGTCAGGTTCGAGGTCGCCGCTCCGCCAATGCCACCGGCAGCACTCGTGCTGCTGTAAACATTGCCGCCGCTGCCGCCGGTCGCCCGCTGAAAGAGATCCAGGTAGCCGCTGCGGGTGGACCCGGTGACCGCGTTGGTCAGGGTGCTGCTCGCCCCGGCCCCGCCGCCGGCGCCACTGAAGCCCAGCCCGCCATTGCCGCCAGTTTGCTGGGCGTAGGCGCGTGCCGAAAACCCGCTCGCCGTCGCCGTCGTGCCGCTGACCGCACCGCCCGTACCACCCGACTTGCCCGCGCCGTAGCCACGCCCGCCGGTGCCGCCGGTCTCGATCGATCGCGCATAGGCCCGCCCGCCGGTGGCATTGGCCTCGGTTGCCGTCGCGCTCGCCCCGGTCGCCGCGCCGCCCACGCCGCCATTGCCGCTGGTGTTGCCCCCGCTCCCGCCGGCGCCGCCGTTGGCATTGGCGTAGGCACCCGCATTCTGCGAACCGGCCGTCGTGCTGATTGCCGTCGCACTCGCATTCGCCGCGCCGCCGGCCGCACCATTGGCGGTGCCCCGGCCAATCCCGCCGGTGCCGCCCGTGGCGTTGGCGGTTCCGCTGACCGCCAGCGCCCCGGTCAGATTGATCGCCGCCGCCGCCGTCGCACCCGCCGCCGCCGTGCCGCCGTTCGAGCCGCCGCCGTTGCCGCCCGTGGCCGTGCTGGTGCCGTTGAACGTGCTCGCCTTGGTGGCGTTCGTCGTATCATCGAAACTCAGGTTCGAGGTGCCCGCCCCCGCCGTCCCGCCAGCCCCACCGCCGCTGGCATAGCCGCCATCGCCGCCATTGGCGCTCTGGCTCAGCGTCAGCGTGCCACCCGTGGTGGCGCCGCTGACCGCGTTGGCCAGCGTGCTGCTCGCTCCCGCACCACCAGTCGCGCCGGTGTAACCGCGCCCGCCATTGCCGCCATTCTGCGTGGCGCTCGCATTGGCCGAGAAGCCAGACGCCGACACTCCAGTCACCGAAGCCGCGCCGCCCGTGCCACCCGCCTTGCCGGCACCTGCGCCGCCACCGCCGTCTCCGCCCGAGGCGGTGGCACTGACGCGAGGCTCCCAGCGTCGCCGAGGACGTGCTCGCCGTCGCCCCCGTCACCGTCGCCGTCGCGCCCGCCGCACCATTGCCCGTGCCGCCGCTGTAAATGCCGCTGCCGTCACCGGCCGTCGCGATGGTGGTGGCGGAGACGGTGTTGGTCCCGGTCAGGCTGATCGAGCTCGTCGCCGTGCCACCGGCCACGCCACCCGTGCCGCTGCGCCCACCATGGCCGCCATAAGCCCGGCTGCGTCCATACAGCGAACTCGCCTTGATCGCCGCCGCGTCGCTGAACGTCAGGTTCGAGGTCGCCGCTCCGCCAATGCCACCGGCAGCACTCGTGCTGCTGTAAACATTGCCGCCACTGCCGCCGGTCGCCCGCTGATAGAGATGGAGGTAGCCGCTGCGGGTGGACCCGGTGACCGCGTTGGTCAGCGTGCTGCTCGCCCCGGCCCCGCCGCCGGCGCCGCTGAAGCCCAGCCCGCCATTGCCGCCAGTTTGCTGGGCGTAGGCGCGTGCCGAAAACCCGCTCGCCGTCGCCGTCGTGCCGCTGACCGCACCGCCCGTACTACCCGACTTGCCCGCGCCGTAGCCACGCCCGCCGCTGCCGCCGGTCTCGATCGATCGGGCATAGGCCCGCCCGCCGGTGGCATTGGCCTCGGTTGCCGTCGCGCTCGCCCCGGTCGCCGCGCCGCCCACGCCGCCATTGCCGCTGGTGCTGCCCCCGCTCCCGCCGGCGCCGCCGTTGGCATTGGCGTAGGCACCCGCATTCTGCGAACCGGCCGTCGTGCTGATTGCCGTGGCACTCGCATTCGCCGCGCCGCCGGCCGCACCATTGGCGGTGCCCCGGCCAATCCCGCCGGTGCCGCCCGTGGCGTTGGCTGTCCCGCTGATCGCCAGCGCCCCGGTCAGGCCGATCGTCGCGGCCGCGACGCCACCCTGCGCCGCCGTGCCGCCGTTCGAGCCACCGCCGTTGCCGCCCGTGGCCGTGCTGGTGCCGTTGAACGTGCTCGCCTTGATGGCGTTCGCCGTATCATCGAAACTCAGGTTGGAGGTCCCGGTACCCGCCGTCCCGCCAGCGCCGCCGCCAGTGGCATAGCCGCCATCGCCGCCATTGGCCGCCTGGCCCAGCGTCAGCGTGCCACCCGTCGTGGCGCCGCTGACCACATTGGCCAACGTGCTGCCCGCTCCCGCACCGCCGTTAGCGCCAGCGGTCCCCTGGCCGCCATTGCCACCCGTCTGGATAACTTTGGCTTCCGCTGAAAACCCGCTCGCCGTAGCCGTCGTCCCGGTGGCAGACCCACCGTTGCCGCCCGACTGGCCAGCGCCCGAGCCCGTGCCGCCGGTTCCGCCGATCTGTCGGGCGTAGCCATAGGCCTGACCGCCCGTCGCACCGGTGCTGGTTGCGCTTCCGCTCGCCCCGGTTGCCGCGCCACCCGCGCCACCGCTGCCGCTGGTGCTGCCGCCACTGCCGCCGGCGCCACCTTGCGTGTAGGCCCAGCCATCCACGGTGTCGGAGCCGCTCGTCGAACTGGTCGCCGCCACCGTCGCGGTTGCCGCGCCACCCGCGGCGCCGTTGGAGGTACCCACGCCACTGCCACCGGCCCCGCCATTGGAGCGGCCGATGATCTGCATGCGGTGCGCACCACTCGCGCTGAGGGTCGTGCCTGCTGCCCCTCCGGCTGCCGCGGTTACCCCGCCGCCACCCGACCCGGCATTGGCCGTGGCGTAGCCGCGGACATAGGAAGCGCCGCTTGTATCGGTGAAGCTCAGGTTGGACGTCGCCGCCCCGGCCGCACCGCCAGCAGCACCAGAACTGTAGCCGCCAGCACCGCCGGTCGCGGTCTGTCCCAGGCGCAGATTGCCGCCCGTGGTGGTGCCGCTGACCGCGTTGGTCAACGAGCTGCTCGCCCCGGCCCCGCCGGTCGCCCCGGTATAACCACGCCCGCCAGAACCACCCGTCTGCGTCACGTACGCATAGGCCGACGTGCCGCTGGCGGTGGCGGTCGATCCGCTGGCAACGCCGCCGGCGCCGCCCGAATATCCGACCCCCCGTCCGGCGCCGCCGCCGCCGCCTGTCGCGGTGGTGGTCGCATGTGCGGGACCGCCCGTGTTGCTGGCGCTGGTGGCGGCTGTTGCCGCGCCGCCGGCGCCGCCGTTGGCCCCCAGGCCCGCCGGGGTGCCGGTGCCAGGCGTGCCGGCGTTGCCGCCCCGCCCGCCGCTCGCATTGGCCGTATTGCTGAGGCTGGACGAGGAACTGAGCGTGGTGCTGGTGCTGGCGTTCGCCGCGCCCCCGACACCTCCCGCGCCGGCGTTGCCGCCGGGACTGGCGCCGCCGGCAGCGCCGCTGCCGCCCTGGCCGCCATTGCCGCCAGTGGCTTCGGCGCTGTTCGTCGTGTCGGTGCCGTTCCCAGTATTGGGGGAGGTGGCGCTGCCGCCTGGGCCGCCGGCAGTGCCGGACTGACCGGGAGAGGCGCCGTTGATGCCGGCCACGCCCAGCGTGCCGGTATTGTTGACATCTGTCATCACTTCCTCCCGTGTGGGCCGGCTTGCCGCGGCTCGTTTCGCGCGGCTTCCTTAACTGGCGTTAGGCATTTGTTAACCCAGCTATATGATTTCCAACCGGTTTGGCAAGAAGTTTCTCGCGAAAACGCGAGCAATGATATATCAATAATGAGATACGATCCCATAGTTTGGGACTCGCGCTGCCATTCCGCCTTCGCACTCACCTGGCATATTGCCGGTGTGTGGGCTTTTTTATTACGCTTGCCACCGTGAGCCGGTTAACGCGATAACGCGATCTGTGTCTTTGTAAGCGAGCAATCCGATGCAACACGGCATCCATTTCATCTCCGGCCTGCCCCGCTCGGGTTCCACCCTGCTCGCCGCGATCCTGCGTCAGAACCCGCACTTTCATGCCGGAATGACAAGTCCGGTCGGGGCAATTTACATGGCCCTGGAAACTGCCCTCAGTCGCCGAAACGAAGCTGCGGTGTTCATTGAAGAGGCGCAGCGTCGGGACGTATTGAGAGGGCTTTTTGCCAACTATTACAACGAGATCCAGAACGAGAGACTGGTGTTCGACACCAACCGCATGTGGTGCGCGAAGCTTCCGGCGATCACCCGCCTGTTTCCCCAGGCGCGCATCATCTGCTGTGTGCGCGCGATTTCCTGGATCATGGATTCGATCGAACGCCTGGTGCGCGAAAACGCGTTCGAGCTGTCCGGCATGTTCGGCTTCGAGCCGGGTGGAACCGTGTTTTCCCGCGTCAACCGACTGGCCACCAGCGACGGCATGGTCGGCTTCGCGCTCGATGCACTGAAGGAGGGCTTTTTTGGCGAGCAGGCCGACAAGCTGATCCTGATCGAGTATCAGGCGCTGACACGGCAACCGGAAGTTACATTACGGCGCCTTTACCAGTTCCTGGACGAACCGTGGTTCGAACACGATTTCGATAATGTCGAATACCACGCGGATGCATTCGACATCGCGCTCGGCACGCCACGATTGCACACCGTGCGCCGCAAGGTGGAATGGATCGAGCGGAATACTGTACTTCCGCCCGAACTGTTCGCACGATTCCTCGATGACGCGTTCTGGCGGCATGCGGATGCCAACGTCCGCGGCGTCACAATGGTTGTTAGTGAAAGCTGATAAGCGGCTGTTGTTGGGACTCTGAACTGCTCGCCGTTTTGACCGGACAGCGGCGTTGGCCGGCCGCATCCAGGCGGACGATATCGCTTACGTGCAGAGAGCTTATCCGGTGAGACCCGGCGACCAAATCCTGTTCAGCAATGGGTCGATGCAAACCCACCGGTGGCCGGGGCTGGTTGCGGGCAGTGATTCGCCGGCCGAGCAGCGGTGCTGCAGGCCGGTCCACGCACCGGACCGATCCACCTGTTCGTAGAATCCAGTTTCCACGGCAACCGCTGAGTAATACTGGTCAGTCGGCTGCAAGGACGCACTCATGATCCCAGCTCCTTGGCGAGTTCTGCTGCGGATTGCATCCGGTCATGGCCGATACAAAGCGCCGACGATGCGGCGCCATCGTTCACGCCCGCACGGTCTCCTGCGCCGGGAAAGGAATTTCCAGCGGAACCAGGATGTAAGCCTTCGCCGGAGAGGACTGACCTTCCAGCTTCAGTGCTGACGTCGAGGGCGCCGGAAGCTGCAAGCCGGACCGCCGCAGTCGTTCCGCATAGGCTCGCAAGGCGGATTGAGCGTTCTCCGAGGCGTCGCAGGGGGTCTCGCCCGAACTGCGGAGGGGAACATCCGAAAATTCCGCGACATAGCCATGCGTCGCTACATGTAGCACAGCCGGATAGTATGACAGATGCATTGCACCCGCTCCAATTTTCGTTTCAGGGCAGGCTTATTTTGCGTCACATGCGTTAACAAAACACCAACGGCATTCATGCAGCTCATGCAGCAGAAATAACTTCACCGCACGAGATGCACGCTCCCCGTCACGCCTCTTGCCGAACACCATCGCACGCCCGACTGAACGGAGCCCTCCGGCGGCGCCAGCAACCCATGCCAGCGGCCGAGGTCGTGCCCCAGGTCGTGCCCCGGGGGGCGTGGTGTAGGCGTTGTGGGTAAGCAGCCCGCTGGAGCGACCACAGAGAGTCCGGCACCCCTATAAAAGATCCTTTATTACTTTGCCAGTCTCTTCTATGACTTTTATGAGTTTCCGAATAATAGAACTTAACTCCTTATAGGTCGACTCCAGGTCTTTATCCGGTGTGTCGTCCAGTGACATCGCGCAATACGCGAGGTCCGCCTCGAATTTTTCGTATTTTTGGAACGACTTCGCACATTTTGACGACATTTCCTTCAGATATGCAAGGTTGAGTTTAGCTTCTTTGGGGCTAATTATGGTGTGTTGCTTGTGCAACGCTTTGAGTTTGAGAACATCCCCGTAGCGCGTTACCCAGGAGTCATGGCGCTTGTTCAAAGTTTTAACTAAAGCCGTCTGGAGTTTCATTAGTAATTTCAAGCTTGGCGGATCAGCAATGATACCTTTCTTGATCGCCTTTTTCAGGAATTTTGGCAGCTCATCAAATTCTTTCTCGGGGATATCGCTCTCATCGAGCTTCGCAAGCAAAGCTTTCGTAGCCAGTACCTCCAGAGACTCACTCACTGCAAGCTCTCCTCGGTCAGCCGTGCCCCACCCGACGCAACCCCGCTACAACGCGACCCAAGAATTGTCCAGACGCTGTCGCCTGGACGAGCGGCAGTCGTTGATCTTCCTTTTGCGCGAATGGTGACGCCGGCCCGCCGTCCTGAACTCCCCCGCGGATCATCGGGCCGCCGGCGTCGCACCCGCCCATTGCGTGATCACGTTGCGGGGAGTTGGGCGCAAACGGTCCTATCCGAGCCAGCCGCCATGCGGGAGCCACGATTCCGCTACGCTGGTGACGCGGTTCGCCCGGACTCAGGGCCAATCAACGAAATGCGGAGTCCCAGATGCTCACCCTGCTGATCCTGATCCTGCTGATCCTGATCCTGTTCGGGGGCGGAGGCTATTACGGCTACCGTCGTGACTATTACGGCGGCGGCGGAATCGGCCTCGTCGGCCTCGTCGTGATCATACTTCTGCTGGTCGTCGTTTTCGGCGGCCCCGGCTGGGGCTGGTACCACTACTGATCCGCCACTACCCACCAGCCCGGCGATCATCCGGGTCCGGGGCGCCCTTCCAGCCGCGGCAAACGGCAGGCGGGGCGCCCGCCGGATCAACCCCGTCGGATCAACCCCGCCGATCGATCGGCACGTAATCCCGCTGCGTCGCACCTGTGTAGATCTGCCGCGGCCGGCCGATCCGCTGCTCGGGGTCCTCGATCATCTCCTGCCACTGGCTGATCCATCCCACCGTGCGTGAAACCGCGAACAGCGCGGTGAACATGCTGGTCGGGAACCCCATCGCCTTCAGGATGATACCGGAATAGAAATCCACGTTCGGATACAGCTTGCGATCGACGAAATAGCGGTCGTTCAGCGCAATCTTTTCCAGCTCCATCGCCAGATCCAGCAACGGGTCGTCCTTGATCCCCAGCTCGCTCAGCACGTCGTGGCAGGCCTTCTGGATTATCTTCGCCCGCGGATCATAGTTCTTGTACACCCGATGCCCGAAGCCCATCAGCCGCGTGTGGCTGTCCTTGGCCTTCACCTCGGACAGGAAGCCCTGGATGTTTTTCGTGTGACCGATCTCGGCCAGCATCTTCAGCACGGCCTCGTTGGCGCCGCCATGCGCCGGCCCCCACAACGAAGCGATGCCCGCGGCGATACAGGCAAACGGATTGGTTCCCGTGGAACCGGCAAGCCGCACCGTGCTGGTGGAGGCGTTCTGCTCGTGGTCGGCGTGCAGTATCATGATCAGGTCCAGCGCCCGCGCCAGCACCGGGTTGACGGTGTATTCCTCGGCCGGCACGGCATGGAACATGCGCAGGAAATTCTCCGCATATCCGAGTTCGTTGCGAGGGTAAGCGAACGGCTGACCGATATTGTATTTGTGCGCCCAGGCGGCAATCGTCGGCATCTTGGCGATCAGCCGGAACGCGCTGATATGCCGGTGATCGGGGTTATTGATATCCAGACTATCGTGGTAAAACGCCGACAAGGCGCCCACCACCCCGCACATCACCGCCATCGGGTGCGCATCGCGGCGGAACCCATTGTAGAATGAGCGGATCTGTTCGTGCAGCATGGTGTGCCGCATGACGCCGAGCTCGAATTCGTGCCGCTGATCCGCCGTCGGCAGTTCTCCGTACATGATCAGGTACGCCACCTCCAGAAAGGTGGAGCGTTCGGCCAGTTGCTCGATCGGGTAGCCCCGATACAGCAGTATCCCTTCGTCCCCGTCGATATACGTAATCTTGCTCTCGCACGCCGCCGTGGCGCCGTACCCGGGGTCGTAGGTGAATATCCCCAGTTGCCCATACAGGCGCCTTATGTCGGCCACCGCCGGCCCGATGGTGCCTTCGATCAGTGGCAGACTGACCGACCGGTTGGATCCGTCCAGCGTGACCGTCACGGAACGCTTTGCCGAGCCACTCATGGGCCATATCCTCTACAGGGCGGCGTGAGCGCCGCACCTCTCACGGCAAAATTATGACCGTCCTCCCGCCGGCGCAACCTTCGCGCTTGCAGCAAATTCTCGGGACTGTGGTGTGGAGTGGGATTTTGGACGCATCCACCGCCTTTCCCGACCACACTGCCCGCCGGCATCGGTGGGAATGCTATAGAATGCCACGATGACCGACAGTCAGGACTCCGCCTCCATCCTCGTCGGCAAGGGCGACGCCCTGGTCCGGCTTGCCCTGCCGCTCGCCAACCGGCACGGGCTGGTGGCCGGCGCCACCGGGACCGGCAAGACCGTGACGCTGCAGGTGCTGGCGGAGGGCTTCTCCGCCGCCGGGGTCCCGGTGTTCTGCGCTGATATCAAGGGCGACCTCGCCGGGATCAGCCAGCCGGGCAAGCCGAACCCGAAGCTGGAGCAGCGCGCCGCCGCGCTCGGTGTGACCGACTACGCCTATCGCGGCGCTCCGGTGGTGTTCTGGGATGTGTTCGGCCAGCAGGGCCACCCGGTCCGCGCCACCGTCGCGGAGATGGGGCCGCTGCTGCTGGCCCGCATGCTGGAGCTGAACGACACCCAGGAAGGCGTGCTCAACGTCGCCTTCAAGCTGGCGGACGACGAGGGGCTGCTGCTGCTCGACTACAAGGACCTGCGGGCGATCCTGACCTACGTCGCCGGCCGCGCCGATGAGCTGGCGACGCAGTACGGCAATGTCAGCAAGGCTTCGGTCGGGACCATCCAGCGCAAGCTGCTGACGCTGGAGCAGGCCGGCGGCGAGCCCTTCTTCGGCGAGCCGGCGCTGGAATTGTCCGATCTCCTGCTGCTGACGCCGGACGGGCGCGGCGCGGTGCACGTGCTCGCCGCCGACAAGCTGATGGCGAGCCCCCGCCTCTATGCCACCTTCATGCTGTGGCTGCTCTCTGCCCTGTTCGAGGAACTGCCGGAGGTCGGCGACCTGGACAAGCCCAAGCTGGTATTCTGCTTCGACGAGGCGCACCTGCTGTTCAAGGATGCACCCCGCCCGCTGATCGAGAAGATCGAGCAGGTGGTGCGGCTCATTCGTTCCAAGGGCGTCGGCGTCTATTTCATCACCCAGAGCCCGGCCGACGTGCCGCCCACCGTGCTCGGCCAGTTGGGCAACCGCGTGCAGCACGCGCTGCGCGCCTTCACCCCGGTGGAGCAGAAGGCGATCCGCGCCGCCGCCGAGACGTTCCGGCCGAACCCGAAATTCAAGACCGAAACGGTGATCACGGAGCTTGCTGTCGGCGAGGCGCTGGCGTCCATGCTGCAGCCGGGCGGTGTGCCAGGGATGGTGGAACGGGCGCTGATCTGCCCGCCGCGCAGCCGGATCGGCGCCATCACGCCAGAGGAACGCACGGCGATCATCGCGCAGAGTCCGATCGGGGCGAAATACGATACGTTAGTGGATCGGGAGTCCGCGTACGAGCGGCTACAAGGCCGCGCTACCACGGTGCCCGCTCAGGCTTTGCCGCAGGCGCCATACTATCCGCCGGAGTCCCCTTGGGGCGCACCTGCCGCCGGGCCGTCCGGCACCGGCGCCGGGCAAGAGCGCGATCCGTGGGGACTGGACCGTGGGGGTGCAGTGCCGGTTCCGTCCCCGCCGCCGCTGCCGCAGCGCCGGCGTCCGAGTGCACCACCCCCCGACAGCGGCGGCGGGTTGCTGGGCGAGCTGTTCAGCAGCACCGGCCGGCGACAGAGCGTGGGTGAGGCGATGGTGAAGTCGATGGCGCGCAGCCTTGGCAGTCAGGTGGGCGGTCAGGTTGGGCGGGCGGTGCTGCGGGGCGTGCTGGGGTCGATATTGAAGCGGTAGGGTGTGGCTGTTCGTAATGCTGGAAACCAAACGTGGAGGCTCTTGTTTGCCGGCGTCACCGGTTATCTGCCGATCACCTGTCGCGCAGACATTCCATCCACGAGGTTTCACGTAACACCAGGCGCCCTGAAGGCAGACCCGTTCGCGGTCGCGTCATTCCCGATCACCGCGTCATTCCCACCACCGGTCATTCCCGCGCAAGAGCCTGTGAGGAAATCGGTTTGCCCCGTTCGGAAACCGTTCCGAGCAGCCGAAAGAATTGAAGGCCGTGTACGCTTTGCACGATATTGCCCTGGGTCAGCGCCATCTTCGCGACAGTGAAGAGGCCGCCCAGCAACCGCGACGGCGGTCATAAGTTCGATTAATTCTTTCACAAACTCGCACTATGCGGATCAACCACCACCGCGCATGATGGCGGAATTCCGCATCGTGGTCGCCGAAGGACGCCGCCATGTCGGGGAGCTGGTGGCCATCCTCGCCGATCCGAGCGAGCAGCGCATACCGGCGCCCCTGCATAGCTGTCTGCTGGCCGTGGTGGAAAGCCTGCGCGGCTTCGAAGCCCGCATTGAAGCGATCGACAAGCAGTTGCTCGCCTGGGGCCGCGACAATGCGACCTGCCGACATCTGATCACCATCCCCGGCTATGGACCGATCGTTGCAAGTGCAATGGCAGCGATGGTGGTCAATCCAGCAGCCATGCGCAGTGGCCGCGAGTTCGCCGCCTCGCTCGGGCTGGTGCCGCGTCAGGACGGTACTGGTGGCAAGGTGAAGCTCGGGCCGATCAGCAAGCGCGGCAATGGCTATCGGCAAATGACGGGAGCGGGAATGACGCGGTGATCGGGAGAGACGACATGACGGGGTTGTTTCCAAGCGACTCCTAAGCAACAGGGACATCGCGGCAGTGCGTGGGCCAAAGCTCGCGCGAGGCGGATACGCAACGTGGCGATTGAGTGCGGCATGTGGCGTTGCGAACGCAGTGGCAGATCCTCTGGGTCGATAACCATCGGGAAGGCAAGATTGCGCGCCTCGCCAGGAGCGGGCTGGTCCTGAGGGGGGAATCGTCTCCTTCTCGGAAATCAGGAAACCGTAGGCAGCGACACAGAGAGTTGCGTGATGATGGAAGCCACGCCAACCACGGCCTTCGTAGTGACCGAGGCCGACTTCCTGTTTGAGTTCGAGATAGTCGCGCTCGATGCGCCAGCGCATCTTGGCCTGATCGACCATGCGCTCGAGCGAGATGTCGGCCGCCAGCGTGCAGAGCCAGTAGTGATCCGGTTCGGCCTCGCCCTCCGGCCACTCGATCAGCAGCCACTCCTCTGGCGTCGGTTCATTCCGCCTGGCGTCGTCATGTGCCGGACGCACCCGCCATCGGGCGAACCGCGAGCTCAGCGGCGTGTTGCTGCCGTCCCGCCATTTGATCTGTTGCCAGGCAGCGGCGTCGAGCTCCAGAGCCAGCGTCTTGGCCGACACGGGACGATGCGTCGCGTCACGGCGCAGCCGCTTGCCGGGCCGGCCGCGGCCTGAGTGGGACGCCAGTGGCAACGCTGCCTCGCCGGGCCGCCACACCATCGTGGCGGGCAGGATGCCGGCCACATAGGTCAGCCCAAGTTCGCTGATCCCGGCTCGCAGTTTGCTGTCGTTGCCATAGGCCGGGTCCATCAGCACCGGCGCCGATGGCACACCATCCGCCAGCGCCTCGCGCAGCTGCTGCAACGCGATCTCCGGCTTGGTCTGGAAACCAACGTCGTCCGGCACGCCGGCGATCTTTCGGCGGGCCGCATCGTCGGCCCACTCCTTCGGTAGATACAGCCGGTAGGCAACCGGCAAGCTTCCCTGATGGGTCGCCACTGACAAACTCACTGCCACCTGGCAGTTGTCCCGCTTGCGTGTATACCGGAGGCTGGTGTGCCGCCCCGCCCGGCGATAATACTGTCGCACGCGCAGGAGCCTTCCCATGAACATTGTTCCCAGCGGCGAAACACTTGGGGCACGGATCGAGGGCATCGACCTCGCGCAGCCTTTGTCCGATCAGGATTTCCGGACCATCCTGCATGCCCTCGGCGCGCATGGTGTGCTGTGCTTCCCCGGCCAGACATTCGGCGCGTCCGGGCTGGCGGCGTTCGGCCGGCGGTTCGGTGAGCTGGAGATCAACGTCGCCAACCTGTTCCACGCGCCCGACCTGCCGGAGGTGATGATCCTTTCCAACGTGAAGGACGGGCAGGGGCAGCCGCTCGGTCTGCATGACGCCGGCCAGGGATGGCACACCGACATGTCGTACAGCCGCGATATTGCGCTGGCCAACATCCTGCACGCGCAGAGCGTACCGCGGCGCAACGGAAAGTTTCTGGGGGAGACCCAGTTCCGCAACATGCATGCGGCGTACGCGGATCTGCCGGAACCGCTGAAGGCGCGGCTTTCCGGGCGCACCGCGACACACGATTTCACGAAATTCTGGGACCTGATGCGGGTGCGACCGGGGTCCACGCGCAAGCCCCTGACCGAGGAGCAGCGGCGCCGCAAGCCGCCCGTCTCGCAGCCGATCTTCCGCACCCATCCAATCACCGGCCGGACGGTCCTGTATGCCAATCCCGGTTACACGATGTGGATCGACGGCATGGAAGAACGGGAGAGCGGCGAGATACTCGACTTCCTGTTCCGTCATCAGGAGCGCGCCGAGTACCTGCATGCGCATCATTGGCAAACCGGCGACGTGCTGATGTGGGACAATATCGGCACGGTGCACAATGCGGTCGCCGACTATCTGGAAGACGAGCCGCGCACCATGCACCGCGTACAGGTCATGGCGACGCTGGATTATAGCGCGCTGATCGCCTGATCGTCCAGAGCGGGTGATTTCGGCAATGACATCGAGCACGATGGCGGTGACATTGTCGTTGACCTGCCGTTCCAGGGCGATCTCGATCAGGCGTCGGGCGGCATCGTCTCTGTTTTCGCTGAGTTCGGCCGCGATGTCGCGTTCGGGGACCGATTTGGTCAGCCCGTCGCTGCACAGCAGGTAACGGTCGCCGGGCTCCAGCGTATCCATCGCCTTGTCCAGCAACAGCGTCGCTTCGTCTCCGGCGCCGACCGCGCGCGTGATGACGTTGGCCTGCGGGTGACCCTCGCTCTCATGCTCGCCGATGACACCCGCATCGACCAGCTCCTGCACGAGACTATGGTCATGGGTGACGCGGAACAGCTCGCCGTTGCGCAGGCAGTAGGCCCGCGAATTGCCCGCCCACAGGCAGGCGTAATGCGCGCCGCGCACGCACATGACGACCGCGGTGGAGGCGATCGCGACGCCCGGGCCGCGACGGGCGGCTTCATGCAACAGCGCGCGATGCACGGTATCGACGCGGGTGCGGATTTCGGCCAGGGCTTCGGCGGCGGAAAGGCCGGGCGGGACGCCGCACAACGCCTCCACGATCATGCCGGCCGCCACCTCTCCGGCCTGATGGCCGCCGGCACCATCGGCGACAGCCCAGATGCCGAGATCGGGGCGGTCCACGAACGCATCCTCGTTGTGCGATCGGACCGTGCCCACGTGGGTCAGCGCGGAGGAGAGGATGCGGAGCATCACGCGGGCAACTCCGTCGGCTCGATATCGGCGATCATGGCGGGGAACAGGTCCGGGTCGGGCAGGCCGAGCAGTTCCATCCGCCTGGGCGCGACGTGCGGGCCGCCTTCGGTCCACCAGATCGCATCATCCTGGGGGCGCGACCCATTCCGCAACGGCTGCAGGCGCGCGAGCACCTGCTCGGGCGTCGCATCCTGTTCCAGCGCGGATCGTCCGGCCGCTTCGCAGTTGTCCAGCCATGCCGCGCTCTGTTCCGGGGATGGTGCCGGGTCTCCGACCGCAAACACCGCGGCAAGCGTCAGCGGAAAATATCGCCCGACGCGATCGACGCTCGGCATCATGAGGCCCAGCGCGGCGCCGGCGCCGCAGGCGCCGGGCGGCAGGGAGAACCGCCAGATCGGCGCTTCCAGCCAGGCTGGCAGCCAGCGCTCGCCCAGTTGGCCGCGGGCGCTGAGCAGGGCGCGTTGCAGCCAGGCATCCCAGGGTTCGATGAAATTCCCCGGCAGGCCGACCCGGACGAAATCGCCGCGGGCCGGCAGCTTGCCGAACAGCCCAACCCGCGCATCAGCCATTGGCCGCATGCCGGATAAGGCGGGTCGCCGGTACTGCCGAGGCTGGCCGACCAGACATCATGCAACCGTTCGCAGAATTGTGGGTGTATAGCATGCCGACCCGCTGTCCCGGTCAACTGCCGTAATGATGGTCCTGGGCGCGGCCGCGAATGATGGTCCCCGGCGCGGCCGCGCCGGCGCAATCCGCGCTTGGCGACCACCCCGGGGGGCACCCGGGGCGAACCACGCCGCGAGCGAGCGCAACCGCCCACCAGGCGCGGTGACGAATTTGGCTTGCGGAATGCACAGGAATGTTTTCAGTGATGCCGGAAACCCGCTAATATCTCGCATCGGCGGCATGACCGGGGACGCGATGAGCACACACGAGGCGCTTGAGCATCAGGAACATGCGGAGCATGCAGCGGGGCATGGCAGCAAGCGGGCCGCACTGTTCATCGCCGTGCTGGCGGCGGGTCTGGCAATTAGCGAGCAGCAGGCCAAGCACGCGGAAATTGCCGTGCAGGAGAATGCCATCCTGACCTCGGATGCCTGGGCGCAGTATCAGGCAAAATCAATCCGCGCAGCCGTGGCGCAGGACATTGCCAGGCTCGGCGCGACGCTTGATCGGCCGGTGCAGCCGGATATGATCGCCATGCGTGATGGGCTGCTCCGGCAGTTGCGGGAAGACCAGGTGCATTACGAGACAGACGCGCAGGACGGAAAGGACGCGATCGCCGAGCGGGCGCGGCGGTTCGACGAGATCCGCCAGTACGAGCTGGAACGCGATCATACGTTCGACAATGCCGCCGCAGCGCTGGAACTCGGGATCGTGCTGGCCACGGCATCCGTGATCACCACGTCGAAGCATCTGCTGCGCTTCGCCTTCGTGCTTGGTGGGCTCGGCCTGGTGCTGGGCATGCTCGGTTGGGTCGCGCCGTCGTTGGGGACATTATAGGCGCCGGGTTCAATTGCGCTGCAGGGCGACCAGATGCGATCGGTACTGGATCGAGCTTCGATCGTGCAGGCGCGTCTGCCAGGGCCAATCCAGCTCTTCGCCAATCAGCTTCAGGCCAGGGACCGATCGAGGGTGCGCCCCTTCGGTCAGCAGCGTGCGGAGAAACGGTTCAGCGGCACCGCCATGATCGGCGCGCTGGGAATGCCCGCCGATCCAGGTCTCCACTGGGGTTGCGCGGGTTGACCAATCGTAGGGGGAGGCGAGCAGCAGCCGCCCGCCGGGCCGCAGGCCGGCCGCGAGTTCGGCCAGCAGCCGCGCCGGTTCCGCGACGCAATCGAGCAGATTGAGGCCCGCTATCAAGTCGGCCGCACCCGGCTCGAATGGCAGCGCGAGCGCATCGCAGGCCCAGAAATCGACGCGCGCGGCGCCGATTGGAGCGACCGCGAAACATCGCCGGTCATAGACCAGGCCGATGCGACGGCGCGGGTAGGAGACGCTGCCGAAGAGCGCCTGTCGGGCGAGCCGGAGCAGCGACAGATTGAGATCGGCCCCGAGGACCAGGGCGCCGGGATGGCGTGCCGCGAGGTCGAAGGTGGTGCGACCAACGCCGCAGCCGACGTCCAGCGCGGTCGATACGGTTGGGGGCGGTGCAGAAATACCTGCTTCATTCTCGTCATCCCCGCCTTCATTCTTGTCATCCCCGCGAAAGCGGGGATCGACGACGGCCGATGGATTCCCGCTTTCGCGGGAATGACGGGGTGTCCGGGACTGACGGGGTGTCCGGGAATGACGGGGTGTCTGGTGGGGTGATTCCGGGGTCTCGTGGGACGATTCCGTTCCCGCCAGTTCCAGCAGGCGGGCAAGGCAGCGGCGGGCGGCGCCTGGTCGCACGCCGTCGGCGGCGGGGATTTCGTCCGGATCGAGATCGGCCCAGCCGTCCCAGGCATAGGTGGACACCGTCTGCCGTATGGCGTCGAACCAGCTTCCCGGGCCCAGCGCATCGCCCAACAGGCTTTCCAGCGCCGGATCGAGATCGTCGCGCACCAGCAGCTCGATCCCCCGATCGACCAGCAACGGGCCGAGCGTGGGGACGATGATCGGGATGCCGTTGATCACCGGGTATTCGTGCTGGCAATCGGGATTGGAACAGTGCAGCAGCCCGGCCGAGATATCGCCGTCCTGCTCCGCGAGGATGCGGGCGATGATCAGCCGGTGGTTTCCCCGTCCATGACGCCGGCAGGTGGGACACAGCGGCGCGAATGCCTCGAAATGCGTGCGGCGCAAGCCGGTCAGCCGCCGATCAGCACGGTCTCGCAGCCTGGTCCGGTGATCATGCCGCTGGGTCCCGGAATCGGGCCGACACAGGCTTCATGCGTGGTGATATCGCTCAGGCGGGCGGCCGGGAGATCGTTGATCGTCACCGTGGCCGAGCCTTTGGCGATCATGCCGGGGCCGCCTGGTACGCAGGACGGCAGCAGGCAGGGCTCGGTTTCGTCGGTGACCCGCGCCGCCGGCTGGCCACCAATGGTTACGGTGGGGGAGCCGGTGACGATTGGCAACGGCATCGGCGGGTGCGGCACTGGCGTGGGCACCAGCGCGGCCGGATGGATGGGCGCATGACAATGCGGCCCGTCCTGCAGGACGGTGTCGCCAACGCGTGCGGCGGGCTGACCCATATCGTGGAACCCATCCAGAAACCGGTTGATCTTAGCCCATTTTCCCGCGGCGGGAAGTGTGACGTGGCTCACGACGTAGCCGAGAAGGCTCTGTATGCTGCGCGGCGAAGGAGATGTGCATGGGGTGCTTCTGCCACGCCTCGCTCGGGGCGCTGCCCTCGCTGAACCTGTCGGTTTCCGTCAACATGCCGGGCGCCAACATTCCGTTGTCGCTGTCGGCGTGGCTGAACGCGCGCGCACTGCCCGGGTTGCCGTGGGTGCCGGACCCGAACTGGCTGACGCTTCCGTTGCCACGGCTGCAGCTCAGCGCCAAGGCGGTGGCGACGATCTCGGCACTTGCGTCGCTGCGCGCGCAGGTGCTGGCGCAGTTCGGGCTCGATTTGCTGGTACCGGCACAAGTGCGGGCCTTCGCTCGTATCGTCGCCACGATGAACGTGCGGCTGTCGGCGATGGCGGCCGTAAACCCGCTCGGCTGGCTGCGGCTGGGGGCGCTGAACAGCGCCATCGACCAGGTGACGCTGGCGTTGAATGCCGGGCTGTTTGCACCTCCGGCCAGCCTGATGCTGGCGTTGACCATGCCCGGCGGCATTCCGATGGCGCGCTGGGGGAATCTTCTCGCCCTGCTTGGTTTGCTGGCGCCCATGATCGCGGCGGCGGCGCAGCTCAATGTCAGCCTGTCGGAGACGGCGCAGCTCTCGGCCGCATTGCGGGTCATGGCGCGGCTGTCCTTGCCGGCACTGGCCGCGCCGCAACTGATGGCCAGCCTGACCGCTGCGCTGTCGGCGATCGCCAGTCTGCAAGCGAGTCTCGGGGTCAGTCCGTTGCAGCTCGGGTTTCCGGCGATTCAGCTTCGGGTGCAGGCGAAACTCGCGTTGCTGCTGCCGGCCTTGTCGGCGAAGCTCGGCCTCAATCTGAGCGGCGGCGGCAGCCTGCTGGCGGCACTGCTGGCGCTGTTGCCGCCGTTGCCGGCGCTGCCCACCAGTCTGGCGACCAGCGCGGTGGTGCAGGCCAGCCTGCAGGCGAGCGCGGTCGCGTCGCTGAACTGGCAGGTACCCGCGATGTTGCCGTGCATTTCCATCGGCCTGCTGACCTGCTCGCTGGTCGCGCAGTTGCAGGCGACGCTGGGGATCAGTGCTGTGTTGTCGGCGCCGTGTCCGATCTGTGACGCGGCGAAACTCATGGCCGCCTTGTAGAAGCGGAAATCGCCGGCGATTGGGGGTCGCGCTATGCGGCCTTGGCGTGCAGCCGGTGCAGTTCGGCAGCAAGGAACCGGGCGACCGCGCCGGGTCCGGATTTCGCGGTGCCGGCGCGGTTGTCGGCCGCCTCGGCATCCGGATTGTAGTTGGTGTTGGTGTTCACATCGTACACCAGGGTGCGACCCGATGCCTCGGCGATGAATTCCACCCCGGCAATATCGATCTCGTTGGCGACGATCATATTCTCGATACGCGTGCGCAGATCATCGGGGATTCCGCCGATGATCCGAAACCGCGCGGGCGGCGCGGTGCCCGCCGGGCAAGCCGCATCGCCGACCGTGCAGACATCGGCGGGGCAGAGCTCGAACCCCTGACTGGTGTCCACCTCCACCGCGTACAGGAACCGGCCGCCGACAAATTCGGCGCGGGTGATGACCGGCCGCGGGGCGACGACATATTCCTGCAGAAGCTGCAATCCATCGACCGGCGGTTCGTACTCGTCGCTTTCGATATAGGCTTGCAGGCCGTCGTGCGTGCGGAACAGGCGTACCCCGAGACCCTTGCCGCCCCGATTTGGTTTCAGGATAACCGGGCGTTCGGCGAAATGGTTTTGTGCCGCCTCAAGCAGATGGTTGCGGCCGGCAACCACCACGGTCCGCGGCGTGTCGATGCCGGCCCGGGCCAGCGCGGCATACTGGCGCGCCTTGCTGATTTCCAGGTCGAGCGCGGCAGGTCCATTGATCACGCGACGGTCCCACCGGGTCAGCCAGGCGAGCACCGCGGCTGTCAGCTCCGCACTGAACCGGTGGCCCCTGGTGTGCGAAGAGGCGCTCATGCGGTTGTAGAATACGCCCTGTGGCGGCGGGACCGAGAAGTCGAAGCTGGTGGTGTCCAGGAACCAGTCCGCCCAGGGCACGCCGAGCCGATCGAACGCGTCGGCAAACGGGGGAAGCCAATCGCGGTTTTCGTGCAGGACGTAGATTTGGGGTGGCATCGATCATCTCCCGGTCGCGTGACGGGAGATAGAGGGATTTTCTGTCTGATAGGCAAGATGGCGGCGCAAGAAAGAGTGTTTTTCTACCTAGTGGCAATTGGAGAGGATTTCATAGCTGTCGTGTGGGGTCTGGAGAGATGGCGCGCTTACCTCCTTCGGGCCAGTGCCACGGCTACACCGTTGCCACCGGGGTGGCCGGCGATCCCACCGCGCCGGGCAGGCGCAGCGGCGGCGCCGTGAGCAGGAAACGGCTGCGGTTGTTGGCGCGCAACCAGTCCGCCAGTTCGGAGAGGTACCACATCTCGCCCAGATAGCAGCCCAGCTTGAAGAGGCAGTGCTCGTGCAGCGGCAGGGTCGCGCACGGGTCGGTACCGGGGCGGGCCGGCATCGCTTCCACGGCGTAATTGTCAGAGATCAGCGCCACGGCACCGCTCTCGGTGACCC
The DNA here is from genome assembly GCA_963777625.1 of uncultured Pseudomonadota bacterium. Lineage (GTDB taxonomy): Bacteria > Pseudomonadota > Alphaproteobacteria > Acetobacterales > Acetobacteraceae > DATDIC01. The sequence goes on along the minus strand of CAVZRO010000017.1, from coordinate 171,642 downwards.
AACGCAGCAGCGCCGGATCGCGCCCATCGAGCGCGCAGGCGCTGGCGAACAGCAGCTCGCGGTCGGGCTGCCGCTTCATTTCCAGCAGCATGCGCGCGAACCCGGTACGAAACAGCACGAAATCGCCGGCTTCGACCTCGATGCCGTCGGACCGCAGCACGCCCATCAGATCGGCATGGCTGATGACGCGGCCGGAGCGGCCGAAATGTGCCTCCAGATCGACCATGACGCCACGGCCCTGCATGCAGCTTTCGGCCATGTTCTGCACCCCGAGATGGCGGGCGCCCGGCACCTCGTCGCACGGCGTCTGCCGGCCGTCAGCGTCGTAATAGACCGGCCCGATGATGTCCCGGCCGGCACGGTAGCCGTTGTAGAACACATCCTCGGCGCGGCCGTCGCCGTCGGCGTCGAACATCTGCCCGACATGCGCCAGGCTGTCCCATTGGGTGGAGTATTGCAGGGTCAGGACCACCTGGTCGTCGCACACCACGTCGGTGGCGGTCGGGTCATCGCAGCGCAGCGGATAGTTCATGTTGGGCTTGCCGTCGCGCAGCGTGGGTTTCAGCACGGGCGGATGGCGGCGCGGACTGAGAATGGCGCCGCCGGGATAATCCAGCGGCAACGACAGGCAGAATGTCTTGCCGAGCTTTACCTCGGCAATGCCGCGCAGCACGGTCCGCGGCGTCAGCAGGTTGAGCCGGCCGCGTTCGTCATCCGGCCCCCAGTCGCCCCAGGTCGAGCTCTCGGGGCGTCGGGTCCAGCGCGTTGTATCGGCCATTGGAATTCTCCGTGGTTTGCTGGGCTGGGAGAATAGTCCCCGATGGACGGCGCGTCGGTACCTGATCGGATGGCGTCACCGGGGGGCGCCGCCGCGGCGACATCAGGGTCGGTTCACTTGAAACCGGCGAAGGCCCGCAGCCGCCACACCAATACTGCGCGCATACCAGTCGGCCCTTCGGGCCGTTGGTGTCAGACAGTCTCCGCGGCGGGAAAGTTGAATTCGATATTGATGCCGTCCGGGTCGCTGAAGAAAAGCTGCGTCATGTTCAGCCGCGGCAGCACCCGTTCCTGGTACTCGATGCCACGTGCCCGCAGCCGCTCGCGCATCAGCTTCAGATTCTCCGCGGCGAACGCGATGTGATCCAGTCGCCCGGTTTCCAGTACGCCGTCGAGCACCGGGTTTTCCGGCCGGTGCCCGACCAGGTGCACGGTAGGCACGCCGCCGCAGTAGAGCCAGTATCCAGGGAACGCCAAGGGTGGGCGGTCGCCGGTGGTGAGGCCGACGACGTCTTCGTAGAACTCACGGGTGAGTTCCAGGTCCTGCACCATGATCGTGTAGTGGTTCAGTGATATGGCAGGCATGATTTTGCTCCTTGGCGGTTTCACCCGACACGCGCCGCATCCAGCCCGGCTTCGCGCCTTCATTCGGCGACTGTGGTCGTCCGCACTGTTTCGCCGTTGCCGGTCAGCTTGATCTGGTGAGGTCGGAGTTGGCAACTGGCGCGGGGTTTTGCTGGCCAGGTACATCGTCGCCCGCGGCTGACGGCGGCCCGCTTGATCTGGGGTCCCGCGGTGCCCGAGCCCGTCGCCCCGGGGCTTCACCCTGACCGTGGCGGTGGCCGTGACATGGGTGTGGCCGTGGACGCCCCGCGTTTTAATGGGCGCTGGGAGCACAGCGGTCGGTTTTTACGTTTCCGAAAGTGCCGGAGCAGTTAAAACGCAGTCTCCGGATGCTATAGGCCCTCGCGTGTCCGCTCCTGTCAACTCCCCCGTCCCCCCAACGTCCGCGTTCTCGTCCGGCGATGCCGCGCTTGGGGCGCCGCCAAATCTGGCGGGTGCCGCCGGCTCGCGGCTTCGTGGTCTTGCCGGCCGGTTCGCGCCGTTGATCCGGTCGTGGATTTATGCCGGCTACGAGGCGCAATTGCTGCACGAGGTGCGGCGCGGGCCCATGCCGCGGCATGTCGGCCTGATTCTGGACGGCAATCGCCGCCACGGGCGGGAGAACGGGGTGCGCGACTTCCGCCGGATCTACGCGATGGGAGCCGGCAAGCTGGATGAGGTGCTGGACTGGTGCGCCGAGCTTGGCGTGCGGGCGGTCACCCTGTGGGTGTGCTCGACGGACAATTTGTCGCGCCCGGCCGAGGAAGTGTCCGGCATCCTGGCGGCGATCGAGCAGAAGATGCGCCACCTGGCGGTCGATCCGCGGATTCATCGGCTGGGGGTGCGCGTGCAGGCGATCGGCCGGCTGGAGTTGCTGCCGGCGCCGCTGGTCTCGGCGCTGGAGGCGGCACGGCGGGCGACCGAGGCCAACCGGCAGATGACGCTGACGATCGCGGCCAACTATGGCGGCCGGGAGGAGATCGCGGACGCCATGCGCTCCTTGATGGGGGAACTGGCGGAGCGCGGGCTGGCGCTGGCGAACGCGGCGCGGGAGGTGACGCCGGAGGCGATCGGGCGGCATCTCTATCTGCCCACCCTGCCGGACCCTGACCTGATCATCCGCACCAGCGGGGAAGTGCGGCTGTCAGGCTTCCTGCTGTGGCAGAGCGTGTACAGCGAGTTCCATTTCACCGACGTGAACTGGCCAGCGTTCCGGCGGGTTGATCTGCTGCGGGCGGTGCGCACGTTCCAATCGCGCAAACGGCGGTTCGGGCGGTAGCTGCCTTTCCCGTGGATGCGCACTCACTGGCGGGTGGCATGCGATTCAGTGCAGGGACGGTAATGGCCGCTTCGGTCGCTTAGCGGCAGGCGTGTTGACTCTCCTCGTCGTCCCCATGGAGGCAGGTATGCGCCGGGTGAGCGGTGGGTTCCCGCTTTCGCGGGAATGACAATATGGGCGCGGGAATGACAATGTGGGCGCGGAGATGACAATGGGGGGCGCGGGAATAACGGGATTCTCCGTTGTAGCGACTGATATCGGCCTTCACCCCCAATCCAACGCAGTGCTAGCCATGGCGGCTGTGCCGCCACTTGCTTTGCAGGGATGGCGATTTTAGTGCTGACTGCGCTGATGTGTCCGCGTCCACATCAAGTCGAGGACCTCCCATGCGTGTAATACCAGACCGCATCGAGGGTGACCTGCGTTCGTCATTCCCGCGCAAGCGGGAATCCAGGCAAACCCTCGCAGTTTCGCGGGCTCTCGCCTGGATTCCCGCTTGCGCGGGCACGACGGGTCTAGGGTCTTCGTCCGCGCGGGTGGGTATGACACCGCATCCCGGATACAGATCAGCCATCCACTGGCATGGACGGTATCCAACGATGCTCCGACCCGACACGACTGAAACAGCCAGACGGCCGCGGTAACGCAATGTCCGTGGTCTTACAACAGCCGCAGCCGACGGGGGGGGCGTGGTACCGTCTTGAGCCGTATGGAGATACGCTGCGCATGATCGTCGGTGGGCTTTGGGTGATCAGCGAAGCGCGCCGGCTCGATCCGTTTATGCGGGCCCTCGATCCCAAGGGTTTCGCCCGCATGGAGGTCGATTGCGGAGCTCTGGAGCGGCTCGACACCGTCGGCGCATGGCTTCTGCTGCGCACCAAGCGCCGGCTTGAACACGCAGGCGTCGAGGTTCACCCGGTCAACGTGCGCGATGAATACCGTGCTCTGGTCCACACCATCGATCACGAATGCAGAGCCCCGCCGGTCGAACTGCCACCCAGACACAGGTTCAGCGATCGGCTGGAACGCATCGGTCGCGCCCAGTTTAACGCGCTGCATCTCATCTATCAGTTGGTTGGCTTCTTCGGCATCGTCGTATTCGAGACGGCCGCCACCGTCCTGCAGCCGCGCCGGCTACGCATTGCGGCTCTGTTCCATCAGATGGAGGAGACGGGTGTAAATGCGCTGCCCATCGTGGGGCTGCTGTCGTTCCTCATAGGCGTCGTCGTTGCGTATCAGGGCGCCGATCAACTGCGTCAGTTCGGGCTTGAGGTATTCACGGTCAATCTGCTTGCCGTCGGGGTCCTGCGCGAGCTTGGCGGGCTGATGGCCGCGATCATCGTGGCCGGGCGATCCGGCTCAGCCTTCACGGCACAGATCGGCACGATGAAGGTGAACGAGGAACTCGATGCAATCGAGACTTCGGGCCTCAACATCATCGAGGTGCTGGTGCTGCCGCGCCTCCTGGGCCTGATAATCACGCTGCCGCTGCTGACATTCTATTCCAATATCATGGGTCTTATCGGCGGCATGGTCATGTGCTACTTCGATCTTGGCATCACCATTCCAGCTTTCCTGCACCAGCTTCAAAGCGCGGTGGTCGGCGGAACCTTTTGGGTTGGTCTCATCAAGGCGCCCGTATTCGCCTTCATCATAGGCCTGGTCGGCTGCTACCAAGGATTGCGCGTGGAACGAAACGCGGCGAGCGTCGGCAGGCTGACGACGCAGGCGGTGGTCGAGTCCATCTTTCTGGTCATCGTCGCGGATGCGATCTTTTCGATCCTGTTCTCGATCCTGCGGATATGAGCGACAGCACGGCGGCTGTTCCGGTCGTGCGCGTACGCAGTCTGGTGACCCGAACTCGGCGGCCACGTTCTGCACGACCACGTCGATCTCGATGTCATGCGCGGTGAGATCCTGGGCGTGGTCGGTGGCTCCGGCACCGGCAAATCGGTTCTTCTGCGGTCGATCATCGGGCTGCAGCAACCAACCGAGGGCAGCATCGAGGTGCTGGGTCAGAATCTAGCCGCGCTTGATGGTGACGAACTGGTGCGGCTGCAAATCCGCTGGGGCGTGCTGTTCCAGGATGGCGCCTTGTTCAGCGATCAGTCGGTAGCCCAAAACGTGCAGGCACCGCTGCGGGAGCACACCGACCTGCCGCAGCAACTGATGGACGAGATCGCTTCGGTGAAGCTCAGCATGGTTGGATTGTCGCCCGATGCCGCCAAAAAATATCCCTCCGAGCTATCCGGCGGCATGCGCAAGCGGGCTGGTCTCGCACGTGCGCTGGCGCTCGATCCGGAGTTGTTGTTTCTCGACGAGCCAACCGCTGGTCTGGATCCCATCGCGGCGGCGCAATTCGACGAGCTTGTGCGCGGGCTTCAGCGAAGCCTTCGCCTCACTGTCTTCATGGTGACGCACGACATCGACACGCTGCGGGCGACCACCGACCGTATCGCTGTGCTGGTCGACCGCAAGATCAAGGTCGGCACCATTTCCAGCCTGACGCAGGATACGGATCCCTGGATCCATGAATATTTTAATGGCGTCCGTGGTCACGCCGCCCTCGCATCATAACCGGAGACAAGCGGCATGGAGACACGAGCAAATTACGTTGCCGTCGGAGCCTTTGTCCTGATTGTGCTGGGCGGTATTTTTGTCGCGGCTTTGTGGTTGGCACGCCTGCAGTTCGCAACCCAGTACAAATATTACGAAACTGATGTGCCGGGACCGGTGACCGGGCTGGGGTCGGGCGCATTGGTTCGGCTGAACGGTATCGAGATCGGACGCGTTGTCCGCATCGAACTGGATGCGAAAGATCCGGCACTTGTAAGGCTTATCCTGCAGGTCCGGGACACCGTGGAAATTCGCGCTGACGCCGTGGCCTCGCTTGAAACGCTCGGGCTCACCGGCGTCAGCTACATCGAGATCTCCGGCGGGACGGCCAACTCACCGCGACTCGTGGCCGCTGCTGGACAGCGGTACCCGATCATCGCTTCGCGGCCGTCGTCGCTCCAGCAGGTGTTCAACAATGCGCCGGAGCTGTTGGCCCGGCTGCTGGTAATTACGGATCGGATCACGTCGGTGCTCGACGAGAAAAATCGCCAGGCGCTTGCGGATACGCTCGGTAACGTCCGTGACACGACGGCGGTGTTCAAGGATCGCGCCGGGGATGTCGATCAGCTTATCACCGACAGCGGCCGAACCATGCATAATCTGGCGACCGCCAGCGCGTCGCTGCAGGCCATATTAAGCAAGTTCGACCATACGTCCGACCAAGCCGATCAGTTGGTCGTCGCCGCGAATGTGGCGGTGCATCAGGCAGCGAAGCTGGCCACCGATCTCGATGCGATCGTGCTGTCCGCCAAGCCTGGGGTGCGCGACCTCACGACCAATGGCGTCCAGCAACTGACCGGGCTGTTGGGCGACGCACGACGCCTGATCGCCAGCCTCGATCGCGTTTCGATGGAACTCGAGCGCGATCCCGGCAGTCTGCTGTTCGGCGCGCGCCGCAACGGGTACACGCCACGATGACGGATCGGCTGTTGGCGCGTCGCCGCCTCATCGGCGCCGCTTCGTATCTGTTGCCTCTCGGCGGATGCAGCGTGCTGTTCCCGCCGTCAGCGCCGCAGCTCTATACGTTGACGCCACGCATCGGCAACACGCGGAGCGGGCCACTCGTGCACGATCAGCTTGTCGTCGTCGTTCCGGTGGCACCCGAGAGCCTGGATACCGAGCGGATCGCGCTCACGCGAAACGGGATAGTCCTCGACTATTTCGCCGGCTCGGCCTGGACAGATCGTGCGCCGGCGCTGCTCCAGGGGTTGATGGTTGACGCGTTGCAGAACAGCGGCCGCATTGTCGCGGTCGGGCGCGGTTCCAGCGATCTCAACCCTGACTATCTGCTCGAGACAGAGCTGCGTGATTTCGAGGCGCGCTACGCGGGGGCCGGGGTGCCGCCGACCATCGTGGTGAGGATGGTGACTCAGTTGATCAAGGCGTCGGATCGGAAGGCCATCGCCAGTGTGCTGGCGACCGCGCAGGTGCCGGCGGCGCGCAATGATCTCGGTAGTATCGTCGACGCGTTCGATGCCGCTGTCGGCGACGTTCTTACTCAGATCGTAAACGCGACATTGCAACAAATGTCGGGGGGCCGCGGGGCAGGGCGCCGAGCCCGACCGTAACGAGGTCAGCGCGGCCCGTGGGCCAAGGACGGTGATGGCGCCGAGGAATCGTCGTGTGCCCACAATCGGGGTTGCCGGTGCGGCAGCGGCGTGGCAGTCCCGCACGATTGCCGGAAGGGCGCTGTGGCATGCTGCGTGGCATCGATCCTCTGCTGACTCCCGACCTGCTGCATGCGCTGGCCAGCGCCGGGCATGGCGACCGTGTGGGCATCGTCGATGCGAACTTCCCTGGCGCCGCGACGGCGCGACGGCTGGTGCGCACGCCCGGGATCAGCGCGACCGCCATGCTGGTGGCGATCCTGTCCGTGCTGCCGGTGGATGATTTCACTCCCGATCCGGTTTCGGTGATGCAGGTGGTGGGCGATCCGTCCGCCACGCCGGAAGCGGTGGCGGAGTTCACCGTGATCCTGCAGCGCAACGGGCTGGCCGCTCCGAAGCGGTTGGAACGACAAGTGTTCTATGGGGTGGCGGCCGAGCTCGTTCGTCCTGGTGCAGACCGGCGAGCGGCGGCTGTACGGCAATATCCTGCTGACCAAGGGCGTGATCCAGCCATGATGGTCGATGCGCACCATCATGTCTGGCGGGTGGCGCGTGGCGACTATGGATGGCTGACGCCAGAGTTGCCGATCTATCGCGATTACGGGCTGGACGATCTGCGTCCGCTGCTGGGCGGCATCACCGCGACGGTGCTGGTGCAGGCGGCGCCGACCGAGGCGGAGACGTGGTTCATGCTGGAAACCGCTCGGGGCTCGGGCGGGCTGGTGCGGGCGGTGGTGGGCTGGGCCGAGCTGGGGGCGCGAAATTCGCCGGACCGGGTGGCGAGCCTGGCGGGGGAGAGGCTGTTGAAGGGCCTGCGGCCGATGCTGCAGGACATCGCCGAGACCGAGTGGATCCTGGGCGAAAGCGTGCAGCCGGGATTGCGGGCGATGACGGCAGCGGGGCTGCGTTTCGACGCACTGATCCAGCCACGGCATCTGCCGATGATGCTGCGCCTGTGCGCACGCCATCCGGACCTGCCGGTGGTGATCGATCATGCGGCCAAGCCGGATATCGCGCATGGAAGGTTTGAGCCGTGGGCAACCGATATTGCTCGGGTGGCGCGCGAGACAGGGGCGTTCTGCAAGCTGTCTGGGCTGGTGACGGAGGCGGCGCCGGACTGGCGTGTGGATGAGTTGCGGCGCTACGTGGACCATCTGATCGAGGCGTTCGGCCCGGAGCGGCTGATGTGGGGAAGCGACTGGCCGGTGGTGGAATTGGCCGGGGGGTATGGGCGGTGGCGGGAGGCGATGGTGGGGTTGATCGGCGGGTTGGATGGCCCGGCGCGTGCGGCGGTGCTGGGGGGGACGGCGGCCGCGTTTTATGGGATCGCGGCGGCCCTCACCCGGATTGCTGCGCAACCCGACCCCCGATCGGGTCGGGGGCAGGCGCTCTCCCGCAGGCGGGAGAGGTGAAGGCGCTCGGCATCAATGAACGCGCGGTGACGATGAGTTTTGTCCGCGCGTCGGGGCCGGGCGGACAGAACGTCAACAAGGTGGCGAGCGCGGTGCAGCTTCGGCTGGACCTGGCGGCATCCGGGTTGCCGGAGGCGGTTCGGAGGCGGCTCGAACGGCTGGCGGGCAGGCGGCTGACCCAGGCCGGCGAGGTGGTGATCACGGCGCAGCGCCATCGCACGCAGGAGCGCAATCGGGCCGCCGCGATGGAGGCACTGATCCGGCTGATACGCCGCGCCGAAGTGCCGCCGGTCAGGCGGATACCGACGCGTCCGACCGGGGCCTCACGGGCGAAGCTGCAAGAAGCGAAGACCCGGCGGGCACGGCTGAAGCAGAGCCGCCGGGTCACCGACGACGGGAACTGAGGATCAGGCAGCCGCCCCCACGTCCACCCGCGTGTCGTTGAAGCAGGCGCCTTGGGCCAGATCGGCGCGCATGTCGGCCGAGACCAGCGCGGAGATCGTCTGGCCGGTGCGGCTGGTCGCCAGCCAGACACCCTTTTCGCTGGCCACCACGCCGGGCGGGACGGCGTCGGTGATGTGCAGCGGCAGGATCACCTCGCCGCATTCGTTCCAGATGCGTACGTCGGTGGCGGTCGTCAGGCCGCGACTGGCCGCGTCGCTCGGATGCATGCGCAGCACCGGCGGCCGCCGTGAGGCAGGCAGACTGCCCAGCGTGGACGAGATGCGCCGGTCGGAGGCAGGCGAGATCAACCGCAGCGGATAGTGCGACGGGTGGGGGTCCCAGTGCGGCAGACGGGCGGCCTCGCCCCATTGGCGGGCCAGGGTGTCGGATTGCAGCTCGATCTTGCCGGAGGGGGTGGCGGGGAAGACGTTTTCGAACAGCACCATCGGCTGGTCGTCCGGTCCGGTCATCTGCAGGGCCGCGTTGGTGGGGATGCGGCTGGGGCGGACGCCGCGCAGGCGTCGGTCGGCCGGATCGACGGCATCGTCCATCAGTTCGGCGTCGGTGGCGGTGAAGCAGGGATCGGTAAAGCCGAACCGTGCCGCCAGCCGGCGGAAAACCTCCGTGTTGGGCAGCGATTTGCCGACCGGCGCGATCACCGGCTCGGCGCGTTGCAGCCAGTGATGCCCGTAGGCGGCGTAGAGGTCGTCGCATTCGAAATGCGTGGCGGCGGGCAGCACGATGTCGCAATGCGCCATGCTTTCCGTCATGGCGACTTCGATGCCCACCGAGAAGATGTCCTCGCGTGCCAGGCCACGGCGCATGCGGTTCTGATCGGGATGCACGACGATCGGGTTGTGGTTGTAGATGAACAACGCGCGCAGCGGCGGATCGAGGTCGTCGGTGTCGAGATGCCTGCCGACCTCGATCAGGTTCAGCGTGCGGGTGCCGGCCGGCAGCAGGTCGGGCCGTTGCAGCCGGGCCATCGTCTTGGGGAAGGAACTGCCGGCGCCCAGGACGATGCCGCTGCCCTTGCCCAGCTTGCCGAGCAACGCCGGCAACGCGATCGCGGCGCGGATGCCACTGCCGCCGTGGCGGCCGCGTTCCAGCCCGTTGCCGGGTGCGAGCACGAGCGGGTCGGCCTCGGCCAGCCAGCCGGCCAAGGTGAGGATCTGTTGCTGCGGGACGCCGCAGGCCTCGGCGGCACGGGCGGCCGGCCATTCGCGCGCGCGGGCCATGAATTCGGCGAAGCCGAGCACATGGGCGGCAATGAAGTCCTGGTTGAAGGCGCCGGCCCGTTCCAGTTCGGTGGCGAGCGACCAGGCGAGCAGCGTGTCGGTGCCGGGGAGAAGCTGAACATGGAGGTCGGCCTGCTCGGCGATCTTGGTGCGCAGCGGGTCGATCACTGCCAGCCGGCCGCCGGCGCGGCGCGCCCGATGGATGCAGCGGACGAGGTGCAGGTTGGCGACGGTGGCGTTGTTGCCCCAGACGAGGTTCAGTTGCGCGTGCTCGGCGAATTCGGGCGGGCAGCCGGGGGCAGGGCCGTAGGTGCCGTTCCAGGCCTCGGTGCGGACGCCGCCGCAGAGCGAGCGGCGATAGACCTGGCTGGCGCCGAGCCGGTTGAAGAACCGTATCGACATGCTGTCGCCGGAAAGCAGGCCGTGCGGGCCGGCGTAGTTGAGGGGGGCGACGGATTGCGGGCCCCAGCGGTCGATGACCGCGTGGACGCGCTGGTGGATTTCATCGAGTGCGGCGTCCCAGGAGATGCGCTCGAACGTGCCGGCGCCTTTCGGGCCGGTGCGGCGCAGCGGATGCAGGATGCGCTGCGGGCCGTGCACGAAGGCGGCCATGTCTTGCGCCACCTTGTTGCAGATCACGCCATCGGTGAAGGGGGCGGCGTGGGAGCCGCGGACCTTGACGATGCGCTCGTCCTCGACCGTGACGGTGAGGCTGCAGGTGTCGGGACAGTCATACGTACAGACGGCGGGGCGTTCTTCGCGTGCCACTTGGGTTCTCCGCGCCTTGGGGCGTTGGGAGCCCGGAGGTAACGCGCGGGTTGGGCAAAAGGCAAGGATTGCCGCCCCGGACAAAGCGCGGGGCTGGCCGCCTACGGAGAGATGGAAGCGACCAGCACCGGGTCCGCACGATAGAGCGACGGGAACAGATGCTGCAGTGCCTGGACCTTCGGCAGGTCGTTGTAGACGATGTAGGGACTGTCCGGATGCCGGGTCAGGAAATTCTGGTGATAGGCTTCCGCCGGGTAGAAGGTCCGTCCCGGTTCAATCGTGGTGACGATTCGAGCGTTGAATACGTGTGCCTGGTCGAGCTGCGCGATATAGGCCTTGGCAATTTGCGCCTGCTCCGGGTCGGTCGGAAAAATTGTCGAGCGATATTGTGAGCCGGTGTCCGGACCTTGGCGGTTGAGTTCGGTCGGATCGTGCGCAACCGAAAAGTAGATTTGCAGAATGCGCCCGTAGCTGATGCGGCGCGGATCGAAGGTGATGCGTACCGATTCCGCGTGTCCGGTGGTGCCGGTCGAGACCGTTTCGTATTGCGCCGTCTGCTGGCTGCCACCGGTGTAGCCGGACACCGCGCTGGTGACGCCGCTCACATGCTGAAACACGCCCTGCACACCCCAGAAGCATCCGCCGGCCAGCACGGTCACCTCGGTCGTCGCGGTGCCCGCGGGTTCATCCACCGCGGGTGGTGGAACGACGTGGGCGGGGTCTGCATGGCTGCGCGCGGCGAGCACAGTTGCCATGATCGCCAGGCAGGCGAGCAGCGGCAGGGAGACGCGGTGTGCGAGTGTCCGGATCAAGGAACTTGCTCCAGTGTGGCCGAAACGCGGACCAGGTTTGATGCCGTTGCCGCCGGTTTTCGGACGAGGACGACCTTCTCTGCCGATCGTCCGAAGAAATGGTAACCCGATCCGCCTTCCGCCAGGACATCGAGGAATGCGTCCGGTGCGGTGATGTGCACCCCGCCCAGGACATCGACGCCGCGGCGCAGGAACGCGTCGGGCAGCAGACCGACCGTGGGGCCGACCATGACCACGCGCGCCTCTGGGCGGCACAGCGCAAGCAGGTGTTCCAGCGTGCTGTTGACCAGTGTGGTTCCGGTGATCAGCACCACATCGGCGCCGGGTAACACTGAGTTGGCCTCGGTCGCGGGACGGAAATACGGCATTTCGTCCGGCTTCAGCGTCGCCGGATCCATTTCAAGCACCGTGAATGGCTGATGCGCCCGTTTCAGCGACTTCAGGAACGGGACAAAGGCACCGATGACCACGACATGCTCGCCGGGTTGGATGTCTGCCGCGTCGTAGGCATCGACACCTGAGAGAAGCTCCACCCCCGGTGTTGCGCGCCGCGCCCAGCACATCTCGGCCAGCGCATTCATCACGGCGATGCCCACCGCCCGACGAATGCCGCTTTGCGCTGAGGTCTCCGGCAGCAGGTCTCTGGCCAGCCGGCCGTGCAACTTGCCCGGAAACGGCATCGCCATCGCGGAACTCGGGCAACAGACCGCTTCGGGGATCGAGCGCAATGGCGTCGCGCAGGCGCCGCCGATCCCGGTGTTGAGCTTCACCCCGGTGAAGAACAGGCCAACCACCGCACGTTCGACCGTGATGTGGTCGAGGTCGGCGCCAAGGATGCGCTGGATGCCAGCGATGGTCTCCGCCAGGATCGGTTCAGTTTGCATGGCTACAGGGTCTCCGGCCGGTGGCAGCGTAGCATCGCTGTGGCCCCGTGTCTTTCCCCACGGCCGGAGGCAGGATTGCAAGGCCGGTCTGTATTAGACGAGGAAATCGGCGCCTACGGATGTGAACCGAACGATTCCCGATCCGCCCAGCCCCCACTGCCCCAAGACAGTCCGGGCCCTCTCCTGCTGGTTTACGATTACGGGAGAAAAGCGCACACCGACGACGAGAACCAGGCCGAAATACACCAAGGGCTGCTCGGGAGTGAAATCGAACTGCGTGACGTTTGGAATGAGATCGTTGAGCCCGTTGACCCCGGTATGGTCCTGGGGCCCAGTCACGCTGACATTAAACTCGGTTTGACCGGTGCTGTCGGGATCAAACTCCCCCGGGTCGTTCTGCCCATCATAGACGAACACCGGTCCGAGCGTGACACCGGGGTCCAGCCAATAAAGCACGAATACGCGCTCCAGCCGGGCGCGATTGCCATTTACGATAACGGGCGTGGGTATCGGGAAAAAGATGTTGGCACGGTCGTTGGAGGTCAGGGTGTACCGGAGGCTGGCCAACTGGATCTGGGGCGTCAGGATCGGGCAAACGCCGACGGTTCCGTGAGCCCAACTCGAGAATTGTGGCATCATATCCTCCGTGTTTTGAGGGTGTCGCAAACTCCGGACGCTATGTCGGCCCGACGCTGGTTACAGTGACATAGATCACACCCGGACGTTCAGCCTTGCCATGCGTGCGGCCGACTTCAGGGTCGCGCGTTGCCGCCGGTACGATCGGGCTTCACGTCGAGCAGCGGTGTGTCGTCCAGGCAGTCGAGCCCGCGCACCCGCAAAGTCAGGCCTTCGACGCTAATTAGATCCACGATCGACGATGCGATCGGGTTCGGGCGCACGGGCGAGCGCAGCGCGAAGCTGCCCGTGGTTTGTCCGGTACGAAGCGGCGTTTGCAAGACGAGATCGCGGCGCGCACGGTGCATCCAGTAGAGCACCTGGATGCGTTTGTGTTGCCCGATGTTGGTCAGCGCGTCGCGCCAGCGCTCGTCCACGACGATGGAGCAGATCGGACCATCCGGTTCGCCGCGCTTTGGACACTCGCTGCGACGTTTCCACGGGGTACGAATTGTGCCGATGAAGTACAGGCCGGCATCGGTTTGCGCCGGCAGTGCGACTGCTATTTCGCCGGGGCGCAGAGCAGTGTCGGGATCGTTCGGGTCGTCCTTCATCGGCGCAGTGTGCCGGGAACGACGACCCGAGGTCCAGGTGTGATCAGAGGGCAGGTGCGATCAGAGGGCAGGTGCGATCAGAGGGCGGCGGTGACAGCTTTCACTTCGGTGTAGTTATGGAACACTTCCTCGCCCATTTCGTGGCCCCAACCGGACTGCTTGTAGCCGCCGAACGGCAGCGAGGCGTCGAACACGTTGTGGCAGTTGATCCAGACAGTGCCGGTGCACATGCTGTCGCACCCGGTCGGCGCTGCCAATCGCGCCGATATCCGCCGGCTTTGCCAATTGGAGGCCGAGAACGCAGACCTGCGCGCGCGGTTGGATCGGCAACAGGCTGTCATGTGGGATGCGGTGGTTACGCGCGATGCGTGCATTCAGGAACTGCGTCGGGCGCTGACCCAGCAGATTGCGACGACACCATCGATGCCGTGTGAAGACGGCACGATGCTGCGTCAGTTGGTAACGGAACTGGAGCGCCGACTCGCCGGCGAGACGCGGCGCGGCGCGGCACTGAACGAACGTCTGGCAGCGACGAACACCGCTGTCATCGCGGAACGAGCGGGGCGGGTGAAGGCAGAGCGGGACTGTATTGCGCTGCGACGGGAGCTGGACGCCATCGAGAGTTCCGAGCTGACAGGCTGTGGCGAAAGCGGTTCACCAACCATGCCGGACTTACGCCTCGATGGTGTCACGGTGCTTTATGTCGGAGGGCGACCGCACCAGGTGGCACAGTTGCGGGCGATCGCGGAACGGTCAGGCGCGGCATTCTTGCACCATGACGGGGGCATCGAGAACCATCTGAACCTGCTGGCCGGCCTGACGAGCCAGGCCGACCTGGTGGTGTTTCCGGTCGATTGCATCAGCCATCATGCGGCGCAGGCGGCGAAGCTGCTGTGCCGCCAGGCAGGCAAGCGCTTCATCCCGCTTCGCTCCGCCGGGGCCACCTCGCTGCTTGCGGCTTTGCGGCGACCGGACGTAACCGGCCTTGCCGACGCAGCGGACTGATCCGGACGCCGGCGATCATTTGCCGATACAGGCGCGGCTCAGTGCCTGCAGATGCTTGCGCGCGGCGAGCGCTGTATCCATTTCGATAGCGCGGTAGCGTTCGACGATAGCCTTTCCCGCGCGGGTAAGCACTGCGCCGCCGCCGCCGCTGCCGCCTGCAGCGGTTTCCACCACGGGCGTGCCGAGGGTGCGGTTCAGGTCCTCCACCAGCTCCCACGTGCGCCGATACGACATGTGCAGGGCCCGACCGGCGGCGGAAATGGAGCCGGAGCGGGCGATCTCTTCCAGCACCGCCACCTTGCCCGGCCCGATCCGGGCGCCGGACGCCAGGTCGAGCCGGATGCTCAGCCGGTTGCTCTTTCGGGCCGCATCGCCCGGTTTTCGCTTCCCCATGGCAGATACCCTCGGCGCAGCTCCCGTTCGTCAGGCCGTCGCAGCGTGGCTTGTGGTTCTGTGACTGACAAGTGGCCCAGTGTCTTGTGACCGGGTGTCTTCCGCGGCTGAGTCCGTCGCTGCGCCCCTTGTCGCTATATTTTTATGACTATATCGTCGCCGGCGAGAACGGCGAGCATTATTGCTGGCATGCGCCTATTGCAACCGTAAGGGGGGTCAACCGATGCGCTTTCTGCTGCTTCTTTGCCTGGTGCTCGCACCACTTTCCGCGCGGGCCCAGGGATTGACGGTATTTGCCGCTGCCAGCCTGACCGACGCCATGAAGGACGTCTCCGTTCTGTGGACGAAAGCGGAGAATCCGGCGCTGCGCATGTCGTTCGCCTCAAGCTCCACGCTGGCACAACAGATCGAGCACGGCGCGCCAGCAAACATTTTCGCATCGGCCGACGAGAAGTGGATGGACTATCTGGCCCAGAAGAACCTGATTGCTCCCGATACGCGCAAGAGCTTGCTGGGCAACGACCTTGTTCTGGTGGTTCCGGCCAACAAGCCGATGCACGTTACCATCGGTCCGAACTTCGATCTGCTGAAGCTGCTCGGCGCCAATGGCCGGCTGGCGGTCGGTGACCCGGCGCATGTGCCGGCTGGCATCTACGCGGAGCAGGCGTTGAGAAAGCTTGGCTGGTGGGACCGCGTTGCGCCCCGGCTGGCGCGTGCCGAGGACGTGCGCGCCGCGCTGCTGCTGGTGGAGCGGGGAGAGGCGCCGGCCGGCATCGTTTACGGGACAGATGCCGCGGTTTCAAAGGCCGTAATGGTGGCTGGCGTTTTCCCGGCGAGCAGTCACGATCCGGTGTCTTATCCTTTTGCCGTCGTCAAGGCGAACGACACGCCGGCGGCGCGCAGCCTGATGACATTCCTGGAAGGCCCGCAGGCGCGGGCGGTCTTCGTGAAGCGCGGTTTCAAGGTGAACTAGGCTGATACTTTCCCCGGAAGAATGGGTAGCGGTTGAACTGACACTGCGCGTGGCAGCATACGCGGTCGGTTTCGGCTTGCCACTTGCGGTTGTTATGGCGTGGTTGTTGACGCGCTACCGCTTCCCGGGGCGACCGATCCTGAACGCGTTGGTGCATATGCCCCTGGTGGTCCCGCCGGTAGTCACCGGCTGGCTGCTGCTGATCATCTTCGGCATTCGTGGTCCTGTCGGCTCATTGCTGTACGATTGGTTCGGCATACGGCTGGTGTTCAGCACGGCGGGTGCCAGCCTGGCCTGCGCGGTCATGACGTTCCCGGTCATGGTGCGCGCGGTCCGCCTGTCGCTGGAAGCGGCCGATCTGGGACTGGAGCAGGCGGCGCGCACCCTTGGCGCGGGTGCGCTCGATCGGCTGTTCAACGTCACCTTGCCGCTGGCTTCTCCGGGGATCCTGGTGGGCGGAATCGTTGCCTATGCAACCTGCCTGGGCGAGTTCGGCGCGGTTATCACGTTTGCCGCCAATATCCCCGGAGAGACGCAGACATTGCCGCTGGCCATCTATACCGCGCTGCAGGTGCCTGGCGGCGAGTTGAAGGCGGCGGAACTGTCCATGGTGTCGCTGACGCTGGCGCTGGTCGGGCTGCTGCTGTCGGAGTGGGTGGGCAAGCGGCTGAACACTATGCTGGGGCGATGAGCCTGAGCGTTCTGTTGCGTCATCAATTCCCGTCCGTGCACCTGGACCTGGCATTCGAGGTGCCGACCCCGGGCGTGGCCGTGCTGTTCGGCCCATCCGGTGCCGGTAAGTCCACGGTGATCAACGCGGCCGCCGGTCTGCTGCGGCCGGATGAGTGCCGCATCGAGGTGGATGGCACGCTGCTCGCCGATACAAAGGCCGGTATTTGGCTGCCGCCGGAGCGACGGCGCGTGGGGCTGGTGTTTCAGGACTCCCGGCTGTTTCCGCACATGTCGGTTGCAACCAATCTGCGCTTCGGCATGCGGCGGGCCCCGAGAGGCCCGGTGCGATTCGACGAGGTGGTGGAACTGCTCGGCATCGAAGCACTGCTTGGGCGCCGGCCGCACACGCTGTCCGGCGGCGAACGTCAGCGGGTCGCGGTCGGCCGCGCGCTGCTGGCGCAGCCGCATCTGCTGCTTATGGATGAGCCGCTGGCCAGCCTCGACGCGGCACGCAAGGCCGAGATCATGCCCTATCTGACGCGGCTGAAGACGGCTCTGAAACTGCCGATCGTCTATGTGACCCATTCGCTGGACGAGGTAAGCCAGCTTGCCGATTTGCTGGTGCTGATCGAAGCGGGGCACGTCGCCGGATCCGGCGCATTGTCAGAGATGGCCGCGCGGACCGATCTGCCGCTGGCGCAGCGCGACGATGCCGGCGCGCTGCTGCTGTGTTGCGTGGCGGAGCACGATGCAGGACGGGAGTTGACGCGCCTTGAAGGTGGCGGCGCGACATTCTGGGTGCCGCTGCTGGACATGCCCTTGGGCGTGGAATGCCGCATCCGCATTCCGGCGCGCGAGGTGATTTTTGCGGGCAAGCCGCCCGATGCGATCAGTCTGCACAACATTGTGCCCGGCAAGGTGCGGCGGATCGCGGCCGATGTGATGCGACGTTCCGTGCTGGTGGAGATTGCGCTGCCGGCTGGCGGGTTGCTGTCTCGCGTTACCTCCGATGCGATCGTCCGATTGGGCTTGTCGCAGGGTTCGCCGGTACTTGCGTTGATCAAGTCTACCTCGATCGAGGTGCTGGGAGGACAGGCCAGGTAGGTCAGCGGGCGGTTCCGGGCATCGCCGACGATAACTCCCGGTACAGATCCGCATAATGCCGGGCCGGCCGATCCCAGCTCACGTCAGCGTTCATAGCGTTGCGCTGAAGCTGTCCCCACGCGGCCTGATCAGTCCACAGCCGCGCGGCGCGCACCAGTGCCGCCGACAGCGCGTCGGACGTAACCGGCGCGAACTGGATGCCCGTTGCCACCGCGGCGGCCAGGGCCATTTCGTTGGCATCTATCACCGTGTCCGCCAGGCCGCCGACCCGCGCGACCAGCGGCAGCGCGCCATAGCGCAGAGCGCAAAGCTGGGTCAGCCCGCATGGTTCGAAGCGCGACGGCACGGCGATGATATCCGCCCCGCCCTGGATCAGATGGGCCAGCGCCTCATCGTAACCGATGCGCACGCCGATGCGTCCGCGATGCGTCGCCGCGGCGGCGGTGAAGGCGGCTTCCAGCGAGCTGTCGCCGGTACCGAGCAGGGCAAGCTGGAAGGGTGGTTGCGACAGGGTCGGGATCGCGTCGGAGAGAAGGTCCATACCTTTCTGCCATGTCAGCCGGCTGATCACGCCGACCAGCAGCGTCGTGGGGTCGGGGTGCAGACCAAACCTGTCCTGAACAGCCGACTTGTTGGCGGCGCGCGCGGTGCGGCTTGCGCTGGCATAGCGCTTCGCCAGATGCGGATCGGTCGCCGGATTCCATACGCCGGTGTCGATGCCGTTGAGAATGCCACGGACGCGCGCACCACGTACGCGCAGCAGGCCGCCCAGGCCCATGCCGCCGGAATCCGTGCGGATTTCATCGGCATACGTCGGAGAGACGGTGGTAACCTGATCCGCAAGGCGCAGGCCGGTCTTGAGAAACCCGATGGAACCATAATACTCGACGCCATCGATCGACCACGCGTCCGGCGGCAGCCGCAATGCGCCGAGCAGGTACGGCGGAAACTGTCCCTGGAAAGCCAGATTGTGGACCGTCATCACCGTGCCTGGCCGGCGGGTCGCGCCGTAATGCAGATAGGCTGGTGCCAGGCCGGCCTGCCAGTCATGCGCATGCACCACGTCCGGCACGAACCCGGGGACGGCGCCGCGAGCGATCTCGGCGGCGACCCATCCCAGCGCCGCGAAGCGCTGTGCGTCGTCCGCGTGCCCGTACAGGCCGCCCGGACGCGCATAAAGATGCGGTGCGTCGATCACCAGAATGCGGAGACCAGCCGCGGTTCCTGCCAGCAGCCGTGCCGGACCGCCGAACAGGTCAGCAAAATCGACTGTTGCCTGTTTGCTGCGCAGTGCTTGCAGTACCGGCGGATATCCCGGCACCAGCGAGCGCACCTCGATGCCTTGCGCCGCCAGCGCAGCCGGCAGTGCCCCGGTCACGTCGGCCAACCCCCCGGTCTTCACCAGCGGATAGAGTTCCGCCGCGACCGAAAGAACCTTCATCCGTGCGTGGACCGTTGCATTTCGTCGATCATCGGTTGGGTGATCAGGCAGATGCCGTTGGCGGTGCGACGAAACCGCTGTGCGTCCAGGACCGGGTCTTCGCCGACCACCAGCCGTTCGGGGATGCGCACGCCGCGATCGATCACGACGTTGGTCAGCCGCGCGTGCTCGCCGATTTCTACGTTGGGCATCACCACCGCGCCTTCCACGACGGCATAGGAATGGACATGCACGCTGGTGAACAACAAGGAGCGCCGCAGCCTGGCACCGGAGACGATGCAACCGCCGGACACGAGAGAGCTGATCGCCATGCCGCGCCGGCCGTCCTGATCGTGCACGAACTTGGCCGGAGGCGTGATCGGCGCATAGGTCCAGATCGGCCACTCGGTGTCGTACAGATCAAGTGCGGGAACCACGTCGGTGAGGTCGATATTGGCGCTCCAGTAGGCATCGACGGTGCCGACGTCGCGCCAGTAGGCTTCCTTTTCCTGGCCCGAGCGGACGCAGGAATCGGCGAAATGGTGAGCGATGGCGGTGCCGTGCTTCACCAGGTAGGGGATGATGTCCTTGCCGAAGTCGCGCGAGGAGTTGGGATCGCCGGCATCGCGGCGCAACTGGTCCATCAGGAAGCGCGTTTCGAACACATAGATCCCCATGCTGGCCAGCGCCATGTCGGGATTGCCCGGCATTGCCGGGGGGTCTTTCGGCTTCTCCAGGAAATCGATGATGCGGTCGTTCTCGTCGATATGCATGACGCCGAATCCGGATGCCTCCGCGCGCGGCACTTCCAGGCAGCCGACGGTGACGTCTGCCTTGTTTTCGACGTGCATGCGCAGCATCGGCTCGTAATCCATCTTATAGATATGATCGCCGGCGAGGATGACGAGGTGATCGGGGCCGTGGCTGTCGATGATGTCGATGTTCTGGTACACGGCATCGGCGGTGCCGGCGTACCATTGAGATTCGGACATGCGCTGGCTCGCCGGCAGGATATCGAAGCTTTCGTTGCGTTCAGGACGAAAGAAGTTCCATCCGTGCTGCATGTGCCTGATCAGGCTGTGGGCCTTGTACTGCGTGGCGACGCCGATGCGGCGGATGCCGGAGTTCAGTGCGTTGGACAAGGCGAAGTCGATGATCCTGGTCTTGCCGCCGAAGAACACGGCAGGCTTGGCCCGCTTGTCGGTCAGTTCCATGAGCCGGCTGCCACGCCCGCCGGCAAGCACGTACGCCATCGACGAGCGCGCCAGCGGCGAGTGGTTCAGACGTGCGGGCATCGGCCGTTTCCTTCTGGTTTCGGCAGCATCTTGTGGTCCGGTTCTATGCTGCCGCGGCGGTCACTTTGGCATGTTGCGGCCGGCCGATCATCAGCAGGATCACGCTACCGAGCAACGCAAATCCGACGATCGGCAGCATAGTCAGCGGGTAGCTGTGCGTTGCCTGGTTGATGTTGCCCATCATGATCTGACAAAAGAAGCCGCAGCCGGTACCGATTGCGTTGATCATGGCAATGCCGGCTGCGGCGCTGGGGGCAGACAGCCAATCCGCCGCCAACGCCCAGAACGGACCGCGGGTGATCGAGGTGGCAACTACGGAAATGCAAAGCAGCGTGATCGTCGCGGCGAGCCCGGGGAACGGGATCAGCAGCAACAACGCGATCGCGCTTAAGGCGAGCGGAAACAGTGTGTGCCAGAACCGCTCATTGCGGCGGTCCGACAGGTGGCCCCACCAGACCATCGCGGCGGCGGACAGCAGATAAGGAAGCGCATTCAGCCATCCGACCGTCATGGTCGAAACGCCGAATGACTTGATGAATTGTGGCTGCCACAGGCCGAGGCCGGAGCTTGCTGTCGCGCCGCCCGCATAAACCAGCGCCATCGCCAGCACATAGCGGTTGCGGATCACGGACAGGACGGGCACGTGCTGGACCGGCTTGCGTTGGCGCTTTTCCGCCTCCAGCCGGGCGGTCAGCCAGTCACGCTGTTCAGTGGTCAGCCATTTGGCGTCGGAGGGCTTATCGTTCAGCCAGAACAGCGCCACAATGCCGAGCAGTACGGCCGGGGCAGCTTCAAGGATGAACAGCCACTGCCAGCCGCTCAGCCCGCTATGCCCGTTGAGTTGCAGCAGCGCGGCGGAAATCGGCGAGCCGATGAAGCCGGATACCGGAATTGCCACCATGAAGATGCCGACGATGCGGGCCCGCTGTTCAGCCGGGAACCAATAGGTGAGATAGAGAATCACGCCGGGGAAGAAGCCGGCTTCCGCCGCCCCCAGCAGAAAGCGGATAATGACGAACGAGGTTGGGCCAGCCGAGGCGGCCATGAAGCCGGACACCACACCCCAGGTGATCATGATGCGGGCGATCCAGCGGCGCGCACCGAACCGTTCGAGCGCGAGATTGCTCGGTACCTCGAAAATGCAGTAGGAAACGAAAAAGATGCCGCCGCCGAGGCCGAACACGCTGGGAGAGAGGCCGATTTGCTGGTTCATCTGCAACGCGGCGAATCCCGTATTGGTACGGTCGATGTAGCAGATCAGATAGGCCAGCATGAGGAACGGCAGTACACGCAGGCTGACGCGCCGCAGCGTTTCGCGCTCCAGGGGATCCCGTGCTGTGTTCGGGTCGGCCATTGCACACTCCGGCGTCGATCCTGAAAGCCTAGCACCCAGGGTCGCGTAACGAACAGCACCGTTGGCTGACCCAAGCCGTCCGGCACGGCTTCGGCTCCCTTGCCGAACGCAAAGCCGCATGGGAGATAGCCACATGCAGCAAACTGTCGTCGCGGTGATGATGGGCGTATCGGGCAGCGGCAAGACCACGATTGCCCGCGGCGTCGGTGATCGCCTGGGCTGGGATCTGTTGGAGGGTGACACGTTTCACCCGCCTGCAAATATCGAGAAAATGAGCCGCGGCATTCCGTTGGATGATGCCGACCGGCTGCCCTGGCTGCGGGCCATCGCCGGGGAGATCGACAAATACCGGGCGGCCGGCCGGTCGGCGGTGGTCGCCTGCTCGGCGCTGAAACGCAGCTATCGCGACATCCTGATCGGCACCCGGCCGAATGTGGTGCTGGTGTATCTGCAAGGGTCGTCGGAGCTGATCGGGCAACGCATGGCCGCGCGCCACGGCCATTTCATGCCGCCGGCGCTGCTGGAGAGCCAGTTTGCCGCGTTGGAGGAGCCCGGGCCGGACGAACACCCGATCGTGGTGAGTGTGGCGCCGCCGCCGGAGGCGATCGTCGATGCGGTGATCACCGCGATGCAGCAAAGAGGACTGATATCATGAGTGACCAGTTCGCCCGCTACCCGAGCCTGCGCGACCGCGTGGTTTTGGTTACCGGCGGCGGCAGCGGGATCGGCGCGGCGGAGGTGTCGAACTTCGCCGCGCAAGGCGCGCATGTCGCGTTCGTCGATATTGCCGACGAACCGTCGCGCGCGCTGGCCGCCCGGCTGAAAGATGAAGGGCATGCGGAGCCGTTCTTTCAGCATTGCGACCTGAAGGACATCGATGCGCTGCGCGCCGCGATTGCGGAGGTCGGGCGCAAGCTGGGTCCGATCACGGTGCTGGTGAACAACGCTGCGCACGACCAGCGGCATAAATGGCAGGACGTGACACCGGATTACTGGGAAGACCGTCTGGCGGTGAATTTGCGGCACCAGTTCTTCGCCATCCAGGCGGTGGCGCCGATGATGCAGAAGGCGGGCGGCGGATCGATCATCAATTTCGGTTCGGTGAGCTGGCACGCGCTGCAAGGCGGGATGCCGGCCTACACCACCTCGAAGGCTGGTGTCGAAGGTTTGACCAAGGGCATGGCGCGTGACCTTGGGCCGGACGGCATCCGGGTGAACTGCGTGATCCCCGGCTGGATCATGACGGAGCGCCAGGTTAGCCTGTGGCTGACGCCAGAGGCGGAAGAGAACCTGATGCGCGTTCAGTGCCTGAAAAAGAAACTGGTGCCGGACGACGTCGCCCGGCTGGTGTTGTGGCTGGCGTCCGACGACAGCCGGATGTGCACCGCCCAGCTCTGGGTGGCCGATGCCGGGCGGATATGAGGATCGGCAGGTTCGCCGGTAATACCGGACCGCATTGAGGGCGACCCAGGTTCGTCATTCCGGGTCCCCGTCATTCCCGCGAAAGCGGGAATCCAGGCGGACCCTCGGAATTTGGGGCTCTCGCCTGGATGCGTGCTTTTGCGGGCATGACGGATCGGGATTTCGTCCGCGCGGGTCGGTATAATTTCGTTGGTCTGACAGCGGCGAGCGATCCGGTAGCGAGGGGGTCGATGGCCGGGACAAGCCGGGCCATGACGTTGGAAACGTTGGAAACCCTGACGTTGGAAACAGTACGGGTAGATCGGGGCGACCCTATTGCTCCATCCCGTTACAGCGGCAGGATTTGCGTCGTTGCCTCGGTCTCGATCTGCTCGCGCCGCAGATGCACGACGTGGTACTCGGCCCGCAGCCAGGGTTCGAACTGGTCGCGGTAATGCGGGCTGCCGGGGACGCCGGAATTGCCGATATTCTGCACCGCCAGGAAGGAATCCGGCGCGGCGAAATCGACCACGATGCGATATTCGGCGCCGGAGCTGGCGTGGTGCGGGGGCAGTTCACCGCCGGTGTTGCGGATCGTGTGCGATCCACCATCGACCGGAGCCGGCCCGATATCGAACGCGTCGCCCAGCGCGGGCGTGGCCGCCGGATGGTGCCAATGCGCGGAGTGCACGCGCTGCCACTGCCAGGCGGCCGGATCAGCGCCCAGGCGCGCGCGCAACCGCTCCGCGGTCTGCACGGCCGTGCGCGCCACCGAAGCTGCCATGCCGTCGGCGAAGTAGCCGTTGTCCGCGTCCTCCAGCAGGTTCGCCGCAAGCCCGGTCTGCTGCACGGTCAAATCCAGCAGCCGCTCCGGCATGTGCGCGCTCAGCACCGTTCTGTTCCACACCGCCATGAACGTTTCGAACACGGTAGGCGCGGTGCTGGCCAGATCGTAGCGATAATTCCAGCCGCTGAGTGCGGTGGCGACGATCGCCGCGTCCGGCTCTGCGCGGCCGCGCAGGTAGCCCAGGATGTGCGGACATAGCCGCGCCGCACGCATGTTCTTCACGTCGTTCTGGAAGCTGATATTCGCCGCGCGGTCCATCACCTGCTGCCGCGCGAAGGCCTCGTCGATGCGCGCCCCCCGGTGTCCCTGCGAAAACGCGCCATAGATCGGGTATTTGAACTCAGGCGGCACGATGCGCTGGTTCGCACTGGCGACGTAGCCGCGGGATGGATTGAAACTATGTGGCAGCTCGTCGAACGGGATATAGGCGCGCCATTGATCGGCGGGGTTGTCCGCGTCGCGGAACCCGTGCACCACCCGCCCACGGATCGGCAGCCGGCCGGCCATCTGGTAGCCGATATTGCCGTTGCGATCGGCATAGACCCAGTTGAACACTGCAACCGACCAGTCGCGCAGGGCATTGCGGAAGCTTTGCCAGTCCTTGGCCCGAGAAATTGCGATCGTGGCGCGCAGATCGTCCAGGTGCTCGGCACCCACCCAGCGCATCGATAGCGGCGGATCACCGCCCTCGGTGACCGGCGTCAGCAATGCATTGACCACCGGGCCGCGCACCGTCGAGCGCACGATAAGCTCGCGCGCTGCTTGTCCGCGCACGGGTATCGCGAGCGCCCGCTCCTCGAACAGGCGCCACACGTCGCCGTCGCGATAGCGGGTCGGATCGGCGGGGTCCACCTGCTCGCGATACAGGTCGCGGGTCGAGGCCATGTTGTTGGTGATGCTGAAGGCGGCAACGCCGTTGCTGCCCCACCACATGCCCGGCAGTCCCGGATGGCCCGCCCCGGCCGCATCATCCTCCGGCCCGTGCAGGGCAAATTCGTACCAGCTCGAAGGAACCCAGAACGGCTGGTGCGGATCGCCGCACAGGATCGGGAAGCCGGTGCCGCTGCGCTGCCCGTCGATCGCCCAGTTGTTGCTGCCGGTGACATCGTCGGTTCCGGCCGCGTGTGCGTTGCCGGCCGCGTTTGCCAATCCCGTGGGCAGCACCAGGTGTTCCGACGCCTCGGGCGTGAGATATGCGTGCCGCCATTGCTCCGGCAGCAGCCGCGCCGACTCCGCCGCCGCGAGCCGGTCGATCCGCCCGTTCAGCGACCACCAGATGCCGCGCCCGATCGCCACAATATCCGCTGGCGAGAACGGATGCGGCGTGTATTCCAGAAGCTGAAATTCGATCGGCAGATCGGCGGCCGTTTCGATGTAACGGTTGATGCCGGCAACGAAGGCGGTGACCAGCCGATGCGTGGCCGGGTCCATCGCGGCTGCGTCACGCGACGCGATCTGGTCGATCCCCACCGTCAGGTGCGCGATGTCAGCGGCAACGAAATCCGCGCCGAGTATCTCCGCCTGCCGCCCCAGCGCTCGCCGGCGAAGCCGATCCATCTGCCAAAGGCGATCCTGCGCCATGGCAACGCCCAACCCGAAATACAGGTCCGGCGAATTGCCCGCGAATACATGCGGCACGCCGGCGCGATCGCGCTTGATCTCCACCGGCGTTCCGACGGCGCCGGTGATCGTCTGGTCATGCGGCTGCGCCTGCCGCGCCAGGAAGCGGTCGCGCGCCGCTGCAAACTCCGTCCGCGATACGCCGGCAGCGGAGCAAACCTCATTGATCCCGTCACGGCGGCGCATTGCCGCCAGCAGGGTTGCGTCATCCAATGCCATTGTTTGCTCCTGTCAGGCGCGCGCCAAACGGTCGCGCCGCATTAGAGAGGGAAGGATCAGCCCCACGCCCAAACCCCAGAAACAATTGATGATCAGACCGAGCTCGACCGCCATGAGGCTGTGAACGATCGGCTGCCCGCGTAGCGGCGGGATCACGAACCACCCCACCAGATTCGCCGCGATGCCGAGCCCGATACCCTTCAGCCAGTCTGCTCCCGGCAGGCGGGGTGCGACCAGCGCGAACAGCACGCCCCATGCACCGCCCCAGAATGCCAGGTCGAGCACCCGCGGAACGCCGAACGGAGGTACCGGCGACATCGGGTAGGCTCCCCAATCGATGACATGAGTCGCGTGCAGCATGCCGATCATTCCCTGGTGGAATGTCAGCACGGAAAGTGCCCCGGCGATAAAGCCCAGCACTGCGCGGCCTGTCATGCCCGACATCGGAGGGCTCTCCCGGAGTTCGCTGCTGCGCGGAGGATTCGCGCCGCCGCCGCCCGACGTCAACCGGCCGGCGAATGCCGTGGCAGAGTTGAGGTGGCCGGAAAATTGGGCTGAACTGCTCGCCTGCCGGAGCGTCGGGTTCGGTGGGCGCTCATCCGACCCTATCGAGCAAGGAGAAACGACCATGCCATTCTATGAAAAAGGCGACGTCCGCATCCATTACGAAGAAGCCGGTTCCGGTTTCCCGTTGCTGTTCATTTCCGGCGGTGGCCTGAATTCGAACATCGCCTCGCTCACCGGATTCCCGCCGTTCAATGCGATGGAGGAGTTCAAGCGTGAGTATCGCTGCATCGCCATGGACCTGCGCAACGCCAATGGCGGCCAGTCTTCCGGTCCACTGGAGATCGACCGGCCCTGGGATGCGTACACGGACGACCAGCTCGGCCTGATGGATCACCTGCGCATCAACGAGTTCCTGGTGATGGGCTTCTGTATCGGAGGTCCTTTCATCTGGAACATGCTGCGGCGGGCGCCTGGGCGTATTGTCGCCGCGGTGCTGGCACAGCCCAGCGGATCCCGCCCGGAAATGCCCGACCTGTTCTACAACAACAACATGACCGGCTGGGGGCCGGCGCTGTGCGCCCGCCGTCCCGATATCACGATGGAGATGGTGGATGCCTTCCTGAACAAGATGTACCGCTCCAGCCCCGATTTTGTCTTCACCGTGACGCGAGATTTCGTGCGTTCGTGCAAGACGCCCATCCTGGTGCTGCCCGACGATGTGCCGGCGCATCCGTACGCCGTCGCCATGGAGGTCGCGCGTCTCGCGCCGAATGCCGAAGTCAGCCTCTATCCGTGGAAGGAAACCAAGGACCAGGTCCGGGAGGCGTTGAGCCATATACACAGCTTCCTCCGGGTGAATCAGCCGGTGACTGCTGTTCGTTAGGGGGAAACCCGAACCGGTGCGGCCTTATGCGCGGTTTCGATCGGCGCTTAGCAGGCCGAGGATATAGGCGTTCGACCGCTCGATATGGGTCCGGGTCGCCTGCACGGCACCTTCAACATCGCCGGCGCGCGCAGTGGTTACGAGCGCGCGGTGTTCAGCAGACGATTGCAGCATGCGGGTGTGATTGGCAGGATAACGGCACGACAGACTGCGCAGCAGGTCATTGTGCAGATTGACGATGCGTAACGCCTCGGTATTGAAGTGGCGGCGGTAGATAGCATCGTGAAAAAGACCGTTCTCGTGGTGGAAGGCCGCGAAATCGCTTCGCTTCGCCGCCTTTTCCAGCCGCCGCTGAATTGCCTCTAGCTCCGCGACCTCCGCCGTCCGCGCGGATTCCACGAACCAACGGACGAGGTAGGGATCGAGCAGCAGCAGAATATCGAGGATGTTGCGCACAAACGCTTCGTCGATCTTGCGTACACGCGCGCCGCGGTTGGGCAGGATGACAACCAACCCCTCACCCTCCAGGCGCTGCAACGCTTCGCGGATCGGATTGGCGCTGACGCCGTACCGGGCGGCGAGGTCCGCCGTCTTGAGGTGGAGATCAGGTGGCAGGCGACCGCCCACGATGTCCTCGCGGATCAGGTCCTGGATGCGGCGATATCTGGTGGAGGCAGCAGCGGGGTCCTGGTCACGTTTGTCCGCAATTGCACTGACGTTCACGGATGCATTCAGCCCCATCTGTCTTCCTGTGGTCATAGGAGGTCGCCAGCCACTCGAATGCGGGCTTGACAGATTCTATATATCTGATGATCTTTTGCATATAACTAAGCGCCATTCGAAGGGATGGGCGGCAGAATTGAGGAAGGAAACACCTAACAATGCATCCGTGCACCCGCCTTGAATTGATGTCCTGGTCTCGTTGGCTGACGGAGCCATAGACGAATGACGCGCCTGGCGACGAAACCAGGGGATCGCGTTCTCCTGACCGGAGCGACCGGCCGTGTGGGGGCTAACCTCAGTCGCGCGCTGCTTGCACGCGGCTACAAGGTTCGGGCGGTGATATTGCCGAACGATCCTGCCTTGCCACGCGTCGCCGGCCTGGATATCGAGATCGTCACCGCCGATCTGCGCGAGGAAGGCGCGGTGGCCGGCGCTTGCGCCGACGTGCAAGCGATCTGCCATCTCGCGGCCCTCATGGGACCGGATGCCGGCGACATGCCTGTCACTGAATACTGGCATCTGAATGTCGATGCCACTTTGCACGTCCTGGAAGGCGCGCGTCAGTGCAACGGCCTTGTCAAATTCATCTTTGCAAGCACCGACGCTACATATCCTGCTGTCAGGCCGCGCTATACGCCCATCGATGAGAATCATCCACAGGATCCGGTAAACCTCTATGGACTCACCAAAGTCGTGGGCGAGCGGCTGTGCCTCGATTATCTCACCGAATTCGGGGTGCCGATCGTTATCCTGCGCTATGGAGGGGTAGCCAGCCCCGATGAGCGCGCCGGCGGCAGGCAATACCTGCTCAGCGGAATGATTTAGCGATTCCGCGACGCCAAGTTGAGCCACAACAACTATCTTTGGATCAATCTGCTGGAGCACGAGCGTCCGTGGGAGTGGCTTGAGCCGCTGGCCGGAGACAAGGATCGACTTGTCGCGTTGACGGATCGTGATGGCCAGCCTTGGATCTCGCATCCGACGGACGTTCGAGACGTGGTGCAGGGCACGCTGCTGGCCCTTGAGTCGGAAGCAGGCGTCGGCGATGCGTTCAATATTTTGGGGCCGGGACCGGTGTCGAGTGTCGAGGCGGTGCGCCACCTTGCCGAGCGGACCGGATTGCCCTGGTGCACGGCGGCCGTTCCGATACGGCTCGCCTACGAAATGAGCCTGTCCAAGGCGCGAGCGGTCCTTGGCTATCGCCCGCAATTCGATTTCTTCCGCAGCGTTGATGACGGCCACCGGATGCTCGCCGGAAGTGACATGGGCGTGTTGCCGGCTCAGCAGCCCAAATCATAGCGGAATCGGAAATGGCCAGTTAGAGTCTGGCTTATTCACGGGGGGACAAAATGAAAGGCCTTAACGCCGAGAGTAAGATTACGCGGCGCCACACCCTGACCGGCACTGCTGCGGCAGCCGCGGTTGCCGCCGCGTCGTGGCCGCGGCGGGCCTCCGCCCAGGCATCCGTCACATTGTCAATGATTGGCCTTGACGGCCACCCGTCCTGGCTCGCCACGAAGGCAATGATCAAGAAGTACCGGGATGTTGCGCCGAACGTCAGTTTCCAACTGTCCGAGTTCGACCTGCCGTCGATCAACGACAAGGTGAATCTCGACTTTCAGGCCAAGAAGGGTCAATATGATATCGTATGGATGAACAGCGCGTCCGCCATCGGCTATTGGAGCGAGGCCGGCGTGGTGGTGCCGCTCGATTCCATGATTTCCCCAAGTTACAATTTGGACGACTTCCTGCACCTCGCGCGCGGCATCGCCACGCTGCGCGACAAGCTCTATGGCATCGCCATCATGATCGAAGGCAGGATGCTGGTCTATCGGAAGGACCTGCTCGAACCCACGGGACTGAAGGTGCCCACCACGGTCGATGAGATGACCCGTGCGGCGCAGGCAATGAACGCTCCGTCCAAAAACCAGTACGGGTTTTCGCAGCGGGTCGCCTCCGGCGGCTCGATCGCCTACGATTGGGTGGGCTGGCTCTATTCGTTCGGCGGCGAGATCTACGATGCCAAGTTCAACACCCAGCTCGACTCGCCCGAGGCCGCCGCAGCTTTGCAGGCATTCATAAACATCAACAAATATACGGCACCGTCGTCCAACCGCAGTTATGGCCAGATTGTCAGCGAGCTGCAGAGCGGTATCGCCGCCATGGCCAACGACGTCACCATCATCACGCCCCTGCTCGAAGACCCCAAAGCCTCCCGCTTCGCCGGCAAGTTCGGCTACGCGGTCGCGCCGGCTGGCCCGAAAGGACCCCGCCCGGAGACCTCGGCGCACATGCTCGCCATCTCCTCCCTCAGCCGAAAGCGCGAGGCGGCATGGCAATTCCTGGAATGGATGACATCCGAGAAGAACAATGAGCCCTGGATTTTTGCCGGCGGCGCCGCGTTCCGCGAGAGCATGTACAAGGACCCGGCGATTATCGCGAAATATCCACAATACACGCTGTTCAAGCAGATTCTCGATCTCGGCAATCCCGACTATGTCCCGCGCATCAAACCCTCCGCCGAGATCATGGTCCGCCTCGGTGAGGAACTCAGTGCCGCGCTGGTGGGCGTCAAAACGGTCAATCAGGCGCTTGGCGACGCCAACCAGGAGATCGCTGCGATCTTGAAGCGGAACGGCTACAGGACGTGATGCGGCTGCGGCCGGGCTCTCGCCGCGGCTCCAGGAGCGCACGGGCGAAAGTAGAGCCTTGGCTTTATCTCGGTCCCGCGCTCCTGTGGTTTCTGGTGTTCTCGGTGTTTCCGCTCGTCTACACGATCAACATGAGTTTGCGCGACTGGGGCAGCGCTGGTCATCCCTTCATCGGGCTTGCGCACTACGCCGAACTGATCGGCGACCGCTCATTGTACCATTCGCTGCGCACGACCGCTATCTTCGCGCTCGGCGCGATCAGCCTGTCCTTCCTGTTTGGTTTCGCCATCGCTTTGCTGCTCGCCAACGAGGACCTTTGGGGCAAGACGTTCTTTCGCAGCATCCTGATCCTGCCCTATGTGATTTCCGATATCGTCGTCGGGATCAGCTTCCGGCTGATGTTTCATCCGATTCTGGGCGTGATAAACTACGTGCTGGGGACACGTGGATGGGACTGGTTCGGGTCGCCCCAACTGGCGCTCCCATCGATCACACTCGTTGTCGTATGGCATCTCACGCCATTCTTTGCGATCATCCTGCTGGCCGGTTTGCTCTCACTACCGAAGGAACCGTACGAGGCGGCCCGCATCGACGGCGCCGGCAGTTGGCGCCTGTTTCGCCATCTCACCCTGCCAATGATGCGGCCAGTGTGCCAGGTCGTGCTGCTGATGGGCGTCATCGACGTAATCAAGGTGTTTGGAATTGTTTTTACTACAACTCAAGGTGGCCCGGCTCGCCTGACCGAAGTCATCGGGATGTACGTGTTCCGAACCGGGTTTCTGTTTTATCGGTTTGACTACGCCAGCGCGATGGCGCTCGGGGTCGTCGTCGCCGTGGCAATTCTCGCCGTTCTGGCGATGCGGGCGCTGAGCGAGCGAAGCGGGCCCGCTCTGGCGCTCGATGAGGTGGGGCGGTGACGCGCCGGGCCTCTCGCGCGCTGGTCCGGCGCTGCTTGCTCACGCTGCTGGCAACGGCGATCACCGTGGTTTTCCTGTTCCCAATCTACTGGATCGCGTGTCTGTCCTTGCAGGACGCCGCCACCTCGTCGAGCTTTCCGCCAAGCTTCGTCTTCACCCCGACCATCGAGAATTACCGCGCCCTGTTCGTCGACGGGGATTTCGGGCCTGTCCTGGCCAACACCGCTATCATTGCTGCCGGCACAACTCTGGTGGCTCTCGCGCTTGGAATTCCTGCGGCCTATGCCCTCGCCCGGTTCAAGGTCGGGTCGGGGGAGCACATTTCGTTCGCTGTATTGAGCGTTCGGATCATTCCATCATACGTGGCCGTCGTACCGTTATTCGTTCTGCTCAACAAACTCGGATTGTACGACACACGACCCGGGGTGATCCTGGCGACCAGCGTGGTGGCGATCAGCTTCGCCATCTGGATGATGCGGGCGTTCATCATTGCCATACCGGTGGAACTTGAAGACGCGGCGCGGATCGACGGTTGCTCGCGCCTCGGGGCCGTCTTCCGTATCGTCCTGCCGCTGGCCGCCCCCGGTCTGGTCGCCACCGGTCTGTTCACGGCTATCCTGGGGTGGAACGATTTCGTCTTTGTCCTCATTCTCGGCGGTGAGGCGGCCAAGACGATGCCAGTCGCGTTAAGTGGTCTGGTCACCGAGGAACGTGTCGAGTGGGGCCAACTCGCCGCTGGCGGCGTGCTGACGATGTTGCCGGTGATCGTTTTCGCCCTGCTTATCAGACGATACTTTCTCACCGGGGTCGTATCGGGTGGCGTAAACGAATGATGCTGACCGGCGGACGCACTGGACCACGTCAGGGCCACCCGGCAGAATGCGGATCGGAGGACTCCAGCGCATGCAAACACGCCCCCTCGGCAGAACTGGCCTGACCGTTTCCGTGCTCGGCTTCGGCTGTGGCGCGGTGGGTGGATTGATGGTGCGCGGCGCGCCGGCGGATCAGGAGCGTGCCGTAGCCCGCGCGGTGGAGGCCGGCATCACCTATTTCGATACCGCGCCGCTGTACGGCAACGGTGCATCGGAAACCAATCTCGGGCGTGTGCTGCGGGCGCTGAAGCCCGATGTGGTGGTCGGCACGAAGGTGCGGTTGAAGGATACGGATAAGTCCGATATCGCCGGGGCGGTCGACGCGTCGCTGGAGGCCAGTCTTCGCCGGCTCGGTCGCGATCATGTCGATCTGTTCCAGCTCCATAATCCGATCAGCACGGAGGACGAGCCGGAGTCGATCAGCGCCCGCATGGTCCTGGATCAGGTGGTTCCCGCTTTCGAACGGCTGCGTGCGCAGGGCAAGACGCGCTTCTTCGGGATCACCGCGATCGGCGATACGGACGCGCTGCACCAGGTGGTCGATGCCGGGGTTCTGCACACCGCGCAGGTGCCGTACAACCTGCTGAACCCGAGCATTGGTGGCGACATGCCGGCCGGATTTCCGGCCCAGGATTACCGCGACCTGCTGAGCGCGATGAGCAAAGCGGGCATGGGCGCGATCGGCATTCGTGTGCTTGCCGGGGGAGCGTTGTCTGGCGACGCTGAACGGCACCCGATTGCCAGCCCGGCGCCGGCGCCGATCGGCTCCGCGCACGACTATGACAGCGGACCTCGCACGTGCGCGGCGTCTGCGGGCGCTGGTGGCGGAGGGGCATGCCGTCAGTCTGGCCGAAGCGGCCGTGCGTTATGTGATTGCGCATCCGGCCATGAGCACCGTGCTGATCGGCACCGCCACGATCGACCAATTGGAGCAGGCGATTGCGGCGGCGGAGAAGGGGGGATTGCCGCAAGCTGCTCTGCAACGCGCCGCGGCCTTGCAACGGGAATTCGCCGGCGAGTCGCGCTGAGTTAGTCTAGTGGGAAGACCGTCGGGCGAGGAGGAAAGCCCAAAAAGCATTTGACACGGCGCCCGCACAAATTGCCTTTTAGTCTAGTCCTTGCCAGCCGGATTCGCCCGAGTTGGCTGGTGCGGAAAATCTGATCGCGCCTGAAGGGGAGGCAGGCGCCGCAATTTTGGAGACGTGTATTTCAATGGACCCAAATAAATCGTTCCCCCGCCGCCGACACCCGACGGCGCGGCGTGAAATCTCCGACCAAGCAAAGCCAACACCATCGCGGCCATCCAGGAGATGGGGTAAGGCTCGAAGAAGTCAAGAAAGTCTTGACCTACGTCGCGGCCATCCCCGGAATGGTTGTCATCGCCAGCGAGTTCGTCGGGCCGCTTTGGCCGACAGGAGTGCGTGTTGCAGTGGCGGGCGGATCTTATTCGTCGCCGAGTGATCTGCCGTTTGAACTGAACACAGATAGCGCTTTGTTCGGGATTACTAACATGAGCTTTCGTTGTTTCCCGGACCCGGAACTCACCATAGCTGGCCAAAGAGGGACGTTCATTTTCAAAAACTCCGCATTCGACTCTGGGTCAACGGAGACGTTAGGCTCGACTCCCAGGGCGTATTTCTGCGCGGTGCCCATAGACGTAGGGCCTGTATCCGGCAAGGCAAGCTCTGGTGGGGCTATGCTTTCATTTACATATCAATATCGGTTGTGGCCGTTTGGTTGGCTGTTGTGGCATGCGGCTCATACCGAGGAGTTCCTATGGGACAACCAGCTTGACCCGCCACGATGGATACCAAAGCCCCTTTGAGACTCCATCGGACTGAGCCTAGAGCCGTAGCTCACTTCGTCCCAAGGCCGCATGCTCGTACCGGCCGCAGTCGTATAGTGCAACGTGCCATCCCGATTAACTCTCGGTCCCGGCGCGGCGCCGAATGGGTGAGCGCGCCGCGCTCCAGCGCAGCAATGACATCCGCAAAACCTTTTTCCAAATCACCTGTCGCATTGACAACTGTCGTTGATATACCGCTTAGGCCGGGCTCCAGGCTTCGCACCGCTGCATTGTTCGCAAATTCGATAAAACATCTTTCGCTGCATTGGTCTGAGCGGCACCCGTATTCGCATTCATCGCGTTTACGTCAGACTGCGAATTGCCGGTATCGACGGATGCCCTTGCGCCAACGCGATACCTCGATGAAAGGCACCCTTTGCAACCATGTTATCGCCATTTTCTGCATCCGCCATGGCGTATAAGCCGTGCCGACAGGCCAGTATCACCATTAAGGCTAAGCTGCTGGTCCGGCGAGACGCCGAGATTCTTTTTTAGCAATTATCGCCGCGTGCTGCGCGTTATAGCGTCCATTCGGACTCCACATATTCAGCAATCGCCCGATTGAAATCGTGCCGCCTGCTTTGTCTTCATCACGAAGGATCTGATTGTACGCGGCCGCGATTCCCGCTGCCATTGTGCGAAACTGTGCCGCGCGCTCGCCATCGGCCAAAGTCTGCGAGCCTATTAAAGCATGATAGCTTTAGGTTGACGCATATCCCGCCTCGCTGAAGAAGTTGCGGCACTCCGCCGGCGTGAGCTGTTTGAGAAGCTCGCCGATCGCGGTCTCGACCTGCTCGAGGCTGCGGGCGTTTTCCTTGCGCAGCAGGGTCTTCAGCTTGGCGAACGCCTGCTCGATCGGGTTCAGGTCCGGGCTGTATCGGGGCAGGAAGAACAGCTTGCCCCCGGCATCGCGGATCGCCCGCCGTATCGCCGGGTCCTTGTGGCTGCTCAGATTGTCCATCACCACGATGTCGCCGGGCCGCAAGCTCGGCACCAGGAACTGCACCACCCAGGCGAGGAAGCTCTCGGTATTGATCGGCCCATCGAACACGCAGGGCGCGGTGATGCCGTCACAGCGCAGGCCGGCCACGAAGGTCAGCGTCTTGCGATGGCCGTGCGGGACCTTGGCGACCAGCCGCTGACCTTTGGCGCAGCGGCCGTGCAGGCGGGTCATGTTGGTTTTGGCCCAGGTTTCATCGATGAACACCAGGCGCGCGGCGGGCACCATGCCTTGCCGCTGTTTCCACTGCTGGCGCCGGCGAGCCACATCGGCGCGGTCCTGTTCGCTGGCGCGCAGGCTTTTTTTTGAAGCTGAGAGCAGCGCGATCAAGGAAATTCCAGACGCCGTAGTAGCTGACGTCCACACCGCGCCCGGTGAGTTCCGCGAGCAGTTCGCGGCCAGTGATGTCCGGCTTCGCCGCCACCCGGGCTCGGATCCACGTCTCTTCGTCGGCCAGTGCGAACGGCTTCTTGCCGCCCATCGGCAAGGCGGCTGGACTGCCCGTCTCGGCGTTCCGCTTGGTCCAGCGGATCGCCGAGGAATGGCTGACCTGGTAGAGTGCCGCCGCTTTCTTCCGGCTCATGCCGCCGGCAACCGCGGCAACCACGCGCTCTCGCAGGTCGAACGAGTAGGGAGCTCCCATGCAAGCTGGCCTCCGCTCCAGCCTGCACCTTCAATCAGATGCGCAGCCGCGCCGGAATCCCCCCGCACCGGCAATTCAACCTCAAACGATCATGCTCTAGTCTAATCGGCGGATGGGATGAGGCGGCGTGCAAATCCGTCCCTCCCGCTTTTTCCGGGCGAGATCGGTCGCTGGTCGATCAGGCGTGCTGGTATGGTCGCAGCAGCCGTTCCGCGTTCGCCTGGGCTTCGGCCAGAGCGGCTTTCGGTGTCTTGGTGCCAGCCAGCGCCGCTTCCAGTGCGCTGTTCAAGGGTAGCGTGACCTGCTGGTTCTGGTGCGTGGACAGTTCCGGAACGGCATAAGGAAGCTGGTCGCGGGCGACCGCCGCCTGCGGAAAACCGCTGACATATTCCTTCATGCGCGGTGTCTCCCACGCGTCGGGACGCGTGGCGACATAACCGGTATCCATGCCCCATTGCGCGGCGCGTTCCGGCGACGTGACCCACTTCACGAACAGCAGCGAGGCATCACGCTCGGCTTTTGTCGCGGTGCTGAAGATGTGGAAATTGGCTCCGCCCGTCGGCGTGCCGCGCTGTTTGTCGGCGGGCAGCATGGCGACGCCGAACGGGAATTTCGCGTTGCTTTTCACGAACGTAAGATTGCCGGTGGTGGTCCACATCATCGCCGTGCGTCCGGCGACGAAATCGTTCGGGGTGGTGCCCCAATCGAGCACGCCCGGCGCCTGCACGCCCTCTTTCCCGAGCGACACCCAGTAGTCCAGCGCCTCCACCGCGCCGGGGGAGCTGAAATAGGTCTGGTTGCCGACGCCGCGATTCATCAGTTCCTGGCCGGCTTGAGCCGCGAGCGCCTGGTACAGCCAGTACGTGCCGCCGGTGGCCGGGATCTGCACGCCCCAGCGGCTGACATTGCTGCCGGACTTCACCACCAGCTTGCGGCCCATCTCGGTCTGCTCGGTCCAGGTGGTCGGCGGCTTCTCCGGGTCGAGCCCCACTTCCTTGAAGGCGTCCTTGTTCCAGTAAAGCACCGCCGTGGAGCGTTGGAACGGCACGCTCCACACATGGTCCAGCACGTTGCCGTTAGCCATGAATGCGGGCCAGAAGCCTTTGAGCCAGGCTTTATCTTCCGCCGTGTTGGCGAGTTCGTCGATCGGCACGATGGCGTCCAGATCGATCAGGCTGAACACCTGAATGGCGCCGAGCATCGCCAGCGGGGGCGCCTTGCCGCCCTTGAAGGCGGTGACCGCCTTGGCGATCGTGTCGTCGTAGTTGCCGGAATAGACCGGCTTGATGCTGATATCTGCATGCAGCTTATGGAAATCCTGCGCGTACCCGTCGATGATCTTGGTGATCGGCCCGGCCGCCGCGATCGGAAAGAAGAACGGGATTTCCAGCGGCGCGTTCTGCGCGCGCACGATGGCCGGTGCGGCGAGGGGCGCGCCGGCCAGGGCGGCGCCCCCGGCAAGCAGGGCGCGGCGAGTGAGTTGCGGCATGTGGTCGTCCTCCCTGTGTCAGGCCAACGCCGGCTCGCGGATGAGGCGGGCGCCTGTTGTGGCGTCGAAAAGATGCACCGACGCGAGCGGAAACGCGAGTCGGACCACGTCGCCGGGGCGGGCCGGAGAACGGCCGGGGAGGCGGGCCTGCAATCGATGTGGCGTCGCGACGATGTGTCCGGTCAGCACGGTATCGGCGCCGAGATATTCGCTGTGCTCGATCATCAGGTCTAGCACCGGGTCGAACTCGCTTGGCCGGGCGATGGCGAGCGCCTCCGGGCGGATGCCGGCCACCAGCTCCGTGTTCGTGGCGGGCGCCAGGATCGGACCCTCGGTTCCGACGATCGCCAATCCGTCCGGCGTTGGCGTCAGCGGCAGCAAGCTCATTGGCGGCGAGCCGATGAAGCCGGCGACGAACATCGTTGCCGGATGGTCGTAGACCTCGGCCGGCGGCGCTGCCTGTTCCATCCGCCCGGCCCGCATCACGACGACCTGGTCGGCCATGCTCATCGCCTCGGTCTGGTCGTGCGTGACGTAGATCATGGTCAGGCCCAGGCGCCGTTGGAGGGCGACGATCTCGCGCCGCATCTCGGCGCGGAGCTGAGCGTCGAGGTTCGACAGCGGCTCGTCCATCAGGCAGACGGGCGCCTGCGCGACGATGGCCCGCCCCAGCGCCACGCGCTGCTGCTGCCCGCCGGAAATCTGCGAGGGCTTGCGGTCGAGCAACTGGCGGATGCCCAACAGGTCCACCGCCTGGGCAAGTCGGCGATCACGCTCGGCGCGGGAAACGCCCCGCGCCTTCAGGCCGAACAGGATGTTTTCGGCGACCGATAGATGGGGAAACAGTGCGTAGGACTGAAACACCATGGCGACGCCCCGCGCGGCGGGCGGCAGGGTGGTCACGTCGCGGCCGCCGATACGGATGCGCCCCGATGAGGGCAGGTCCAGCCCGGCGATCATCCGCAGACAGGTCGTCTTGCCGCAGCCGGAGCCGCCCAGCAGCACGGTAAACCCGCCGCCCGGAACGGTGATGCTGACGCCATCCAGGACCAGGGTCTGGCCAAACGACTTGGTCAGGCCCTGTAGGTCGAGAGCGGGTCCGGCGGCGATGAATGGGATCGAATCCGTCATCCGGGATGGGGCTGGTGTGATGCTGGGTGGCAGTTTACCTGCTCCCGGCGGCGGGTGCGAGCGGGTTGACCGGCATGCCGGTGGTGCTTATCACCGTCGCCCGGCCGAACGGGTGCGTAGCTCAGCGGTAGAGCACCGTCTTCACACGGCGGGGGTCACAGGTTCAATCCCTGTCGCACCCACCATCGGGCCATCCGCTTCAGGTTGCTTGCGGGTGAATGCCGAGCTCCGCATCAGACGTTAAAACGACGGATAGAATCAGACACCACGATGTCACCCAGCCCGTCTCTCGCGATCTGTAGGGCGCCTGCGAACGTCCCCGGCGATACAGTGGTGTCCTGGATAGTCTCGCTTGTTTGGGGACGAAGACTGGACAGGAGCGGCACAGCGGGCGCATCCGCTATATTGAAATCAAGAGCTGACAAACCGGTCTCCAAAAGCGCGCCGAATGTGCCTTTGGCGAATGCGACAGAACCTAGTTCGCTCCCAGAGGAGGTGAGAATCGTCAGGGTCTGGGTCGCCCTGTTCAGGCTGGCGGACGAAATCGCAAATTCTGTCAATATGATCTGATCGCCCGCCGCAAACATTGACGATGGGACCCGGCACCAACCTGAGTGTCGTCAATAATCTGGTCGTCGGATCAGAGGGGACGCTGGACCAGACCGGTGGCACGATTGATCCACGGGTTCTGACCATCGCACCTGGGGGACGGGTCAGGGGTTCGGGGGATGCCGTCTACACCGACGGCATCAGTGACTGCGGCACGTTGTTCGCAACGGGTGATCAGTGCAATCAACACGCCAGAAATTTCAACTCCGACAGAGCAATCGGGAGCTATTGAGATCGCAACAGGCGGTAATTTGATACTGAACCCATCCAAGTGGACGCCGCACAATCCATTGATTCACCGCCCTGGATTTCAGCGACATTGCCCAGGTGCCAATCGCAAATGCACTCGGCATGCCGGTGAGTGATGAACTCGACACCGGCAATTCCACATTGCATAATCCAAGTTGGCAGATGGGAATAGAGACTGAAGATAGCCGATACCTTCCCCGGCATCTTTGCTGACGATCTCCATGGGAGAGAAGGCAGTTGTATCGAAGAGACCGTTCTGTAGCTGCTCAAAAACTGTTTTTGCTATCACATCAGATGCGTTTTGAAGCTCTTGATCAGTTATCGTTGCGCCCTCTGATGCAGCTGCGGCTTTAGTAAAGTCGCGAATGTAGAGGTTGCCGCAGATTCTCGTCATAAAGTGATGAGTTGACCAATCCGGCCTGCGAAAACCAATATAGTGTGCCCGGATCTTATAACTCCGGTGTGCTGCCGCATTTACAGACAAATCATGCTGAGACGCATTGTAGGCCGTCAGGTTGTTGCTGTTCTCTGGGCCGTGCCTTCTGATATCGCTCTGTTGATCAAAGCCAAGTGCTGGGTTGGAAGACGTCGGTTAGCTGCTGTCATCTCTGTTCCCTTTTGATAACGAATGATTGAGCGAGCTCATAGAGGCGCGCATCACGATGCTCTTGCTCAGGGAATGCTCGTATAACTAAAGCGGTAAAAGACGGTCGTATGAAGCATGGAACGGCATCGACACAACCAGAGACCGGACGCATCCGTCATGTTGCGTGGAAGCAATCGAACGTGAGATTTCCGCTTGAAACGGGCTTCGTAAAAAATTCAATTCTCTGGTCCGGCGGCCCGACGCTGTACACATCATATCCATACAAGCTCTTCATAGACTTCTGTTTGCTAAAAAGGGGACGCATGCCCTGAAAGATTGTGTCGCTGGATTGATCATAATCCATTATCGTTATCTGTTGCAACGGACATGGATAGCCTTGTTCGAAGCATGCGCGAGTCTGCTTTGATTGAACGGCTGCAGCCGGGATAAGTCACTTCCAGGGTCACTTCCTCCTCCTGTCACCGGCCCAGCTCGAATGGCTGTATAAATAGTTGCGGGGAATTCTTAGCCGCTTCACCGGTATCACATACGGTCTTGTCAGCCGGCGGGCGAGGAGAGCGCTTGTCAGCCAGTTGCTCAGGATGTCCGCATCCAGGGGCCCATCCACGGCGTTTGCCTGGTTCTGCTGGTCCGAACAGGTCTCGACCGGCTGTTCCGGCGCTGCCTGACTTTCGGCCAGCGCGGAAGCCGGAACCGATACAAAGCCGAGCGATAGCAAGAGACAGCCGCGAACCACGGCCCTTACGCCCGGGGCGGCGCCCCAGCATGCTGCGGCCAGAATGCGATTACGTTGCCAACACAGCAACATCATATGGGGATGCGAGCATCATGCTTCCAGGCGATGCCAATCGCTTCATAAACAACCGATACGCCATGGGTGCACCCATCTGCATGATATGCTGCTCAGCAGAACGTTGTGCCAACTCCGCCGCATACGCAACGGTCCCCTAGTGTTAATATTGCGAGACTGTTCAGTGCGAGGCCAGGCGCGCGGCCATCGACATTTCGCGCTTGTTGGCGCTGCCATGGGCTGATCGAACTGATCCCGTGGGCCGGGCTCGTGCGTTTCCTGCCGAACGCACGGGTCCTGCAAATTACTTCCAGCAGGTCCGCTCCGCGGCCGAATTGGCCTTCCAGCCTCCACCGGGGACAGTTTAGTCCTTGATGCGCATCCTTTCATGCGCCCGTCCGGTCCTCCCGGCTCAAGCCGCCTCGGCGAGCACCAGCCGGCGCCGAGAAACCGGCTTCACCGGCATGGCGGCGTACACGTCCTTGACCGCCTCGGTGATCGTGACACCGGCAAAGCCGGGGGCAATTCGGCGGCCGAAACGCTCCAGAAACGGGCCGCTGCGCAACACCAGCCGGCGCGTGCTGGGCGGCAGATAGAGCGCCGTGTCACGCCGTTCCACCCGGAACAACGCGCCCGCCAGCAGCCGCCCCACCTGGCCGAAGAGTACGGGCTGGCCATGCCCGAACGGGGTGGATTTCGACATACGCCCACAGGCTGCTGCGGTTCGGGCGTGACGACCAGCAGGCGCCCGTCATCCTTCAGCACGCGCCAGACCTCCCGCAGCAGCCGCCGCGCGTTGTCGGCGGCTTCCAGCCCGTGCACCGCCAGGATGCGGTCGAAGGTCAGGTCGGGGAAGGGCAGGGCGTCCTCCTCCGCCGTGCAGGTGAGGTTGGGGGCGCCGGCCGGCCAGCGGGCCACCCCGAGCTGCGCCGGTGTGACGGCAACGCAGCGCGCCGCCTGGGTCCGCCACAGCCGCAGATAGGGCGCGTATAGCCGACGCCCAGCACGGACTGGCCGGTCA
Organism: uncultured Pseudomonadota bacterium; assembly: GCA_963777625.1. GTDB lineage: Bacteria > Pseudomonadota > Alphaproteobacteria > Acetobacterales > Acetobacteraceae > DATDIC01. The sequence continues at coordinate 129,732 of CAVZRO010000017.1, read as the reverse complement.
GCTCCGGCCACAGCGGGTGAGCCGCTCGCGCACCAGCCGGGCCGCCACCGCGCCGCGGCCGGTGCCATAGAAATCGGCCGTTGCGTGCGCGTCTGCCGGCATGGCGCCGACTATAGCACAACACCGGTTTGCGGCGGGGCAACGGGGTGTTAGGGTTCCTTCATGAGCATCAGTCGCCGAACCGGTCCCCATCCTCTCGGATAATTATGCCTGGCTGCTACGCGACAGCGGCAGCGGGGCGATCGCCATCGTCGATCCGGCCGAGCCGGGTCCGGTGATCGCGGCGCTGGAGCGGGCCGGCGGCCGGCTCGACCTCATTCTGCTCACCCACCATCATGCCGACCACGTGGCGGGCACGGATGAGGTGCGGTCGCGGTTCGGGGCCAAGGTGGTGGGTGCCGCGGCGGACGCGCACCGACTGCCGAAGCTGGATCAGGCGGTGCGGGAAGGGGAGCCAGGTACAGTTCGGTGGCGCGACGGCACAGGTGATCGACACTCCCGGCCATACCAGGGGGCAGATCAATTTCTATTTTCCGGATGGTGGGTGTTGCTGAGCGGAGACACCCTGTTCAGCCTGGGCTGCGGGCGACTGATCGAGGGCACCGCGGCGGAGATGTTCGCCAGCCTAGGCAAGCTGAAGGTGCTTCCGGGTGCCGACGCTGGTTTGTTGCGGACACGAATATACCGAGAGCAATGCGCGGTTCGCGCTGTCGGTCGATCCGTCCAATCAGGCGCTGGTGGCGCGGGCCGAGCAGGCGCACCAGCAGCGCGCGGCCGGCAAACCGACCGTGCCGACCCGCATGTCCGAAGAAATGGCGGCAAACCCGTTCCTGCGGGCGGCTGACGTTGCGACGTTTACGGATCTGCGGGCGAGGAAGGACCGGTTCTGACGGTTGGGTTTGCGGCCGGCCCGGCAGGCTTCTATAACCCGCCGCCCGACACGGAGAGGTGCCGGAGCGGTCGATCGGGGCGGTCTCGAAAACCGTTGTACCCTTATGGGTACCGAGGGTCCGAATCCCTCCCTCTCCGCCAAAACCCTTGGTTTTTGGTCATCCGCAAGGATTGTTGACGCATCAATCCTTGGGCAAACCTGCAACCACCGTGCAACCAAAAAAGTTGACGTGCGAAATGCCCGCCTTCGCCCCCATGCCGCGCGCGCCCTGTCTCGCTCTAGCTGTCGAAGCTATGAAGGTTGTTCACCCGGGGTGAAGGGGTGAAGCTGTGGTTGCCAGACCTTCAACCGCACGCCCAGGGAGCCCCGGATGAACCTGCACAAGAATGCGCGCCTGACGCCGCAAGGTCGAGCCTTGCTGGTGCAACGCGTCCGCACTGATGGATGGCGGGTGGGAGATGCGGCCGCTGCCGCCGGTCTCTCCAACGACAGGCGTTTCGTTGGCTGGCGCGGCATCGGGCGGGCGGCGAACTTGCCCTCCAGGACCGCAGTTCGGCGCCCGCCCGATGCCCGCACCGCACCGACGCCGACACTCTGACAGCCATCGAGCGCCTGCGTCGCCAACGGCGCACCGGCCCGCAGATCGCGCGTGAACTGGGTCTGCCGCGCTCGACCGTCGGCGCGGTGCTGCGCCGGCTCGGCCTTGGGCGGCTCGGTGCACTCGAGACCAAACCCGAGATCGTTCGCTATGAGCGCGAGAAACCCGGTGAACTCCTCCACCTCGATATCAAGAGCTCGGTCGCATCGACGGCATCGACCCGCATCACCGGTGATCGCACCGGCCAAAGCAACAAGCGTGGCACCGGCTGGGAATACCTCCACGTCGCCATCGACGATGCCTGCCGCCTGGCCCACAGCGAAGTCCTGGCCAACGAAAAAGCCGAGAGCGCCGTCGCTTTCACCCGGCGGGCGCTGGCCTGCTTCAAGCGCTTCGGCGTGCGCGTCGAGCGGATCATGACCGACAACGGATCGGCCTACAAAAGCTTTGCTTTCCGTGACCTGTTGGCCGAGGAGGGCATCCGCCATAAGCGAACCAGACCCTACACCCCGCGCACCAACGGCAAGGCCGAGCGCTTCATCCAAACCAGCCTGCGCGAATGGGCCTATGCGCAAGCCTACACCACCTCGGCCGAGCGGATCGAAACGCTCGAACCATGGCTGAAGACCTACAACACCATACGGACCCACAGCGGCATCAAACACATGACCCCCTTCGCCAAACTGAACAACGTTCTTGGATTCGACAGCTAGCCGACTTGGCGTGGCCCGTGCGACCTGTGCTTTGCAAGAGCAGATGGGGTCGGAACGTGGAAATTGGCCAAGAGACCATGACTCAAATTGAGCGGGCGCTAGATCAGCCCCCTCAGAATAACCCGGGGGCCGTCGCGGACATTCACAAAACCCTCTGTCGGTGGATCGCAGAACCAGGCGTGCCGGACGGCGATAGGGATTGGTGTCTGGGGATGATTGAGAAAATTAAGGGCACCAAATAGTGACGCCCTTTGTTCGGACAGCAGCGGCGAACATTTGCTACCTGACATCGAATGCTTGGCGGACTTCGAAGTAGGGCATATCGAGCGGCCCCACTTTCACGTTTGGCCCGCCCATCTTTTGGCCCATATCGCCGAGAATTGGCTTTACATCCTCGGGCAGAGCCAAGTTCGATATTGTGACGCTCGCGATGTATGTGCCGCGGTCGTAGGGGCTGCCGTCCACGCTGAACGGCCCGGCGGAGAAGCGGTGGCCGTGTACCACGACCGCCTGTTCGCCCATGAGGGGATAGAGATGTGCCCCGGATTTGCGGCATCTTCCCGTGCGACCTGAATGCCGACCATCAACGGCGTGTCATCAGGTAGGTTTGTGGTGCCTGAAATGACCGGTTTTGAGGGAGAGGAGACGGTCAACTGGACGACTGGCTCGAATGCCGCCGCTGGTTTAGCGAGCAAGAGGGCTACAGCCAGACCGCCCAGACTACGAATCCACATCACGACAGTCCTCCCACAATTCGTTATCTTGGCGGCCCATTTCGCCGTCAAGCATATTCTTCCGCCCCTATTAAAGCTTCTGACCGGCTTGAGCATCTTGCTCTTGGCGCGCTTGTTGAACTCGTGGCGACCGACATACGTCGTTCGCGTCAGGATGCGGTGAACCTGCCCGATGCCGATGCCCCAGCGCCCGCCATCGCGCGTGAAGATGCGATCTTGGTTGAGATAAGCCGCGATGTTCTTGACGCCCATCGGGCCGGATGTCCCCTCGCCCTCCAGGGCGAGGCGATAGATCAGCCCACCGTGTCGGCGTGGAGCGGAATCGATTTCCAGCTTCTTCTTGATCTTCGCGCCGCGTTGCTCGGCCGCGACGACGCGGTAGCCAATCGGTGGCAGCGATCCGTTCCAGAAGCCTTGCCGCGCGTTCTCTTTCAACGCGCGGAGAACGTGCTTGGCGTTCTCCTTCGACTGATACTCGTCAAACAGCGCCATGATCTGCCGCATCATGACGTGCATCGGGTCGTCACCCATCTCTTGCGTGATCGAGACGAGCCGGACGCCGTTCTTCGCCAGCTTGCGGACGTAGAACTCCAGCTCGAAGTGATCACGGAAGAAACGCGAGAAGCTGTGGACGATGACGATATCGAACGGCGCGGGCTTGCTGGTGCCCGCTTCGATCATGCGCTGGAACTCGGGCCGGCGGTCGTTCGTGGCGGAAGTGCCGGCTTCCACGTAGGTCTCGACGACTTGGTAGCCGCGCGCGGCGCAATCGGCTTCGCCTTGCCGCTTCTGATCGGGAATCGAGACATCGTGCTCGGCCTGCCGAGCCGTCGAGACGCGCAGATACAAGGCGGCGCGTAACGGCACGGCCATCGCGATTGTCCTCTCAGATCATCGGTGCAGTCCGAACAGTTCATCGAACAGATCGCTGAACCATGCCTCGAACACGTCGAGCTCGGCGTCGGTGATCGGCACGGGGGCGGGCCAATCGTCCGTAACGGTCCACGCCTCAACATCATGCTTGGGCGGGCGCCCGATGCGCGGCCAGGGCTCCGGCTCGATGTAAAGATCGTCAGGCAGAACGCTCAAGCTGGCGCGCAATGGAGACATCCCGCCAGCATCGCGCGAAGCGACCGCGAGCTGAACGGCCTAATTCTAACCGCGGATATCCCTTGTGCCACCGTTGGTTATGCCTCCTGCTTGGTCCTCGGCGAGACCGCCAGTCCGAGGAACACGAGCACAGCCTGATTGAGTCTCAGGATATCTTCATCGTCCAACCTGCCGACGCGTGCACCAACTTTGGTCTTTGGGACGGTGGTGATCTTGTCCACCATCAAGCGGCATGTCGTGCGCAGGCCATTGCGCTCGTTCGGCTCGACCGGCAGGCGGAACAGGGGTGCTTCGGTCTCGTCAGTGGTGAAGGCGCAGATCGTGATCGAATCGGTTGCGTCGAAGCTGTCGTCCTGAACAATGACGACGGGGCGTGGCTTCCCGGCGTAGTCTTTGCCGCCGGCGACGGTCCAGATGTCGCCACGCTTCATTCATCGCCCCAATCCGATACCGCGTCGATGAACGCCTGATCCTCAGGCGCATGCGCGCTCGCGGCCACGGCCAACGATTGGCGATGCGCCTCTGACCGGAACGACGGGCGACGCACGTCCGGCACCCAAATCTGGATCGGGCGCAGACCCTGCGCGCGCAGCCGCTCGCGATGTTGCCTTCACCTTCGTGCGGGAGGGCTTGGGCTTTGATGCCGAGGCCATGACAAGTCTCCGAATCGGTTACATGTAACCTACCGCAAAGTGCGGGACCTTGCCAGCCCTTTGGCTAAGTCTCCTTTACCGGCCTTAACACCCCTCGGATGGCGCTCGGCGCGTTGATATCATTGAGCTTTCGGCCCGAAGCGCCAGCACGGGGTGTCCGGTGGGAGGCCAAAATAGCAATCCCTTCAAAGACATCCGACCAGCGGCCATCCAGCCTTTCCCTTGCCGTCCAGATTCTCACCGAGCAACTCCCTGCCGCGCTATGATTTTGGCAAGTTCGCCAGGCCGGATCATGACAAGCTTAGGGGAATGACGTGGTGACAGACCCCGCCGCCCAATTGGGCACGCCAGACCTAAAACTTGAAGGGCTGCAAATCTGAACTCATGGAAGGCAGTTCCCGGATGTGGCTGAATATTGGGACGGTAATTGGCTGCGGGTGACGGCACATTGCGGCGGAAATGGCGCGAGCGTGTTTGCGACCGGTTCAATTATTCATCTTTCAGAACTCGATCGATGGCTGGTCGAATTGGAAGGGCTTCTGAAGAATTTAAAAGGCGAAGCAAAGCTCGCGTGTATGGAACCGGCCCTCTCGGTCACTCTTAAATCTGGATCGCTTGGCCACATAACCATGGAAGTGTCGATCACGCCCGACCATATGAGCCGGCGCCATTGGTTTCAGTTTGATATAGACCAGAGCTACCTACCGCCCTTCGTGAAGCAATGCCAATCGATCTTGGAGGCATATCCGATCAAAGGCAGCCGTGATTAGGTGATGCCGCGTTCCGATGGGGATGTGGTTATAGTGCTATAGCGTAGACATAGTGCTCATCATCATCGGTCGTGGCCCGCCAAATCTACCCCAAGGCGCGATGCACTACTCCAATGCAGCCAGCCGTTCGATGAACCGTTCCTTGCGGACATGCTTCTCACGGATCGCGCGAAGTCGACGCAGGAAGTCCTCGATCGTACCTCGTTCCTTGGCGACCGCCTGAAGATCGCGGAGAAGCCCCGCCGCCTTGTCATAGGCCGCAGCGTTGCGCCGCTCGATTTCGGCCTCGACTTCGCGCCAGACGCCATCACCCCGCTGCGCTATCGCCAATAGCCGGGCTTGGCGGGCTTTATCGGCCTCTCGCACACGCCCTTCGTGTTCGGCGGCGAGCTTCTCGGCGGCGGCCTGCTCGCGCGCAAGACCGATCGCGGCGGCACGCGCGCGTAGTTCGCCGACGGTTCGGGCGACGATCGGCGCGGCGTCGGCGTCGCTCGCCATACGGTTCCTGACCTCCGCCCGCAGTTCCGTGGCGACGTGTGGATCGCCGCCGACCAGCCGCGACAGCAGCGTCGTCTTGGCGGCATCGGTCATCGCCGAAATGATCGCCTCGACGGCCTCCGCGGACATGGCGCTTGCCATCGCGACGGTGGAGCGTTCGGCCGCCGCTTGGACAAGGTCTCTATCGATGCCAACGAATTCTGCGAAAGCGTCCAGGCTTGCCGACATCGGCCCAATCCCGGCCATGGGCTCCAGCCAGTCAGCCTCGAAAACCTCGGCTTCGACCGCCGTCAACCAGAGCAGATAGAACAGTCGCAGGTCACCGGCGAGAACCTCGGCGCGGAGCGGAGCCAAAGCCGCGAGCCAGCCCGAGCCATCATCCCAATCCTCGGATTCAACCTCGTCGCGGCTGATGTCCACGATCAGGTTCTCACCAGAGACCGACAACGTGGCGCAATCGACCTCGCCGAGGAAGGCGTCGAGGCGACGCCGATCGACCAGCCGCTTAGGCAGCCGAATCATCAGGCGGCGCGACCCCCAGTTCGCGACATAGAGATGGAGGTCGAACCAGCGCTCCATGAGTTTGTCTGGATCGCCTTTGAAGTCGCCCCATTCATAGGAGTTCGGGAAGCTGGTGGCCGTGATCCGCGCTCGGGTCGATAAACCCCGAAGGGCCTTACGATCCGCTTCGCTCAGCGGACGGTCGATCGCTTGGAATTCGTAATACTGGTATTCGCTCATGGCGGCTTGGCCATATGTGCTCCTGCCCGGTTTGATCCGAAATGGCGACCGACAGCCCGGTGAACGGCAAATCGGTGCCGACCGCAGTCCGAACCGCTACCCGATCGCCAGATTGTCCAGTAACCGCACCGACCCTAGCCGCGCGGCTGCAATCAGGCGTGCTCCCGCGCGCGTCGCCTCGATCGGTGCCAAACTTGGGCCGTCCACCAGCGCCACATAGTCAACGCTGAACCCGGCGCGGGTCAGTCCGGCCCGGGCCTCCGCCAGACTTGTCGGGACCACGGCGCCGGCGGCCAGCATCTTCGCCGTCGACATCAGCACCGCCGGGAGTTGCGACGCGATCTGGCGTTCCCCCGCGGTGAGGAAACGGTTGCGCGATGACATGGCCAGGCCATCGTCCTCGCGCACAGTTCCGATCCCGACAATCTCCAGCGGCAGCAGCAAGTCGGCAACCACGCGTCGGACCACCTGGAGCTGCTGCCAGTCCTTCTCGCCGAAATAGGCACGGTCTGGTCGGACCTGACCGAACAGCTTGGCGCAAACCGTCGCCACGCCGCGGAAATGTCCTGGACGGATCGCGCCTTCCCACCGCTCGGCCGGCCCGCTTACGTTGATCGTCGTCGCATCCTCGGGCGGGTACATCGTCGCCACATCCGGCAGCCATGCCAGCGCACAGCCGGATGTCTTCAGAGCCGCCAGATCACCGATCTCATCGCGCGGGTAACGCGCCAGATCCTCGGTCGGGGAGAACTGCAACGGATTGACGAAGATCGATACCACGGTGGCGCCGCCGGATGCCGCGGCGCTGCGTACCAGCGTCAGATGGCCTTGATGGAACGCCCCCATCGTCGGCACCAGCGCCAGCGATCCATGGCGTGCGTGCAGCGCGGCGCAAGCGGACCGCAGTGCGGGGAGTGTACGGGCAACAATCATCGGGCCAGATTGATGCTGGCGTCGGTCACCGACAATACTCGGCCAGCGCCGCTCTGCATTGCTCCGACCATTGACGACCGAGCGACGGCCGATGGTCCGGGAAATTACGCGCAGCATGCAACCCACTACAGAGGACAATACCTACGCCAGCCGGGTCCGTCCGGAGCCGTTCGCCGGACCGGGATTGGTGTCGGCTTGCAGCATGGTTCCGGCCGCCGCTCGGCCGGATCTGACCGCGCCCTCGATCGTGGCGGGCAAGCCGGTGTCGGTCCAATCCCCCGCCAGCACCAGGTTGCCGAGCGGCGTGCGCGCGCCAGGACGGCGCCGATCCTGCGCCGCGGTGGCGGCAAACGTCGCGCGCCGTTCCTTCACCACGCGCCATGGCGGCATCCCTTCGGGCATCTCATCCGGCAGGCGCAACGCCGCGCGCACGTCGGGCCACACCGCGGCGGCGATCTGCTCGGCCGGCTGATCCACCATGCGGTTGGCGGCGCTGATCGTCACCGACACATGATCGGGCTTCACGAACACCCATTCCGCCGTGCCGCCGATCAGGCCGATGAAGCCGGCGTCACCTGCCTTCGCATCGACCCGGAAATGGATGTTGAGGATCGACTCGAATTCGTTTGGAACCACCAGGTCCGGCAGCAAGGCTGGTGGCAACCCACGGCGGCACCGCGACCACCACGCCATCATCCGGTCCGACCTGGATAGTCTGGTCGGGGGATCGCAGCGCGACAACGCGGTCACCGCTCAGCTCCAGCGCGGAAATCCGCCGAGAGAACCGCAGCTCAGCGCCGCGCGCTCGCAGCAGCGCAACGGCCGGGTCGATCAGCGATGTCGCCAGCGTCTGCTTCGGGAAGCGGGGGATGCAGGCGTCGCCACCCTGCATCAGCGTCTCCCGCACCACCGCGCCGAGCAGGCGCGCCAAGCCCGCGGACGGCGGCGTATTGAGCGCGGCGATCGCCAGCGGCTCGATCAGGCGTCGGTAAAGCGCGCCAGGCTGGAATGCGTCGGCCACGGTGCGGTCATCCGCGCAGCCGCGCAGTCGAAGCAGTGCGAGATAATCCGTCGCCCGCGTTCCGGGCACCCGGCGCGCGCGGGACAGGATCCACCAGGGCAGCCGGCCCGCATTCGGCCGCAGCACCCAGCGCTCGCCGGTGTCGACCGCCATGAAGGGAAACACCGGCCGCGCCGGTCCGCCGAGCGTGTCGGTCGCGCCGATCTCCTGCAAATAGACGAACGTCGCGCGATTGCCCGACAGCAGCAGATGGTTGCCGTTGTCGATCGTCAGTCCGATCTCGCGGTCGAAATAGGAGCGGCACCGGCCACCGGCCACCGGACCGGCTTCGTGCAGCGTCACCGCGCGTCCGGCCGCGGTAAGCGAAAGCGCCGCCGACAGTCCGGCCAGTCCGGCCCCGATCACGTGCACGCGGCCGGCCATGTGCGTGGCCCTATGCCTTGCTCACGGTGGGTTCCCCGATCGTGTAGCGGCGCAGCACGTCCAGATCCGGGTCGTGCCCCAAACCGGGCCCCTCGGGAACGCTCACCTTGCCGTCGCGTGCGGTCACGGCGTCATGCAGCGGGCTCGCTTCCAGGTCGATAAAGATGCGCTCGAACGGCGATTTGGGGGCGAGCGCGGCATTCACGTGCAGGGACGCGAGATAGCCCGGCCCGAAATACGCATTGTGCGGCACCAGGCGCACGCCGCAGGCTTTCGCCAGCACGGCGATCTCCAGCATCGCGGAAGGGCCGCCGATCTTTATCACGCTCGGCTGCGCGACGTCGATGGCGCCGAGCTCGAACTTGCGCTTGAAATCATGCAGGCCGCCGGCGTTTTCCCCGGCAGCGATCGGGATGCCGCCTTGCGTGCGCACGCGCACCAGCCCGGCATCATCCTCCGGCGGCCAGACCGGTTCTTCCAGCCACGTCAGCTCCAGCGGGCGCAGTTCCTTCGCCTTCGCCAGCGCCTGCGCGACCGTCCAGGGACAGTTGCAGTCCACCATCAGCCTTGGCTCCGGCCCCAGCACGCGGCGTGCGGCGGCGATCATCGGCGTTTCGATCTCGTGCAGCTTGATGTCGCGATAGCCGCGTGCCACCGCTCGCTCACACGCCGCGGCCACCAGGTCGGGCGCGTTGTACCGCAGCAGACTGGCATAGGCAGTGAGTTGCCGCGGGATCGCTCCCAGCAGCCGGCACAACGGCAGGCCGGCAGCCTTCCCGGCAATATCCCACAGCGCGATGTCGAGCGCCGACAGGGCGTACACGTGCGGCCCGTTGCGTCCGTAGAGATGAAACGACTTTGTCAGCCGCGCACGCAACCCGGAGATATCGGCTGCATCCTGTCCGAGAATGAGCGGCGCAAGCTGCGTGTCCACCACGGCGCGGGTGGCGGGGACACAGGCATGGCCGAAGCCTTCGCCCCAGCCTTCGAGTCCCTGGTCGGTGACGACGCGCAGCCACAGCGTGTTCAGCGAGTCCCAGGCGGTTCCGATGAACGTAACCGGCCTGGCGCCCATGTCGAACGGGACACGCGTGTGGTATGTCTCAACCGCGATGATCTTCATGCATTGCTCTCCTGGTGCAGCTTCCGCCGATAGGCCGTGAATCATGCGATTTGTCCACGATGATCCGATCTCGGGGCTCTGGCTCATATGGCTGTTATACTGGCTCGTGGCTGCGTTGCGCGCCAAGCCCGTTGCCCGCAGCGAGTCCATCGGATCGCGCGTCTTGCACACGGTGCCGCTGCTGATCGCGATCTGGCTGTTCCTTGGCGATGGCGTCCCGCGTGGCTGGCTACGCGCCCGATTGCTTCCGGCGTCGCCTGCCTGGTATTGGCTCGGCGCGGCGCTGGTGTTCGCCGGGCTGGCGTGGTCGGTGATCGCGCGGATTTATCTGGGCGGGAACTGGAGCGCGACCGTCACGCTGAAGCGTGGGCACGAGCTGATCCGCACTGGCCCCTATCGTTGGACACGACATCCGATCTACACTGGGCTGCTGCTGGCTTTTGTCGGATCGGCCGTCGCGACGAACGAGTGGCGCGGCGTGCTCGGCGTGGTGTTGGTCGCAATCGCTTTCATGTGCAAGCTCGCGGTCGAGGAACGTTTCATGGAGGGGCAGTTTCCGACGGAGTACGCAGCCTACCGCGCTGATGTGCCGGCCCTGGTTCCGTCACCGTTCCGGCGACGCACGCGATAGGCACTCCCACTTCGTCCACGCGGGTTGGCTATAATACCAACCCGCGTTGATGCTGACCCTTTCCGTCATGGCCGGCCCCCACCGTCATGGCCGGGCTTGTCCCACGGCTGTCCGGCACGGAATTCGCTTGTACGAGCGCACGACATTGATTCTACTCGCATCCGACGTTTGGCGACGCCACCGGACGCGAGGAGGTCAACGCCGTGCCGCACCAGAATAGCGTTTTCCATGCGATGCTGAAGCTGCTTCCGTGGGGCGAGTTCGATCAGGCGGTCGAACGGCATGGCGCAACGACGGATGTGCGCGGCTTCAGCTTCAAGAGCCAACTCGCTGCCATGCTGTATGCCCAGCTCTCGGGCGCAGCCAGCCTGCGCGAGATCGAGACCGGGCTGCGCAGCCATGCCGACCGGCTCTATCATCTGGGGGTCAGCCTGCCGCATCGCTCCACCCTGGCCGATGCCAACCGCCAGCGGCCGGTCGGCGTCTTCACGGCGCTGCTCGGCGGCATGATCCAAAGCGCGCACCGGCGGCTGCGGCGCACCATGGATGGCGTCAGCTACCTGATCGACAGCACCGGTCTGGCGCTGAATGAGCGCAGCGCCGACTGGGCCCGGTTCTCGGCCTCGGCGTGCGGCGCCAAGCTGCACATCATCTATGATCCGGACGCTGATTGCCCGATAGGAGCCTGTCCTCGGGCCGGCCCAAGGCCGGACCCGTGGGCCGCGTTCAGCACGGCCAACGTCAACGACATCACCGCGGCCCAGGCGATGCCGATCGTGAAGGGCGCCACTTACGTCTTCGATCTCGGATACTATGACTACGCCTGGTGGGCAAAGCTGCACGGCGCGGGGTGCCGGATCGTGACGCGGCTCAAGCGCAACACCCCGCTCGCGGTGAGCAAATCGCGCGACGTGCGGCCGGGCGGCCCGATCCTGTCGGATCGCATCGGCAAGCTGCCGCAGCGGCAAGCGAACAACCGCCACAACCCGTTCTCCGACGCGGTGCGGGAGGTTCAGGTGCGCATCGATACCGGCAAGGTTCTGCGCATCGTCACCAACGATCTCAGCTCGCCGGCCGAGGTCATTGCCGAGCTTTACAAGCGCCGATGGGCCATCGAGCTGTTCTTCCGCTGGGTCAAACAGACCCTGCGCATCCGCAAGTTCATCGGTAGCTCCGAAAATGCGGTTCGCATCCAGATCGCCATCGCCTTGATCGCCTTCCTGCTGCTTCGCCTGGCTCAGAAGACGCAGCATGCCGTCCACAGTCCCCTGGCGTTCGCCCGGCTCGTCCGGGTGAACCTCATGCACCGACGCAGCCTCACTCAACTGCATCGGCCCGCCGAACGGCCCCCGCCAATCGCTGGCCAAGGGCAGCTCATATGACACAAGCGACACAAGCAAGAACCCTGCCGGACAGTCGTGGGCTTGTCCCGGCCATCCATGACTTTGTCGCCCACCGCGCCGCTCGTTCGCTTCACGGTATAAGATCGCTCCGCGAGCCCAGCCCGGTCTAACCAGGCGGACGTCGTGCCTCGTGTGTCTGCAAGTGGCACCATGCGACCCGCAGCATCGGCGCGGGCAAGTTCGCCGTCCGTGCGCGCGCCAGCATATCGCCGACCACGTGCGCTGCCTCGGTCGGTCCGCCACGCTCCACATCACGCAGCATGGAGGCGGCGAAGCTCGACCCGCGCTCGGTCAGGATCGTCCGGGCACGCGTAAGGAAGGTCGGACGCGGCCGGTGCCCGGCGGCGTGCGCCACCAGGCCGCATTCCTCCAGCGTGTCGAGCATCAGCTCCTCGCCGTCGTCGGCCTGCATGATATCGCCGACGCTGCCGCGCATCAGGCAGGTCATGGACGCCATGGTTGCGAGCATGACGAATTTCTCCCACATGTCCTGCGCGATGTCGTCGGACAGGCGGAAATCGAACCGCGCCGGTTCGGCAACCTGCGCGAACGCCTGCGCGATCGCGTCCTGTCCGGTTTCACGTGGTCCGGCAACCATGTGCTGAAGCTTGTTCAGATGCAGTACCTCGCCGGTACCGGTCAGCGTGGCGGCGATCTGGCACATGCCGCCGAGCACCGCACTATGCCCGAACGCCGCGTCCAGCCGGTCGAGATGCCGCATGCCGTTCAGCATCGGCAGCACCACCGCGCCCTGGCGCATGGCGGGGGCGATCGCGGCGATGGCGTTCTCCAGGTCGTAGGCTTTGCAGGTCAGCAGCACGAGATCGTAGCGTCCGTCATCAGCCAGCCCATCGCCGGTCAGGAAGCGGACAGCGCGTGTGAGGTCGCCCAGCGGGCTTTTCACCACCAGCCCGTCGCGCGCGAGCTGCGCCGCCCGGCCGGGACGCACCAGAAAGGTTACGTCCGCCCCCGATTCAGCCAGCAATCCGCCGAAATAGCCGCCGATCCCGCCGGCACCAAGCACCAGGATGCGCATGACCGGCTCAGTCCCAGCCCGGCGGTGGCACGAATGCGCGCCAGGATTTCTCCAGCAGCCCGGCCACCGCTATGGTCGTGCGATCGCCATGGAGCGGGCCGACGATCTGCACACCGATCGGCAGGCCGGTCCCCGACAGCCCGATCGGCGCGACCGTCGCCGGCAGATGGAAGGCGCAGGTGATGCCCGGCCAGAATAGCATGTCCTGATAAGCGATGGTGCGGCCGTTCACCGTGTGGGTGCGCTCCCACGGATTGCCTTCCTGCATGTGTGGCAGCGCCGGCGTGGCGATCACCGGACACAGCAGCACGTCCCATTGGCGGAAGAACGCATTCCAGATGCGACGGAGCTGATGCCGGCGTTCGTTCAGCCGCAACCATTCGCGATGCGGCAGGTCGGTGGCGCGATCGAACAGTGCGTCGGTGCTCATGTCGTTGGGATGCAGGGCGGCTTTCTTCTCGCGCTTGCGGGCCAGCGCGTCGTCGGGCAGGCGCGCGCTCAGGGCCGCGTCCAGCAGCGTGACATATAACCGGAACGCTTCCGTTACGTCGAAATCCGGCCGTGCGGTGCGGCTGACTGCGGCGCCTTCGCGTTCCAGGTGGCGCCCCAGCTCGTCGAGCAGCGCCACGGTTTCGGAGTCCGTCTCGTGTCCCGGCTGATGCGACCAGACCGCGATGCGCAGGTCCGCGAGTCGCGTGCCGCGCGGTGGCGGCAAGGAAATCGCCAGATCGCTATCCAGCGGATCAGGCACGGAGATCTGTTCCAGCGCCAGCCACAGATCACGCGCCGACCGCGCCAGCGGACCGATCACGGAGATGTCGGTCATGGCCGCGGCATTCGCCAGCGAATGCCCGCGTGGCGGACACAGGCCCCAACTGGGCTTGTGCCCAAACAGCCCGCAATAATGCGCCGGCACGCGGATCGAGCCGCCGATATCGCTGCCAATCTCCAGGCCGCCGAACCCGGCCGCGCAGGCCGCCGCGCCACCGCCGGACGAGCCGCCCGGCGTGTGCGCATGATGCCATGGGTTGTTGGTGCTGCCGTACACCGGATTGTAGCTTTGCCAGTCGGCCAGGCTGACCGGCACGTTGGTTTTGCCGAACACTACAGCGCCCGCCTGCTCCAGCCGCTGTACCGCCAGCGCGTCGGCGTCGGCGCGATGCGGCTTGCGGTCCTCGTGCCCCCAGGTGGTCGGCAGGCCGATCAGGTCGAAGCTCTCCTTCACCGTCATCGGCACGCCGAACAGCGGCCCCTTGTTGCGGCCGGAACTGTCCAGCGCGCGAGCCCGCGTGCGCGCACGTTCCAGGTCGCGCGTGACGACGGCGTTGATGCGGTTGTTCAGCCGCTCAACGCGGGCGATGTAATGGTCCAGCAGCTCCAGGCAGCCGATCTCGCCGCTGCTGGTCAGCTCGGCCAGCCGCCAGGCCGGCAGGAAGGTGGGGTTCATGTGGTTGCCTCGTTCATTCCCATCCGGGCGGCGGTTGGAACGCCTGCCAGGATTGTTCCATCATCCGCGCGAACTGGATCGTCGTGCGGTCGCCGAACTGCGGCCCGACGATCTGCACGCCGAACGGCAGCCCCGTCGGCGTAAAGCCGAGTGGCGCGACCGATGCCGGCAGCAGGAAGAAGCACGAGATACCGGCCCAGAACATCTGATCGATGTTAGGCGCCCGGTGTCCGTTGACCTCGATCGTGCGTTCCCAGCGCTCGCCGGCCTGGTCGTGCGGCTGCGCGGCGGAGGCAGCGGCCGGGCACAGGAACACGTCCCATTCCTTGAAGAATTCCGCCCAGGCGCGGCGCATGCGCTGGCGCTGCTCGTTGGCGAGCAGGAAGTCCCGATGCAGCATGGAATTGCCGCGCGCCATCAGCGCGTAATAGCTGGTGTCATCCGCCGGCAGCCGCGCGGCTTCGGCGCGCCAGTGCTCGATCGCGGCGCTGTCGAAGCGTGCACTGGTGGTGGCGCGCAGCATCTCGATATACAGACTGATGTCCCGCGCGCCAGATCGAAATCCGGCCGTGCGACGGTGCTGACACGGGCACCTTGTTTCGCCAGGAACGATGCTAGCTCGTCCAGCCGCCCGGTGATCGCCCCATCCACCGCCGACAATGCATGGTCCTGCATCACCGCCACGCGCAGGTCACCGAACCGCGCCCCCCGTGGCGGCGCCAGATCCAGCTTCCAGCCCACCGCCTCGATCTCCTCGGGGCCGGCAATGGCATCCAGCGCGATCTCCAGGTCGTCCGCCGACCGCGCCAGCGGCCCGATCACCGAGATATCGGCCTGCAACACGTTCCCGCGCAGCGACTGGCCCAGCGGCGGGCAAATGCCCCAGGTCGGCTTGTGGCCGAACACGCCGCAGTAATGCGCCGGATTGCGGATGGAAGAGCCGATGTCGCTGCCGATCTCCAGACTGGTCAGGCCAGCCGCCAGCGCCGCCGCCGACCCGCCCGACGACCCGCCCGGCGAGCGCGATAAATCCCACGGGTTATTCGTGGTGCCATAAATCTCGTTGTAGCTTTGCCAGTCTCCGAGCAGCAGCGGCACGTTGGTCTTGCCGAACACCACGGCCCCGGCGCCCTGCAACCGATCAACCGCCAGCGCATTGCGCCGCGCGATCGAGTGCCGTTCCGCCGGCACGCCCCAAGTCGTCGGCAGCCCGGCAATGTCGAAGCTCTCCTTCACCGTCATCGGCACGCCGAACAACGCGCCGGATTTGTCGCTCTGATTGTCCAGCGCCTTGGCGCGTTGCCGCGCGTGGTCGAAGTCTCGCACTACGACGGCGTTGATGCGGCCATCCAGCCGTTCCACCCGGGCGAGGCTATGTTCCAGCAGCTCGACACAGCCTATCTCGCCGCTGCGCACCAGCGCGGCCAACCGGTTGGCAGCCAGGAAAGTCGGATCCATCGTGCGGTTCCCCCGAGGCCAGACAGGCACGATAGCGGGCGCGGGACGCTCCTGACCAGCTACGAGGAGTCAATCCTCGCCGCACAGGCCGGTGGCGATGTCCCCATGCAGCGCGGCGACCTCGCCCTGCATCCAGTCGAGAAACGGCGACAAGCCGCGCGCCATGATCTGCTCGACCGTCTGGTTCGCCATCATTGCCAGCAGCCGGTCAGTGCGTTCCATCGAAGGCGCGATGCCGCGCAGGTGATAGCGGCTGCGCAGTTGCGCGAGGTGCCATTCGATCTGCGACAGATTAAGCCACACCGACCGCGGAAACGCCCCGTTCTTCAACAGGAACCCGGCAACTTCCGTCGGCCGGTAGCCATGCGGGTGTTCACGACGATAGGCATGGTGTCCGGCGGCGGCGCGCAGCAGCGTCATCCATTGCCCGGCGTCGATTTCGGGACCATCCGCCGCCACCGCGGCCGCGACCGCATGAGAGCGCGTGTCGAGCAGCCGCGTCGTCTGGTCCGCCCGCTCCAGGTGGCGACCAAGCATGTAGAAATGCCAGCACTGGTCGCGATAGAACGTGCCCTCGGTGATGCCGGTGTGTGCCTGTGTCCCTTCCCGCAGCATCGCGCATACCGCGGACAGCCGGTCGGGAGCGATATCAGCCTCGTTCAATTCAGTGATCTGGTTGCGAAAGACGTTGATGTGCAGCCACATCTCGGTCGAGATCAATGCCCGCAGGGTGCGCGCATTTTCCCGTGCCCAGCCGATCGCCGTCTGCACGGAGCTGGGATTGGCTTTGTCCAGCAGATAGAAATACGCCACGCTTTCCGCATCGGCGGCACCGTGGCGGGCGAAGAAGTGGTGCTCGTCGCCGTTGATGTGCAAGATCGCAAGCCAGGTACGGCCCTCGCCGTCATCGCGGGCGAACGTCTTGGTGACATCGAGCAGCCGGGCAAGATTCTCGATCCGCTCCATGTAGCGGGCCAGCCAGATCGTGCTGCCGGCATGCCGCGCGATCAGATGGCCCGTACTGGCGATCGTTTCGGCGATGGTTTCTTGCGGCATCATGCCAGCACCCAGGTGTCTTTCGACCCACCGCCCTGCGACGAGTTCACCACGATGGTGCCGGCCCGCAGGGC
The DNA here is from genome assembly GCA_963777625.1 of uncultured Pseudomonadota bacterium. Classification (GTDB taxonomy): domain Bacteria; phylum Pseudomonadota; class Alphaproteobacteria; order Acetobacterales; family Acetobacteraceae; genus DATDIC01. The sequence goes on along the minus strand of CAVZRO010000017.1, from coordinate 112,418 downwards.
GACGCGCGTCAGGCCGCCGGGCAGCACCCATGTGTCGCGGCCGGTGACGGCGAACGGCCGCAGATCGACGTGGCGCGGGGCAACGCCGGCTTCGCCGAGGGTGGGCGAGACCGACAGGTTGACCATCGGCTGACTGATATAGTTGGCGGGATTGGCCTGCAGCCGGGCGCGGAACGTATCCAGCTCGGTTCGCGAGGCGTGCGGGCCGATCAGCAGGCCATAACCGCCCAATTCGGCAACCGGCTTGACCACCAACCGATCCAGGTGCGCGAGCGTATAGGCCAGCCCCTCGGTTTCGGCGCAGATCATCGTATCTACATTGGGCAGGATCGGCTCCTCGGCCAGATAGTAGCGAATGATCCGCGGCATGTAGGCATACACCGCCTTGTCGTCCGCCACGCCGGTGCCCACGGCATTGGCGATCGCCACCGCCCCGCGCCGCCACACCTCGATCAGGCCACGCACGCCAAGCTGGCTGTCGGGCCGGAACGCGTCGGGGTCCAGGAAATCGTCGTTCAGGCGGCGATAGATGGTGTGTACCGGCGCCAGCCCGGCGGTGGTGCGCATCCAGACCCGCCCGTCTTCCACCAGCAGATCGCGGCCTTCCACCAGCGGAATGCCCATTTCGCGGGCCAGGAACACATGCTCGAAATAGGCCGAATTGAAAATGCCCGGCGACAGCACCACCACCTGCGGATCGATGACCGAGGGCGGTGCTATCTCGGTCATCGCGCGCTGCAGTCTCAGGCCGTACTCATCGACGGCACGCACATCGAGCCCCGCCATCAGGTCGGACAGGACCCTTAATGTCATGTGCCTGTTCTCGACCACATAGGCGACGCCGGACGGGGTGCGGGCGTTATCCTCCAGCACCAGGAACCGCCCGGTCTCGTCGCGTACGATATCGGTGCCGCAGACATGCACGTAGGTGCCGAGCGGTACGTCGAAGCCTTCCATCGCCGCGCAATATCCGGCATTGCCGAGCACCAGCGCGGCGGGAACGATGCCATCCTTCAGGATTTTCTGGTCGTGGTAGACATCGTGAAGGAAGAGATTGAGCGCGCGGACGCGCTGGATGACCCCGGTTTCGATCACCCGCCATTCGTCGGCGGTGATCACGCGGGGGATCAGGTCGAAGGGAAGGATACGGTCGATCGCGGTGGCGTCGGAATAGATGGTGAAGGTGATGCCGCGATCGAGCAGGTCTCGTTCGGCGTCGGCGGCGCGGCGGCGGAGGGAGGCTTCCGGCATCTGGCGAAGCCGGCTGATCAGATGATCGAGTGCCGGGTCGGGCGGTCGGCCGGGCCGGAGCATCTCGCAGAAGAACGATTGCGGGTCGTAGTCCGCCAGCACGCCGCGCATCGCCCGCCCGCCGTCGTCCATCGGACTGCCCCGCCTTTGTTCGAAGCATGGTAGAGCAGGTTTCGCCGGAACGGAATCGGTATCAGCAGACCGCAGCGGGCAGGGGGGCTCAGTTCACACTGCCGCACCGGTCACGAGCCGCCGCACCCAGGACAGGTCGCCCATCGGTCCGGTCGATTGACGCGCAACGAATTCGGGCGTGAGGGCTATCCGCAAGGGTGGCAACTACCAGTTCGTCACATCCTGGTTGTCGCCCGTTCCGCCCGGTGCATTGTCGGCGCCAAGCGAATAGAGATCATAGGCACCGTGTTCACCGGGGATGCGGTAGTAATAGGGATGGCCCCAGGGATCGTTCAGCGTGCCCTTGTTGTTGACGTAAGGACCGTGCCAGCCGGGCACGTTACCGGGGTTCGCGGTCAATGCGCCCAGCCCTTCCTCCTGCGTCGGGTAGCGACCGACATCGATCAAGTAGAGGTCGAGTGCCGTCGCGATGTTCTTGATTTCGATGCGTGCCGTATCGGTCTTGGCGCGGCCGAGATATTTCAGCACCTGCGGGACGGTGATCGCGGCCAGCAATCCAAGGATCGCCAGCACCACCAGCAGCTCGATCAGGGTGAATCCCAGTTGGCGGCGCGAAAGAAGCTGCCCGTTCGCAGCGTTGGGGGTCGCCGGTACGCTGTTGCTCGACACGGGTAATCGCTTCCTCGTTTGTTGGCGCGGCCACGCGGGTCCGCAGCTTCACCCATACAGCCGTGTCGGCGATAGCCCAAGCGGCAAACGTGATCTTAATAGTGGCGTCCTGGTCGGCCTGCCGTTCTGAACCGCGAACCAGACCCAGCTACGAAGCTTGCTGTTCGGGGCTTGCATCCCCGTTCGGAGGTGTGGCGATGGCCAAGGTGCCCATTATTATTTCGCGCTTGTTCTCCAGATGCTGAGCCAGCAGATGGCCCAGCCTGTCACCGTCACGGGCAACGAGGGCCGCAAGAATTGCCTCGTGCTCCTTCATCGCCGCTTCCCAGCGGTCGGGGTGCATGCGATTCGCCATGTAGCGCGCCCTCGTCACGCGCCCGGCGACGCCGTTGTAGCAGGAAAGCAGTACGGGATTAGCTGCCGCGCGCAGGATCGCCACGTGGACGGCCTGGTTCAGCGCGAAGTATTCCGGCAGCTCACGCCGCAGAAAATGAGCGTACATGCGATAATGCATGCTCTGGATTTCCGCCAGCGCATCCGCGGTGATCCGCTTGCAGGCCAGGCGGCCGCCCTCTGCCTCCAGGGTCGCGATGACCTCGAACAAGTGTTGCAAGTTCTGATTGTCCAGGGTCGCGATGCGCGCACCGCGATTGGGTCGAAGTTCGACCAGGTCCTCGGCTGCCAGCACCTTGAGAGCTTCGCGTAACGGTGTACGCGATATGCCGAAACGCTCACACAGCACACGTTCCGGCACCCGCATGCCGGGGGCGAGCTCACCGTGATTGATCATGTTCCGCAACCCGGCGAGCAGGTCGGCATGCAGCGTGCCGCCCTTCGGGAAGGGTATCAACATGGCCTGGGAAGACATGGCGGTACCGGAATGAATGCAAAATGCAGCTTGCCAGACCGCGAATATGCGTGGCAAGGTTAGATTGCATCCATCTTTCGGGGCCAAATGATTTCCCAAATAATCTCGGGGGGCACCGCAAATGGCGATCAGGACGGGTTGGCACCCCCTGCAAATACCGGGCCCTGGCAACGTGCCGGACCGCCGGGGCAGCTTGACCCACGCCCGTCGTGATCTGGTGACAGCTTGCATGGCGGGCGCCTTGCTGTGCTGCATTCCCGTCCTGTCCGCCGCCACTCCGCTGATTGCCGCGCTGTGCCGCAGTGGTACTTGCTGCTTCGCCGCTTCGATCGCTGCTTCGGTGGAGGTGGCCGGATTGACCTGATACCAGGCGTATGATCGTAACAAACGAATAATGAGGAGGAGGATACGATGACGCACCTGTATAAAGCCTTGGCTGGTCTGGCGTTGCTGCTCGGCGTCGCACATGCGGTGCCGGCGCAGGCGACGGCGGATTTCACGCTGAGCAAATCGGTTTCGACCGGCACATTCACCCTGACCAACAACAGCAACGATTTGTTTGTTGACGAGCTGGTGGTGGCGGGGACGGGAGCCACTGCCGGCACCACGTTGCCGGGCTGGTCGGCGACCGCGTTTTTCTTCACTGACCCGCTGAACTGCCTGGGTGGCACCGGGTTCAATGTCGGCAGCGGGTTTTGTTACAAGCTGACGGACAGCACGGTGGGCGTGCCGATCGGCCAGGGCAGCGAGACGTTCACCTATGAATCTCGTCGTTCGACGATCAGTCGGTGCCGTCGAACTTCTTTGTGCTGTTCACCAATGATGCGGGTGCCAATTTTGCCTGTTCCGGCACGACCAGCCGGGGCTGCAACCTGCCGGTGCCGGAGCCGGCTCCGCTGGGCCTGTTCGTGGTCGGGCTGCTGGGCGTGGCGGTGGCGGCGCGTCGGCGGATCAGCGCGATGGTGGCGAAGGAAGAACTGTCCTGACACCAGCACCAGAACAACATCTCATACCAACCCGCGAGGACGGAGACTTTAGGTCCGTCATGCCGGCGAACGTGGGCATCCAGCCGAGAGCCCACGAAATTCCGAGGATTTGCCTGGATTCCCGCATGCGCGGGAATGACGGAGCTTTCGCGGGAATGACGGTCTTTCGCCGGAATGACGAACGCTTGCGTGGGACTGACGAACGTAGGTCACCGCCAGTGCGACCTGGTATCAATGGGAAGGAAACTGTCAAATGCCCGCGATGAAGAAATGCAGATCGCTGCGCTACCTGGTACCGCTCGGTGCGGTAGCGGGGGCGCTGATCGGCTGGAGTTCGCCGAGCGATGCCCGTGTCACCTCGATCGTGATCGATTCGACGACGCCGGTCACCGGCGCACCGATCCCGTACCAGACACTCAAGGGACGGGTGTTCGGCGAGCTTGATCCGACGGATCCGCACAACACGATCATTCAGGATATCGGACTGGCGCCGAAGGACACCAACGGGAAGGTCCAGTATATCGCGACGTTCCAGATCACTGAGCCAACCAACCCGGCGCAGGCCAATGGGCTGCTGATCTACGAGGTGTCGAACCGCGGCGGCAATGCGATCCCGGCAGCAGCCTCGCTGGTATCCGGCGCGATCTATCTGCAAAGCGGCTGGCAGGGCGATCTGTTGTCGCAGTGCACGACCCCTTATCCCTGCACGTCGCTGACGGTGCCTTATACCGGCACACAGCAGGTGATCCAGGTGCCGGTGGCGCATAACGCGGATGGTTCCAGCATCACCGGCCCGGTCTATGGGCACATCGTGACCCCGACCGGCAATACCGCCCAGATGATCATCAAGAGCACCCCGGTGCCCTATAAGCCGCTGACCATGGATACGACGCAGACGCCCTTCTGGAGTTTGCCGTCACAGAGCGTGACCGGCGTGGACGGCCCGAAAACCTTTATCCCCAGCAGCGACTGGGCGTGGGCGGACTGCCGCACGGTGCCGTTCCCGGGCACCCCCGATCCGACCCGCATCTGCGTGAAGAATGCCTTCAACCCCAGCCTGCTGTACGAGATGGTGTTCACGGCGAAAGACCCGCTGGTGCTCGGGGTCGGCTATGCCGCGACGCGCGATGTCATTTCGTTCTTCCACCACGCCTCGGCTGACGACAACGGCACGGCCAACCCGATCGCCGGTGAGACCTCCAAAGTGATGAGCATTGGCGCGTCGCAGTCTGGCGCCTTCATTCGCTCGTCCATCTTCAACGGCTTCAACCAGGATGAATTGGGCCAGCAGGTGGTCGATGCTGCGTGGCCGCAGATCGACGGGCGGCAGCTCTTTCTGAACGTTCGCTTCGCTCTGCCGGATGTGGACATGACACTTTACATGGTCGCCGACGAAGCGCCGGTGTGGTGGTCCGACTATCCGAACAAGGCCCGCAACCTGCCGCCGGCCGGGCTGCTCAGATCGCTGCAAAACGACCAGCACCTGTCCACAGATACTGGAGACGTTTGGCGGCGAGGAATTCTGGGACCTCAAGATGTCGCCGGATCTGGTCGGCATGACCGCCGATGCCGACATCCCCTTGCCGGCGAATGTGCATCGGTATTATTTCCCCGGCGTCACGCACGGTGGTGGCAGCGGCGGTTTCACTTACAATCCGAACCCCCCGCCGGCAAACGGCTGCACCTTGCCGGCCAATCCGAACCCGGAGTCGGATACCAACAACGCCCTGCAGGCTGACTTCATCGCCTTCATCATGAACGGCACGCCGATGCCGCCAGATGTGTACCCCAGGTTGAGCCAGGGGCAGTTGGTGCCGCCGACCCAGGCGGCGACGGGCTTTCCCAGGATCCCGAGTTTTCCCTTCCTGGGGGTCTATAATCCGTTGCTGAAATACGACTTCGGCACACAGTTCGATTACATGAACCAGAAGGGAATCATCACCACCCAGCCACCGATCATTGATCGGGTGCTGCCGACCTATGTCGTGAAAGTGAATTCGGATGGTAATGAAATCGCCGGGGTTGCTTCGGTTCTGCACCAGGCGCCGCTGGGTACCTATACGGGCTGGAACGCGGTGGCCACGCCCACGCCTGGCGCACCTTTCCCGGGGCAGATTTGCGTGAACACCGGCGCTTATCATCCGTTTGAGGAGACGAAGGCGCAGCGTGTCGCAGCCAAGGATCCGCGCCCGTCGCTAGAGGAGCGTTACGGCACGCATGCGGGCTATGTGTGCGTGGTGACGGCGGCGGCCAACAAGAGTGTGGGCCAACGCTTCCTGCTTGCGACTGGGGCCACGACGCTGATTTCCGAAGCCCAGGCGTCGAACGTGCTGACCGATATTACGCCGACACCGGCTGACCAGAACCTTGCCAACTTCCTCTGTTCCAGGGCCAATCCGTAGAACAGCGGCGACACTCGGGCAGAGCGATTTGAGGGCTTTCGAGCAATCTCAATTCTCTGTCGATGGCACGATCGCGGATGCGCGGCGAAAGCTGCGCATCCGTCGCGTGCAGCGGAGATGCGCCCTGAAAGGTCGGGTTCAGCCGAAATGTAAGTGCCGTCGCAGTTGGGTTGCTGTCCAGGGTCCGCACGATTTTCGTTCCTGGCAAGTCACACTGGCGATCGAGTTGTTGTTTTTTGATGCCGCGATCCACGCGTGTTGTCGGGCCGGGAAATTCGGCGGCGTTTTTCGTGCGATTCCCGCCTGCACCTGGGTGTCACGCCGGTTCGTTCCGGCTGCACTTGCGCGAGGGAGCGGGGCGGATTATTATGCACAATAACGGAAAAGAGGGGGAGATGTATGCAAACTGACGCCTGCACGTGACGACCCCGTGGGGTCGCCGTCCGCGGCGCCGTCACGATCGAGTCCCGCGCTCGCAGCCGAGTTTCCTGTTCACCTGGTCTGTGATGGAAGGCGTCCAACCACGGCGCACGCCAACACGATGCCTGCTGGCTGCGGGGGATAACGATGACATAGCGAATCCAGACAAGATATGGCTGCTCGATGATCGCAACATACTAATAACGAGGAGGAAGGCACGATGACGGGCCTGTATAAAGCCTTGGCTGGTCTGGCGTTGCTGCTCGGCGTCGCACATGCGGTGCCGGCGCAGGCGACGGCGGATTTCACGCTGAGCAAGTCGGTTTCGGCCGGCACATTCACCCTGACCAACAACAGCAACGATTTGTTCGTTGACGAGCTGGTGGTGGCGGGGACGGGAGCCACTGCCGGCACCACGTTGCCGGGCTGGTCGGCGACCGCGTTTTTCTTCACTGACCCGCTGAACTGCCTGGGTGGCACCGGGTTCAATGTCGGCAGTGGGTTTTGTTACAAGCTGACGGACAGCACGGTGGGCGTGCCGATCGGCCAGGGCAGCGAGACGTTCACCTATGATTCGTCGTTCGACGATCAGTCGGTGCCGTCGAACTTCTTTGTGCTGTTCACCAATGATGCGGGTGCCAATTTTGCCTGTTCCGGCACGACCAGCCGGGGCTGCAACCTGCCGGTGCCGGAGCCGGCTCCGCTGGGCCTGTTCGTGGTCGGGCTGCTGGGCGTGGCGGTGGCGGCGCGTCGGCGGGTCAGCGCGATGGTGGCGAAGGAAGAATTGTCCTGACACCAGCACCCAGAACAACGTCTTAATCGGAAGGAAACTGTTACATGCCTCCCAGGGAAAAATACAGATCGCTGCGCTACCTGGTACCGATAGGTGCGGTAGCGGGGGCGCTGATCGGCTGGAGTTCGCCGAGCGATGCCCGTATCACCTCGATCGTGATCGATTCGACGGCGCCGGTCACCGGCGCGGCGATCCCGTACCAGACTATTCAAGGGACGGATATTCGGCGAGCTTGATCCGACTGATCCGCACAACACGATCATTCAGGATCTCGGGCTGGCGCAAAAGGACACCAACGGCAAGGTGCCGTATATCGCGACGTTCCAGATCACCGAGCCAACCAACTCGGCGCAGGCCAATGGGCTGCTGATCTACGAGGTGTCGAACCGCGGCGGGAATGCGATTCCGGCGGCAGCTTCGCTGATCACCGGCGTGACCTATTTGCAAAGCGGCTGGCAGGGCGACGTGCTGGCGCACTGCCCGACGCCGTATCCCTGCACGTCGCTGACCGTGCCTTATACCGGCACACAGCAGGTGATCCAGGTGCCGGTGGCGCATAACGCGGATGGTTCGACCATCACCGGTCCGGTCTATGGCCATATCCACGACGCGACCGGCAGCACGAACCAGATGATCATCGAGAGCACGCCGGTTCCCTACCAGCCGCTGAGCATGGATACGACGAAGTCTCAGTTCTGGAGCCTGGCGTCGCAAACCACCACCGGGGTGGATGGTCCAAAGACGCCGATCGCCAGCAGCGACTGGGCGTGGGCCGACTGCAGCACGGTTCCTTTCCCGGGCACGCCTGATCCGACGCGGATCTGCCTGAAGAATGGTTTCAACTCGAATCTGCTCTACGAGATGGTGTTCACGGCGAAAGACCCGCTCGTGCTTGGGGTTGGTTACGCCGCGACCCGGGATGCGATTTCCTTCTTCCATCACGCCTCGGCCGACGATAACGGCACCCCCAACCCAATCGCCGGACAAATATCGAAGGTGCTCGATATCGGTTCGTCCCAGTCGGGGGCCTTCATCCGCGCATCGATCTTCTATGGCTTCAACCAGGATGAATCGAACCAGCAGGTGGCCGATGCTGCCTGGCCGCAGATCGACGGGCGGATGCTTTTCATGAACTCCCGCTTCGCGCTTCCGGATGTTTTGCTCGAGCTCTACATGATGGGGGACGAAGCTCCGGTGTGGTGGGCGGATTATCCGAACAAGGCCCGCAATCTGCCGGCGGCCGGCCTGCTTGACGCGTGCAAGGCGACCAACACCTGTCCGCAGATCATGGAAACTTTCGGCTCGCTGGAGTTCTATGGCGAGAAGATGGCGCCAGATCTGGTCGGCATGACCGCTGACGCGGACATCCCGGTGCCACCAAACGTTCACCGGTACTACAACCCCGGCACGACACATGGCGGCGGCGGCGGCGGCTTCACCTACGTTCCGAACCCGCCCCCGACAAGCAACTGCGTGTTCGCGGCCAATCCGAATCCGGAATCGGACACCAACAACGCGCTGCAGGACGACTTCATCGCCTTCATCATGAACGGCACGGCGATGCCGCCTAGCGTGTATCCCAAGATCAGTCAGGGCCAGATCGTGGCGGCAACCAAGGCCGGCGAAGGCTTCCCCACCATCCCTGGCTATCCGTTCGGGGGAAACCAGCTCTGGCGCGTCCTGAAGTATGATTTCGGACCCAACATCAACTACGCCAACCAGACCGGGTTCGCGACCATCCAGCCGCCGATCGTCGATCGGGTGCTTCCGGCGGTCGCGCCGAAGGTGAACTCCGACGGCAACGAAGTCTCCGGGGTTCCTTCCGTGCTGTTCCAGGCGCCTCTGGGCACCTACACGGGCTGGAATATCATTGCGACCGGCGTCTACAAGGGTCAGCAGTGCAACTTGTCTGGCTCCTATTACCCGTTCAAGGAGACCAAGGCGGAGCGCGTCGCGGCCAAGGATCCGCGGCCGTCGCTGGAAGAGCGGTACGGCACGCACTCCGGCTATGTGTGCGTCGTTACGGCGGCGGCGAACAAGAATGTCAGCCAGCGCTTCCTGCGCGCGACTGCGGCGACCACGCTGATCGCGCAGGCCGCGGCATCGAACGTGCTGACCGACATCACGCCGACACCGGCTGACCAGAACCTTGCCAACTTCCTCTGTTCCACTGCCAATCCGTAGAACAGGGGCCACCGCCGGCAGGGATGTTTTCCGCTCTCGAAAAGCCGAAACTCCCTGTCGATGGCACAGTCGCGGGTGCGCAGCGAAAGCTGCGCACCCGACGAGTGTGACAGGAATGATCACCGCCGCTTTGAAGCGCCTGGCTGTTGCGGCATTGCTGCTGAATAGCATCGGCGGCGTTCAGGCTCTCGCTGCCGGACCGCTTCTGTCCCCGGCCACAAATCTCGGAATCCCCGCACCGCCGCTATTATATTTTCCATCGGCCTGGGGCGGCGAACTCGATCGTATCGCCTTCGCTGTCGATGGCGCCGAATCGAGCCACGGCGCCGACGCGGCGATGTGGCGGAGCGACATAGCTGGCCCCGAAGGGCCGATGCAGGTCACCGCGGCCGCCGCGACGGATGTCGGTGGCGGCAATCGGTTCGATATCGTCCAGAACCGGGCGATCGGCCGCGCCTATCTGGCGAAAATGTTCCTGCGTTACGGCAACTGGCCCGATGCCGTCGCCGCCTATAATTGGGGGCCCGGCAACATGGATGCCTGGATCAGGGAAGGGCGCCCGCCAGACCGGTTCCTGTTCGATGTGCGCGCGTATCAGACGCGCGTTCTGCTGGATAGCCTGGTGTGGAACGTTCGTCTGCCGCGTCTGGAGATGATCAGTGCGCGACCGGAAGCTGGCAGCCGCGCGGCGACCAGGTCGACGGCTGCGCCATCACATCGCACGGCGTTCGACCGCGCCTGGGACCGGTGGGTGGCAGCGAAGGCGAAGCCCGTACCGCCGATGCGAATATCCGTGGAAGCGACATCACCCGACCGCATCCCGAAGCGGGCGTTCCATGTATGGGAACAACACCTGTTAGGCGCCGTGAACCAGCTCACGATCGTTCCTTAGCTGAGCGATCCAACGACCTTTACCCTGCATCGGCCGGGTAAGGAACATGTCCGTCGCTCATGTATTCCGCCAGCACGACGCTCGCCGTGGACATGTGTGCACGCATCAGCCGCGCGGCTTCATCGCCGTCGCCGCGGTGCACCTGAATGATCAGTCCTTCATGTTCCGAATAGGACTGCCGGAGGCGTTGACTACCGTGGAACTGTGCGCGACGGAACGGGGCGAGACGCAATCGCAATGCGGCGGCGTGCGATTCCAGGAACGAGTTATGGGTGCCGCGGTAAATGGCGGAGTGGAACTTCTGGTTCATCTGGTCATAGAGATTGATATTGCCGTTGCGGACGGCATCGAGCGATTTGCGGTGCAGCAGCAGCAGGGCCAGGCGCTCGGTGGAGGTCATGCGGTGGGTCGCCGTACGCACGCAGATCGCCTCGATCTCCGCCATGACCTCAAACATCTCTCCCAGCTTGTCGAGCGTGAGGGAGACCACACGGACGCCACGCCTTGGCTCGATCGATACCAGGCCGGTCGCCGCCAGTTCGCGCAACGCCTCGCGCACCGGGGTGCGTGACACGCCGAAACGCCTGGCCACCTCCTGCTCGTCGATCTCGGCTCCTGGCTCCAGTTGCCCGGCGGTGATTTCATCCGCCAGAGCTGTCCGGATCACTTCGGACAAGGTGGTTGACGAGCTCGATGCCAGTGGCAAGGCGACCACCGCGGACACTCCGCTTATTAGCTTTTTTGTCATGCAATCAATGCCGTCCTACCCGCTGAAATTCGCTGGCCCACAGCGCGATCGGCATGCGATAGACCCCATTCTCCGGGGTACGCAAGACTATTCTGCCAAACATTCTTCCGGGACAGGCGGAACTTGCCACGCGCACGAGGTTTGCGGGACAATCTTGCTCGATCAATGGCGGTTGCCCTGGCTGAGGGCTCGATGATGTCTCCTCGTCGTCACCAGGAAAGCGGGGTCGCGCTGCTCATCGTCCTCTGGATGGTGGCGCTGCTGGCAGTCCTGGCGATCAGTTTCGCCAATAGCGCGCGCACCGAACTGGAGATGGCGCGCAACCAGTTTGAGGCGGCGCATGCCCGCAGCCTGGCGGATGCCGGCGTCTCGCTGGCGCTGCTCCGGCTGGTGGAGCCGTTGCCAGATACGATCATACGACAGGATGGAACGGCCATGCCGTTCAGGTTCGGCGACGGATCCCTCCGGATCAGCATGCAGAACGAAGACGGCAAGATCGACCTGAACGCCGCCTCGACCGCGCTGCTGACTCGGCTGTTTCGGGTGATCGGCCTGGCCGACGATGACGGCAGCCAGCTTGCCACCTCGATAGCGGAGTGGAGGACCGAGCAGTTCCGCAAGTGGAACACAAGTTCGCCCGGCGATGCATCCCGCAACGACCACAAGTCCGCGATCGACGCGTTCCGGACTCTGGAAGACCTGCGACAGGTGCCGGGCGTGACGGCGGCGCTGTTCCGACGCATCGCCCCTTTCGTAACGGTCTATTCGCACAGTCCGGCGATAGACCCGCTGACCGCACCGCTGGAGGTGCTGGAGAGCCTGCCGGAGCTCAACCCGCGGGCCGTGCAGGCGCTGGTCACCGCCAGGGCGGCGGCAGCGCCAATTCCGGGCACGCTGCCGATGCTGAATGATCCCGACGGCACCGCACCGCGCGCTACGGCGACGACCCTCACGATCCGGTCTCAAGGGATCACGGCATCCGGTTCGTCGTTCATCCGGGAGGCGGTAGTGACGCTGACCGGAGATGCCAAGGACGAGTTCCATATCCTCGCCTGGCGCCAGGCTATGGCCCCGGAGACGCCACCTATCGCACGGTGATGTTCAGCGGCTTCAAGGCGCGCATCTTGTCACGCAGGTCATTCGTCATCTGGTTCGCGTCGATCGGATTGCGCACCACGGTCGGCGACAGCAGCACGAACAGCTCGGTGCGACCCGTTGAACGGGAGGTGTTTCGGAACAGCGGGCCGATCAAGGGAATGTCGGACAATATCGGGATCCCATTGCGTACGTTGCTGTGATTCTCCGTGATCAGGCCGCCCAGGGCAATCGTTTCGCCGTCCCGCACGACCACGGAGGTGGTGATATGGCGGTCGTTGATGGTGGGCGAATTTAGCGTCGAACTTGTGGTGTTGGCGACGTCGCTCACTTCCTGGTCGATATCGAGGGTCACCAGCCCGGTGGAGTTCACCCGCGGCGTCACTTGCAGCAGCACGCCGGTGTTGCGGTACTCGATGCTGTTGACCGCCGGTGCATTGTTGGTGATCAGGCTCTGCGCGGTCTGGGTGACGATCGGCACCTGCTGGCCGACCTCCAGCGAGGCGGTCCGATGATCCAGCACCAGCAGTTGCGGCGCCGAGATCACGTTCACATTGCTGACCGACCGCAGCAGGTCCAGCACCACCGCCTGGTTCGACGCCGTCAGCGCATAGTTGAACCCGGGAAACACCCCGGCGATATCGGCCGCGGTCAGGTTGCCGGTATTGAGGTTGTTGAACTCGAACTTGCTGGCGCCCGACTTGAAATAGTATTGCAGCCCGTATTGCAGCGAATCGCTCAGCGTAACCTCGGCGATGGTCGCTTCGATCAGCACCTGCAGCGGCACGATATCAAGCTGCCGAATAATCGCCTCGATCATCCGGTAGTCGCGCGGCCGCGCATAGATCACAAGTGCATTGTTCTTGTCATCGGCAACAATTCGCATCGGTGGAGTTTGCAGGTTTCTTGAGCTGCCGGAGCCATTCTCCCCACCCAGCGCCTCGGCGATGCTCTGCTGCTGGTCGGCTTCGTTGCCCTGCTGGTTGGGCTGGCCGTAGCCGCCAATGCCCTGCTGCCCCTGGCCCCCGAGCTGCTGGCCCTGGCCCTGCTGGCCCCCGGGCTGCTGGCCAAACCCGCCGGCCGTTTGACCAATTCCACCGGCGCTGCCGCCGGAATTGCCCATCAAGCCGCCACCCGCCCCCGCTTGTCCCAGGCCGCCGCCCTGGCCGGATGCGCCGCTGCCGAAACCACCGTTCGCGGCGCCGCCGTTCTGCGAGCCAATTTGCGCGGTAGCGTTGCCGGGCGCCGTCTGCGCCCCCGCTGTCTGCACGGAACCGGGGGACAGCAGCCGCGACAGCACCTGCGCCAGATCGGAGGCACGGCTGTTCTGCACGCGGTATTCGAATATTTTCGGCGTGGTCTCGTCATTGCCGTAATCCAGCCGATCGATCCAGCTTTTCACCTGCAGCAGGTAGGCAGGTTGCGTCGAGATCACCAGCACTGCGTTCAGGCGCTGGATCGGTACGACGCGGACCAGCGCGGAGAGCGGGGTCGGTCCGTTGGCGTTCCCCTGCAGAATCTGCTGCACCTCGTCAGCGACATCCTTGGCGTTGCCGATATGCAGTGGATAGATGCCCAGTGACTTGCCGGCCAGCCAATCGACATCGAACTGCCGGACGAGGTCCGCGAAGCCTGTCAGGTCCGCAGCCGGGCCGGATACGATCAGCACGTTATGCGTGCCATCCGCCTGCAAGGTGCCCCCAGTGGGCACGAACGGATCCAGGATGCTCTTCATGTCCGCGGCAGGTACGAACCGGAGCGGCAGAACGCGGACGCCGAATCCCCCCGGATTTGCCGAGCCGACCGTCGCCATGCCGGCCTTGGTTGCACCCTCCAGCGGGACAACCTGATACAGGTTGCCAACCCGCAGCAGGGCCACGCCGCTGGCATGCAGTATCGATTCCAGCGTGGGCAGTACTGCACTGCGAGGGACCGGCGTGCCGGTCTGTGCCGTGACCGTTCCCTGCACCTTCGGATCGACTGCATAATCGAGGTGCAACTGGTTGCCGAGAATTTCCCGTACCACATCGCGGACATCGGCATTGACGAAATTGAACGAGATGTCGCCGCCCGGACCGGTGATGATGGCCGGCGCTGCACCGTGTGGGGCGGACCGAAACGGATCAGTGCCGATCAGCGTCTGCGGCGCGGCAAAACGCTGCGGGCCGGCCCCAGCCCCAGCATTGTCGTTCGACAGCGGCAGGGGTGTCGCGCGGACGCTACGGCCAGCCGAGGTTCCCGATGGAATTTCCGGCACTGACGGGGCCGAGCATGAACTCGGGAGAAACGCCAGCAGCAACAAGCAGATACAACGTCGAAAGCGACGCCCACTCAGCTCCGCCCCCGCGTGGCTCGGTAACCTTGTAGGCACCTGTTGTGTCCGCTGCAGACTGCGCCGCTTATCGATGATGCGTTGGAGTCAGATCAAGGGGCCGATTGAGATTCGTGGAGTGACATTGTCGATGCGCCCTTTGCGCCACAAGGAACCGGCAGCCGGCGGTCGATCGTTCAGCGCAGCGTCGCAACGGATGGCGCTACAGCGGGCGGCGGCAGACAGCGGCCACGATAGATGATGCTGTCGGCCGGCGTCGCCAGCGTGCTCTGATACTGGAATATGACCTCGCGCGAGATGACATCGTAACCAAAGCGGCACATCCCGTTCAGATGGACGTAGTGATCGAGCCACACCAGGCGTCGGCGCTCCGCATAGGTCTGGCTGGCCGGAGACAGAAACGGTGTAGTTTCCACCACGAACTGGAACCCGTTCGGCGGCGCCGGCTGAAACTGGCCGAGTTCTGCCCCGTCCGGCCACATGCATCCGGCCAGCAAGATCGGCCAGGCCAGAGCAGCAAGACGCCACATACGCCCACTCCATTCCATGCGGCCGGTCAATCCTGGCCATTGTTGAGTCGAAGGTCGATTCCACGTATATGACAACTCTAACCATCGTGCATGCACGAATTCTGCCGCATCCGGAACAGCCCATGCGATTTGCCGAGCCCGTTGACGATGCATACGGCGGTTGCGGCTTAGGCAGGCGGGATGTGGAATCATGAACAGCCCGGAACCGCAGCAACCGGATCGCGCGGCGTTCGAGGGCGCGCTGCTGTCGCGTCTGCTCTCCGCCGGCGCGCTCGATGAATTGGCCGCGGAGCGCGCGCTCCGGTTGCAGGCTGGCACGCCCGACACGGTCGAAAACATCCTGATCCGCCTTGGCCTGGTGCACGAGCGTGATGTGGCGCAGGCCATCGCCGATGAGCTTGGGCTGCCGTTGGCGCAGGCAACCGATTTTCCCGATACCCCGGTCCTGGAGGCCGCGAGTCCGAAATTTCTCCGGCAGGCACGCGTGCTGCCGCTCGCCGAGGAATCGGAATGCCTCGTCCTGGCGATGGTGGATCCGCTTGACCGGCAGCCGGTCAATTCCTTCCGTCTGCTGTCGGGCAAGCCGGTCTCGGTGCGGGTCGCCACGCCGTCCGACGTCGAGCTGATGCTCGAACGGCTGTACGGCGGAACACAGAATTCGATGGACGGCCTCGTCGATGAGATCGATGCCGCGGACGATCTCGGCGGCGACGAGGATGTCGCGCGGCTGCGCGATCTGGCCAGCGAAGCGCCGGTCATTCGCCTGGTCAATCTGCTGATTGCCCGCGCCATCGAAGGCCGTGCCTCCGACATTCACATCGAGCCGTTTCACAATCGGCTGGCGGTCCGCTACCGCATCGACGGCATGATGCGCGACGGCGCCATGCCGCCCGCCCGGCTGCGTGCCGCCATCGTCTCCCGCATCAAGATCATGGCGAAGCTGAACATCGCCGAGCACCGGCTGCCGCAGGACGGTCGCATCCGTATCGCGGTGCGGGGCAAGGATTACGATTTGCGGGTCGCCACCGTCCCGACGCTACACGGCGAGGCGGTCACCATGCGCATCCTCGACCGTTCCAGCCTGGTCGAGGATTTCGCCGAGCTGGGATTCGAGCCTGATACGCTGCAGCGCTATCTGGGACTGCTGGATCAGCCGCAAGGCATCCTTCTGGTCACCGGCCCGACTGGCAGCGGCAAGACCACCACGCTTTACACCAGCCTGATGCGGCTCAACACGCCGGAGAAGAAGATCTTCACTGTCGAGGATCCGGTCGAATATCAGCTCGACGGGGTCAATCAGGTGCAGGTGAAGCCGCAAATCAACCTGACCTTCGCCGACATTCTGCGTGCCCTGCTGCGCCACAACCCTGATATCATCATGATCGGCGAGATGCGCGACCTGGAAACCGCGCAGATCGCCATTCAGGCGGCGCTGACCGGCCATCTCGTGCTCTCCACGCTGCATACCAACAACGCCGCCACCTCGATCACGCGGCTGCTCGACATGAGGGTCGAGGATTATCTGGCGACCTCCACGGTGAACGGCATTGCCGCCCAGCGGCTGGTGCGTCGGCTGTGCGAAGCCTGTCGCCGACCGAGAAAAGCGTTGCCGGAACTGGTGGAACGGATGGGACTTCGTCAGCTCGTTGCCGATGATGCCACGCCCACGCTGTACGATCCGGTCGGTTGCCCGGCCTGCCAGAACACCGGCTTTCGTGGGCAAACCGCGCTGATGGAGGTGCTGGTGGTGTCGGATGCGATCCGTCGCCTGGTGCTGGAGCATGCGGAGGGCCGCGAGATCCAGCGTGTCGCGGTGGAAGAAGGGATGCGCACGATGTACACGGACGGGCTGCTCAAAGCGCTGAAAGGCACCACCACGCTGGAGGAAGTCCTGCGCGTGACGCGCGACGTCTGACCCCCATGCCGGCCTTCCGCTACATCGCCTCGGCGTCGCCGGCGAGTACCATCGAGGGACGGATGGAGGCGCCCACCCGTGCCGCGGTGGTGGATCGTCTGCATGCGCTCGGCCAGGTGCCGATCCGGGTCGAGGAGATCGGCACCACGACCCTTTCGCGGCTGCTGTCGGTCGATCTGTTCGGTGCACGCCGCATCTCGTCGCGCTCATTGGCCCTTCTCACCAGCCAGTTTGGAATCCTGCTGCGGGCCGGGCTGGAGATCGATTCGGCTCTGACCGTGCTGCAGGAGCTGGTGGAAAACAACCAGGCGCGGGAAGTCCTGCGCGCGGTCACCGACAAGGTCCGCGGTGGCGCCTCCCTGGCCGACGCCATGGCGGCGCAGAAGGATGTTTTCGCACCATACTATGTCAGCATGATCCGGGCCGGCGAGGCCGGCGCGAGCCTCGATGCGGTGCTGGAGCGGCTGGCGGAGTTTCTCGCCAGATCGCAAGCGACGAGGGAACATATCAAGTCGGCGATGGTCTATCCGATCCTGGTTGCGCTGACCTGCTGCCTTTCCATCGCGACGCTGGTGCTGTTCGTGGTGCCGCGCTTCAAGCCGCTGTTCGAACAGAGCGGTGACGCGCTGCCGCTGTCCGCGCGCTATCTGCTGGATGCGTCCGACTTTCTCCGCGCCTGGTGGTTCGTGCTGCTGCTGGCGCCGTTTTTGATAGGCTTCGTGATCCGCTTGCAGTTGCGCAATCCATCGCGCCGTGCGTGGCGCGACAGATGGGTGCTGAAACTGCCGTTGTTCGGCACCCTGGTCCGCGACATCGAGGTGGCCCGTTTCAGCCGCACTCTGGGAATCCTGCTGAAAAACGGCGTTTCGCTGCTGAGCAGCCTGACCATCACCCGCGAGACGATCCGCAACGCGGTGTTCGTCGATGCGGTCAATGCCGTCATCGATCGTGCCAAGGCGGGAAAGGGTCTCGCCGAACCGATCCGCCAAACCAAGGTGTTTCCCGCATTGGCGGTCCATCTTGTCCGGGTAGGAGAGGAGAGCGGCCGGCAGGAGGACATGCTGCTCAAGATCGCCGACCTGCTTGAAGCGGAGACCCGCGCTCGGATCGACCGGCTGCTGACATTGCTGACCCCGGCGGTGACGATCGTGCTTGGGGTGGTGGTTGCCGGGATTATCATGTCGATCCTGACCGCATTGCTCAGCGTCTATAATCTGACGATGTAAGCGGCATGGCAGGGCTGGGTGGCAGTGGAACGGCGGGCGAGCAGGCGGCCGATGGGGGGTTTACGCTGCTGGAACTGCTCGTGGCGCTGGCGGTCGCCTCGCTCATCATGGCGCTCGTCGTCCCGAGCGTGATGCGGGGGCCGGGCCGTCGGCAGCTCGACGCCAGTGTCCGCGATGTCGCATCGTCCCTGCGTACGACCCGGGCTTTGGCAATCTCCGTCGATCGGCCGGAGGGTTTCGTGGTCGACGTGGATCACGGCATCTATGGCCCCGCGGCCCGCAGCCCGTTGCATCGCCTGCCGCCGGGGATCGGTATATCGCTTACCACCACCGCCGGGCAGGTGTATGACGCAGCCACCGGGATGGTCAGTTTCTTTCCAGATGGAAGCTCAACAGGCGGAGAGGTCGTCCTGATTGGCGACGGCTTGCGATACCACGTGCTGATCAACTGGTTGGATGGGCAGGTCACCATCAGCGAAACCAGTGGCGCCGCACAATGAAACTGGCGCCACCCGGAGTGCGGCACGACCCGGTCCCGGAACAAATACGCCGCGGGCAATCTCGTGCTAGCCGGTGCGGACGCACCAATCATACCGACGGCTTCACGCTGATCGAGGTGCTGGTCGCTTTCGCGATCGCGGCACTGGCGCTCGGAACCCTGTATCAGATTTCGTCCACCAGCACCCGGGCCGCGCTTGCAGCCACCCGTTACAGCGGCGCCGTGCTGGTCGCCGAATCGGCAATCGAGGTGTTCAGTGCGCCCGCCCTGCTGACAGCGACGCGAATGAATGGCCGGGTGGACAATATCTACACCCGGGACGTCCATGTATGGGTGCGTTCCGACCTGTTGCCCGAAAGCGACCAGCTTCCGGCAGTCGTTCCATACGAAATAGATGTGACTGTCTCCTGGCAGGACGGCATGCGATCCCGCTCGGTCGCATTGTCTTCCCTGCGTCTCGGCCCGCCCCGATGAGCGGCCACCGCCCGATTGCACCAAATGAACGCCAGCGCGGCTTCACGCTGCTTGAATTGCTGATCGCCGTGGTGCTTCTGGCCCTGATCACCACGATGCTGTTGGCGGGGCTGCAAATGGAAACCCAGAACCTGCCTCGCCAGACCGGCCGGCTGGACCGTGCCGCGCAGTTGCCGCCGGTTTACGACTTCCTGCGCTCCGAGCTGGCCGATGCGCAGCCGGTCGTTCCGATCGGTGCGACAAGCCGATCGATCGTGTTCGATGGCGAGCCGAACGCGGTGCATTTCGTATCCACCGGCCCGCAGAGCGTTCAGATCGGCGGGCTGCAACTGCTTTCCATCACGTTTACCGGAGGCGCGTTGCGGGTACGCTGGCGCCTTTTCGACGGCGCGCTGCCCGACGAAGATCAGCCGGGTCGCGACGTTCTGCTGATGGATCATCTTGCCCGGGCACAACTGAGCTTTTTCGGGATCGTACCGCCTGATACCCAGCCGCATTGGTACGATACATGGCACGACATGCCGTATCTTCCATCGCTCGTACGGTTCTCTCTGCGGTCGGCCGATGGCGTGGACATCCCGGAACTGACCGTGGCACCGCGACTTTCGGCCGTGGCGCCACCGGCGCCGCCGGCGCAAGGAAACGTCGAAACATCCCCCTGATGACCAGGGCTTTCCGCTTGCAGGATATTGTTCGACCGGTCCGGATGCGATAGATTGGCATTGCACGATCCACCGCCGGACAGGTGGCGATCGCGCCGCCAAGCCGAACCGGGAGCGGTAGCTACGTCGAGGGAGGACCGAATGGTCGGTGGCGGATGACTTCGGCTCTGACCTCCGCCACCGCGGCGGCGAAAAGCTTCCTGCGCTGGTGGCTGACGGAACTATTGGAGATACTGCCCGCATCGTTGCGCCAGGGTGTGTTCCGGCGGGAACGCCTGATCCTGAGCTTTGAAGGGGATTTCGGCGGTTTTCCTGATGGAAACGCCGTCTGGCGCCACGGAACTGGCGCGCCTGGACCTGGCCAACGCGCCCGACGGGCAGGAAGTCGCTCGGGCGATGCGGCGACGCCATTCCGGATATCGCGGCCTGCCACGACGTACTTCGCGGCTCTGTCTTCGGCTGCCGTCGAGTTCGGCGTTGCGGGTACGGATGGAACTGCCGGCCGCCGCCGCGGATAACCTGGCAGAGGTCGTTACCTTCGAGATGGACCGCTACACACCGTTCCGGGCCGATCAGGTCTATTTTGCCTGCTCCCCGGCCGGCGGCGGCGTGAATGGGCAGCCATTGCCGGTGGACGTCACTGTGGTGCCCAGGCCGACGGTGGAAGCCGCCCTGCAAGCCGCGGCACGGCTTGGGGTGCAACCCGACCAGGTCGATGTTGCCGCGGCGTCTCCCGCTGGCCGCCCCTCGGGCAATCTTCGCATCGAGGATACCGAGCCGGAGACGCCAACTGTTCGGCATGCCGGCGTGCCGGCGCTGGCGATGCTTGCCGCCGGTCTGGCGATAGCTGCCATCGCCATACCGATCGTTTCCATGCAGTACAAGGCTGCGGGATTGCGGGACAGCTTTGCGGTGGTAAGGCGGCGGGCGGAGGCGATCGCGGCGGTGAAGAAAGAAATCCTGGCACTCCGCACCGAGCAGGATTTCCTGCTTCACCGCAAGCAGCAGACGATCACGGTTTCCCGCCTGCTCACGGATGTGACACGCATACTTCCGGATAACACCTGGCTGACGGACTTCACTATCGCAGGAGATAAGTTGCAGCTCGGCGGCTACGCACTTTCCGCGTCCTCCCTGGTGAGCCTGCTGGAGCATTCGCATAGTTTCCAACATACCTCGTTTCTGTCGCCGGTAACTCAGGACCCTTTGGTTGGAAAGGAACGCTTTAGCATCTCGACGCAGGTTATCATGGGCAGCGGGTCATGATTTCATCGGTGTCGCGACCGGTGCGACGCATGCTGGCCGTCGCGATCCTGCTTGCGCTGGTGTTCTGTGTCTGGTCGATGGTGGTCGTTCCGCTGAACGATTATATCACCGGAACCGAAGCGGACGTTCAGCGCCTGCAATCGGCGTTGGGGCACGGCAGCGCCACGGATCAGGAACTTGCCGCGTTGCAAAAACAGGTGACGGCTCTGCGGCAGCAGCACGACAAGATTGGCGGGCTTATTCAGGGTGTCAACGAGTTGATCGCGGCGGCGCAGATGCAGACCAGGGTGAAGGCGGCGGCCGAGGCGGCGGGTGGGGAGTTGCAAAGCATCGAGGTCCTGCCGCTTCACGACGAGGGCCCCTATCGCCGGATCACGGTTGAGGGGCAGATGATGACGACACTGCCTGTTGCGCAGCGCGTCGTGTATGAGCTGGAAGCGGCATCGCCTTATTTGTTCTTTGATCGGGTGGATATCCACTCGCGCCTGTCCACGCTCGATGCCGCGCACGCCGGACAGAACCCGACGCTGGACGTACATTTCGAAGTGTCCGGCTATATGCGACGCAGCACGTGAACCGGCCGCGCACGAAGTCGCGCTCGTCGTTGATGTTGCTGCTCGGCCTCGCCTGCTGTGTGCTGGTTGTGGCCATTTACGAGGAGGCGAGCAACCGGTCGGAACGCCCCACGGCGGAGGCGGCCCAGCTCACCCGGCCGGCACCGGACAAAAGCGCGCTTTCCGTGCCGGCCAGCTTCCAGATGCCTCCGGCCGGAGATTTCGCCGAGGTCCTGGCACGGCCGTTATTCTCCGCCACGCGCCGACCGCAGGCCGAGACATCGCAATCGTCCGCCGCTGTGGCGGCATCGGCATCATTCACGCTGATCGGGACGATCATCTCCCAGCAGGGACATTATGCACTGTTGAAATCAGGCCAGTCCGCCCGCCTGCAGCGCGTCACGGAAGGCCAGGAGATCGAAGGCTGGACCGTCGATCGCATTTTCCTCGACCGGGTCATGCTGCGGAATGCTTCGGGTCAGGCGGAGGTCAAGTTGAAGGATCAGGATCGCACACCGGCGCGGACTCCGGTAAGCCCGGACTCTGATACCGCGCCAAAACAATCCGCCGCGCGTTAGGCAATTGCCCAGTCTAGCGGCCGCGTGCCCCGCCCACCCGGGCCGCCGCGCGGGGTCGGCGCTTCGGCTGCCACGACTCCTTCAGGGCGTCCACCGCCAAGGAGCGCACCACGGTCCCGTCGCGAACGAACATCTCGTGGTTGGCTTCGATCTCGGACGGTTCATAGAGATAATTGACCATGATGCCCCAGGATTCCCGGATGCCGCGGGGCGAGAGGTTGCCGAGCCAATTGATGTGTTCCAGCCGCGCGCCGTTGCCCAGATGGAAGCGGGCGACCGGATCGGCGCCGCGATCGGTGGTCTCGGTCAGGTACATGGCACAGAGCCGCAGCAGCGGCATGTGCAGCCGGTCGGCGCGTATTGGGTCAGCCCACCATTCGTCCTCGTGCAGCGCGTCCCGCAGCAATGTGGCTTCATCGCCCGACGTGCCGTCGCTGAGTGCCGCGCGCTCGGCGTCGCTCAACATCGCCTGGTTGGCCGGCTCAGCAGTCAGATAATTGTCGAGCCAGCGGCGGAATCCCGGTACCGGTGACAGCGTCGAGAAGCATGTAAGAGCCGGCAGTTCGGCAGTGAGCTCCTCCACCACCTGCTTGATGAGGAAGTTGCCGAACGACACGCCGCGCAGCCCGTCCCGACAGTTGTTGATGGAGTAGAAGATCGCGGTGTCGGCGCGTGCGGCGGCGGCCGCCGCGGCGCGTTCATCGGTGACCGGTTCCAGCAGCGGCTGGATCGAGGTGGACAGGCCGTTCACCAGCGCCACCTCCACAAAGATCAGCGGCTCTCCCGGCAGCGCGGGATGGAAGAAGCCGAAGCAGCGGCGGTCAGGTGCCAGCCGGCGACGCAGATCGTCCCAACCCTGGATTGCGTGCACCGCTTCGTAAGCGATCAGTTTTTCCAGTGTCGCGGCGGGGGTTTGCCAGTCGATCCGGCGCAATTGCAGGAAGCCGAGATTGAACCACGACGCGAGCAGATGCCGCAGATCGGCGTCCAGCGGTTTCAGTTCCGGCTGCTCGCGCAGCAGGCCGAGCAATTCCTTGCGCATGGCCACAAGAGCGGCGGTACCGCCGAGCGACACATTCATCCGCCGCAGCAGCTCCTGGCGGGGCGGATCGGCTGCGGCGGTCAACTGCGCGGCCTGCTCCGGTGAGGGATCGGCGAGGTAGGCCTCCGCCGCATGGCGGAGCTGGTCCGGGTCAGGCGCGAAGTCGGTTGCCAGGAACCGATAGAATTCCAGGCGATCGGCGCCATTCAGGTCGTGCAGCACCGTGTGCAGTTCGCGCGCCACCGCGGCGCCCGATGCCTCGCCGCGTCCCGACAACAGCGCCTGGGCCAGCAGCCGCGCCCGCTGGAGGGGTGGACGCGCTTCGCTTGGCACGGCCGCGAACGCGCGGCCCTTGTCGGCGATGGATGACCAAAGGCGCTCGATCCAGGCACGCGAGCCGAAAATCGATGACAAGTCCCTGACCGCGGCCATTCGGAGCTCCGGCACGTGCTGCTGGCTGTTTCGCCATTATGCCACAGCCCCAGCTAGGCGCCAATTGGAATACAATTGCCGGTATTTTGACCGCTCCGGAGTACAGCGGGCCTTGTATGAACTATTTCAGACCGGCCCGGCGGAGGCTTCGGTGCCAGTCGTTGGCCACCTGATCGAGCGCCGACTTCGCATTCTTTTCCCCCAGCAGCACGGCCGAGATGCCGACGCGCAGTTGCAACTCCATGGTGGCCCAGATCGCATCGCGGGGATCCAGCACCGCCGTTCGCAGCGCCTGCGCGGCCACCGGCGCCCAGCCGAACTTGGCCACCATCTCCGGATCGTTCAGAATCGACAGGCGTGGCGGCGCGTTGTCGAGCAGCATGGACTCTCGCATGTACTTCTTGTTGCACGCCATCAGGATGAACTCGAACGCCCATTCCTGATTTTTGCCGCCCTTCGGTACGCCCAGGCTCCAGCCGCCGAAATAGGTTCGACTCTGCGACGGTGACGTCCCGCCCGGGACGACGGACCACGCCCATTTTCCCGCCGTCCGCGACGCCTTGGAATTGTTGAACAGCGACCCGTACGGCGACAAGGTTTCCACCATGGCGAAGCGGTCGTTCTGTCCGCCGGCGATGGTTTCGTTCCACTCCCAGGTGAGCGAGTCCGGCACCACGCAGTGATACTTCGTCATCAGGTCGCCATAGAACTGCAACGCTTCCACGGCAGGCGGCTGGTTGACGAAGATCTCCCAGGTCTTCGGATCGTAGTAGTCGCCGCCGTTGGACCGCATATAGCTGCAAAATCCATCCGACATCGCCGAGCCCTGGCGCCCCATGTAACCCAGCCCGTACCGATTGGCCGCCGCACCGGCCTTGGTGCAGGCGATCGCTGCCTGTTGCAGTTCGGCAAAGGTCTCCGGCGGTTTGCTGAATCCCACCTGCTCCAGAAGGGCCTTCTGAT
Source organism: uncultured Pseudomonadota bacterium (assembly GCA_963777625.1). Classification (GTDB taxonomy): domain Bacteria; phylum Pseudomonadota; class Alphaproteobacteria; order Acetobacterales; family Acetobacteraceae; genus DATDIC01. The sequence goes on along the minus strand of CAVZRO010000017.1, from coordinate 87,505 downwards.
AGTGGAAAATACCGGTGGTGACCCGGTACGGAATGCCGGACAGCTTGCCGTTCCACGTTGCCATCTCGCGGATCGACGGCATGAAGTCGTCCCAGTCGAAATCGGGATGCCGGCTCGCCGCAGCCGCCAGCAGCTTTTCGTGATCCTCCATATGCGGAGTAAGCCAGCCGGCGTACGATCCGGTCCACTGCACGATATCGATGCCGGTGCCGCTGCCGTTCAGCTCGGCCTGCAACCGTGCCGTCAGGCCATCGACCGGCAGGGCGGTGAAATCAACGTGGATACCGGTCTGCTTCTCGAAATCCGGTGCCACCACCTTGTACAGGCAGTCGTGCCACATGCCGTTGTCGCCGACGAACACGAGCTTTTCCGGCTTGCTTTGCGCACGGCTGGGCCTGGTGGCTGCCAGTGCAGAGCCGGTCGCCAGTGCGCTGCCCAGAAACGCCCGCCGCGTCTGCGTCAATTTCTTCGTCATCAGACTTCCTCCCCTGTTATCCAGGCCACCGCTCATCCCTTCACCGCGCCTGACGACAGTCCCGCCACGAGGTGTCGTTGCGCAAGAAACGAGAAGATGATCACCGGTATCACGACCAGTACGCCGGACGCTGTCATGCCGCCCCAATCAACGCCGGTATCGCTGCCCGAATAAGCCGCCATCAAGACCGGCAGCGTCTTCGTCGCGTTGCTGGTCAGCACGGCGGCGAACAGGAAGTCGTTCCACGCCAGCTGCAGGCACAGGATCGTCGCAGCGACCAGGGCCGGGCGGACCAGCGGCATCACCACGCGGCCGAACGCGGCATAGCGGGTTGCCCCATCGACCCAGGCGCTTTCCTCCAGTTCGCGGGGCAGCTCCTCGAAGATGCCGCGCATGATCCATACCACCAGCGGCAGGCTGAAAGTGGTGTAGGCCAGCACCACGGACAGCCGGGTGGTGCTCAGCCCGAGCCGGCTGAACAGCACGTACATCGGGATCAGCACAGCGATGGGGGGCAGCATGCGCATGATCAGCAGCGTGAAAAACATCAAGGATCGGCCGCGGAACGGGAATCGCGCCATCGCGTAAGCGGTCGGCACACCGATACAAAGCGATAACAAAACCGCGCCGGAGGCGATCACCAGGCTGTTGACGAAGGCCTGCAGGAAGTCGCCGTTGCGCAGCACCGCAATATAATTCTCGAGCGTGGGCTTCCAGAAGAACAGGGGCGGCACCGCGTAGACCTGCAGCCGTGTCTTGAACGACAGCCCGAGCACCCACAGAAGCGGAAACAGGAACGCCGCCGCCATCGCCAGCAGCCCGGCATAGACACTGGCGGCGAGCATCCGGCGCCGTACCGTTCGCCTGGTGAATCGCCGCTGCATCAGACCGCACTCCGTCGGCGGATCGCCGCAATGAACAAGCCACAGAGCAGCAGCGAGATCACCAGCATGACCCAGGATGATGCCGCCCCCAGGCTGAGATCGAACTGCTGGAACGAGGCCAGATAGGTGTACATCGACAGCAGCATCGTGGCACTCGCCGGGCCGCCGCTGGTCATGACGTAGACGTTGTCGAAGGTGCGAAACTCGAAGATCGTGCGCAACAACAGTGCCACGATCAGATAGGAGCGCAGCAGTGGCAGCGTGACGTGCCAAAACACTTGCAGGCGGCCGGCTCCGTCGATCGATGCCGCTTCCAGCGGTTCGGACGGCAAGGATCGCAACCCGGCCAGCAGCAGGATCGCCACGTAGGGTGCGTTCTGCCAGACATTCACCACCGCCACCGACAATCGTGCGGTGCCGGGCTGGCCGAGCCAGACGATGTGCTGCCCGATCCAGTAGTTGATCACGCCGTTGGTCGGGTCCAGCAGCAGCCGCCAGCAGAACGCCGCCACCACCGGTGTCATCATCATCGGCACCACGAGCGCGGTGCGGAACAGGCCGATGAACGGCAAATCGACGTTCAGCAGCAGTGCGATGGCCAGCCCGAGGGCCATTTCGGCCGCCACGACGACGACCGTATAACCCAGGGTCAGCAGCAGGCTGCTGATGAAATCGGGATCGGTCAGCAGGTCCTGGTAGTTTTCCGTGCCGACGAAACGGCCGCCAAACAACGCCTGGCTGACGTTCCAACCTTCGAGGCTGAGATAGAATGAGATGAGCAGGGGAATGCCGAGGACCGCCACCATCAGCAGCGCGGTCGGCAACGTCGCCACCAGCGTGAACTGGCGATCGAGCCAACGATACACGCGCGACATCGGCGGCGCCGTAAAGCCGGTCAGCACCCGTCCGCGCCGCTGGACGACCCCTGCTTCTGCCATGGAGGTCCCTGTTTACTGGAGCTTCCGCCCGGCGGGCTCCGACGTCATTACATCAGGAAGACGCCTTTCCCGGTCGTCTGGGTGTCGAACTTCCGATACGCTGCCGCCGCTTCATCCAGGTTCCAGTGATCGGTGAACAACCGGTCCACATCGACCTGGCGTTGCACCACGAAGCGTGCGCATTCGGCCTGGATCACGTTCGAGAAGGTCCAGGACGCAATCAGCGTGAGCTGCCGGCGAAGCAGATGCGGGCTGACCTCGATCCGGACATCGCCGCCCTCGCCGACGAAACACATGGTGCCCCACACCTTGGTGCTGCGGATGGCCGCCAGCCGTGCATCGGGCGCGCTGGACGTATCCAGCGTCAGGTCGGCGTAGCGCCCATTCGTGAACTCCTTGATGGCGGCAACCGCGTCGTGGGACGCGGGGTTCACCGTCTCGTCAGCGCCGAATTCCTTCGCCCGCGCCAGCCGCTCGGCGCTGATATCGAGCGCGATCACCTGCGCGCCCATCGCCCTGGCAAGCTGGGTCGCGGATAATCCGACTGGCCCCTGGCCGAAAATGGCGATGGTATCATTTCCCGAAATATTCATGCGCCGCAGTGCGCTATAGGCCGTGCCGGTGCCGCACGAGATCGCGGCGCCGGCCGCAAAGCTCAGCTCCTCGGGCAGCGGCACGATGGTATTGACTGGAACCTTCAGGTAGCGCGCGTGTCCGCCATGGGTGTTGCTGCCGTACACTTTTACCGGCACTTGCTGGCAAAGTTGCTGCCAGCCGGAGCGGCAATGGATGCACTGGGTGCAACCCTGGTAATGGTGCACCATGACCCGCTGCCCGACGCGCGCCTCCCGCTCGGTCACGCCTGGACCAAGCGCGGCGATGATCCCACAGGGTTCGTGGCCCATGATTACCGGGTTGGCCGGCCGGCCGGCCATATCGGCACCGGCTTTCGGCAGACGATATTTGTGGAGATCGCTGCCGCACATGCCCGATGCCTTCATCTCCACCACGACCTCATCCGGGCCTGGGGTGGGATCAGGGAATTCCATCAGCTCCAGTTCACGGCCGCCGGTGAACACTACACCGCGCATGGGTTGCTCCCGTGCCGCTGCGTGCAGGCCGCTACAATTGCAAGGAAACGGCTAGGATGCCGCATGCGGGAACGCTCCTCCTGAAAGGTTACAGCTTGCCACTGTTTGATCAAAACCTTATCCCCCACCAACTAGCCTGTCAATCCAACCCCGTGCCCCGGACAAATCGCCCGACTGGTGCTGCATGGACAGCAGGAGAGCGAAGATAAATGCTGCCGCGTTGAATGGTCGGCAAGCGGGGTAGCAGGCGGGGCAGGAGGGTCTGCCGGAGTGTGTCGAGGGCGATCGTATATCGTTCAAACGCTGATTCGATTTGATCAAAAACAGGATATGCTGATAGGCTGGTGAGGTTTCCATAGTGGGCTGGCTGGTCACCGCAAAGACAGGACATGACGACGCGACAAAAACGGTGCGGCGCGGATACGGTGGCGGATGTCATTGCCAGCCGCCTGCGCAGCGACATATTCCATGGGGTCCTGGTGCCCGGCGAACGGATAACCATCGCCAGGCTGGCGAAGCGCTATGGTGTCAGCCACCTGCCAGTCAGGGAAGCGCTGCGCATGATCGAAGGGCACCGGCTGGTGCGGATCCTGCCGCGGCGCGGTGCGCTGGTGCGCAGTGTCGATCACCGCGTGGTAAGCAACATCTATGATTGCCGGGCCGCCCTCGATAGCATGGTGGCGGGAAAATGCGCGACGCAGATATCGCCGTCGCAGGTGGACCAGCTTCGGGTTTTTGCCGAAGCACATAAAGCCAGCCTGGCGATCGGCGACTCGGCACGCGCCTTCGCGGCGAATCGCGACTTCCACGCCGCGATTTACAATTTCGCCGACAACGAGGACGCTTTGCGGATGGTCCAGGGCGGCTGGGAGCTGGTTTCCTCGCTTCGCCGGCAGTTCGGAATTTCCGATCGCCGTCAGGCGCAGGCGATCGAGGAGCATTTCCAGCTTATCGAGGCCTATCGCGGTCACAACCGGAACCTGGTGCTCGCACTTACCGTCATGCACTGCGAACTCGCCAGGCAGGACCTGCTGCAGCAAATGGCGGCGAGATAGCGGCGCCGCTACGCGCTATGCTCGGCATCCGGCGATATCGAACAACGGAGGACCGCATGCCCGCATTCATCTGCACCACCTGCGGCACCCAGTATGCACCAGCGGACAATGCGCCGCCCGGCTGCATGATCTGCCAGGAGGAGCGGCAATACGTGAACCCGCTCGGACAGTCATGGACCACGCTTGAGCAGATGCGGCGGGTGCACCGCAACGCGTTCGGTCAGTACGAAGCGGGCCTGATCGGGATCGGCACGGTGCCAGCCTTCGCCATCGGCCAGCGTGCCCTGCTGGTCAAGACCGCCGCCGGCAACGTGCTATGGGATTGTATCAGCTTCATCGACGCGGCAACGATCGAGATCGTGCGGGCGCTGGGCGGTATCGCGGCAATCGCGATCTCGCATCCGCATTACTATGCCGCGATGGTGGAATGGGCGCACGCGTTTCAGGCCCCGATATGGCTGCACGCGGCTGACCGGCGCTGGGTGATGCGGCCCGACCCGCTGGTACGCTTCTGGGACGGCGAAACGCAAATGATCGTGCCGGGTATCACGCTGATCCGCTGCGGCGGACACTTTGCCGGTGGTACAGGTCCTGCATTGGGCCGACGGCGCCGACGGCACCGGCGCACTTCTGTCCGGCGATATCGTGCAGGTCGGGCCCGACAAGAACGTCAGTTTCATGCGCAGCTATCCGGACCTGATCCCGCTCGACGCCACATCGGTGCAACACATCGCGGACGTGCTGGATCGCTGGCCGTTCGATCCGATCTATGGCGCCTGGTGGGAACGCATCATCGCCACCGGCGGTAAGGCCGTGCTGGCCCACTCCGCGCGGCGTTACATCCAGGCAGTCAGCCGCCCGCCGGCCGATTGAATCAGCCGCGGATACGCTCCACCGTGGCGGTGGTCGAATGGCCGGGCATCAGATCCGCCAGCATCACCCGACCGCCCCAACTGCGCACCAGTTCGGCACCGACCACTTCGTCGATCGCGTAATCGGCACCCTTCACCAGCACGTCGGGGCGGATCTCGCGCAGCAGTGCCTCGGGTGTGTCTTCGTCGAACGTGCACACCAGATCGACGCAGGCGAGGCTCGCCAGCACGGCGGCGCGGGCAGCCTCCTGCTGCACCGGACGGCCGTCGCCCTTCAGACGGCGCACGCTGGCATCGCTGTTCAGTCCCACCACGAGCCTGTCGCACGCGGCGCGCGCCTGCTCCAGCAGATGCACGTGGCCGGGATGCAGCAGGTCGAAGCAGCCGTTGGTGAAGCCGGTGCGCCAGCCGCGATGGCGCCAGCGTTCCACGTGCTCGGCGGCCTCCTCGCGGGTGGCCACCTTGCGGAGCGCACCGCCGCGCGGCGAGATGGCGGCGAGCAGGTCGGCCTGCCGCGCGACGGCGGTGCCGACCTTGCCGACGACGATACCGGCGGCGATGTTGGCCAGCCGGACGGCAACCGGCAGCGGCAGACGCGCCGCCAGTCCGGCCGCCAGCGTTGCGGCAACGGTGTCTCCGGCCCCGGAGACGTCGTACACCGCGGCCGCCTCGGCGGGAAAATGTTGTTCGCCGGCGGCATCGACCAAGGTCATGCCGTCTTTGGCGCGCGTTACCAGCACAGCGCCAAAGCCGAACCGTTCCCGCACCGCGGTGGCGGCGGCGACGATCTCGGCTTCGGTCTCCACCGGCATGCCGGTGGCATCGCCCAGCTCGCGACGGTTGGGGGTGATGATGTCGGCCCCGCCGTAGAGCGAGAAATCCTGTCCTTTCGGATCGACGATCAGCTTGCGCCCGGCGTGGCGGGCAGCGTCGATCAGACGCGCCGGAAGATCGCCGGCCAGCATGCCTTTGCGGTAGTCGGACAGGATCGTGACGCTGGTCGCCGCCATCGCGTCGCGGGCGATGCGCAGCACGCGATCCGCCAGCCTGGCGTTGATCGGCAGCACCTGCTCGCGATCGGCGCGCAGCAGTTGCTGGCCGCAAGAGATGTAGCGGGTCTTGAGCGTGGTCGTCCGGCCACCTTCCACCAGCAGCCATGGCTCCACGTTGGGTTGTCCGCCGATCAGGCCGGTGAGGTCGGAGCCCGTCTGATCGTCGCCGACGACGGAAATGAAGGCAGTTGCGACCCCCAGGGCGGTGAGATTACGCACCACATTGCCGGCGCCGCCCGGCATTTGCAGCTCCCGTGCCTCGGTCAGAATCGGCACCGGCGCTTCCGGGCTGATGCGGCTGACCTCCCCATAGACATAGCGGTCGAGCATGACGTCGCCGATGACCAGCACGCTGGTGTGCCCCAGCTTCCGCGCCGCCTCGGCGAGGTCCGGATGCCCTGACGGAAACGGTGGTTCGGCGGCAGCGATCTGATTCATACCGGGTGCCGTAACAGAGCGGACAGCTTGCTTGCAAGCAAAGGGTTAGGTCAGCGGCTCAGGAATGCCATGCGGTCACCTTCCAGGACGACACAGGTCAGGTTCCCGCCCATCACGGCGCCGGTGTCGATGCCGATCCGGTTGCGGCGAACTTCAGGGCGTCCCCGCGGCGTGTGCCCATGCACCACCACGGCGCCGAAATCCGCCGAGGACGACAGGAATGGTTCGCGGATCCACAGCAGGTCGTGGGGCGACTGGCGCTCCAGGGGCAATCCGGGACGTACGCCGGCATGCACGAACAGGTAGCCGCCCGCCGAATGGCTGACCGCGAGATTGCGCAGGAAAGCCAGATGCCGGGCGGGCAGGCGGCTGGCCCATTCGGCGGCAGCGGTGGTGCGCGGAATGCCCCAGCTATGCAGGGAGTTGGCCCCCCCGTTCATCAGCCAAAGCTGCACCGAGGCATCGGACGGGTGCTCCAGCGCCGACAGCATCAGGTCCTCGTGATTGCCCATCAGGTTGACGACCGGCAGGTTGATCACCGGCAGTTCAGATGGCCTGCCGCCAGACGCTCGATCACGCCGGCGCTGTCCGGACCCCGGTCCACGTAGTCGCCCATATGGATCAACAGCGGCTCGGCGACGGGGCGCTCAGTGAGGTCCGCGGCGATATCCGCATGAAGGGCGACGAGCCGGTCGAGGCAGCCGTGCACGTCCCCGATGGCGTATACCCGTATATGCGAAGGCAGCGAGCCGGGCGCCGGCAGGAATTCGAGCATGCACGGACCCTATCGCGCGGACGGATTTAAGGCGAGCGCGGGTCGATCGGTTGTCGCAGGGAGAATGAAGTGCTATCTGACCCGTCTGCTGCTGGGGGATAGTTTAGCGGTAGAACTCCCGGCTCTGGACCGGGCAACCTTGGTTCGAATCCAGGTCCCCCAGCCACTCCATCGTGGTCTCCCCGTGTTCAAGGCGTCGATCCACCTTTCGCGAAGAATGCCGCCACATTCGGCGGGATTTGAGGCCGGTGGCCTTTCGCTGTGATACGAGAGACGACGAGGTCAGCCCAATCCCGTAAATTCGGACCCTGCGTCTCCAAATCGCGCTTTCGCGTGTACCGCCAGCCAAAGTTGCTGATCCGAGGTAGTTCTGAGGGGCCCTTGGTGCTGTGCCCCCGGAACTGGTCAGCACCCGTGAGTGCCAGACCGGTTCTGCTCGGCTGAAGCCCAGTGCCTTGCGCTGCTCGGACCAATCCGACGGCAAGTGGGTGATGCACGAGGGGCGCGCCGCGGTGAGCTGAGCAGGCTGCCGCCCGTCGAGGATTGCGCAGACGATCTCAGACGAAACCCGGCAAGCCGATGTTCTTCTGCCGCTTTCATCCCACCATGACGGGCACGCCCCGACGTTGCGCCGTGAGAGGTTCGGGCAAAGTCCATTACCGTGTTGCTATCTGCAGCGCCGGACCTGCTGGTCGAGAGCTAATCCCAGCGCCCCCTATTTCTCATAATCAGGCCCGGGCCGAGCCAGCCAATAACCGTCGAAGCGGCCGGCACACGGCTGAACGACAAATTGGGGACCTTCGACCGATTGGCTTGACGACCGCGTTGATCGCTCGAAGATTTGCTCCGGATCAGACAGTCGGGAAATGTCATGGACCAGTGTCCATCCGGTGCCGCTCGTGACTTCGTTGGTTATGGCCCTCATCCGCCGAACCCACGCTGGCCGGGCGGCGCCCGCGTCGCCCTGAACGTTGTGCTGAACTACGAAGAAGGCAGCGAGCCTTCTGTGCCCGATGGAGACGGGAGTAGCGAAACTGGGCTCATCGACGCCAGCGGCGGCATGCAGACGCGAGATCTCGCGGCGGAATCGATGTTCGAATATGGCAGCCGCGTCGGCGTCTGGCGACTGCTGCGCATTCTGCGCGAACGCGCCGTCCCGGCGACGATGTTCGCCTGCGCCGTGGCGCTGGAACGCAACCCCGAACTTGTGGCCGCCATCGATGCGGCCGGGCTCGACATCTGTTGTCACGGCCGACGCTGGATCAAGCATGCGGAGCTGACGGAAGCGGCGGAGCGCCTGGAGATTGCTCAGGCGGTGGCGACCCTGACGCGTCTGACCGGTGCGCCCCCGCCTGGTTGGTATTGCCGTTACGCGCCGAGCGTGAACACGCGCCGGCTGTTGGTGGACCATGGCGGCTTCCTGTACAACTCCGATGCATATAACGACGAGTTGCCGTATTGGACGCGGGTCGGCGAGACGCCGCATCTCGTGGTGCCATACAGCCTGGTGAACAATGATGCGCGTTTCATCCGGGGCGCTCTCGCCACCGCGAATGATTTCTTCACCTTTCTGAAGGATGCACTCGACTTGCTGTACCGCGAGGGTGCCGAGACGCCGAAGATGATGTCGGTTGGGCTGCATATGCGTCTGATGGGCCATCCCGGCCGTGCAGTCGCGCTGGAGCGCTTCCTGGATTACGCGCAAAATCTGGCCGGCGTCTGGATCTGCCAGCGGCTGGACATCGCGCGGCACTGGCATGCGAATCACCCGCCAGCCTGAGTGTGTCGCTCAGTTACGACAGAATTCAGCCCGCCGGCTGCCGTGACATCGCCGAGCGTGGCGCCGCGGGCTTGCGCTGTGTCGCCGACGACATCATTGCCGCCTGGCGGACCGCCTCCCGCCACGCGGCGATGGTCTTGCGCATGCGGCTGTCCATGGCGCTGCGCAGTCGGGTGGCGTCGCCATCCATCATGAGCGACAGGATGGCCCGGTTCTCGGCCGCGGTTTCCTGCACGCGATGCGGCATCACGGCAAAGACCGAGGTCGATGAGGCCTGCCAGACCTGGTCCCACAATTCCTGGATCAGGTCATGCATAAAGCGGTTGGGACAGGGCGCCAGCAGGGCGGTCCAGAAGGCGCGGTTCTTCAGCGCGAACCGCACGGGCCGGCTGGCGGCGCGTTCCATCCCGTCGAGCAGCCGCGCCAACTCCGCCAACGAGGCCGCATCATGCAGCGGCAGCGCGGCGAGCGCGGCCGCCTTCTCCAGCGTCATGCGCGCCTCGGTAACATCCTGGCCGCGCTGATAGGACAGGGTCGCGACCTCGGCGCCGCGATGCAGATGCATCGCCACCAAGCCGTCCTTCTGCAGCAGACGCAATGCCTCGCGCACGGGCATCTCGCTCAGATTGAGCTCGCGCGCCAATTGCGCCAGGCGGAGCCGGTCGCCGGGCTTGTAGACGCCCTGCAGGATCTTTCGGCGTAATGTATCGTAAGCAAAACCTGCCTTGGAAAAGGCCGGCGCCGGTTCCTTCGTCTGCTCGGTCGTCGCCGACTTCGTCAAATTGAATCCCTGCATCGACTGCTGCTCCGGCCGGCGCCGGATCCGCGGGTCTGGCTGTCTGTTTGCGAGCAGATTCGCGCGTTCCTGGAATCGGGTTGATTCCAGTCAGGCGCGATCTGCTCTAGCACCCCGCCGGGACCGCGGTCACGTGGCCTTGTGGCTCTGCGCGATCTTCATGCGGATATGGCGACCGGCCGTCGTTTCGGGGAACAAAGGCGGGTTATCTTCCGCCCGGCAGGTAGCGATGCAGGCGATCGGAGCGTCGTCGTTCGGGTGCATGAAGTAGCCGATCGATTGCCGCCGAACTCTCGGCCAGGTTGATCACCGGGGGGTTGACCACACGATGCACCGTGGAGGCCCAGTGCCCGTTGGTCCAACGCGCCATCATGTCGCCCAGATTGACGACGAGCTGCTGCGGTTTGGCAACCACGCTGGACCAGCTTCCATCCGGCATCAGCACTTCGAGCCCGCCGGCGGCATCGGTCATCGCCAGGATGGTCATCGCGCCGAAATCCGTATGCGCTCCGGTACGCAACTGGCCGGGTCGCGGCTGCTCGGTCAGCGGCGGATAGTGGTGCGTCGACATGATGCTGAAATGACGGTCGATCTTGTCGGCGAACCACAGCTCCGGCAGCTCGAGCGCGCAGGCGAAGGCGCGCAGCAGATCCTGCGACAGGCGCTCGAAGCTGCGGTACAGTGCGATCATCGTCGGCGTAAAGTGGGGAGGCGCCTCGGGCAGGACGTTGGGCGCATAGCTCTCCGCGGCCTCGGCCATGTCGGCGTAATGCGCGCGGTGATCGTCGATGGGGCCAAAGAAGAAACTCTCGCGCAGATCGGGCGGCACGTCGGCGCCCATGGTTTTGCCCAGGTTGCGACTGGCGATTTCGTGATAGCCACGCTGGCGGCGGGCGATCGGCGGCGCGGCGCGGCGCTTGTCCGCCAATGGCTGGTCGAAGAAGGCGCGCGACTGCGCAAACGCCTCGACCAGCAATGCCGGCTCGATGCCGTGGCCGGAAATCACCAGGAAACCGATCTGTTCGCAGGCCGTGCGCACAGCGTCGACCACCGGCTGGCGATCGGTGCCTCGCCGGAATGGGGTCAGATCGATGCTTGGCACGCGATCCATGGCGGCACTCCTGTGGTGGATTCACACGGGCTCGTTCCGGCTCAGGCCGGAATCGACGATCAGATCGAATGGAAAATCGTGGGTGATCAGTCCGCCCGACACGAGTGCCGCCTTCAGTCGCAGGAAGGCGGACAAGGGCAGCTCCGGCGTCGCTGCCCACAGGCCGGCCTGGCGATAACCTGCCAGCATGCGTGCCAGCTTCGGCGCCGGCCAATCCGGGAAGAAGCCGGCGATTGCGGCGGCGGCGTCCTCGGCCGGGGCGATGTGAAAGCCGGCTTGCGCTGCCGCCATGCCGCGCACCAGGCGACGGCACATCTCGCGGCGGCCCGTGACGATTTCGCGCCGGGCGTAGAAGGTCGTGTAGGCGATATCGCCGCGCGTCGAAAAGCGATGCCAGACATGGCAGCCTGCGGCGCACAGTTCATCGACGAACGGCTCGAAGACCTGCGCCACGTCAGCGGTGCCTGCCAGCAGCGCCGCGGCACCCTGCGCCATGGTTGCCGTCGGCACGCGCCGCAGCTTCGATGGGTCGCAGCCGGCACGAGCGAGGTCGTCCTGGAACGTCAGCCACGGCGTCGGGACTTCGGTGGCGACGGCGACGCGCAGGTCCTGCAGGTCGGAAAAGCGGAACTGCGGCCGAGGCGTGCGGCCCAGCAGCACGAAGGGATCGCGTGCAACGATCTGCGTGAAGCAGACGAGCGGGCAGTCAGGATCCGCTTCGCGATGCAGCATCACGCGCATTGGGCCGCCCCAGGATATGTCGGCCTTGCCGTCCAGCAGCATCCTGCCGGTCTGGCTTGCGTCCGGCGACGTAATCAGCGTGACATCGAGCCCGGCCCGCTCGAAATATCCCTTCGACAGGGCGTAGTAGAACGGCGCGTAGCCGAAAGCGCGCATGTTTTCGCAGAGACGCAGGCTGATCATCAGCGGGTGCCGCGGGTTTTTTGAACTGATATCTGATCAGATATCAGCATGAGGCTTGTTCGCCGCGGCGTCAACGTCGGGCGTGCATCGGTAGCGTCTCGGCCGCCAGACCCCCGCCGCGCCCAGGGTCGCGGCTCGCGGATATGGCGCGGCTTCCCCGATGCGGACATTCGGGTATCCGCGTAGAGTAGTGCGACGGCGCGCCATCGACGGCGGTGGTCAGGAGGTTTGATATGGAAGACCGAGAGATTCGAGCGGCTCTGGATCGCCACTGGGCTGCCTCTGATGCGAACGATTTCGAGGCGGAGCACCAGATTTACCGAGACGACGCGGTGCTCGAATATCCGCAATCGGGCGAGCGCGTCCGCGGGCGGCGGAACATTCAGTCGTCGCGCACCGCGCAGCCGAACCGGAAGCGCTTCACGGTGCGGCGGATAATCGGCGCGGGCGAGCTATGGGTCACTGAATATGTCCTGACCTATGACGGGCAGCCGTCTTACACCGTGAGCATCATGGAGTTCCTCGACGGGAAAGTGGCTCGCGAGACCCAGTATTTCGGCGATCCGTTCGAGCCAGGGCCGTCGCGCGTGCAATGGGTCGAGCGGATGGCCTGAGGCCCGACCGCCATAAGGGTGACCGTCGACCCTGGCAATGTCTGACAGATCGGAGCGCAGAGCTTCGTTGACATAGACAATTGGGATACCCGCCACCCGTGCCCCGGCGATAAGTCCACCGTTGGAGCCACGGCCTTTTGGATCGGCGCAAGGTCGAAGCCGGCAGGTCGAACATGCCCCCAGTCGCGCCGAAGTCGTTTTGCATGTCGATCACCAGCACTGCCGTCTTCGAAAGGTCAATGGTGATGGGGGAAGGCTTTGCCTCAATCGATGCAATCCGACTGGTCGTGCCCATGGCGGCGGGCTCCGGGGTGGTCGAGAGATGCTATCATGCCACAAGGGATCAGGGTGCCCCATTCCAGAGCAATCCCACCCGAACCGGCCGGCAGGTGCACAAATCCAAAAATTATGCAACGAGTGGCGAGACACGTTTTCGCCCCTCAAAAGCCGTTTGTTCCACTTTCATTGATACTGTGGTAAGCTGGTTACTATGAGCAGAGAGCCAGAAAAGACGGATGATTTCGCCACGCTCTATCGGCGAGCTTTTACTGACTTCGGGGCAAGCGCTCTTTGGAGCAGCCATCCCGTGCGTGACCCGACGCCTGCGGATGCGCTGGCGATCACCCACACCCTGCGGGTCGAAGGCGACTTGCGGGCGCGGCGGTTGGCGGAGCAGATCGAGCAAGCGTGTCGCCGTGCCCCTCGCTAAGATTCAGTCGGACATTCTGCGGTTGCTCGCCGCGCATCGCGATCCGGAAAGCTATGTCGCGGGCAGCACGCCGCTCAACGTGAACGCGCCGCGCTATTCCGGCGACATCGACGTTTTTCACGATCGCGAGGAACGGGTGGCGCGCGCGGCGACGGAGGACAGCGACGTGTTGCAGGCCGATGGCTATGACCTGCAATGGCTGCGCCGCGAACCTACCATGTATGCCGTGGTTGCCGGGAAGGGTGGCGAGACGACGAGGCTCGAATGGGCGGTTGACGCCGACTATCGGTTTTTTCCGACGATGCAGGATGACACATTCGGCTATGTGCTGCATCCGGTTGACCTCGCTACCAACAAGGTGATGGCCGCTGCCGGACGGCGGGAGCCGCGCGACGTGGTGGACTTGCTGACGATCCATGACCGCATCGTGCCGCTTGGGGCCGTGGTGTGGGCTGCGGTCGGCAAGTCGCTCGGCTTCACGCCGGAGGGGCTTATCAACGAGGTTCGTCGCCTTGGCCGCTACACTGAGGCAGATTTTCGGCGCTTGGCGAGTGATCCGCCGGTTGACCCTGCCGCGACCATGACGCGCTTGCGGCAGGTTCTTGACGACGCCGACGCCTTTGTTGCCCGGATGCCGACTGACAAAGTGGGATTGCTGTTCCTGCAAGCGGGCAACGTGGTGCAACCCGACCCCGATCGGTTGAACATCTATCAGACCCATGCCGGTCAACGACGCGGCCAGTGGCCGAGCAGCCCGGAAATCTCCGCCGCCATGTTCGAGCGGTATAACAAAAAGCCAAGCCCATAGTTCTCAGAAATCAAGACTTTCGGAGAGTTTGCTTTCCCCTGCCCGGTCAATAGGTTACGCTATCCGTAAGATATGACCGAAATAGAACCGCAAAAACGAGGCCTCGGCTATGCCCGCGTCAGCACCTACGGCCAGACGCTCGACGCGCAGCTTGAGCAGTTGCGCGCGGACGGATGCGCCAAGATTTTCCGCGAGAAGGTGACGGGCGCGCGGGCCGACCGGCGCGAACTGTTGAAGCTGTTGAAAGCGATCACCCCCGGCGACATGGTGACGGTGACGCGGATAGACCGGCTTGCCCGCTCGACCTTCGACCTGTTCGCCATCGTCAAGCAGATCGTGGACGCGGGCGGGCAATTCCGCTCACTGGCGGAGCCGTGGGCCGATACCGCCACCAGCACCGGGCGCTTGATGATTGCCGTGCTTGGCGGGCTGGCGGACGTGGAACGCGACCTTATTCGCACGCGCACGGCGGAGGCCGGAGCCGGGCGAAGGCGCGCGGGCAGCACATGGGCCGTCCGCCGAAGCTCACGCCACAGCAGCAGAAGGAAGCACGGCGGCGGCGGGCCGAAGGCGCGACACTCAAGGAACTGGCGAAGAGCTACAACGTGGGCGCGGCGACGATTTCGAGACTCGCAGGAGGCTGATAAAAACATGGATCGAGACGAGGTAGCGCGGATTTTGGCCGAGAGTTTAGGTAAACAACGCGGTTATGCAGACTTCTTTGATTGGCCAGACAAATCAGTTAAAGAATGGGGAATCGCTCGTTCCTTCCTGGAGGAACTTGAACGAGATAATGGCCCGAAGATTGTTTCCACCAAACAGCATCCGGGTGGCCAAAATCACGCGCCGGACATCGAAGTCACGACTGGCACCGGCGAAATCTGGGGCGTTGAGATTACTGAGCTGGTAAACCAGAAGGCAATCGAAGAGACGAAACGCGGCAAGCCAGCTTTTGCAGTATGGCCAGATGATGATTTGGTGACGAAATTCGAGGCTCTGGTAGCTGGAAAGGATCGCTCAGAGTATGTGAAAGGCGGCCCCTACGACCGCTATATACTTCTAGTGCATGTTGATGAGGACATGCTACCTGCCAAACGCCTGAAGGAATTGCTTGGTAGCCGTAGTTTTCAGACGCAGCTAATTGACATCATTTACGTGCTGGTGTCGTATGATTCCGGCAAAAACCGCTTGCCGCTATTGCGCTTTGATACGACTAAGATGCCTCTTGGTCGGACCACCATTGAGCCGCATTAGCGTTTTCGGACGACGGATACAATCTTGATGCACTCACCTCCGCTGCAACCAAGACAAGCTAGGTTATGATCCGTCTCCTGTGCCTGTTCGCGGTCGCAGCTCTGCTGACCCCGTTTCTGGCTAATATCACCTCGGCTCAACTGCCGGCACCCGAGCCATCTCTCATAGGAGATTACGTTTGCGTGGTCGATGCTAGCACCGCTTTAATGTATGGCGATGACAAGCAGGACCACGCGGTCGTCCCGACGCTATCAGCGGAGGAAAGGACGTTCTTTATGAGCATTGAGCGAAATGGTTTTTCGTCCGATCCTGCGACATGCGCTCCTCGCGATGCGGGGTCCGCCTTCATGTGTCACGCCCAATTCAAAATGACGATAAAAAAGCCGCATCTGTATTACTTCTGGGGTGATGGATATCAGTTTCACGATATCGCTGGCGGCGCGGTGATCCAGATGCACAAGGATGCCTCATTCACATGGGCGGAACCGAATGCCCGTGATTTTACTGGAAGTTGGCTTCGAGACGGCCGCTGTAACCGCGTCACACGATAGCTCTCAGACCTCACAGTTGTGACGCCCGCTGAGCGAGGAAGCGCAGCTAGGCACTGATAGCGCGACTTACCATAACGCACGTTATGAGGCGGACATTTATAGGCGCCATATAGAGATGTCACCCCTCTGCAAAATAGAGATGTCACTCTCTCAGGTCGTGCGGTCACTGCTCTGCCGCGACGGCAGCGCGACGGATGTGGAGGTGCTGCAACTGGCCGCTCCGTTGCACCTCGATCTCGGCTCATCCGGAAACGACCGGCGGCGGCGATCCGTCCGCCGTGCGCGCCAACCCCAATCGGCGCCCCAACGACCTCGGCAGCATGGCGTATGTCGCCGTTGCGTCGCGACCGATCGCCGGGAGTGGATCAGGTATCATTGGAGACCGTGCGGACGAAGACTCTCGGGCCGTCATGCCGACGAAAGCCCGGCATCCAGGCGAGGGCCTGCGGAAGTTCGGCGGTGTGGGTAGATTCCCGCTTTCGCGCGGGAATGACGAGCATAGGTCATGGCTCAGCGCGGTCTGGTATTATATCAGACCTGCCCATCGATTGATCATCTCCTGCCGGCTGTTCGGCAACCGTGCAGCGCCCTGCGACGCAACACAGCGATTGCCCCACGGCATCGGCCATGCAACTCTGTGGATGCGTAGCAGATGTGCAGGAGGCGGAATTGGACAATGCGGATGCACGGCATGTCGATGTCTCGGCCATTCCTGTCATCGACGTTGCGGGCCTGGCACAGGGCGGCGCGGCGCATCGGGCCATCGGCGTCGAGATGCTGCGCGCAGCGGAAGGCATCGGCTTCTTCTACGTCCAGAACTGCGACATTCCCGCGACGCTGATCGCCCAGGTATTTGATACCTCGCACCGTTTCTTCGCTGCCGCGCCCGCCGAGAAGGCACGCGTCGCAGTGAATGCCGGGCATCGCGGCTTCATCCGCGTGGGTGAGGCAAAGATGACCGAAACGGCGCAGCCGGACCTGAAGGAGAGCTTCATCTGGGGCCTGGACTCGCCGGGCCCGGACGGCATTCCGCCCAATCAGTGGCCGGACTTCCTGCCCGGGATGCGCGAGGTGCTGACCGATTTCTTCTCGGCCGGCAACGCGGTGGGATGGTCGCTGCTGCGCGCCGTGGCCACCGCCCTGGACGTCGATCCCGAAAGCTTCGTGCGCACGATCGATCGGCCGATCAGTCGCGGGTCGATCATTTACTATCCGGCGCAGCCACCGGACCCACGGGCGGAGCGCTTCGGCGT
The DNA here is from genome assembly GCA_963777625.1 of uncultured Pseudomonadota bacterium. GTDB lineage: Bacteria > Pseudomonadota > Alphaproteobacteria > Acetobacterales > Acetobacteraceae > DATDIC01. Next base: position 70,125 of record CAVZRO010000017.1, on the reverse strand, counting down.
CTCCAGCCACACCGACTATGGCTGCCTGACCCTGCTGTATCAGGACGACGCAGGTGGACTGCAGGTGCAGGACCGGTCCGGCGAATGGCTGGCCGCGCCGCCCATCGCCGGCAGTTTCGTGGTGAATGTCGGCGATCTGTTGGCACGATGGAGCAATGACCGTTTCCGCTCCACCCCGCATCGGGTGATCAATCGCTCCGGGCGCGCGCGCTACTCGACGGCGCTGTTCGTCGATCCCAACCGCGACACGCTGATCGCCCCGGTCACGCGGCCGGGCGAGGCGGCGCATTACCCGCCGGTGACGTGCGGCGCGTATCTGCGCAGCCGGCTCGATGCCGCTTTCGACTATCGCAAGCGTGCCGCCGCGCCATCGCCGGGCTGAATGCAGCGCATCGATACCCACGCGCATTACTATGGCGAGACGCTGTTCGCCGCGCTCGCTCGGCGCGAGGCGGTGCCGCGCGTCGAGCCGGCGGGGGCGCAGCGCTTCATGGTGACGCCCACCAGCCGCTTTCCTCTGCGCGGCGGCTTCGTCGACCTCGATGCGCGGCTGGCATGGATGGATGCACAGGGCATCGACCACCAGCTAATTACATTCCCAGGTGCACTGGGCCCCGATGTGCTGCCGCCGGACGAGGCCATCCCGCTGGTACGCGACGTAAACGATGAGCTGGCCGCCGTGTGTGCGGCGCATCCGACGCGATTCACCGCCCTGGCCGGGCTGCCCTTGGCCGATATCGACGCCGCGGTGGCGGAGCTGGAACGCATCCGCCTGCGGCTGGGCCTGCGCGGCGCCATCCTGCCCAGCAACTATTTCCTCAGTCTGGCGCTGATGCAGCGGATGCGCCCGGTGCTGGTTGCTGCCAGCCGATTGGGCGCGCATCTGATGATCCACCCCGGGCTGCGTCACGACGAACCGCTCGCCCCGCATGCTTATGACGACCTGGCCATCCACCGCGCCTCCACCATCGATCTGCACAACGGCATCAGCCATGCCACGCTGACCCTGCTGCATGCCGGACTGGAGACGCAATTCCCCGGCGCCAGCTTCCAGGTTGTGAACCTGGGCGGCGCGTTCCCGATGCTGGTCGAGCGCATGGACCACATCGTCGCCACGCGTGATCCTTCCGCGCCGCGTCCGTCCTCGCTGCTCGGCGGCCTGATGTTCGATTCCGCCTCGCTGGGACCGCGGTCGCTGGAGCTGGCGGTGGCTGTGCTGGGTGCCGAGCGGGTGATGCTGGGCACGGACTATCCGATCTTCGACAGCCGCGTTGCGACCGACGCCCTGGCCACCGCCGCGATCACGGAGCCGGCGCGGACGGCGGTGGCCGCGGGGAATGCGCTGCGCCTGCTGCGTCCCGCGGCTACGTGACCGCCCGGTTGCGCAGCGCCGCCTTGAAGCGCTCGCGTGTCGCCGCGCTGTGGATCGCCTCGTAATCCTGCGGCGAAGGATCGCCCGGTACCACCTTCAGCGCCGCGAAGACCGGGCCGGGACGGCGCAGCAGGGCGGGCAACGCGGCCTCGAACGCCGCCAGGTCGTCGAAGTTGGTGGCGTCGGCAATTCCCGCGCCTTGTGCCAGCGCGGCAAAGTCGACGTCGTGGCTGGGCAGCGGGTGCGAGCCATTGGCCTCGTAGCAGCCGTTCTGGCACACGAAATGTATCAGATTGCGTGGCGCGGCGCCGGCGATAGTTACCAGCGTACCGAGATTCATCAGCAGGCTGCCGTCACCATCCAGCACGATAATCCGCCGATCGGGGCAACCCAGCGCCAGGCCGAGCGCGTGTGAGGAGGCCTGGCCCATCGCGCCCACCGACAGATAGTTCAGCGGATGCGGCGCGATCCGCATCAGGTCGAACGCCGCCTGATAGGTGGCGACGATCACCGCGTCGTCCCGCTGCTGCGCGATCAGCCGAACGCAGTCGTCCCGCCGCATCGTCATCACGCCACCGTCCGGCCGACCAGGGCCACCAAAGGCCGCGAGAGCGCATAGGCCCGCTCGATCGCCGGCGCGAGGCCGGCGACATCCTCCGGCGCGTCGATAGTGATCCGGTCGATCTGCATCACGTCCAGCACCGGTTCGATGATCCGCACGCCGTATTTGGCCGAGGCCGAGGCCGGACGGTCCGGTTCCTTCCCCTGCAGGCCGACGATCATGCAGATCGGCTGTTGATATTCCACGGCGATCGCCCTGATCGCGTTCAGGCTGTCCATCAATCCGGTCTGCTGCATCATCAGAACCGCGCGCTGGTTGCAGAAGGCGAGGCCGGTGCAGATTGAAACGCCCTCATCCTCCTTGCACAAGCGGACCAGTCTGAAATCACTGTCGGACGAGATGGGCCACAGCAGATGCTCGCTGGTGACGATGTCCGGCACGGCGACGACGAAACCGACGCGCGCCGCTTTCAAGGAGGCGATGATGTCCGCGCCGCGCGGTCTTGCTTGATTCGTCATGATCATATCTGATCAGATCCTGACATGGCGGGCAACGCTGACGGGGCGCCCGCAGCGCGCGGATACGGCGCCGCTGGCATGTGGCTTGCTTTGCCGTTGACAGGATGTTGCTGGGTGTGGGCGCATGGGTGCAGCGGCAGTGACCGGGGCGGCGCATCGGAACCAGACGCGGTTGCGGCTGCCGGACGTGATCATCTTCGTCACGGTGATCGGCGCCCTTGGGTTTGGCCTGTATCAGGGCGCGGAAGCGATGCCCTACCACTGGCAGTGGTATCGCGTGCCCGCTTTCTTCGGCCGCGACATAGACGGCACGTTCATTCTCGGTCCGCTGCTGCGCGGCCTGACTATCACCGCGCGCATCGTCGCCTATGCGATGCCGATCACCTTGGCGCTGGGGCTGATCACGGCCTTGCTGCGACTGTCCTGGTCCTGGGCGGCGCAGGCCGCGGCGCGCTTTTACATCGAGGTGGTGCGCAACACGCCGCTGCTGATCCAGATCTACGTGTTCTACTTCGTGCTGGCGCCGTTGCTGGGGTTGGGTCGTTTCTGGGTGGGCGTTGTGGCCCTGTCGATGTTCGAGGCGAGCTTCGCCGCCGAGGTGATCCGTGGCGCCATCCTGGCGGTGCCGCGCGGCCAATGGGAGGCGGCGCGGGCCATCGGGCTTCCAGCCCGGCAGATACTGCGCCGTGTCGTGCTGCCACAGGCTCTGCCGATGATGCTGCCGCCGCTGACCGGGGTGCTGGTCAATCTGGTCAAGCACTCGGCCATCGTCAGCGTCATCGCGGTGGCCGATCTGACGACCGAGGGGCGGGACCTGATTTCCGACACGCTGATGAGCTTCGAGGTGTGGCTGACGATCGGCGCGCTCTATCTGGCGGCGACTGTGCCGCTGGCCGCGGTCGCACGCTGGATCGAACGCCGCGTGGCGGTGCTGCGATGAGCCAGCGGCTGCGCCATTCCGTTGTCCCGCTCGACCGAGTGCTTCAAACCAGAGCCGCGGCTGCGGCCAACATCCAGGAGGCTCCATGTTGATACGTCGTGCTCTTATGACTCTGGCCGGCGCCTTTCTGCTCTTCACGTTGCCCGCCCGGGCACAGCCGGCGCAGCAGTCAACGATTGATACGATCATCAAGCGCGGCACGATGATGGTGGGCATGTCCACCTTCGTGCCCTGGGCGATGCGCGACAAGGACGGCAAGCTGATCGGGTTCGAGGTGGACGTCGCGACCAAGCTGGCCAGCGATCTGGGCGTGAAGCTGGATCTGGTGCCGACGGCCTGGGACGGCATCATCCCGGCGCTGCTGGCCGGCAAGTTCGATGTGATCATCGGCGGCATGACGATCACCACCAAGCGCAATCTCACGGTCAATTTCAGCTTGCCGTACGACTATGCCGGCAGCAGCCTGGCAGTCAGCACGTCGCTGCAGAACGGCTTCAAACTGGATTCGCTGAACTCGCCGAGCGTCACGATCGCCTGCCGGCGCGGCACCACCGCGTGCAGCAACGCCGCCGAATATTTCCCCAAAGCCACGCTGCGCCAGTTCGACGACGAGGCTGCCATCGTCCAGGAGGTGCTGAACGGCAATGCCACCGCCTTTGCGGCGAGCGAACCGCTGCCGAGCCGCTCGGCGGCGCAAAACCCGAGCAAGCTGTTCACGCCGCTCTCGCAAGAGCAGGAGCTGAATCGCCTGCCGGCAGCCATGGCCGTGCGCAAGGGCGACGTCGATACGCTGAATGTGCTGGACAACTGGATCGCCGCCAACAGCAAGTTCCTGCGGGCGCGGCGGCATTACTGGTTCGAGACGCAGGACTGGCGCTCCGCCGTGGGCGGATGACTTGACCGCCGCCGCGCCATCGCTGGCCATGCCGTTGCCGCGCCTTCCACCCCGGAAGGCGCGGCAAGTGAGCAGCGGTCGCTTGCTGGATGTGCTGGTCATCCTGGGGGCGGCCGCGTTGCTCGCCGTCCTCGTGGTGCGCGCCAACGTGGTGCTGAATTATCACTGGGACTGGTCGGTCATCGGTACCTACCTGGTGCGGACCGACCCGGCCACCGGCGCCTGGGAGCCCAACCTGATATTGCAGGGCTTCTTCACGACGATCCGGCTGGCCGTCTGGTCGCTGCTGTTGGGCACGCTGGTGGGCGCCGTATGCTCCGGCCTGCTGGTCTATGGCCGGCCGGCATTCCGTTGGCTGAGTCGCTGCTTCGTCGAGTTGGTGCGCGATATGCCGCCGATCGTGCTGATTTTTGCGCTGTACTTCTTCGTCTCCAGCCAAGTGATGCCACTGCTGGGACTGCAGGGCGCTCTGATGGCGGCACCGGAGTGGCTGCGCGGTGTCGTCACCGCGGTGCTCGCGCCACCCGACAGGATCAACGACTTCCTCGCCGGCCTCGCCTGCCTGGCGCTGCTCGCCGGTGCCTACATCACCGAGATCCTGCGCGCGGGCCTGCAATCCATTCCGCGCACGCAGACCGAGGCCGGGCACGCGCTCGGGCTGCGCGGCTGGGCGGTGTTCCGCCTTGTGGTGCTGCCGCAGGCGGTGCGCAACGTGCTGCCGGCGCTGGCCGGGCAGTTCATCATCTCGATCAAGGACAGCTCGCTGGTGGCGCTGATCTCGATCCCGGAGCTGACATACATGACATCGGAAGTTTCCAGCAGCACGCAGCGCTTTTTCGAGGTGTGGCTGTTCGCCGCGGGGCTCTATTTCTGCGTCTGCTTCTCGTTGTCGGTGCTGTTTGGCAACCTGGAACGGCGGTGGCGGCGCGCATGACCCGGATCACCTGCTCCATTCCGCTGGACGCGCCGGGTCGGCATATCGGGCATCTCGGCGTGCCGTTCTCGGACGATGCGCATGCCTATGGCGTGATCCCGGTACCGATCGCCGTGCTGGGCGGCGGGTCCGGGCCCACGGTGCTGCTGAGCGCTGCCGTGCATGGCGATGAATACGAGGGTCAGATCGTGCTGCGCCGGCTGCTGCGCGATCTGGATGCAAAGCAGCTCGCCGGGCGGCTGATCCTGCTGCCGGCGCTGAACCTGCCGGCGGCGCGCGTGGCGCGGCGCTGCTCGCCGATCGACGGTGCCAACATGAATCGTGCCTTTCCGGGCGATCCGGACGGCGGGCCTACCGCGCAGTTGGCACATTTTGTCGAGCACGAGCTACTGCCGCGTTGCCAGGCGGCGGTGGACCTGCATTCCGGCGGGACGGCTTCGGAGTATCTTCCTTGTGCCTACGTCTACGCCGGCGGCCCGATGGCCGGGGCGAAGACGGGGTTGGCGCATGCGTTCGGCGCGCCGTTGGCGGTGGTTGTCGGTGCAACGGCGGAAACCCGTTCCCTGTCCGCGGCGTGCGAGCGAGGCGGTGTGCCGATGATCGCCGCCGAACTGGGCGGCGGGGCGTGCGTCGGTGCCGACGCGCTGGCTGTTGCGGATGGCGGCACACGCGCCGTGCTGCGGCATCTGGGCGTGCTCCCTGCCGAGTCCGGCGATGCGGCACGACGGACGCGCTTCGTGCAGGTCCCCGGGCGCGCGCATTTCCTGATGTGCCCGACCGCCGGCCTGTTCGAGCCGCTGGTGGTGCTGGGCGAGACGGTGGAGGCCGGCACGCTGGCCGGCTGGATGCACGACGTCGATGACCCGCCGTGGCACCGGTCGGAGTGCGTTTCGCAGCGCCCGGCATCGTGGTGGCGCGACGGCTGCCGGCGCTGGCGCGTCGTGGCGACTACCTGTTCACCACCGCCGTCGAGACGGCGGCAGCCATGGATCGTGCATGAGCAAGCCCCAGCCACGTCCCGCCCTGGCCGGTATCGGCGGCCCGATGGCTGCGGTGCCCGAACTGCTGCAGCCCGGCATGCGCCGGCTCTGCTCCAACGAAAGCCCGCTCGGTCCCAGTCAGGGGGCGATCGCCGCAGCCGCGGCAGCCGCCGCGCGCGGCCACGAATACCCGGAAGGCGAGGGCGGCGAACTGGTGGCGGCGCTGGCTGCGAGGTTCGGCGTCCCGGCGGCGCATATCAGCCTGGGTCCGGGTTCCGACACGCTGATGCTGAACGCGGTGCTCGCCTTTGCCGGGCCGGGCGACGAGGTCGTGTTCTCCGCCCGCGGCTATGCGCGCTATGCACGCAACGCGGCGATCGCCGGGGCAACGCCCGTGGCGGCGCCGGATGTGGATTTCCGCGCCGATCCTGGCGCGTTGCTGGCGGCGGTGGGACCGCGAACGCGCGTCGTGATGCTGGCCAATCCGGACAATCCCTCGGGCGCCATGCTGAGCCTCGACGACGTGCGGGCGCTGCATGCGCGGCTGCCGGGCGACGTGCTGCTGGTGCTGGACTGCGCCTACGCGGAATACGTGCGCGATCCGTCCTACGGCGATGGCGGGCTGGGCCTCGCCATGACGGCGGGGAACGTGCTGGTCAGCCGCACTTTCTCCAAGCTGTTCGGCATGGCCGGCATGCGACTGGGCTGGCTCACCGGCGATCCGGCGCTGCTGCAAGCGATCGCGAAGGTGGGCCCGACTTTCCCGGTCAGCCGGCCGGCGCTGGCGGCAGGTCTCGCCGCGCTGGCGGATGAGGCACATCAGCACGCGGCACGGGCGCACAATGATCTGTGGCTGCCCTGGCTGGCCGACAGCCTGGCACGTTGCGAGACACTGCGGGTCCATCCCAGCCAGGCCAATTTCCTGCTGATCGACTTTCCAGACCCCGAGGTAGTGCAGACCTGCACCGCGCGGCTCGCCGCGGAGCGCATCCTGGTGCGACGATTTCGGCGCCGGTGCGCATGCGCGACAGATGCGCATTTCCATCGGCGATGCGGTCGCGCTGCAGCAGGCCGCCGCATTGATCAGCGAATTCGTTACAGAGGGACCTTGAGATGTCGGTAGCGCTGCCGCAAGGCAAGTTTGACGGGTACCCTCGCAACCGGCTTGGCACGCTCGCACCGGATGACGAGCTGACCAGGATCGGTCCCGGCACGCCCGGCGGCGATTATCTACGCCGCTTCTGGATGCCGATCGCGCTGAGCTCGATGGTGGGTGAGCTGCCACTGCGATTGCGGCGCATGGGCGAGGATCTGGTGCTGTTCCGTGACCGCTCGGGCACGCTCGGGCTGTTGCATCTGCTGTGTGCGCATCGCAACGCCTCGCTGGAATTCGGCATCGTGGAGCAGCACGGCATACGCTGCTGCTATCATGGGTGGCTGTTCGATACCGACGGTACGATCCTGGAAACGCCCGGCGAGCCGAAAACCAGCCAGATCTGCGCCCGTGTGACCCAGGGCGCCTATCCGGTGATCGAATACAAGGACATGATCTTCGCCTATTTCGGGCCGATCGCCGACATGCCGCCGTTCCCGGTGTTCGACACGATGGAACTGCCCGACGACAAGATGGTGCCGTTCCTGATCCCCTCACCGGTGAACTGGGTGCAGGTGTTCGAGAACTCCATCGATCCGTATCACGTCACCTTCCTGCACACCCGCGTCAGCGGTGTGCAGTTTCAGGAGAACCTGGTGAATCTGCCTGTCGTGGACTACCACGAGCGGGCGGCCGGCAACGGTGTCTTCTTCACGTCCACCCGCCGCGTCGGCGATCTGGTGTGGTTTCGCGTGCACGACCACCTGTTGCCGAACTTCTCGCAGAATGGCGGCATGCATGTGGAAGGAAACGAATCCACCTTCTTCGTGCGCACCGGGCTGACGCGTTGGGTGGTGCCGGTCGACGACACCAACACCATCACCATCGCCTGGCGGCATTTCAACAACGAGACCGATCCGCACGGCAAGGGTCGGCCGGAACTGTGTGGCTACAACAGCGTCGATTTCTACGGCCAGACCGACGGGCGGTCTTATGAGCAGCGCCAGCGCAGTCCGGGCGATTACGAAGTCTGGGTCAGCCAGGGCCCGGTGACGGTGCACGCGCGCGAGCATCTGGCCGCCACCGATGCCGGCGTCGCGCTGTATCGCCGGCGCCTGCGTCGTGCGATCCGGAAGATGGGCGAAGGCGCGGTGCCGCAGCAGCCGACGGCGAACATGGCTTCGCCGATTCCGACCTATGGCGGCGACACCGTGTTGCGCGCGCCGATGCGCAGCAACGACGACCGCAAATGGATGTCTGACCTGTCCAAGCGCGTGGCCGATATCTATCGCAGTGGCGACGCTTTGCTGGACGAGGAGCGGCGCCGCACCATCCGCGACGGCTTGGCCGCGTTGGAGGCCGAGCTGCAATGAACGACCACGCGGGGCAACAGCAGTCCAATTCAGAGCAACAGCCGGACGGCCCGGGTGCTACCGGACGTGTTGCCGAGGCGTTGTAAGGGGTGTTGGTGAGGGTGCCGAACCGGGCGGCTGATACGGCGTCGGTCCGACCATTATGGTAACCTTTGGTCAGCGAGACGATAATGGCGCAACTGGCCAGGATTGGATCGACCGCCAGGACCAGAGCGACGTCCACCGCTTCCCTTGCGACGTTCCGCAACCGATGCCGAGCTAAAACGCGATCGCGAAGCATATTCGGCGCCCCGAGTGTGGCGTACGTGCCCAGGAGACCCGCGGCCGAGGGCGGAAACCTGCCGTAGAGGTAGTGCGGGAGATATCCACATGCCGCATCGGATAGCAACGGACATACGAGCGGCTACCGCTGCACTTGGGCGAACGGCGCTAAGGGCTCGTCATGAAATAACGGAATCAACCGTCATTCCCGCGAAAGAGCCTGTGAGGAAATCGGTTTGCCCCGTTCGGAAACCGTTCCGAGCAGCCGAAAAGAATCTGAAGGCCGCGTACGCTTTGCACGATATTGCCCTGGGTCAGCGCCATCGAGACAGAATAAGAATCCAGCACTGCGACGGCGGCATTGCATTCTAATTCTTTCACAAACTCGAAAGCGGGAATCCAGCAGCGGCGGCCTGGATTCCCGCTTTCGCGGGAATGACGAGGTGACGCGGTTGTTTTCGAACGACTCCTAACTAAGCAGACCCCGGCAGCGGTGTCTTGGTTCTTCTCGGGACATCGGGTTCGAGCATTGATCTCACAAGGCGAGGAATACCCTCAGGGCACCGAGGACGGCTTTCGGGTCGTACTGGCCCTGGTAGACAGGGGGTGGAGCGGGGCCGCGCTTCAGAAGAAGGTGGATCGCCTCCCAGGCGCTGCGAGCGGAGTATTCGATGGTGAACGCGATGTCGCGCGGGAGTTCGACGTATTGACCGATGAGGCCGAGATTGGTTGCACCCTGGGGTACGACAGGCGGGCGATCGGTGCTACGGCGCGGAAGCCAGATGTTGTTGACGTAAGGCAGGTCACAGGGGATGCAGATCGAATCGGCCACCACACGATCTAGAAGCAGGTCGAAGCACAGGTGACGCAGGGCTTCCTCCAGTATCTCGGCGCCGGTGCAAGAACTCATCGGCTTCTTCACAAAGTCGCCGTTGCGCTCGGGATACAGGCCATAGCCCCACCAAAGATACGTGCCGGACGGTTGGCCGATCACTTCCGGCTGGAGAAAGATGGTCAGAGTTAACAGCCAGCTTGAGTCCTTGAGCGTCACGAGGCCACCGATGCCGGGCTCGCTGTTGGTCAGTTTGGAGAGGTGCTCGATGAACTCGGCGCCGGTGGTGGTCACGGTGAAAGTAACCCAGCGGGAATTGGAGATCTGGTCCGCCCCGAAGAAGCGGGCGGGGTTGCCGAAGCCGGGATAAGCCTGGGCAAGTCGCTGCCAGAGCGCTGAGGCGCGGCCCGCCCGGTTTGGCGGGGGCGGTTCGGTCATGGTGCCCGGTGATAGGTCCTCGGCCTGCGAGCCAAGGGTGACGAGCACGATGTCGCCGGGCTCGACCGCCACCGAACTGATGGCCCCGTCCTGCTCGATGTCGAGCCGGTCGACGGTCAGCCGGTCGGAGGCGACGAAGCCGAGGTCATGGACGAAGGCTCCGGTCCGGATGGTCACAGACCGGGCGCGTAGCCAGGCCAGAAGGGGTTCGATGAAGGCCTGGTGTTGATTGGCGGGCGTGCGCAAAACGCGCCGCATCGTCGACAGGTCGGGAAACAGGTACAGGAACCGGTTCATGTAGCGGCGGAACTCGACCGCGCTGTGCTGGGGCAGCGAGCCCATAATCGTCGACCAGAGCAGCCAGAATTCGGTGGTGAAGAAGCGGGGGGCAAAGAATTCCTCGATGCGGCGTCCGTCGAGCCTGGGTTCCGGCGTCAGCGAGAGGCGGGCGAGGGCGAGGGCGTCGCGCAGGTTCAGGCCGAAGCGAGGGCCCTGGACGATGTTGCCGTTGCGATCGAGAATGTGCGCACGATCGTTGAAGGGATGCTGTTTGTTGAACGCGAAGAATGCGTCGCGGACGGAGACGGCGGGGTCGCTGGCGGAGGGGATCGACTGAAGCAGATCGAAGGTGCAGCGAAATTCGCGGTCGAAAACGGAGCCGGGCATGTTGTAGCCCGTCTCGGGGCCGCCAGTGAGGAACAAGCCGCCGCCTATTTGGCTGTTGGCTTCGTAGATGGTTATGTCCTCGCCGGGTACGTCCGCATTGCGGATCAGGAAGAATGCTGCCGCCAGTCCGCCGAACCCGCCGCCGACGATGTGCGCCTTCATCCCGGTTCCCCCTTCGGCGATGTCCTGGCGAAGTTTAACCTGAGCCACTGCGCATTATGAAGATGTGCGAGGCCGCGAGACAGCTCTCTGACATCACTGCCCGCGGGCAAGGCAGCCCCGCTTGTTCGAATCCGGCATCCCTGGCGTGTTGTCCTATTTGTGGCGAGCGGTGGGATCAGCACGGCGTTGCGACGGCTGGGAATCCCAAGAGCGCTTGAGGATCCCCGGGAGTCGCGCTCAGCACGGGTGGGTTCAAAAGGAAATTGCAGTTTGCGAGCGTGGTCGGAGCGTTGCTCAGCGCTGGCGTTGTTCAACAGTATCCTTGAAATCTACACAGAAGCAGCGTGGTAAGTTCCACGTATGCTTCCATTGGTTTACAGCCCATAATCGCATTCGTACCCACAGCGCGTCTGACCTTGCCGACCACCCTTCATCAAGTTGACAGGCCGGGGCTCAACATCCCCAACTCACACTTCCATTCGCCAGATCAGCGCCAGCACGCGTTCCCGTGTCGCCACAAAGTCCAGACTCGATTTGATCGCGCGGATGTCGCGCCCTTCAGGCTGCCGGCAGAAATCTACCTTCACGTGCTCGACGATGCGGCCCGGCCGTGGCGACATCACCACCACGTCGGTGCCGAGATAGACGGCTTCCTCCACGCTGTGGGTAATGAACACCACGGTCATCCCGGTGCGTCGCCAGACCGCATGCAGTTCCTCCTGCATCCGCTCGCGCGTCAACGCATCCAGCGCGCCGAACGGTTCGTCCATCAGCAGCAGTTCGGGATCGTTGGCTAATGCGCGCACGATTGCCAGCCGCTGCTGCATGCCGCCGGAAAGCTCGTAGGGGTAGCGGTGATGGAACTCCCACAGCCCGACCGTGCGCAGGTACTTCTCTACCATCGCCGCGCGCGTAGAAGCGTTCACGCCGCGCATACGCGGGCCGAAGGCGGCATTCTCGGCAACGGTCATCCAGGGAAACAAGGCCGGTTGCTGAAACACCACGCCGCGGTCTGGGCCCGGCCCGGCGATTGGCTGCCCTCGCAGGCTCACGCTGCCGGCGCTGGGTCGGACGAATCCCGCCAGAGTCTGCAGCATTGTCGTCTTGCCACACCCGGACGGGCCGACAACACAAACAAAGTCACCCCGACCGAAACTTAAATCCACTCGCTCCAGCGCTCGTACCGCGGTGGCGCCCGCGCCATACTCGACGCTGAGGTTGGCGAAAGCGACGAAGGGCGGATCGGCCGACGCGTCTGCTGCGCCCGGAGCCGCGCCCCTGAAAACTTCAGTCCGCGACAGCACGCTGCAGGAACTCGGTGTTTGTGCCCTTCTGGAACACATCCAGCCCGGGTGCGGATCGGATGCTCTTCTGCTGCGCCAGGAAATCGGCGGTACGCTTCAGCACCTCGGCAAACTTGCCAGGTTGTCCCGGCATCCCGAGCCAGGCCGGCGAGAGCTGGTCCTTCTGCGTGATGAAATCGTACTCTTGCATGTCGCTCTTTGCGACCGCGGAAGTGACGCCGGCCTGCGTTGCGACGATCTGAGCAGCATCGTCAGGTTTGCTCTTCCACATCGTCAAGGCACGCCCATAGGCTTTCAGGAACCCCACCACCGCGTCGGGATACTCCTGGCTGAACGCCTTGGTTGCCACGATCAGGTCGGCAATCACGTAACCGGCGGCGTCCAGCTCCTTGTATGTGGGGTAGGAGACCCCCCCCTCTTCCAGCAGCTTCGACTTGGCCGGTGCCCAAACATAGCCGGCGTCGATGTCGCCCCGGTGCCAGGCGGCCACCATCGCATTTGGGGTCATGTCAAGCACGGTAACATCCGCCTGCGTCAGCTTGTTCACGGCCAGAAAACCCAGCAGCCGGAAATGCGACGTGGACCCGAACGGGGTCGCCACCTTCTTGCCCCTGAAATCAGCCGGCGTGTGGATGTTGGCGGACTTGCGCACCACCATGTCCTCGGCCGGGCCGATGTTATCGACCATGCCAATCAGCTCATAGGGAAGGCCCTGGCTCAGCCCGGCAGCGGTGCCGGAAGATCCAATCGCCAGGCCGATGTCGAAGCTGCCGGCGGCGATGCCGGTGTTGATCTCGGCGCCGCTGCCCGCCTCGCTCCATTGGATCTTGGCTCCGGCCATCTGGTCGAACCAGCCTTCGCCCTTGGCAATCATCGTGGGTTTGGTTTCCACGAAGAATGCCACGCGGATTTGCGCCGGCGTCTTGGCGCGCGCTTGGCCAAAGGCCAGGAACGGCATTGCCACCCCCGCGCCCGTCGCCTGGATGACACGGCGCCGGCCTATCACACCGTACTGGCCTATCATAAATGCGTTTCCCATTAGTCGATCTCCCCCTTGATCGTCACGCCTTGCCCGCCCAATGGACCACCCGCCGTTCCGCGGCCAGCAGTAGCCGGTCCAGTGCCAGCCCCATCAAGCCGATCAGAATAATACCAACAAACACGTAATCCGAACGCAGAAATCGCCCCGCATCCAGAATCATCCAGCCGAGGCCGGTGCTGCCGGCAATGATTTCCGCCGCAATCAGCGTGGCATACACCACTCCGATAGCCAGGCGCGCACCGGTAAAGATCTCCGGCAGGGCGGAGGGCAGCACCACGTGCCGAAAAATCTGCCATTCGGACGCACCCAGCGTACGCGCAACCTGCACGCGCAGCACGGATGTGCTCTTCACCCCATCCATCGCCGCGACCGCAGAGACGGGAAGCGCAGTTAGGAATAGCAGCAGTATCTGCGAGACCTCGCCGATGCCGAACCATACGATCAGTAGAACCAGATAGGAAAGCTGCGGCAGAGGCCGCAGAAACTCGATGAACGGGCTGAACGCCGCTTCGATCTTACGATTATATCCCATGCCGAGGCCAAGCAGCGTGCCCGCGACGGCGCCGGTGACAAAGCCGGCAAGCACGCGCTCCAGGCTGAGCCCGGCATGTACCCAGAGCGAGCGCGACTTGTAGCCGTTCTGGATGAGATCGAGCAGCGCCGAAAGGACCAGACCGGGGCCCGGCAGGAAGATGTCGCGCACCAGGTCTAGCTGCGTTGTTACGGTCCAGGCCGCCGCGATCAGGCCGAGCGTCACCAACAAGGGCCAATGCGCGCGGGCCCAGGCGCGTCCTGACTCGGCTCCCCGTACCCTTGCCGGCGTGGGGCGAGGGGAGGAGGACGGTGAGTCAGAAATGGGGAACGTTCCGGTCACTCCACCCCGCGCCAGTGGATCACCATCCTGTCGAGCGTCAGCACAAGCCGGTTCAGCAACATCCCTAGCACGCCAAGCACAATGATCGCCATTATGATCACGTCGTTGCGTAGAAAATGGCTGGCCGAGAACACCATCCAGCCGAGCCCATCAGTTGCCGCCATCAATTCGGCGGCGACCACGGTGGAGAATGCGACCGCAAGCGCGATCCGCGCCCCGGTGAAGATGAGCGGTAGCGCCGAGGGCAGTATGACGAAGCGGAACACCTGCCACTCATTGGCGCCGAGAGAGCGGGCGGCCTGCAGCTTCTGCTCATGCACTGATCGCACGCCCGCCATTGCGCTGCTGACGATGATGGGAAACGCGCTCAAAAACAGCAGTGCGATTTTCGAGGCGTTTCCGGTGCCGAGCCACAGGATCAGCAGGACCAGGTAAGAGAGCGGCGGCAGCGGCCGCATGAATTGCACGATCGGGTCGATCGCCGATCCGATCTTCGCCTGATATCCCATCAACAGGCCGAGCGGAATCCCAGTCGCGCAAGCGAGCAAGAACCCCGCGCCGCAGCGAGTGAGGGTGGAGAAGGCGTCCTGCGCAAGCGTTGTCTCGCGATATCCATTGCGAAGGATGTCAACGAATGTAGCCGCCACCGTGCCCGGTCCGGGCAGCAGGTCAGGCGGCACCAACTGCAAGCCGGCAATCAGCTCCCACGTAGCGAACGCTGCCGCTACGACCGCCAAACTCAGCCAGCGTTCTGGAGCTATTTGGACGCGCAACTGCTGTCTCGCGACCTTGCCGGCGGCGGGTTCTGGGATCGAGATCCCACGCCTCCTCTGTTTGCCTGAAACGGATGGTACGGTAGTGCGGGCCTCCAGGGAAGGTCAACCGCGCGACGAACCGGTTCAGCGGGCCAGGGCTGCACCGATCCGGTCTGCGCCCACGGGAAGGGGTCGCTCATGCTCCTTCAGGTTGTAAATCGGCACCGAAGTGGGACCCCGGCTGGAGTTGGGCCAAATTCTTGAAATTGCTTCGGAAAACCACGTATAGATGGGGTCCCTATCGGCGCCGATCGGGACCCCACCCCGAGCGAAATTTCCGATGCAATATTACTACGTTACCACCGGCCAGTGTGGGGTCCCACTTCGGTGCCGATCCACACTCGTGTTCATGGTTGGCCGACGGGGTTCACCACAACGCCCCAGGGCTGTTGGCCGACGGGAATGGATCGGGTGACCTTGAGATTCGCGACGTCGATGACCGAGATGTCATTCGACAGCCCGTTGGCGGTTAGAAGCTGGTTGTAGTCGGGGGTGAAACCAAGGTGCCAGACGCGCGCACCGACCAGCAGATACTTCGTTACCTTGTAGGTTTTGGTATCTACAACGGCGACACGATTGGCTGGTCCCAGCGCGATGAAGGCGATTTTGTCATCCTTGGTGAACCGGATGTCTTCGGGCTGAATTGCATCGCCGCGCAGCCCCTGGATCGGGAAGGAGATTTTGTGCGTAATCTCATGGGTTTTTGGATCGATGACACTGACGGTGCCGCCCAACTCCGACGATACCCACACCTCTGAGGCATCATGCCTGAACCGCGCGTTGCGCGGCCTTGGGTCGACCAGCACGTTGGCGATTATTTTCGCGGACTTGTAGTCGAGGAAATGCGCCATATTGGTGGTTTCTGAGGTATTCACGATGGTCTGCCCGTCCGGGCTGACAGCCATCCCTTCGGGTTCTACCCCCGTTGGAATCGAGGCCAGCAGTTTAGTGGTATCAATGTCCCACACTGTTATGAGCGCGTCGTTCTCGTTCGACACATAAAGCGGGTTGCCAGATGGCCGGAGCGCGAACAACTCGGGATCCGGGGTCGAGATCGTACGAACCACTTGAAAGGTGTTCGCATCGAACATCTGGATCTCGTCATCGTCGCCATCGGCGACCAGGATATACTTGCCGTCCGGCGTGACCAGAATACCGCGTGGACGCTGCCCGGTTGGCACAGTCTTGATGACCTTTCCCGCGTCGATATCGACGACCGACATGGTATTGTCACGCTCGTTGGAGGTGTAGGCGATATAGGCGTGCGCCGGCAGCGTAGTAGCGAGCAGCGCGATTCCCACCAGTGTCAGGCCGCATGTGGAATGCATAGTCCTCTCCCAGTTCGATTGCTTATGGGCTTTGTGGCAGTCGGCGATCGCGATCATGAAGGTCTGCCGCGGCCCGCCACGATGCATTGACGAGAACTTGTTGAGGAGCCCGTGGTAAGTAAATTACTCCCGACGCTCGACGCAAGTGCCGCATCCATTTCCATGTACCTGCCGTTTTGCATCATCTACCTGTTCAGGAGCCTGTTCAACCCAGCACCTGGAAATCTCAAGGCCTCCGAACCTTCCTAAAGATATGACCGGAACCGCATGGAACGATCCGGAGTACGGTCGCCACGTAAACCAGTATTACGGTCTGCGGCGAAGGGTTTAATACCAGCCCGCGTTGATGCTGACCCATTCCGTCATGGCCGGCCCCTTCCCGTCATGGCCGGGCTTGTCCCGGCCACCCACGACTTTGTCGCCTACCGCGCCGCTCCGTCGCTTCACGTTGCTCCGGGCAACAACGGCAGGATGAGTGTCGGCGGTTATCCCAGGCTGCTGACCCGCTTCGAACTTTGGCGCCTAAGCGAGCAGGCGGCCCTGCTTGTCGAAGCGTGGCTTCCGCACGAGGGGCCGCACTTCAACCCGCCTGCGCAGACTGTCGTCCCTGCCAGGATGTTCCGCGATGCGTTCGCCCACCGCCGCTGCTTGCACGAGATCGTCTCCCCGGCAATATTGTCTGGCAAGGGAGGAAACAAATGCCCAGACATTTCGCGAAATGTGTTGCGCTCCTCGCCGCAGGCATCCTGGCGTTCGCTACACCCGCCGCCGCTGATCAACCGTCATTCACCTTGCGCTATGGCGTGCTCGCCGGGCTCACCGGCGATCCTGCGCCGAGCGGTCAGGGATGGAACGAGGCGGCGCGGCTGGGTATCGCGACCATCGCGCAGACGCTGAAATCGATGGGGCTGGATTCCATCCACGTGGTGCTGGCGGATTTGCAGGACAGCCAGGGCAATCCGCAGGCCGGCGTGGAAGCGGCACAGAAGCTGGTGCAGATCGACCACGTCAGCGTCATCATCGGCGACTTCTATAGCTCGGTGACAACCGCGGCCGCGACCGCCGTCACCATCCCGAACCAGGTGCCGATCTTCACCGGGGGCACCAGCCCGGCGCTCACCAAGCTGAACACGGGACCAGTGCCGCTGGTTTGGCAGCCGGTCGCCGCCGACGATCTGCAAGGCCGCGTGCTCGCCGAGGTGATCGGCGACGCGCTCGGCAAAACCGCGAAGATCAATGTCGGCGCGCGTAACGACGCTTATGGAGCAAACCTCTCCGCCGTCTTCAAGGATGCCTGGATCAAAGGCGGCGGCACGATTCCAAAGTTGATCGTCTACAACCAGCAGCAGCCGACGCTCGACAGCGAAGCGCAGCAACTGGTCGAGGGTAATCCCGACGGCTGGCTGTTCATCGATTTCTGCAACACGTTCGAGAAGCTCGCATTGCCGCTGACGCGCACCGGCAAGTGGGACCCGGCAAAAAGCTTCGGGTCCGACACGCTGAACGACTGCGCCGGGCGAGGCAGCAAGAACTATCCGGGCATGCGCGCGACCCAGGCGAATTCGTCCTCCGGCACATCGTTCCCTGCCTTCAAGGCACTGTTCCAGAAAAACGCCAAACCGGGGGTGAACTTCCAGGCCTTCCTCTGCCGAATCGTTCGACAGCACCTTCGTCGCGTTCCTTGCCGCGCTTGAGGCAGGGTCAGCGGATCCGATGAAGCTTGCCGCGCATGTCCGTTCGGTGACCAACGATCCCGGTACCAACTACGACTTCACGCAGCTAGATCAGGCAATCAAGGCCATCCTCGCCGGCCAGAAAATCCACTTCAACGGCGCCAGCGGCCCGATCAATTTCGCCGACAACGGCCGCATCAGCGCGGCGTCCTACGATATCTGGCAGCACATGCCGGATGGCAACGCGAAGGTGGTGAAGACGATCAAGTTCACACCGTAGTTGTCGCACACTTCTTCTTCTGCTCCCGAGCTAGCGGGCCGGGGAGGGGGGCCCGCCGCGTGACGCAGCAGCTCCTCCAACTCCTGCTGAACGGCCTCATCACCGGCACCGTCCTCGCCCTTACCGGCGTCGGCGCGACGCTGGTGTTCGGAATCCAGCGCGTCGCCAATTTCGCGCACGGCGAACTGCTGACGTTTGGCGCCTATACCGGGCTGCTGGTGAACGTCGTGCTCGGCCAGAACATCGTCGTCTCGGCGCTGGCGGCCATGCTCGCGACGGCAGTGCTCGCGCTCGTGCTGCATCTTGCGGTGCTGCATCCGTTGCGCGGGCGCGGGCTCGTCGCGACCTCGCTCATCACGGTGGGGCTCGCCCTGATGCTGCGCGATCTCGTCTTCCTTACCGCCGGCTCGGAGTTGCACGCCTACCGGCTCGACCAGTCCGTCGTGTACGACCTTGGCCTGATTCGCATCTCGCCGGGGCAGGCGGTTGCGATCGCCATCGCCATCGTTGTGATACCAGTCGCTGACGCTGATCCTTGCCCGCACGCCATTGGGTAAATCGATGCGCGCCACCGCCGATAATCGCGACCTTGCCGCCGTGGCCGGCATCGACGTCGATCGCATTGGACGGCAGGTATGGCTGCTCGCCGGCGCACTGGCGGGTCTCGGCGGTGTCATGACAGCGGTGGTGCAGGGCGTGTTCGACCCGAATCTCGGCTTTCAGATCCTGTTCATGATCTTCACGACAGTTGTTCTCGGCGGCATCGGCAGCGCCTATGGCGCCCTTGTGGGCGGCATCGTGCTCGGCCTGGTGATGGAGCTTTCCACGTGGAGCGGATTTGCCGGTGGGCTGGACTGCGAAATACAAGCCGGTGCTCGCCTTCGTCGCGCTGATCCTCCTGCTGCTGTGGCGCCCACAGGGCCTGTTCGGCCGCGCGCGCGTGCTCTGATGGACATCTTCAATCCGGCCTTCTGGCTGTTCGTCGCCGCCATCGCCGGCATCTACGCGATCATGGCGCTCGGGCTCTATGCGCAGTTCTCGCTCGCCGGCCTGCCGAATTTCGGCCACGTCGCCTTCATGGCTGTTGCCGCCTACGCCATGGCGATCCTGGTCGTGCGCTTCGAATGTGCCGCTGCTCGCTGGCCGCTGGCGGCGGCATCGTGGCCGCCGTGCTGCTGGCGTTCATCGTCGGCATCCCCTCGCTGCGCCTGCGCGCCGACTACCTCGCCATCGCCACTGTCGCCGCCAGCGAGGTGGTGCGCTATCTCGCCATGAACCTGCCGGACCTCACCGGCGGGCCGCTCGGCTCCATCGGCATGCTCGGTCCCGGGCAGGTCGCGATGTACAACGGCGCGTGGCTCGCCTTCATCAACTCGACTGACGCCCAGTCAGGATCCCGCGCGATGCGACAGTCGCCGCGCTGGTATGGATCTTGGCAGTGCTCGCCATCGCCGCGCTCGGCGACCTCGAGCGCTCGCCCTGGGGGCGCGTGCTGAAAGCGATCCGCGAGGACGAGGCCGCCGCCACCGCCGCGGGCAAGAACGTCTTCGCCTTCAAGATGCAGGCGCTCGTGCTCGGCGCGGTGCTCGGCGGCATCGCCGGCGAGCTGCTCGCCTGCCAGATCGGCGTGTTCAGCCCCGACGACTATCAGCCGACGCTCACCTTCTACGCGTACCTGATCCTGATCCTCGGCGGCTCCAACCGCATCTGGGCGATTCCCGCTCGGCGCGGTGCTGTTCAGCCTGCTCTATTCGGGCACGCGCTTCCTCAATTTCTTCCCGTTGTCGCTGATCGATTCCGGCGCGCGCGCGTTCCTGCGCCTGTTCCTGGTCGGGCTGCTGCTGGTGCTGTTCATGGCGATCCGGCCGCAGGGCATCCTCGGCAACCGCCGCGAACTGCTGCTCGAGAAATGATGCTGGAGGTCGAGGACCTGCGCCGTTCCTTCGGCGGCGTCGCAGCGGTTGATGGCGTCAGTTTCGCGGTCGCGGAGGGCACGATCACCGCGCTGATCGGCCCCAACGGCGCCGGCAAGACGACGGTGTTCAATCTTGTCTCGGGCTTTCTGCGCCCGCACGCGGGGCGCATCCGCTTCACCGGACGCCGCATCGACGGACTGCGCGGCGACGCCGTGGCGCGCGCCGGCCTGGTGCGCACCTTCCAGACGCCGCGCGTGCTGACGCGCATGCAGCGTGCTCGACAACCTGCTGCTTGCCGCGCCCGCTCAGCCCGGCGAGCGCTTCGCCATGCGCTGGATCGCGCCCCGCCGTGTCGCACAGCGCGAGCGGGACGGTGCGGCGGCAGGCCGCCGATCTGCTCGCGCTGCTGCGGCTCGATCATCTTGCCGCGGACTATGCCGGCACGTTGTCGGGCGGACAGCGGAAGCTGCTGGAACTCGGCCGCGCGCTGATGGCCGAGCCGCGCATGATCCTGCTCGACGAACCGATGGCCGGCATCGCGCCCGTGCTGGCGCGCAGCTCCTGGACCACATCCGCGCGCTGCGCGCTCGAGCGCGGCGTGACCGTGTTCCTGATCGAGCATGACATGGACATGGTGATGGCCGTCTCCGACCGCGTCATCGTCATGGACGAGGGACGCGTCATCGCCGAAGGGACGCCGCAAGCGGTGCAGCGCGATGAGCGCGTGATCGAAGCCTATCTCGGTCGCGCCGCATGAGCGATCCGATTCTGGATCGTTCGCGACTGCGCGCCGGCTACGGCGACGAGGACATCCTGCATGGCGTCTCCATCGCGGTACCGAGGGCAGGATCGTCGCCATCATCGGCCCGAACGGCTCCGGCAAATCGACGCTGCTCAAGGCGATCTATGGCCTGATCCCCATCCGCGCCGGCGCCGTTTCGCTCGGCGGGACAACGAGCTTGCGGGCTGCGCCCGCACCGCATCACCGCGCTCGGCGCGAACATGGTGCCGCAGCTTGCCAACGTATTCCCCGATCTCTCCGTGTTGGAGAATCTCGAAGTCGGCGCCATCCTCAACCGGCATCGCCTGCGCGAGCGGCTGGATGTCGTGCTGGCGGCGCTGCCCAGCCTTGCGGGGTCTGCTCTCGCGCCGGGCCGCGACACTTTCGGGCGGGCAACGGCAGATGCTCGCGGTCGGGCGCGCGCTGATGTCGGATCCGCGCCTTCTCATTCTCGACGAACCCTCCGCCGGCCTCGCGCCGCGCGTGCAGGACGAGGTGTTCGCGATTGTGCGCACCATCAACGCCTCGGTGTCTCCGTGCTGATGGTGGAACAGCGCGCGCGCCAATGTCTCGCCATCGCAGATTACGGATACGTGCTGGAGCAGGGACGCAACCGGCTGGAAGGTCCGGCGCAGGACGCTCTTGCAGGACCCCGAGGTGGTGCGGCTCTATCTCGGTGTGCGCGCCGGACTGCAGTCAGCCTGCCCAAATCGGAGGCGAACAGCGCCCATGAACGACAGGACCATGCTGCATCCCATTCGACTACGACGGCGTCCGCCTGCTGCCCGGACGCATGCTCGACCAGGTCGAGAACGCGCGCGCGATCTACGGCGCGATCCCCAACGACGACATCCTGCAAGGCTTCCGCCGCAACGCTGGCCTGCCGGCACCCGGCAACGGCATGCGCGGCTGGTGCAAGGACACCTCGGGCGTGATCTTCGGCCAATTGCTGAGCGGCATGGTGCGCATGGGCCGCGGCCTCGGCGATGGCGCGCTGATCGAGAAAGCCGTGCTGCTGATGGAAGGTTGGGCGAAGACGCTGCCCGCCGGACGGCGATTCCGGCATGCGCTCCTACGAGTTCGAAAAGCTCGTCTGCGGCCTGGTCGATCTGTATCAGTTCGGCGGCGTCGATGCGGCGCTGCCGCTGCTGGAGCGCGCGACCGTCGCGGCCGGCGAAACACTTCGACCGCACGCGCGCGCGCGCCGACCAACCATCGTTTCCAGGGCGGCGCCGACCGCGGCACGCGCGAGTGGTACACGCTGCCGGAGAACCTGTATCGCGCGTATCTGCTGACCGGCCGCGAGCTGTACAGGCAATTCGCCGACGAGTGGCTGTACCACGACTACTGGGCGCTGTTCGCCGCGACCTCCGAGCCGAACGAGGTCATCCCCGTGCACGCCTACAGCCACGTCAACTCGTTCAACAGCGCCGCCATGGCCTACGCCGTCACCGGCGACGACGCGCTACCTGCGCATCTGCATCAACGCATATGACTTCATCCAGCGCACCCAGTGTTACGCCACCGGCGGCTTCGGACCCGACGAGCGGTTGATGCCGCCCGATGGCAGCCTCGGCCGTTCGCTCGATCTTTACGCCGGCCACGCCGAAATTCCCTGCGGCACCTGGGCCGGCAACGAAGCTATCACGCTACCTGATCGGCTTCACCGGCGAGGCGCGCTACGGCGACTGGATCGAGACCACGCTTTACAACGCCATCGGCGCAGCGCTTCCCACCGAACCTGACGGACGCACGTATTATTACGGCGACTACCGCATCTCCTCCGGCCTGAAGCAGTATTACTGGCACGAATGGCCTTGCTGTTCCGGCACCTATATTCAGACCGTCGCTGATTACCACAACATCATCTATTTCCACGATGAAGCCGGCATCAGCGTCAACCTTTATGCATCATCCGAAGCTGCGCTGGCACGGCGTGACGCTGCGGCAGGAGACGGATTTCCCGGAATCCGAGATCAGCAATATCCGTCTGACGATGGATCAGCCTGCGACCTTCGCGCTGCGTTTCCGCGTGCCCGGCTGGTGTGCGGGAATGTCGATCGCCGTGAACGGCAACGCCAGCGGCCGTGGCCGCGACACCCGGCACCTGGGCCCGCATCGAACGCACGTGGCAGACGGGGACGAGATCACCCTGCGGCTGCCGATGGCGCTGCGCACCCTTCCAGTGGACCGCCAGCATCCCGACCGCGTCGCCATCCTCTATGGCCCCGTGGTGCTCGCGCAGGACGAAGCCTGCTGCCGCCGTCCGTTCGCGCTGGAACCGGGCGCGCGGCTGGAGAGCCGTCTCGTCTGCGATTCGGTGCCGCTGCGCTTCAACCTCGTCGATACCGCGCCGGAGCGGCACCGCCGCTGGTTGGAGCCGCTGTATCGCTTCCCCGGCTTCTGGCCGTATTGGGTTTACTTCGATCTAGGCGCACCGCCGCTCTACTGAGGCTATGATCATGCATGCCGCAGATCCGTCATGCCCGCGCCCCTCCCGTCATGGCCGGGCTTGTCCTGGCTTGGCCCGGCCATCCATGACTTGTCGCCCACCGCGCCGCTCATTCGCTTCACGTTGCTCCGGGCAACACACCGGCAGGATGGGTCACCCTCGATGCGGTCTGGTGTAACTACGTAGCATCCCACCCCGGCGCGATGAAATCCGCCCACACTCCGGTCGGCTCCCATATAGGGTCCATATCGGCGCGCGCCGAATTCTCGTCCATCCGGAGTACATCGCGGCGGTAACGGTAAAAGAACGCGGAAACGCGCCAGTTGAAGATGCAGTGAACGTGCACCTTCGCCTCCGCCGTAGCCTCAAACGCGGAGCAGAATGCAGCGAAATCGGCTTCAGTCGGCGCACCAAAATCAACCGGGATGTGAATATACGTCATCCCCAGACGCTCGACATCGGCGCGCTCGTCTGGAAGCGCGCGTTCGTGGGTGTGCAAACCGAGATTGATCACGTGTCGCACACCGAGACGGGCTATCGCGGCGAACTGCTCGGTCGTCGGCTGACCCGACGTGGTAACGCGTTCATCCAGCCGCCGCCAGTTGTTGATCTCTTCAGGATCGCTCACGTCGCAATTCTCTACAATCTGTCTTTCGCCAACGGATCGGCTGCATTATTCAGGGTGGTAAGTTTGGCACGGCATTCCTGTGCCAGCAACGCCGCACCGACTTCGTCGGCCAGGCGGGCCGCCTCCTCGTATTGCGCCTTGCTGGCCGCAACGGATCCAAGATCGGCCAGAGCCTCGGCAAGCACAAAGGCCGCCAGTCCCTCATTGCCCCGCTCCTCGTAAACACGGGCGATCTCAACGCCGTGTTCTGCGCACCGCGCCGCCTCACCAGCGCGGCCGGCGAGTTGGTGCGCTTCCGCCAGCCAGGCAAGCTCGTTGGCATGATTGACGCGCATGCTGCTTTTCTGACTGCGTTCGACGGCTTGTTCCAGCAGATCCACCGCCTCTTCAAGGCGTCCCAGGCGGGAGAGTACGTGGCCGAGGCAGGACAGGATGTTCGTCGACCAGGCAAAGAACTCGCCCTGCCAACATAGCGCGAGACTGACGCGAAGCGTCGCCTCCGCCTCTGCAAGCCGGCCGGCAAAGGCAAGTGCATAGCCCTCACTCAGATGCGCGAGGGTGCGACACAGCGGCAGGCCCGATTTGTCAGCCAGGCTGCGTATTTCGCCCGCAGTGGCTTCAGCCTCCGCGATCCGGCCCATGCGCGCGAGCGCCCAGATCAGCCAAATCCGGTAGAAGATGACGGAGGGGCCCGGCGTCCCGATGCAGGCTCCGAGGTCACCGCGTTCCAGCCTGGCGACCAGCTCGCGCAAGGTCGTGACCACCATGCCGTACTCGCCCGTCGAATAACCGGCCTGCGCGGCAAAATACCGTGCAGTGATCGTCAGTTCTTCATCGCCCGCGGCGAACTCGAGTGCGCGCGCCGCCATCTCCATCGAAGCCTTCGGTCGACCAACCAGTTGCAGATCGCGCGCAACATAGGCAGTCGCCCACCCCAGCCTGCGCCGGTCAGACAGCCGGCGCGCGAGCAGTTCAGCTTGCGTGGAGTTCTCCAGGCTTTGCTCGGCGGCGGTCGGGAACAGAGCCGTGCGAAGTTCGAAGCGCAAGTCGATCTCGGTCGCCAGCAGATCATCCGAGCGCGGAAGATGTTCGCATGCCTCGATCGCTTGCCGGAGGAAGCGTCCCGCAGCGACATATGCCGATCGACTGAGGGCGCGCCCCCCAGCCACGCGCGCGGCGCTGACAAGTTCGTCCCAGACCTCACCCCGGGCGGCGTGATAGACCAGCGTTTCGACGTGCTCGGAGTGATTATCCGGGTCGATCTCCTTCAGCGTCGACACGATTTTCTTGTGCAAATCGATCCGCTGAACCCGCGGTAGCGCTGCGTAAGCGACCTCCTGAACGAGCGCGTGCGAGAAATGGATATCCGGGTTCCCCTGGAACAAACGAAGCATCTCGGCTTCGCCCAACGCGTCCAGACAAGCCTGGAAGCTCGTCTCCGGCCGGTCCGCGAACAGCCGGCGCAATGCTTTCAGTGGCAAGCGATTGCCGAACGCCGAGGCGGTGATCAGTAACGCCTTGTGCTCGACAGGAAGACGGTCGATACGGGCGGCAACAACTGATTGAATGGTGGGCGGAATTCGGATCGGTTGCAGGTCCTGACCGGGATCCGCGACGGTGTTTGAATCCAGTGCGTCGCGCGCGAGCTCCTCAAGAAAGAACGGATTGCCGGCGGCGCGATCGATAAGCTGTTGGCGGAGCGCGCTGCTGGTAATGGCAGGAAACGCCTTCTCGACGAGCTCCAACATGCTTTCATGCGAAAGCGGCCGCAGCACCAGCCCACTGGGGAGAAGCTTCGACCAACCTGGATCGAAGTCAGGTCTCTGGGTACACAGCAAGAACAGCCGGCAATCGGCCGCCGGCAGGGAATCCAGCAATTGAACGCTTTCCTCGTCGGCCCACTGAAGATCCTCGACCAGCAACAGCGTCGGGCGGCCCTGCGCCACCATGCCGATCAGCGCGCTTATGCTAGTGCGCAAGGCGTCACGCTTGCTCAGGCGGTCGAGACGCTCCCACGTCGCCGCCTCTTTCCCCAATGGCAGCCCCAATGTTGAAAGAAGGGCCGCCGCCGAGATCGCAGAACCCTCTGATCCCGCGAGCCGGGCCCTCACCCGACCGGCCGATTTATACGGATCGTCAAGCAAGCCGATATCGAGACAAGATCGCAGCAGCCCGGCGATTAGCTGATACGGCGCGTCACGTCCGTAAGACAGGGCCTCGACCCGGATGACCTCCCAGCCTTCGGTCTGGAGCAGCCGGGCGAATTCCCAGGCAAGTCGGGATTTCCCCGAACCCGCTTCAGCCGTGATCGTGACAGCGACCGGGGTGCCCGTGCGCACTGTGCGCGCGAACTCGGCAAGCGCACCCAGCTCATGCTCCCGCCCGACAAGAGGGCTCAGTCCACGCGCGACCGACTGATTGAAGCGCAAATCGCCCTGGCGAACGCCGGTCAATTCGAACACGTTCTGCTCGACGCCCAGGCCGCGCAGCGCCTGCGGCCCTAATGTGACGAGAAAAACGGTCGGTCCGGCAAGTTCCCGCGTGCTACCAGCGCAAAGCGTCGCGCCCGGACGCGCGAGTGCCTGAAGCCGCGCGGCAACGTGCAGGGTGGGGCCGAATGCCAGATATGTTCCCGGCACGACAGTTCCGAGCGTGCCGAGCAGTACCGGTCCGGACGCGATCCCAACGCGCAGTCGGAAAGCAGGATGCAGCGCCGCCGCGGTCTCGTGCATGCGAAGCGCGGCGCAGCACGCACGCACCGCATGGTCTTCCTGGCTAAAAGGAGCACCGAACAGCGCCATGATCCCATCGCCAAGCTCGCGGTTGACGGTGCCGTCGAACGCCCGAACGGATTCAATCATCGCATCCACGGCAGGTGCCAGGATCGCGTGTGCTTCGTCGGGCGAACGGCCGGCCACCTTTTCACTCGATCCCACGACATCGGCGAACAACACCGTGAGGTGTTTTACCTCGCCATTGAGCAACGGCTGCGGACCGGTCGCCGCTGGCGAGTGCAGGGGAAAGCCGCACCCGTCGCAGAACCGAGCGGAACCGCGGTTCGTGTTCCCACACTGCAGGCAAACTTCGCCCGGTGAATGCAGTTCGGGAGGACCGTTGTTTTCCGGCCCCTCGGTGGCCTTCTGCACGGGTCGGGTCATGCAGGTCGCCTGAGAGCTACGGCTTGCGCGACCCCGGTCCCGCATAACCGGAAGCTGCAATTGCAGCCTTGCTGGCGGCGACCGCGGCAGTAATCGCTTCCTCAAACGGCATCATCGAAACGAGCTCGATGTGCTCGATCCCCGGCTGCGCTTCGAGCGCGATGGTGAATGCCTGCGCCGCCTGCTTGGTCGGCATTGCCAGCACCGCCATCACATCGTGTTCGTCGAACCGGGCAAACTTGTCGGTGACGACGTGCTTCTTTTTCGGATCGTCGAAATGCGGGGTGTCATAGAAATGAAACGACGCGAACGATCCCCCCAGATGCGCAATCAGCTTGCGAACGACGTCCAGACGCTGGTCGAAAGTATCAGACTTATCGATAATGTCTCGCCAGCCCGTAGATGAGTAAGACAGGTGAAGGAGGTAATATTCCATTGATCCCTGCTCTTTCAGATCGCCAGTTCGGCTATGTGTGGCACGTATGTTGCGGGGTCCGCAACCGTCCCCGGAGAGCCGCGTGATCTCCCCGTTTGGCTCCATGTACCGGTTCTTATGTTCGCACCACCTCGGTGAGAAGCGCTGCTTCCGATGAGGATGCCGCTCTCTCGACTGCCCCTAAGTCGGGCTGCGTTGATGCCGCCACCCCGTCATGGCCGGGCTTGTCCTGGCTTGTCCCGGCCATCCACGACTTTGTCGCCCGCCGCGCCGCTCGTTCGCTTCACGTTGCTCAGGGCAACACCGACAGGATGGGTCACTCTCAATGCGGTCTGGTATTAGCCGGGAAGCGACGGGACCGGCCAGCGGTGTCGCGATGCCCATCGCGGTGTGCAGCATGCCACCCTTGTTTGCATTCCGACGTCGAGCCGCCACCCACCGGTGATGCAGTCTGCATTATCGTCATGCTTCCCGCGCTGCGCCAGCACCGCCCAAGGCCTCCCATATTGGCTTCACCCTCGCGCCATGCTGTAATCGCTTACGTGCGCCGCAGCCCGCCGGCATCCCGCCAAATCCGGTGCCCGCGCCGGCCCAGTCGCCCGCCCGCCGGAGACATGCCATGCCGATCCGGACTACCGAGAGCTGGATGCTCCGGTTCGCCTCCAACCGCCTGGCCGCCGAGCGTCCTGACGAACAGTTCGAACTCATCGGCGCCACGCTGACCGATGCAGACGGCACGCGGGGAACGGGCTGGACGTTCACCTCCGATCATGGCGGCGGCGCGGCCATCAAGGCACTGCTCGACCTGCTGCTTCCCCGCATCGCCGGCCGTGAGGCAGACGACGTCGAGGCAATCACCGATTGGCTGTTTCATCTGACGCACCGGCTCGGCCACGGCATCGCGTCCATGGCGATCTCCGCGATCGATATCGCCTTGTGGGACCTCAGGGCGCGGCAGCGCGGCGTCTCCGTGGCCCGGCTGCTCGGACAGGTGCGCGATGCCGTGCCGTGTTATGGCAGCGGCCGAGCAAGCCCGACCCTGCCGCTCGACGAATTGGTCGCGGTGTCGGCCGATTATATCCGCGCCGGATTTCGGGCGGTAAAAATCCGCATCGGCCGCGAGCCGGAGCATGATCTCGACCGGGTGAAAGCGGTACGCGCGGCGATCGGCGCCGACGCCCGCATCCTGTGCGACGCCAACGAGCGCCTGGACCTGCCCACCGCGCTCTGGCTCGGCCGAAAACTGGCGGATCAGGACGTCTATTGGCTGGAGGAACCGCTGCTGTCGCAGGATATCGAGGGCTACCAACGCCTGCGCTCCGCGCTGCCCATGGCGATCGCGATGGGGGAGCATGTCCATGCCCGCCGCGACTTCATGCCCTACATCCGTGCTGGAGCCGCCGATGTGCTGCAACCGGATATGTGCCTGGTGGGGGGCATCACGGAGACCATGCGCATCGGGCGGCTCGCCGACGGTCTTGGCCTGGCGCTGGCACCGCATTTCATGACCCCGCTGCACGTCCACATCACCGCCGCCCTGCCGCGCGCCAGCTACCTCGAATACTACCCGTTCATGGATCACCTCCTGACCCGCACACTTACCGTGAAGGACGGCATGCTGCTGGTCCCGGACGCACCGGGACACGGTGTCACCTTCACCAATGAGGCCTGGGACAGGTATCGTGTCACCTGACAGCAGGACGAGACAATGCAGCACAAAATCGCCGCCGCCCACGTTCATCTTGTGTCCGCGCCGGTCGAGGGAGGCTTCGCCGACGCAACCCGCAAAGTCGAAACGCTGGGTTTCGTCATCGTCCGCATCGTCACCGCTGACGGGCAGGAAGGTATCGGTATCACCTACAACGAAGTCGGCGGCGAGGCGACCGCCGAGCTAATCCGGCGAAACATCGTGCCCAGGTTGATCGGCCGCGACCCGCTGGAAACCGAAATCCTCTGGCAGGAATTCTTCCACTACCTGCGCGGTGTCGGCCGCAAGGGGCTGACATATTGCGCGCTCAGCGCCGTCGATATTGCGCTCTGGGATCTCAAGGGCAAAATCCTCGGACTGCCGGTTTACAAACTGCTCGGCGGCAACAGCACCCAGGTGCCGGTGTACGGCAGTGGCGGCTGGACGTCGTACAGCGATGACGAACTGGTCGCGGAAGCCACGGCAATGGTCGCCCGCGGCTACACCGCAATCAAGGTCAAGGTGGGCGTCGCCGGCGGGACCGATCTGCGGCGCGACACTCAGCGTGTCCGCAAGGTCAGGGAAGCGGTCGGGCCGGACATCCGCCTGATGGTTGACGCCAACAACTGCTTCGATGCCGCGCGCGCCGTCCAGCTCGCGAACCGCATTCGCGAATTCGACATCTATTTCTTCGAGGAGCCGGTATTCGCCGACGACATTCCAGGTCTGGCCAAATTCAGGCGCGGCACAGATATTCCATTGGCCACCGGGGAGCATGAATACACGAAGTTCGGCGTGCGCGATTTGCTGGTCAACGAAGCGGTGGACATCGTGCAGGTGGATGGCGCAAGGGTAGGCGGCTACACCGAGCTGATCAAATGCGCCGCTCTCACTCAGGCCTGGAACGTGAAGTTCGCACCCCATGCGATGGAGCATATCCATCTGCACTTCGCCGCCGCGACGCCAAACGTGCTCTTCGTCGAAAGATTGCTGATCTTCGAAGCCATCTCAGACAAAATTTTCAGGCATGCGCCGGTTCCTGTTGATGGCATCATGCATATCCCCGATCTTCCCGGACTAGGGCTTGCTCTCGATCTCGACTATGTCCGGGATTGCGAAATCTCTAGCCGAGACTAAAAACTCCCCGGTGGCGAACCAATAAGTCCGACAGGCCTTGACAGCATCGGCTGTTGTGGCAAACGCTGGCTGTAAGCGGTAACATCGCCCAGGCGAACCAGGGAGGTATCAATGGCCAGAAATATCGTGCCCAGAACCATCATGCTCGCGGCACTTGCCGGTCTTGCCCTTGGGACACCCAAGGCCTTCGCGCCGTAAAAGGCCGACGTCATGCACTGGTGGACCAGCGGCGGTGAATCGCGCGCCGTCGCGGTGTTCGCCAAGGAGTACGACAAACGCGGCGGCACCTGGGTGGATGATCCCTCCATCGGTCCGCAGGCGGAACACGCGGCTGCCTTGAACCGCATCGCCGGCGGCGATCCGCCGACCGCGCTGATGTGGAACATCGGCGTCGCGGTGCGCCAGTTAGCGGAACAGGGCGTGCTCCGCCCCCTGGACGATCTGGCGAAGCAGGGCAATTGGCTGGCGAATGTTCCCCCGCTGGTGGCCAAGAACATGACCTATGATGGCCATGTCGTTGCCGTCCCGGTCGATATCGGCGGCGCCAACTACCAGTTCTACAGCGTCAAGGTGTTCCATGATCTCAACATGGAGCCGCCCAAGACCTGGGACGAATTCCTGGCCGACGCGCCCAAGATCAAGGCCGCCGGATACATCCCGCTGGCTTATGGCGCCAACGCGCAGCAGGTGGACTGGCTGTTCGAGGCGGTTCTTGCCGGCGCTGGCGGCAAGGACCTCTACCGCAAGGTATTCGTCGATCACGATCCGAAGGCCGCCGACAGCGAGGCGATGCAGAAAGTGTTCTCGGTGATTGGGCAATTGCGGCAATACGTGGATGCCGGCAGCCCGAACCGGAAATGGAACGATTCGCTGGCGCTGGTGGAAACCAACAAAGCCGCGCTGATGGTCGTCGGAGACTGGGCTAAGGGAGATTTCGCCGCCGCGCACCAGGTCCTGGGCAAGGATTTCGGCTGTCAGATGGCCCCCGGCAATGACAGCGCCTATGTCATGACCGTCGATGTCTTCGTCTTCCCGGTCAACAACAAGCCTGATCAGAAGCAAGCCCAGGACAAGCTGGCATCGTTGATGATGGATCCTGTGGTGCAAACCGAGTTCAATGCACTCAAAGGTTCGCTGCCCGCGCGCACCGATGCCGATGTCTCCAAATTCGATGCCTGCGCCCAGCTTGGCAAGAAAGTGATGGCCGGCGGGCCGGACAATCAGCTTCCCAACTTCGCCCTCGCCTTCAGCCCTGACACGGAAGGCCAGATCGAAGACCTGCTGGTCAACTATTGGGCCACGCCCTCCCAGACGCCGGCGGACGCGGCCAAGCGGCTTTCGACCATCCTCGCCGGCGCCAGTCACTAGCGCATGCCGGCTCCGGTACCGGTCCGGCTGGAGGCGCCGCTCGCCGGCCTCCAGGTGGATCGGGCGAACCAACAGCGCCGGGTCGGCCGAGCCTATCGCGTCCGTGGCAAGGCCGCCCGGCTGGCGCTGATCCCTGCCATCGCCATCATGGCGTTCTGCTTCTACGGCAGCATGTTCTGGACCGTGTACATTTCGTTCACCCGGTCCTTCCTGCTGCCGACCTACAAATTCGCCGGTACTGCTCAATACGTCAGGCTGTTTGCCACGCCGCGCTGGCAGGTTGCCTACTCCAACATGTTCATTTTCGGCTTTCTCGACATCATCGGCACGCTCGGCCTCGGCATCTTTCTCGCCATTCTGCTCGATCGTTCCGTCCGCTACGAAGGCATCTTTCGCACCGTCCTGCTCTATCCGCTGTCGATCTCCTTCATCGTCACCGGTCTGACCTGGCAGTGGATCCTCAGCCCCACCATCGGCGTGCAGCAGCTCGTGCGGTCGCTGGGCTGGACCGACTTCCGCTTCGACTGGATCACCCAGCCGGAAACCGCCATCTACACCCTGGTGTTTGCCGGCATCTGGCACCAATCCGGCCTGATCATGGCCATCATGCTCGCCGGGCTGCGCGGCGTGGACAGGGAGATCTGGCGTGCCGCGCGGGTCGATGGCATTCCCGTCTGGCGCACCTATGTCAGCATCGTGCTGCCGATACTGCGGCCGCTGGTGGTCACCTGCCTGGTGCTGATCGCCGTCGCGGTGGTGAAAAGCTACGATCTTGTGGTTGCCATGACCAATGGCGGACCTGGATTCGCCTCCGACCTGCCGGGCAAGTTCGTCGTCGATTTCGAGTTCGAGCGGGCGAATATCGGCCAGGCGTCCGCCGCGGCGACTGTGATGCTGGGATCGGTGCTGGCGATCATCGCGCCCTATCTATACTACGAACTGGCGCGGAAGAACCGATGACCACCGTGCAGTGGCGCAATCGCGTCGGCCGCATCGGGCTCTATACGCTAATGGCGTGGATTTGCCTGTTCTTTTCCATCCCGCTGCTGGTGGTCATCGCCACGTCGTTCAAGACCTCCGCGGAGGTGCGCACCTTCTCCATCTTCACGCTGCCCGCATCACCCAGCATTGCGTCCTGGATCAAGGCCTGGGCGCACGCCTGCACCGGCCTGAAATGCGGCGGCATCCGCGTCGGGTTCTGGAACTCCGTCCGCATCCTGATCCCCAGCGTCATCCTCTCCGTCTCCGCCGGGGCCATCACCGGCTACGCGCTGTCGCACTGGCGCGTGCGCGGCGCCAACATCATCATGCTGCTGCTGCTGCTGTGCGCCTTCATCCCCTACCAGGTGATCCTCTATCCGCTGGTGAAGATGGAGAGCACCGTCGCCGTCTATGGCTCACTCGCCGGCATCATCACCGTGCACGTGGTATTCGGGCTGCCGGTGATGTCGCTGCTGTTCCGCAACTTCTATGTCGGCCTGCCGGAGGAGCTGGTGAAGGCGGCGCGCATCGACGGCGCCGGCTTCTGGCGCATCTTCGTCTCCGTCATCCTGCCGCTGTCGGTGAACATCCTGATCGTTGCCACCATTCTGCAGACCACCGGCATCTGGAACGACTATCTGCTCGGACTGATCTTTGCCGGGCGCGACAACATGCCGATGACCGTCCAGCTCAACGCGCTTGCGACTACCTCCACCGGTGAGATCGAATACAACGTCAATACTGCCGCGGCCCTGTTGACTGCCTTGCCGCCCCTGCTGATCTACTTCTTCTCGGGTCGCTACTTCGTGCGCGGCATTACCGCCGGCGCGGTGAAGGGCTAACATGTCAGCCGTTTTCGTCTCCGGCCTGTCCAAGTCCTACGGCCCCGTGCGGGTCCTGCGCGACATCCATCTGCCCATCGAGTCCGGCGATTTCACAGTGCTGCTTGGTCCGTCCGGCTGCGGCAAATCCACCTTGCTCAACGCCATTGCCGGGCTGGAGGATATCGAGAGCGGCATCATCGAGATCGACGGCGCCGATGTCACCCAGCGCGAACCCAGCAAGCGCGGCATCGCCATGGTGTTTCAGTCCTACGCGCTCTACCCGACCATGTCCGTGCGCAAGAACCTCTCCTTTGGCCTGCGCGTCCGCTCCGTGCCGCGGGCCGAAGTGGCGCGCCGCGTCGAATGGGCTGCCAAGCTGCTGCAGATCACCGAACTTCTGGACCGCAAGCCGTCTCAGCTTTCAGGTGGTCAGCGCCAGCGCGTCGCGATCGGCCGCGCGCTGGTGCAGAAGGCCAAGGTGTTTCTGTTCGATGAACCGCTATCCAATCTGGACGCCAAGCTGCGCACGGAGATGCGCGTGGAACTCAAGCGCCTGCATCAGGAGCTTGGGGTCACCATCATCTATGTCACGCACGACCAGATCGAGGCGATGACCTTGGCCACCCGCATCGCCGTCATGCGCGCCGGCCGCATCGAGCAATATGCCCCGCCCGACGATCTCTACGAGGCACCGACGACGCTGTTCGTCGCCGGGTTCGTCGGCTCGCCGGCGATGAATTTCCTCCGCGGCCGCATGGGCGGCGGAGACCGGCCATCGGTGGCGGTCGGCGCCGTCGATCTTCCCCTGAACGGATATCGTTTCAGTTCAACGCCCGCGCCGGGGCAGGAAGTGATCCTTGGGATCCGTCCGGAGCATGTCGTCCTGACCAGCGAAGGTCCGCCGGAGCGCCTGGTTGACGCGGAGGCGCTGTTCATGGAGCCGATGGGGGCCGACACGCTCGGCTGGTTCCAGTGCGGCGATCACCGCGTCGCGGCCCGCCTTATCCCGCAGTCCGCCCGTGGCCTGACCGGCCGGGTAAGGCTGTCGCTGCTGGCCGAGCATGTATCTCTGTTCGACGCCGCGAGCGAACTCCGCCTGTAATATCAATCCGCGCCGACCCAAGATACGCCATTCCCGCGAAAGCTCCGTCATTCCCGCGAAGGCGGGAAATCCAGCCGAAAGCCCACGAAATTCCGAGGGTCCGCCCGGATTCCCGCACGCGCGGGAACGGCGAACGCAGGTCACCCTCAATGTGCTCCGGTATAAAATCTACTGGCTCCCCGCGATGATGCTGGCGAACTGCTTGCGCGCGGCGTCCGCCGACATCTCCGGATGCGCCCGGTCCTGCCCCAGCAGATCCTGAATCTGCCCCTGCACATCCGGCGTGAACGACAACGAGAAGTGTGAAAGCTGGTGCGCCGGCCCTTCCGCCATCACCTTCTGTCCAAGCTGCGCGCACCGATCCAGCGATCTGATATCGGCATCCAGCCGCGACGGAATCGAACCCTTGTAGAACGTGTACTCCGTCTGCACAGCCGGATCCATGAACACCTCGGCCAGCTTCTTCTGCGCCGCGATCTGCTCCGGATTGGTCGTCTTCGGAAACGCAAAGGCGTTGGTCTGCATGATGTAGCTGTCCTGCGTTCCAGGTGCCGGCGCGCAGCCCCAATCCTGATCGATCTTCAGGTGCGCCGCCTCGAACTCGCCCTTGGCCCAGTCACCGACGATCATCAGCGCCGCCTTGTTGGTCTCCACCAGAGCCAGCGAGTCGTTCCATTTCCGGTTCGGGCTTCCCGGGTCGACATATTGCCGCAACTGACCCATCACCTCGAATGCCTTGAGCACGCCTTCGCTGGCCGCCGCCTTCGCATCGTGCCCGGTGGTGATCGCCATGTAGCCATCCCGCCCGGCCATCGCGTCCAGCAGCCCAATGAACAACCAGACGACCTGCTGCGCGTTGGCACCGTACGCCAACGGAATGATGCCCGGCTGCCTTCAGCTTCGGTGCCTCCTGCAGGAACTCATCCCACGTCTTCGGCGGCTCCAGGTTCGCGTCCTTGAACACCTTAACGCTGTAGAACATCCAGTTCACGCCATGGATGTCCACCGGCGCGGTCAGGAAATGGCCATTCATCACCACGTTGCGCAGGATCAGCGGCGGCAGGTGCTCGGCCCAGTGCCCTTGCTTCGCCAACTCGTCCAGATGCGTCAGCAGCCCCTGATCGTCCAGCTCTTTCGTCGGCGGCCCGACCTGCCACTGCATCGCGACCGGCGGCGAGCCACCGGCGATCCGGTTCAGCGCCAGCGCCTGTTCGGCCTGCGGACCGACGGCGGGATCGTCCACCCACGTGCCGCCGCGCTTGTCGTATTCCTTCGCGAACACGCTGATCGCCAGTGACTCGCTGGTGCTGGTATAGAAGTGAATGACATCGGCTTTCTGCGCGATGGCGGGTGAAACTGCCAGTGCCAGGCTCAGACCTGCGCCGAGACCCAGGGCTGCGCGAAGTGATCGTGCCATTTCGTTTTCTCCCAGGTCTATTGTCCTGCCGCGGCAATGATCGCGGCAAATTTCTTCGTTGCGTCCGCTGCGCTCATGTTCGGGTTGGCCCAGAACTGGCCCAGAAGATCGGTGTATTGCCCGTAGATATCCGGGGTGAACACGAGATAGAAATTGAGCAGTTGGTGCGAAGGCCCGCGCGCCATCACCTGCTGCCCTTCGCGCGCACACCGGTCCAATGAGGAAATGTCGGCGTTCAGCATCGATGGCACCGATCCCTTGTTGCGCGTGAATTCGGTCTGCACCGCCGGATCCATCATCAGCTCCGCCAGCTTGTGCTGCGCCTCGATCTGATCGGGCTTGTCCGTCTTGGGAAATGCGAAGGCGTCGATGGTCATGATGTAGGAATCGGCAGTGTCGGGCGACAGCGCGCAGCCATAATCCTTGTCCAGCGTCAGGTTCATCGCCGCGAAATCCCCCTTCGCCCAGTCGCCCACCACCATCATCGCCGCCTTGTTGGTCTCCACCAGCGCGAGCGTGTCGTTCCATTTTCGGTTAGGGCTTCCCGCGTCCACATAGTCACGCAATTTCGCCATCACCTCGAAGGTCTTGCGCACGCCGTCGCTGCCGGCCGCCTTCGGATCATGGTTGATCGAAATCGCCTGGTACAGATCGCCACCGCCGACGCCGGCGAGGACCGCCATGAACAACCAGCTCTCTTGTTGGGCATTGGCGCCGAAGGCGAAGGGGATATAGCCGGCCGCCTTGATCTTTGGCGCCTCGGCGAAGAACTCGTCCCAGGTTTTGGGCGGCTGCACGCCGGCCTGCTGCAGCACCTTGGTGCTGTAGAACATCCAGTTGGCGCCATGGATATCGACCGGTGCGCTGTACACGTGGCCATCCACGGTGACTTTATCCAGCAACAGCGCCGGCAGGTTCTTCTTCCAGTTCCCGGCCGCCGCCAGCCAGTCCAGATTGGCCAGCAAGCCCTGATCGGCCAGCTCCTTCGTCGGCGCACCCGTCTGCCACTGCATGGCCGTCGGCGGATTGCCACCGGCGATGCGATTCATCGCCAGTGCGATCTCCGCCTGCGGCCCGATGGCGGGATCATCCACCCAGGTGCCGCCGCGCTTCTGATATTCGTGGGCAAACACCGCGACCGCGCGGGATTTACCGCCGCTGGTCCAGAAATGGATCACATCGGCTTTCTGCGCTTGCGCCGGCACACACGCTGCGGCGGTGAGCAGGCCCACCACCATGCACATCAGGGCACGCATTCGGCTTTCCTCCCGACGATTTTCGCGATGGGTAAGCGATTACGCCCCCGGCGTCCAGCCCGGGTCGGCTGGACATTGACGGTAATCAGGCCCACATTACTCCCCGCTGGACACAGTTCTTGTAATCGCTTACTAAGTGCCACTTCTGAGGCATCCATGGCATCAGCGCCGCAAACACCCGCACCAGACTTCGTGGACTGTGACGTTCATATCACCGTGCCCGATACCCGTACGCTCGTCCCCTATCTGGACGACTACTGGCGTGAGCATGTCCTTCGCCGGGGTATCGAGGGCAACAATCTCGAGATCAGCGCCTATCCGCCGAATGCGCCGATCAACTGCCGCCCAGACTGGAAGCCGGCGAAAGGCCTGCCCGCCTCGCAGTTCCAGCAGCTTCGCGACCACGTGCTGGAACCGTTCAATCCTCGGTTTGCCATCTGCAACGTGCTGCATGGTTCGCAGGTCATGTTCAGCGAGGACCTGTCAGCCGCGCTCTGCAAAGCCATCAATAACTGGATCGCCGCCGAATTCCTCGACCGTGACAAGCGATTGCGCGCCTCCATCGTCGTCCCCGTGCACAGCCCCGACCTCGCGGTGGCGGAGATCGAGCATCGCGCCGCCGACAGCCGCTTCGTCCAGGTGCTGATGTTCTCGATGACGGAGCTTCCGCTCGGCCGCCGTCAGCACTGGCCCATTTACGAAGCGGCGCAGCGCCACGGGCTGCCGATCGGCATCCACGCCGGCAGCAGCTTCCGCCATCCGCCCAGCGCAATCGGTTGGCCGTCGTACTACATCGAGGATTACGTCTCGCAGGCACCGGCATTTGCCGGCACGCTCAACAGCCTGGTCGCGGAGGGGGTGTTTGTGAAATATCCCCAACTCAAGGTGGTGCTGATAGAATCCGGCGTGACCTGGCTGCCGCCCTATCTCTGGCGGATCAACAAGACCTGGCGCGGGGTACGTGCGGAAACCCCCTGGCTGAACCGCTCGCCCTCTGAAATCATTCGCGAACACGTGCGGATGACCATTCAGCCGTTCGATGATCCACCGAACGAGACGCACGTGCAGATGGTCCTCGATGAAATCGGTTCGGATGAGATGTTGCTGTTTTCCACCGATTACCCGCACTGGCACTTTGAGGGAACCGACGCTATCCCTGCCGGGTTGCCGAAGACTATCCTGTCCAAGGTGCTCCTGGACAACGCGCTGGCCACCTATCAACGGCTGAACTGAACGACGAAGCGGAGGCAGAGATCATGAACGTGGCGGTTCTCGATCGCCGGCCGGAAACGGTCAGCCCGACCTACAAGGGCTTCATCGATTGCGACGTGCATCCATTCTACAAATCGCCCGCGGAATTCGACGAATTCCTGTCGGCGCGCTGGCGGGAGCATCGCCGCACCATCGGTGGCCGCGTCCGACAGGGGTTGTCGAAAGCCTCCAACTATCCACGCATATCACCGGGTAACGGGGTGCGCATGGACGCCTGGGGGCCTGACGGCTCGTATCCCGGCTCCGACCTGCCCGTCATGCAGAAGCAGTTGCTCGATCTGTTCGACGTCTCCTACGGGCTTCTCGCGCCGCTGGTCGGCGGTGCCGCCGGCGAGCGCAATATCGAGTTCGGGTCCGCCATGGCGACGGCCGTAAATGAATGGCAGCTCGCGCGCTGGAGCGATCCCGATCCGCGCCTGAAGTCAGCCGTGCAGGTCAATATCGAGCATCAGTCCGCCGCCATCGCCGAAATCGAGAAGCGTGCCGGCGACCGCCGCTTCGCCCAGGTGCAAATCCCCCCGCGCGGGCTGGAGCCGCTCGGCCGCCAGCGCTACTGGCCGATCCTCGAAGCCTGTGCCGCAAACGGCTTCCCGGTGTCCCTGCATCTCGGCGGCACCAGCGGGCATCCGTCCACCGGCGGCGGCTGGCCATCATTCTATCACGAGGAACACCCGTCCTACGCCCAGTCCATGCAGACCCTCGTTGTCAGCCTGGTCTGCGAAGGTGTGTTCGAGCACATCCCCAACCTGAAGATCGTGCTGGTGGAAGGCGGTTTCGGCTGGCTGCCCGCGTTGTGCTGGCGGCTCGACAAGGCCTGGAAGCGGCTGCATGCCGAAGTGCCGTTCCTGCGCCAGAAACCGTCCGAGTATGTGCGCCAGCACATTTGGGTCACCACCCAGCCGATCGAAGAGCCCGAGCGGCCGAACGACATGCTCAGCATCATCGAATTGATCGGCCCCGACCGCATCATGTTCTCCACCGACTATCCGCACTGGGACCAGGATGATCCGCGCTTCGCCTTCAAGGTGCCGCTGCCGGAAGACTGGCGGCGCCAGATCTACCACGAGAACGCGCGTGCACTTTATGGTTTCGATTGATTTCACATGAGCCGTCACGTCGTCGCCACGGTTAATGAGATCGCGCCGGGCTCGTGCAAGATCGTCACCGTGAAGGGGCGCGAGATTGGCGTGTTTCACGTCAACAACGAGTTCTTCGCGGTGATCAATCGCTGCCCGCACCAGGGCGCGCAGCTTTGCCGCGGCATGCTGGTCAGCCGCCTCGAATCCCCGTCGCCCGGCGAATACAAGCTTACCCGCCAGGGCGAGATGCTGCGCTGCCCCTGGCACTGCTGGGAGTTCGACCTGCGCACCGGCCAATCCTGGTGCGAGCCGGACAGCGTGCGTGCGCGTACCTATGCCGTTCAGATCGAGCCCGGTGCCGTGCTGGCGAAGGGTCCGTTCGAAGCGGAGACCGTCCCGGTCACCGTGGAACACGACTATGTCGTCCTTACGGTCTGAGCCGTGGCGGCTAGGCTCGTATCGTAGGAAAGTTCCGCCGCCATGAGCGGGCGGGAGCCCGATATTGTGACCACCGCCCGGCAACGCCGTCAGCGCCGGCCGGGTGGCACCTCCGTGCAGCTTCGCGACGTGGCGCGCCAGGCGGGTGTCTCCACGGCTTCGGTGTCCCGTGCGGTCAACACGCCCGGCCTGGTTTCCCCCGAGTTGCGCGAGCGCATCACTCGCGCCGCACAGGAGCTGAAATGGGTGCCGAACGGGGTAGCCAAGGCGCTCGCCTCGCTGCGCACCCGCACGGTGGGTGTCATCATTCCCACGCTGTCCCATCAGAATTTCGCCACCCTGATCGAGGAACTTCAGCGCGATCTCGGCAAGTCCAATTACACGCTCATTCTCGGCTGCGTCGAGGCATCCGATCAGTTACGCCTGAACCAGGCCCGCAAGCTGATCGAGCAGGGTGTCGAATGCCTGGTTTTGGTTGGTGAGGCGCAGCCGGCGGGGATGTTCGAGCTGCTGGCGTCGCAGGGCGTTCCGTACGTTATTACCTACACGTCCGGGCGGGAGAACCGGCATCCCTGCATCGGCTTCGACAATTTCCTTGCCGCCACCCAACTCGCCGAACACCTGCTGGGCCTCGGCCACCATGATTTCGGGATGGTTGCGCACGAGACCGCAGCCAACGACCGGATCCAGCAGCGCATCGAGGGGTTCAACAGCACCCTTGCCCGCGCCGGCATCGCCATCCGCCCGCAGCATTTCGTGCGCGCCAACAGCCGCTTTATCGCCAGCGGGCGGGATGGCATGCGCCGCGTGTTGCAGGCTGCCGGATCACATCCCACCGCTGTGGTCTGCACCAACGATTACATCGCGACAGGCGCAATCATCGAAGCGAAGGAACTTGGCTTCGCGGTTCCGGATGATCTGAGCATCGTCGGCTTCGACGACACCGATATGTCGGCTCACCTGGATCCCCCGCTGACCACGATCCGCGTGCCGAGTCGCCTCATGGGCCGGGAACTCGCGAAATACATCGTCGCCCTGCTCGAGACCGGGAAGGCCGAGTGCCCGCCGCCCCTGGATGCGGAAATGATCATCCGGCGGAGCACCGCGCCGCCCCGGCAAGGATAGCAGTTTCATGGCACTTCGATTCGGCGTTGTGGGGACGGGCTATTGGGCGAGTGAGGTGCACCTGCCCGGGCTGTTGCGAACCGACGGCGCAACCGTGGTCGGCCTGTGGGGCAAAACGCCAGGCCGCGTCGAGGACGTCGCGGCGCGGTATCACATTCGTCCATTCTCGCGCCTGTCCGACATGCTCGCGGAGGTGGACGCGGTCAGTATTGCCGTTCAGCCTCGGGCGCAGCGCGAGATTGCTGTCGCCGCGGCGCAAGCCGGCAAGCATCTTCTGCTTGAGAAGCCCCTCGCCCTGACGGTTGAGGATGCCCGCGCGATCGAGGCCGCGGTCAAGCAGGCGGGTGTTGCCAGCCTGGTATTCTTCATCCGGCGCTTCGTTCCGGAGATCGCTGCGGCGATCGAAGCCGGGCGCGGAGCGGGATGGACGCGCGGGCTTGTGCGCGTGCATTCCTCGGTCATGGTCAGCGCCAGTCCGTATCGCGATTTGCTTTGGCGGCAGGAACCGGGAGCGGCGTTATGGGACATCGGGCCGCATGTATTGGCCGTGCTGATGCCCCTTCTGGGCGACGTGAGTTCGATCTCGGCGAGCCGGCAGCCGGGCAACACGGTCGTCATAAAGACTGCGCACCAGAGTGGCGCCGTCGCCGACATCTCGCTGACCTTGCACGCGAAGCCCGGCGACATCGCGAACGATTACCGGTTTACCGCACCAGGACGGGAACTGGTTCTGCCCAACCCCGAATTGCAGCGGCCGGACCTGCTGAGCCGCGCGGCAAGCCAACTGATCGAGCAAGTGGCCTCGGGTCAGCGCAACATTGACTGCGACGCCGCATTCGGCGCCACGATCGTTGATCTGCTGGTGCAAGCCGAACGCACACTCCCTTCCGTCATTCCCGCGAAAGCGGGAATCCAGCGGTAGCCCATGCAACCGCGACCTCGGCATGGATGCCCGCCCGCGCGGGCATGCGGACACGGGCACCCTTCGGACCCGCTTGTATCATACCAACCGGCGTTGATGCCGACCCTTTCCGTCATGGCCGGGCTTGTCCGGCCATCCACGCTTTGTCGCCCACCGCGCCGCTCGTTCGCTTCACGTTACGCCGGACAACACCAGCAGGATGAGTCATTCTCAATCAAAACACCAGCGCCCCGACCACCCCTCGCCCCATCCGCTACCGCACCAACTGTTCCAACTGATCACTCGCCCACGCCGTGACCTGTTTGATCGTGCTGCCGCTTTTAAGCCGAGCCAGCATCCCCGTATGGATGGCATTGGCATAAATCTGCGCCGCAATGTCGGGTGGCGCTTCAGATCCCGGAAGGCTGGGCTGAGCGTCGTGCCACGGCCTGATGGGGTAGTTGAACAGTGTTCCCGGCGGCGGACCCTCGGTGTCCCAGATCGGGAGATCCCGCAAACCGGCAAACGGAGGAATGTTGTAACCCTGCACCGCGTTGATCCGTTCCTGCACCATATCTTTCTGCATCAGATGCAACAGCAACTCTCTCCCCGCTGACTGATTGCGGCTGAACGACCAGATACCCCAGAAGAACGACTCCGCTGGTACAAAGCGCCCCTTGGGTCCTCGGGGCGCCGAGAATGTCCAGCAATCATTGGCGATGGCAGGCGCGTCGCGCTTGGCCACCCACCACGCCGACGGTGCATTGAAGATAAGCGCGGATTTGCCTGAAATCAGCGCGCGGTTGTTCGATGCGTCGTCGTAGCTCACAGCTTCGTCTGGCAGGAACTTCACCAGTCTCGCCGCATAGTCCAGGCACTCCCGCATCTCCGGCGTATCGAGCGTGACCTGGCCCTCTCCGTCGACCAGGTTGGCTCCGAACGCATGGAACATTGCTCCGACCTGATCGATGCCGTCCGTATTGGCGCTGCCGCCGATACCAAGACCGAATGTCATGCCGTCCTTCTGCGCCAGCTCGGCGAACTTCAGGAAGGTCTCGTAGTCCCAACTATCCTGCAACGCGGTGTGCTCGGCTCTGGCCGGATACATCGCCTGAAGATCCAGCCCGTGCTCGCGAAACCAGCTTATGCGGGCGCAGGGTGGCTTGACCTGCGTGCCGGAACTGGTTGGCACTGCAACCCAGCTCCCCTTCACCTTCGCCAGATACTCGGCGGTCTGGTCAACCGGCCCATAGGCCTTGATCAGGGAAGCCACCACGTCGTCAACCGGCGCAAGGGAAGCATGCCGATTGTACAAATCCCAGCTATAGAACGTGTAGATGTCGTGGCCGGCATGCGCCAGTGCCTCGGCCGCACCGGTAAGCAGCAGCTTGTTGCCTATCACCGTGATGAAATCGACCTCGACATCGACGGCGTTCTTGTTCGCCCAGGCTTGAACCTGCCGCCTCGTAACGTCGTTATCCACCGGGATGAAACTATCCGTGAATGCAACCGAGAGTTTCCCGGCAGCTCCGGCCGAACGGATATGAAACAATGGCAGCGCCGCAGTGGAAACGGCGCCCTTGAGTGCGCCGCGGCGCGACACCAATGGCTGTTTCCTTGTTGCTTTCTTCATCACGTTCCTCCATTGCATCCGATGCAAAAGCCTCGCTATCGAGGAGCCCAGCTCCTGTATTTCGGGTGACCATTGGTGATAGGCAGCGCAACGGCGCCGCCGCTATCTTGCGAATGAAACAGGCCGGTAATCAGGTCGAGCGCGAGCCTCGCGTCCTGCAACGTAACCGGCAGCGGGCCGTCCTCAGCCACAGCCGCATGAAACGCGGAAAACTGGCCAGCGAAACCGGTCGGACCCTCCGCGGGACGTGCCATGATCGCGCCGATGGCATCCGCGACCCTCGGATCA
Source organism: uncultured Pseudomonadota bacterium (assembly GCA_963777625.1). Taxonomy (GTDB): domain Bacteria; phylum Pseudomonadota; class Alphaproteobacteria; order Acetobacterales; family Acetobacteraceae; genus DATDIC01. Next base: position 25,904 of record CAVZRO010000017.1, on the reverse strand, counting down.
CTGACCGTGAAATCCCATGGCTCCTCCGCAAGCCGTGATGTCGCATCATCGAAGCACTGGCGCTCGAATGTAACGCGCTCAAAGCACAGGCGCATACGGCTCGACGGGCGGGCGGAACCGAGCGTTGCCGTCAGCGACGCAAGCGCACCGCTCTCGAGACGAAGAGCGGCAACCGCGCAGTCCTCCACTTCCACCGGGTTGACACGCGTGGCCTTGAATGCCGCCACGCTCGATACGGGCCCCATCAGGTGCAGCAGAAGGTCGTGATTGTGAATCGCCTGGGTAACCAGCACGCCGCCCAGTTCGGTCGCAAATTTGCCGCGCCACTCGACGCGATAATAATCCGCCGTACGACGTAGAAGTGTTTCGACCGATGCCACGTACGGGCGTCCTGCCAGCCCCGACCCAATGATCTCCTTCAGCTTCGGGATGGCGGAACCGAACCGATACTGAAAGATCGGCATCACGCGGTTCAACGTACGACGATCCGCCTCAATGATCGAGTCCAGTTCCCACAGTGAACTCACCAGGGGCTTCTCGCAGATCACGTACTTGTCCGCGGCAAACGCCGCCAGGATCATCTCATGATGCAGCCTGGGCGGCGTGCAGATGCTGACCACATCGACGTCGCGCATCGCCAGAATTTCGTCGAAAGACTGCACATCGCGCGGGATCCGATGCCTGGCGGCGAATGACTTGCGCCTGTCCACGTCGCGGCTGCAGCAAACCGTTACCTCGAACAACGCGGGAAGCAGGCCGAACCCGCGGGACATCTGTAATTCGCCGGCCCATCCGCAGCCAATGATCGCCACCCTCAGTCGGTTCATGATGGTCGTTATCTGTCCATCCGCTGGTGGATTTTCCGAACCTTACGTAAGCGATTACAATACGGCTGTCAAGGGAAGCGGAAAAGCGAGAAGGCTCCGGTATAATACCAACCCGCGCGGGCGAAGACTCCTAGATCCGTCATGCCCGCAGATCCCATCCTCATGCCCGCGAAGGCGGGCATCCACGCGAAATCCGCCCAAATTCCGCGGGTTTGCCTGGATCCCCCGCGTTCGCGCATAGGCGCTAAAATAATGCTTGCATAGCAGAATCCGTTCCGATTCAAGCATCGGATGACGCCCGATTCGCTGCTCAACGAGGACTGGTCCAACATCGTCGATCGGCTCGGCGGTGCCGAAGCGCTGAGCCTGAGCGCCCGCGCCAGCAACGCCTTCCGGCGCGGCCGCGTGATCCCCAACGCGATCACCCTGCTGCGGCTGGTGCTCGCCTATTGCCTCGGCTCCCATGGCCTGCGCGGCACCGCCGCATGGGCCAGCGCGAGTGGTCTGACCGACATCTCCAACGTGGCGCTGCTCTATCGACTGCGCCAGTGCGGCGATTGGCTGAACGCGCTGATCGGCCAGCTGCTGAGCTCTGCCGCGCCGAAGCCCAGCCGAGGGCGCTTCATCCGCATCCTCGATGGGAGCGCGGTGGCGCAGGCGGGAGCGGACGCCAGCACCAACAACAAGCTCTGGCGCATTCACGCCGCATTCGACCTGCCCAGCGAGCGCTTCGGCTTTTTCGAACTGACCGACCAGCATGAAGCCGAGCGACTGGACCGGGTGCCGGTGGTCAAGGGCGAGATTCGCCTCGCCGATCGGGTGTATTTGAAACCGGATCGCATGGCCACTGTGCTCGCCGCCGGCGCCGATCTGGTAGTGCGTGCCGGCTGGCGCAGCGCGCGCTGGCTCGAGGCTGACGCGACGCCGGTCAATCTGCCCCGCGAGCTGCGCAAGGCGGCCAAGCGCGGCCTGATCGATCGCAAGATCTGGCTGGGCCGCAAGAACGCATCGCCCCTCGCACTGCGTATGGTGGCGATCAAAAAGCCTGAGCCAGCGGCCGCCGCCGCCCGGCGAAAAGCCCGCCGGGAGGCGCAACGAGAGCGCTACCAAATCTCCACGGCGACGCTGATTGCCGCCGGATGGGTGATCCTGATCACCTCGCTGCAAGCCGATGACTGGCCGGCCCAGGATGTGATGGCCCTCTACCGCCTGCGATGGCGGGTCGAGCTTGGTTTCAAACGGCTGAAAAGTCTGGTTGGCCTGCATGGCCCGCCGGCCACCGACGCGCGCTCTGCCAGACCGTGGGTGCTGGCTCATCTGTTGATGATCCTTCTGCTCGAGCCGCTTGTCGATGAGCTCGAGGACTCTCCCCGCTGGGCCTGCGCCGCCTGACCCGACCTGGCTTGTGGCGGGCGCTGCGCCAACTGATCGCCATACTGCTTCACGCCATCATGCCGCAACCGAGCGTTGCCCGCCTGCGACGATGTAGAGCGCGGCTCAGACGGCATCTGCACGAGCCGCCCCGACGAAAACGCCAATATCAGCGAATGGCACCGGTATTTTAGCGCCTATGCGCGTTCGCGGAATGACGAACCTGGGTCCCCCTCAACGCGGTCCGCCATCAGCCCATTGTAAACGCTTACCGCTTCTGCAATGATGATGCATCGCGGGGCTACGTCCCACACGTGCCTTCATCACCGCCATCGCGTCCTAAAGGAGCCATTCCAATCATGCGCCATAATCGCTTGCGCCAGCTTCTATCGGCCGGAAAGCCAACCCTGGGGACCCACCTGCTCTCAAGCTGGCCGACGCTTGTTGAGCTGGTCGGCGCGGCCGGCAACTACGACTATGTCGAGTTCACGGCCGAATACGCGCCGTTCCATATGCACGATCTGGACAATCTCGGCCGCGCGCTTGAGCTGAAAAATCTTGCCGGCATGATCAAGATCGAGCAGACACAGTGGACCCATCAGGCGATGCGCGCCATTGGCTCCGGCTTTCAGAGCGTGCTGTTCGCCGATGTACGCACCCTGGCTGACGCGCACGCGTGCGTCGCAGCAGTGCGGGCCGAAACGCCGAACTCCGGCGGCCGGCTCGGCGTTGGTATGCGGCGAGATGTCGGTACAGTTCTCGAGGGTGGTTCTCCAGCCTACGTCGCGGCACTCGACGACGTCGTCATTGCCATCATGGTCGAGAAGCGGGAATGCGTCGAGGATCTCGATGCGATCCTGTCGGTGAAGGGAATCGACATGGTGCAGTTCGGTTCCTCGGACTACTCAATGAGCATCGGTCTGACCGGACAGACCAATCATCCCGACGTGCGCAAGGCCGAGCTGAAAACCATCGAAACCGCATTGGCAAAGGGTCTGCATCCGCGCGTCGAGCTGCGAGACATCAACCTTGCGGCGCCCTATTTGCAGATGGGCGTCAGGCACTTCTGCATCGGTTGGGACGTGCGCATTCTGTACGACTGGTGGCGCGTCAACGGCGAAGGCATGCGGGCCATGTTCGGCGACGGAAAGTCGGAATCACCAAGCCAGGCAGCAGTCAAGCAGCCCCTCGGAACATACTGACGCGCATGAGGATGCCGGTCCCTGCTTATTATCCGCCGCCTTCCGCCGCGCGTCGAACCACGCGCGGCGGCCGCATTCGATGCGTGCCTGACAGCCTCTGAATGTCGTCGGCGATCTTTTCCGCCGCCATCATCGTCGGGAAATTAGTGTTCGCGCATGGCACGACGGGAAAGATTGAGGCGTCCACCACCCTCAGACCATGCACCCCGTAAACCCGGCCGGCCGGATCGGTCACTGCCATGGGATCGTTCTCCGCTCCCATCCGGCAGGAGCAGGAACAGTGCCATACGCCAACGGCGGCGCGCCTGATGTAGGCTTCCAGCGCCGCGTCATCCTGCAGCGCCTTCATCACCCCCGCTGATTCCATGATAAACCGTTGAATAAACAGTTTCCGCAAGAACGACGGCCCATCCATGAACGTGGCGCCAATCCGGGTAAGGATCTTGTTCTTGGTATTGTACGCACCGACTTGACGAATCTTGTCCGTGAAACTAGCCGGAAACACATCTGATACCACCGCTTTCAGGGGCGGGAGATCGTACAGCGCGGCGATCCGCCGGAAGCCGCGCGCCAGGCGTGTCAGGTCGCGATAATCCGAGAGCAGGTTGAAATCCACCTCCGGTTCCTGGCGCCAGTCAGCCGACGACAGGCGGACTTCACCCGTTTCCGAAAATGTTCGGTTCACCCACAGCGTAGTCACCGTGATCCGATCACCAATCGCGTGCCAGGCGGATTTGTTGGACACGGTCAGCGCCATATCGCCGGGCGGGGCGCCGTCGACGCCCGACGAGAACCGCATCCCGAGCTGCAGCGAGCGCTTGCTGAACGGGTTTTTGCGCGCACCCGGCTTCAGGTACGCGGCGACCGAGATGGAGGGATGATCCATCAGTCTCTGACCGACGCCGGCCCGGGCCTCGCGTATCGGGATGCCGAGTTCGCGCAGATGTCCGACCGGCCCAATGCCGGCGCGAAGCAGCATCGCCGGGGAATGAATCGCGCCACAGCAGATGATAACCTCGTTGCCGCGGAATTCCATCGGCTGCTGCCGGACCAAGGCCCGAATGCCGACGCAACGCGTCTCCTCGAACAGCAGTTCGGAAACCTGCGTCTCTGCCAGGATCGTCAGATTATCCCGCTGCCGAACCGTAGGACCCAAATAGCCGACCGCCGCCGAGACCCGGCGATCATACAGGTTCGACATCGCCAGCGGGTAATAGCCGTCGTGGAACTCCCCGTTCTGGTCTGCTATGTAATTATCGCCCGCCATTTTGAAGGCGTCAGCGGTTGCCTTGGCGAAGTCGGACCAGTTATCGGGGAACACCCGGCGTACCGGAATACGCCCATCGGCGCCGTGCAGCGGTCCGTCAAAATCGATGTCGCGCTCCAGCTTTTTGAAATAGGGCAGCACGGTCTCCCATCGCCATCCCTCGGCGCCGCGCTGTTCCCATTCGTCGTAGTCGCGCGGCGAGCCGCGATTCGCGAGTTGTCCATTGATGGAAGACCCGCCGCCTAAATCCCCCTCTCCCCTTTTTCCTTTCCTCCTTTGCTCTTCCCGTCGGCGCGACCTGCACGGTGTCTTTGCGGTAGAGCAGGAGGTATCGTCCGGCGCGGTGGCGAGCGCCATGGTGTTGCGGGTGAAGGTTGCAAGCTCGGTCAGCAGGGAGCGGGCGTGCACCGGCAGGTTGTCTTCGGTGGATTTGTGGGCCGCCTTGTGCCGCGCGGCGGTGGATCGGCCGGCCGGTGCCACGACGGAGCTGCGGGCGGCGGCCGCTTCAGTGCGCTGATGATCGTCGAACAGGATCGGCGCGAGGGCGTCACGCAGGTGCCATTCGAGATAATAGGCGAGCATGCAGAGCAGCGGGGCGCGCACGCGGTCAGCCAGGCGATGGTGGATCGGACGAACCTCGAGATCGACCGTTTTGATCGACCGGAAAGCGCGTTCCACCCGCTCGAGCTTTGACGAGCTGACCACTTGCGGAGCCGTCAGTTGCTCTGCGGGCAGATTGTGCGGATGACGTAAATGCCGTCGAGCCGGCTTTCCGCCTCGATCGCTTGCGTGTTGCGGGTGACGGCGAACCGATCCTCGGTGATGTCAGGTGAGTGCTTGGCCATCTTGTAGCGGTTCAGCACGGCGCCGACGGCCAGCCCGATCTGATCGGCACCGCGCAGCGGATTGCGCTTGCGTCACCGACCTGGTGATCGTAGCGAGCGCGGCTTCGGTGCGGCAGCAGTTCCTGCGCTTGCGTGCGCTCGCCAGCAAGCAGCGGATTGCGGCACACCACCAGCCGCTCGCCGGGAAACTCCGCGGTCACCTCGGCGAGGTCGCGCTCATCGAACAGCGAGAGTTGCAAGGCGCCCTGCTCGCGCATCGCCTTGATGCCCGCCCGCAATGCGGTGATCCAGTCGAGACCGGCCGCTTCAGCACGGTCTCGATGCGCCGTCGGTGATCATGCCGCGATCGCCGACCAGCACCACCCGCGATAGGCGAACCGTTGCCGGAGCTTCTCCACCTGCTGCCACCGTGTGGATCGGCGCATTACCCTCACACTTCGACCGCAACCGACAGCCGTTGCTCGCACACAGCAGCCAAAACGATTTGCCGACGTCGCGTTGCCGTCGCGCTGTAACCATATCCGCCAACGGCAAGTGCGGCCTTCGAAATAGTCGAACTGACGTCATACAGCACCAATGTTCCGTCGCTCAATGCTTGCCGCAGCCGCTGCTCGATCCGTTGCTGCTAGCAACCAGTCGAGCGCGCGTAGAGGTCCTGCTCGTAACGCTCCCCAGTCCGAGCAGTGCACCATCACGAGGTGGCCGTGGCGGCATCGAGCTGCCGCGCAGTAGCCAGCTTCGAGGCCGGATCGAGCAGCCGCGCCACAATCATCGCCAGCACCAGCGCCACCTACGCCGGCGCGCCCGGCACGCTCGAGGCCGATCTTGCGCGCGCCGCCAGCACTGCCCACTACCGTGCGCAGCTACGCAGCATGCTCAGCCCATCTCCGCGCTGCCCAGCACCTCGTCGCGCAGCACGCGCTCAGCCGCTCGATCTTGCTCAGCGCCAATGCGTCAATTGCAGCTGCGTCTTACCTTGCCTTCTCCTAGCCCTCCAATAGCCTACTCTTCCACTCCACATACATCCCACCAATCATCATACCTTCAATCTATCTTCTTTACATCCAACACTCACCATTACCAACCCACAGACTCCCAAACTATACTTCCTATCCGCGCCTGTTCGTAGCGCAGTTTGCGCGGCTTGGGCGCGCTGGGGTCGTTGTGTGGACTCGGCTCGATCGTGACACGCAGGTCGGTCCAGATAAAGCGCGGATTGCGCGAGGCATAGCCCGACCGGCTGTCCAGGATCGGCTCCGGGACACGTCCATCCGGTGTATCCTCTCCCGCCTCGCACAACAGGACCTGATTGGCGGTGCGGGCCGACAAACGGTTGGCAAGAATGGAGCCGGCAGAGCCGCCGCCAACAATGATGTAGTCGTATTGCCTTTGCACCGATCCGAATCCTCCGCTGCGGCAGAGTTCTGTAACCGCTTACGTAAGCTGAATGCGCGTCGGACCCCATGTCAAGCCGCACCCCCATCCCTCCGGCAGCCGCGAATTCCGATGCTTCCCGTCGCCTCGTTGCAGGACTAACGTCCCTCCCAACGCTTAACGGGAGGCTCACAATGATTACACGTCGCACACTTATGGCCGCCGGAGCCGCTGCCGCCGCTGCGCCGATAGCCGCCAGCCGGGCCCATGCCGCCACGCCCAGCAACATGATCGTGATGGGCAAGAGCATCGACGACATCGTGGCACTCGATCCGGCGCAGGCCTACGAGTTCACCTCCATCGAAGCCGACGTCAACATCTACCGCAAGATCGTTTCGCCCGATCTCAGCAACCTCAGCAAGATCGGCCCCGATCTCGCCGCAAGCTGGGAGGTTTCGTCGGACGGCAAAACGTTCACCTTCCATCTGGTCAACGACGCGCATTTCGCATCGGGCAAGCCGATGACCTCGGCGGACGCGGAATTCTCGCTGCATCGCGCCATCACGATGAACCTGACGCCAGGCTTTATCCTGACCCAGTTCGGATTCACCAAGGATAACGTCGCGCAACTGATCCGTGCCACCGACCCGCAAACGCTGGTGCTGGAATTGCCGAAGCCCGCGGCAACCAGCTTTGTGCTCTACTGCCTGTCGGCCGAAGTCGGCGGCGTGGTGGAGAAGGAAACCGCGCTGGCGCATCAGGTAAAAGACGATCTTGGCAACCAGTGGCTCAACAGCCATTCGGCCGGCAATGGGCCATACCAGCTTGCCTCTTTTCAGGCCGATGATCACCTCATCCTGGAGGCCAACCCGCACGCGAGCACACCGCCCGCCACCAGGCGCATCTTTATCCGCCACGTGAAGGAACCGGCGGAGCAGCTTCTGTTGCTGCAGCGTGGCGACATCGACATGGCGCGCGACCTCACCAGCGATCAGCTCAAGGCCAGTGCCGCCGATCCCAACCTGCACCGGTTCACGTCGCCCACCACCAATCAGATGTATATCGCCGGCAACGAGGGCTACGCGCCGTTCGCCAAGGCGGAGGTACGCCAGGCCCTCAAGTGGGCAATCGACTATGATGGGATTCAAAAGAACATCGTTCCCGACACATATGTCGTCAACCAGGCGTTCGAGCCCTCGATGATCCTAGGCGCGGTGACCACCAACCCGTTCAAGCATGATCCGGACAAAGCCAAGGCGCTGCTGGCGCAGGCCGGCTATCCGCAGGGCTTTACCGCGACCCTGGATCATTATTCCGAGCATCCGTACACCGATATCGCGGCGGCGATTCAGGCCGATCTGGCGGCGGTCGGCATCAAGGTTTCGCTGATCGCCGGGGTCCGCAAGCAGGTGTTCACCAAGATGCGGGCGCGTCAGCATCAGTTGGTGATCAACGAATGGTTCCCCGACTATTTCGATCCGAACTCGAACGCGCAGGCCTTCAATGCCAACCCTGACGATTCCGACAACAGCCCGATGAAGATCATCGCCTGGCGTTGTCATTTCCACAACCAGCAACTGACCGACGAGGTTGCGCAGGCGGCGGCGGAGCTGGATACCGAGAAACGCATCGAAATGTACCATAAGATGCAGCAGCAGGCGTGGGACAGCTCGCCGATCGTGTTCATGCTGCAGCAAAAGAACGTCACGGTGGCACGCAAGAACGTGGTCGGTTTCCATCTCGGCCCGCAATCAGATTTTATTCGCTACGATCAGACGCGGAAGACCTGACCGGCGCCCCCCAGCCGCCGCCGCCACCGGACAGGATGTGGAACACGCTGCCGGGGGGCACCTCGATCCCGACTTCCTTGCTGCGCAGCTTGCGCGGTGCGCGCCCCGGCGCCAGCAGCGTGTAATCGTGCGGCGCGCCGTCGTGGCCGCCCAGTATGCCGCGCGCGCCGTGCACGATGCCTTCGCCTGCCGTGTTGGCCACCGCGGCGCCGTCGGTTTCCACCCGCAACCGCATGTCGCCGCCGTCCCCGCCGCGGAAGCGTCCCTCGCCGCCCGAGCCGGGACGGAATTCGTGCGTCTCGAAGAACAGCGGGAAGCGGGTCTCCGCCACCTCGATGCTGCCGAACTTGATGCCGCCGGCGGAGTGCCATTCGCCGATCGTGGACCAGCCGTCACCGGCACAGGAGCCGCCGCCGCCGGGACGCGCCTGGAACATGTGCCAGATGAAACGACGCCCGCTGCGCGGGTCGCGGCCGTTGATGGCGATCCGCAGCCGCCGACCCCAGCCGCCCATCGCGCGCTGCGGGCACGCCGGCGCCAGTGCGACGATGATCGCCTCGATGATCTCGTTGGAGCAGTGACTGGTGCACATCGTGACCGGCGCGCCTTCATGCGCCCACACGATGGTTCCCGGTTTCATGATCACGTGCAGCGGGCGGAACGCACCAGCGTTGCGCGCCTGGTCGGGGTCGAGCAGGAACGCAAACGCCATCGTGACGGCGGATTGCGTGTTGGCGTGCGACGAATTGACGAAGCCGGTCACCTGCGGGTCGGACCCGGTCAAATCGACCGTCACGTCGCTGCCGGCAACCGTGCAGCGTGCATGGATGCGGATGTTCTCCTTGCCGAACCCGTCATCGTCCAGCCAGGCATCACCTTCATAGACGCCATCGGTCCAGGCACCGACGATCTCGCGCGTGTGGCTTTCGGCGGCGTCCAGCATGGATTCCACGGCCTCCAGCAGCACGGCGCCGCCAAATTCGCCGATCACGCCGCCCAACCGTTGCTCACCCAGTCGCGCCGCGCCGATCTGTGCGGCCAGATCGCCGCGGAAATCCCGCGGATGCCGCACGTTCAGCGCCAGCATGTCCAGCAGGTCTTCGCGCAGCACGCCATTTTCGGTCAGGCGAATCGGCGGAACCCGCAGCCCTTCGTGCCAGATCTCGGTGGCGGCAGGATTGTAGGCGCCGTGCGTGGCGCCGCCGATATCGCTGTGATGCGCGCGCACGACCGACCAGAACACCAGCCGCTCGGCGTCGAACACCGGCACGAACGCGGTCAGGTCGGGCAGGTGGCTGCCGCCGCGATAGGGATCGTTCAGCAAATAGACGTCGTCGCGCGAGGGGTTGGGGAATACCTCCATCAACGCGCGGGCCGCCCAGGGCATCGCGCCGACATGGACCGGAATGTGATCTGCCTGTGCAACCAGCCGGCACTGCGCGTCGATCAATGCAACCGAAAAGTCGCGCGACGAATTGAGGATTTGCGAGTACGTGGTGCGCAGCATCGCTTCGCCCATTTCCTCGGCGATGGCATTGAGCCGGTTTTGCAGCACGGCAACTGTGATCGGATCGGTCATTGGGTCCCCCGGCTCGAGCGATCGTGGCAAATCGCGGCGGCCGGGGGAAGCCTGCCATGCCTCAGGCGCGGCGCCGCCCGGCGTGCTCCTCGACATCGGCCTCGGCGGCAAATTCAGCCGCCACGTCGCGCAGCAGCATGGCGATGCACAGGTCGTGCGTCGTTCGTCATTCCCGCGAAAAGCGGGAATCCAGCCAAACCCTCGGAAATTCGTGGGCTCTCGCCTGGATGGATATACAGTCTTCGTCCGCGCGGGTTGGCGCTAGCTGGAAAGCGGATCGTTCCTGGTGTCAGTGATATTGCCTAGAATTCTGCTGCTGCTTTCATTGTTGCTTGGCGGCAGCACGGCCATCGCCTGCGAAGTGGCCGCCCGCGCCAGCGTGCCGCTGGACCCGCTCGGCGGTCACGTGCTCGTGACCGCGTCGCTGAACGGCCAGCCCGCGCGGCTGATCCTGGACACCGGGGCGGAGCGGTCGATGGTCACGCCGGGTGCGGTGCGGCGGCTCGGGCTCGCGTTGGACCGGTGGGTGGGTACCACGCTGATGGGGATCGGCGGGCTGGAACGGCACCAGAATGCCGCGCCGCAGTCATTCGAGCTGGGCGGAGTGTCGTTGCGACATCCGACGATTTTCCACGACGCCAGCCTCGCGGTCGGTCAATTGCCGATTGGCCGGGTCGGCGGACAGCCGGTCGATGGGCTGCTCGGGCGGGATTTCCTGGCTGCGTTCGACATACTCATCGACGTGCCGGGACGCCGGCTCACTCTTTACCAGGTGACAGGGTGCAGCGGCCGGTTTCTGCCTTGGCGGACGCCGTATTCCACCGTGGCGACATTACCGGCGTATCGCCAGGCTCTGGTCATTCCCGTGCAGGTGGATGGCCGACCGCTGCGGGCAATGCTCGATACCGGCGCGAGCCGGACATTGATCACTGCCCCCGGAATGGCCCGACTGGGCCTCACGCCCGAGCGACTCGCCGGCGATCAAGCCGGGATCGCTCGCGGGATTGGCCGCAACCGCGTGGCGGTGCAGGCGCACCGGTTCGCAACGATGCAGGTGGGCATTGAGACGGAGGCGGCCCCGGTGCTGCTGGTCGCGCCGGTGCAGGTGGCGCCTACGGTCGATATGCTGCTCGGCCTGGATTGGATGCAGTCGCACGAGATATGGCTGTCGTATGCAACCATGCAGGTGTTCATCGGTAAATGAATTGAGGCGGCCGCGCCGTGGCCCTTCGGGCCGCCGATATCACTCCCGCGTCGCACGCAGCGAATAGGCGAGGGGGAGCCACGGCTTGTCCGGCCAGCGGAACAGCCCGTCGGAACCTTCAACCAGGCAATCGAACATGCGCCACACGACGGCGTCGTGCTCGTGCAGCCAGTCCAGACGCAGGCCCGCCTGGATCACCGCCGTGACCACGTCCGCGACCGGGTGCAGCCACTGATGCGTGGTGGCGTTGACCAGCCGCGCCTCCGGGTCGGAATAGTCGCGCGGATCGGCCTCCATCAACGGTTGCGCGGCGAAATACGGCAGGTCGAAGCCGGGTTTGCCGCCCGGAGTTCCGCTCCGGTCATCGAACACCAGGGCCGCCGGGTGGCCTTCGGCGAAATAGAACCATCCTCCCGGCTTCAGGAAATGCGCCACGATGTTCGCCCAGGCGCTTACCTCCGGCAGCCAGCAGATGGTTCCCCACGATACGAACACGCGGTCGAAGCCGGCCGGTTCCGCGATTGCGCGCGGCGCGTCATACACGTCCGCCAGGACGAACCGGGCACGATCAGCCAGGCCCAATTCACCTGCCAGATCGCGCGCCGCCGTGATCGCCGCGGCAGAGAAATCCACACCGACCACCTCCGCGCCCCGCTGCGCCAGCGCCAGCGAGTCGGTGCCGATATGGCATTGCAAATGCAGCACCCGCAGTCCTGCCACCGCTCCCAGTTCCGCCTCGACGATCGGCAGCCGGCCGCGACCGGCGCGCAGATGCATCAGGTCGTAGCCGCGCGGTCCGAGATGTATGGCCGCACGTTCGTCCCAGTTGGCGCGGTTCAGCCGCCGCCACTCGGGCTCGTTCGCTGGGCTCGTTTCACCGCTTGCCATGCTGCTTCCAGGTCTTCGAGCGACATCTCGCTGAGTGTGTTTCCCGCGGCGCCAGCTCGCTGTTCCATCGCCGTGAAGCGCCGCACGAACTTGCGGTTGGCCTGGCGCAGGCATTCCTCGGGGTCCAGCGACAGTTTGCGAGCGAGGTTGGCAAGCACGAATAACAGGTCGCCCACCTCGTCGGCCAGCCGCTCCGGGTCGGCGGCGGGAAGTTCAGCGCGCAGCTCGGCGGTTTCCTCGTCCAGTTTGTCCAGCACGGCATCGGCGTCCGGCCAGTCGAAGCCGACGCGGGCGGCGCGCGCGGTCAGCTTGGCGGCACGTGTGAGAGCCGGGAGCGCGTTCGGTACGCCGGCCAGCGTGTCGCCCTCCGCCCGCGCCGCGCGTTCGGCGGATTTCTGCGCTTCCCACGCGTGCGACTGCGCGGTGGCGCTGCGCATCGCGGCGTCGCCGAACACGTGCGGATGGCGCCGCACCATCTTGTCGGCGATGGCGCGCACCACGTCGGCGAAGCCGAAGCGGCCTTCTTCTTCCGCCATGCGGGCGTGATAGACGACCTGGAACAGCAGGTCGCCGAGCTCGTCGGGCAGCGCGTCGAAGTCTTGCCGGGCGATGGCGTCGGCGACTTCGTAGGCTTCCTCGATCGTGTAGGGTGCGATGGTGGCGAAGTGCTGCTCGCGGTCCCACGGACAGCCGGTCGCCGGATGGCGCAGCGCCGCCATGATGTCGAGCAGCCGGCGAAGCTCCGCCTCGGGTGATCGGGTCTCGGTCATGCCTGCGCGATAGAGGCAGGTGAAGGCGGACGCAAGCGCGCCGTTTCAGATACCGTACACCTCCTCCAGGCTCAGCCGGATCCCCGGCGGATCGAGCTCCACGTAGCCCTCGCCGACCACCATGGTTTCGATGCGATCACCGGCGCGGCGATGATGGATGATCTCGCGCCGCAGCGGGCGAACCAGCAGGTAGTGCTGAACGGATGCAAGACGGAAATAGTCAGCCAGCTTGCCGCCGGCGTCGATGCTCTGGGTACTCGGTGACAGAACTTCGACGATGACGACCGGGTTAGGCGCCGCGATCGCCTCATTGGGGATCGGGTCACCGCAATTGATCAGCGCGTCGGGCTCGTAATCGGTGTCGTCGTCGATCTCGACGGTCATGCCATCGGGGAACGCTTCGCAGGGGAGCTTGGCGGCCCGGAGTTCCCGATCGAAAGCCTGCCAGATGCGCGCCTTGAGCCGCGCGTGGATCGAACGCTCGGGCGCCATGGCGACCGGCTCGCCGCCGGCTCGTTCGAACCGGCCCTTGGGCTGGGCTTCCACCCAGCTCCGGTATTCGGTGCGCGATAGACGGGCTGTCATGCGTGAGAATAGCTGGGGGCGGTGCGCTGTAGTCAAGCGATGATCGGGCCTGGCGCGCGGCGGACGCAAGCGGGCCCTTTCAGGTACCGTACACCTCATCGAGGCTCAGATGGACCCCCGGCGGATCGAGCTCCACGTAGCCCTCGCCGACCACCATGGTTTCGATGCGATCACCGGCGCGGCGATGATGGATGATCTCGCGCCGCAGCGGGCGAACCAGCAGGTAGTGCTGGACGGATGCAAGCCGGAAATAGTCAGCCAGCTTGCCGCCGGCGTCGATGCTCTGGGTACTCGGTGACAGAACCTCGACGATGACGACCGGGTTGGGCGCCGCGATCGCGTCATTGGGGATCGGGTCACCGCAATTGATCAGCGCGTCGGGCTCGTAATCGGTGTCGTCGTCGATCTCCACTGTCATTCCATCGGGCGCGGCCTCACAGCGGAGGCCAGCCGCGCGAATTTCGCGATCGAAAGCCTGCCAGATGCGGGCCTTCAGGCGCGCATGGACCCAGCGCTCGGGCGCCATGGCGACCGGCTCGCCGCCGGCTCGTTCGAACCGGCCCTTGGGCTGGGCTTCCACCCAGCTCCGGTATTCGGTGCGCGATAGACGGGCTGGCATGCGTGAGAATAGCTGGAAGCGGTGCGCCGTAGTCAAGTGATCATCCGGCCTGGTAGTGGGTCAGTTTGAATTTCCGCCATTGACCCCATGCGGACATCTGCGCTGGCACAGATCAGGTCGTCGCAGATCCTCGACGCTTCACCGCGAGGGATCTGACCAGCCGTCCATCCGCGCAAATCAGACCGGCCAGAATGAGCGCCATTCCCGCAAAATGCTGCGGCTCCAGATGCTCACCCAGGATCGTGCTTCCGAATACGATGGCACTGACCGGGATCAGCAGCGTCACGAGCGAGACGTTCGTTGCTCCGGCGCGTCTGATAATTGCGAAGAACAAGATATAGCCAAGAACCGTGCAGAGTATGGCAAGACCGCATAAGGCCGCCCAGGTCTGGACCGATGGCGCCGGCAAGTTCCAAGGACGATCCGACATCAGCGCGATCGGCAGCATCATAACCGCCGTTGCCGTGACCTGCCCGGCAGCCGCCACCAAGGAAGGAACGTCCCGAAGGCGGCGCCCAAAGATATTGGCAAAACCGTAGGACATCGACGCTCCGATAACCGCGACCTGCGCCAATACACTCCTGCCGAAACCTTCAAACGCGGCCGGCCCCATGATCACGGCAACCCCAACCAGTCCGATGACAATGCCAATCAGCCGATTGCGAGTAAGGCGCTCGTGGGGGTCGCGGGTCAGAAGGTGGGCAAGCACGGCCGTGAACAACGGCGTGGTCGCCATGATTATGGCTGCGAGGCCGCCCGCGATCTGTGTCTGCGCTTCTATGATAAGCGCCATGGGGATCAAGTTGTTGAGCGCCCCCATGGCAAAAAAGGCAGCCCACAAACGGATTGATCCGGGCAGGCTGTGTCCTGTCCCGTAGACAACCGCGATGAGTATCAGCGATGCCATGGCAACACGGCTGAACACGATTGTAAGCGGTGGCAACTCGACGACCAAGATGCCGTTGAACAAGAACGAGCCGCCCCATAGCACGGACAGGCCGATCAGCATGGCCCACTCCGCGAGCGACATGTGCGGGCTTTTTACTGGCAAGATCACCGCTGAGCTACTCATGCGCACGCCGAACCACGCTGTGGTCGCGCCGGGGAGATCGAATGACAGTAGTTGCCCGTGGCCCCAAAAGCCGTGAAGGACTCCGCGTCCAACAGGGCGTTACATGTAAGGAGTACCCGACAGGGGGCTTCGCGGCGCAGATGCATGCGTCACCATGCCCCGGCCAAGCCGATCACTCTCGCCGTTTTCGGACCTGATAGACTGGTGAAGTGGCCAGACACGCAGGAGCCGGCCAAGAGCACGCACGTATTGTTTCGGTCGCACGGTGGAAAGGTCCGCTTCCCACCACGTCGGCCATCAGACGCTCGCGTTGCGTGTCCGCTTATGAGGTGCCGACAAATGTCGATCTCGACGGGGGTTTGGACGATAGTGGAAATTCAAACTGACCCACTACCTCCGGCCTGGCGCGCGGTAGCTTGCGACACGCCCATTGCCTGCCCCGTGCCCTGGTCGGGGCGTGGCGCGTAACGGTTCAGCATCTCCGGCTTGTCGGTGCAAATACCGATCACCGGAAGCGCCACCAGCCGATCGAGCACGGCGCGGCGTTCCTCGTGCCAGATCATCACCAGCAGCCGTTGGTGCGCCGCGCGCGCGATCAGATCGGGCGTGACGAGGCGGTCCGGTGAGTCCGACGCCTGCTCCCAGCACAGATGGACGATTTCGGCACCGGTATCGGCAGCGGCGGCAAGTGGGTCTTCGCCGATACGAACGAGGACGGAAACGGGAAAGCGCGAATGCTCCTGCCGGGCTGCCACAAGGTCGCGGACCGTGTCGTGGTCGAACGACCCGATCGCCGCGAACGGCACGGTGCTCGCTGACAGAAGCCGCATTGTGGGCAGCGCGGCGGCGCGTTCCTTCACCTCGACGTACAGGCCGCAGCCGGTTGCGACAGCCAGATCGATCACCTGCTGCAACGTCGGCACCGTGCCGCCTCGCGCGAGCGGAACACTGGCCATCTCAGCGGCATCGTGTTCGGCAAGCTCGATCCGTCGACCGTCCGCGCCGGTCACTGTGTCGTTGTGGCAGACCACGACCACCCTGTCGCGGGACAGGCGGGCGTCCAGCTCCCACATATCTGCCCGGAGCTGCGCGGCGACCCGGAATGCGTCCAGCGTGTTCTCGTTGGCATGGGCACTGGCGCCGCGATGACCGATGCAAAGCGCGCGGTCGGCGGCGTGTGCCGGCCAGCCGTAACGCCGCACGAATTCAGCGATCAGCGTCTTCATAGCCCGGTCTCTGCGTAATATTCGACGGCGGTCTTCGGAACCACGGAACGAATATTACCCGCCCAGGAACTTATTGAGTTCCGGTGTCGGGACCGTGCCGTCGATGTAGTTCAGCGTGCCGTGCTCCTTCACCTCGCGCGCCGCCTGCAGCAGCCCGGTCATGGCCGCGCGATACAACGAGCTGGCCAGGCTGATGCGCTTCACGCCGGCCTCCGCCAGCGCCGCGACCGTAAACGATTTTCCCTTGATGCCGGCCATGAAGTTGAACGGACGAGACAGCGCGCTGCACACCGCGCGCACCGCATCCAGATCGGGCAGGCCGGGCGCCATCAGCACGTCCGCGCCCGCGGCTTCGAACGACTTCAGCCGGCGGATCGTGTCGTCCAGGTCGGGATTGCCGCGCAGGAAATTCTCGGTCCGCGCGGTCAGTGTGAACGGGAACGGAAAACTGCGTGCCGCTTCCACCGCCGCCGCGACGCGTTCGACGGCATGCTTCGGGTCGAACAGCCGTTTCGCGGCATCTCCGGTGAAGTCCTCGATGGAGCCGCCGACCAGCCCGGTCGCACCGGCCAGACGGATGGTTTCGGCAGCAACCTCAGGGGAATCGCCGAAGCATTTCTCCAGATCGGCCGAGACCGGCAGATCGGTGGCCTCGACGATCGCCCGGCAATGCGCCAGCACTTCCTCGCGGGTCATCATGCCGTCGCGCCGGCCAAGCGTGCCCGCGGCCGCCCCGCTGGAGGTGGCCAGCGCCGAAAACCCGATCCCGGCGAGGACCCGTGCCGAGCCCGCGTCCCACGCATTGGCGATCACAAACGTTGATTGATGCAGGGCGCGGAAGCGGGTGGCTTTGTCGTGCTGGCTGGCTGGCATTGCGGCCTCCTGGGAAGCGGGTTGGTCCTGTGTGATGGCGGCGCAATCCACCGCGCATCGGCGCCGGTGCGGTTCGTGCGCTCGCCCTACCCCGCGCCGCCGTCGATCGTCAGCACCGTCCCCGACGTGTACCCCGAAACCGGGCTGGCGAGAAATGCCACCGCGCCGCCGATCTCGGCCGGCGTGGCAGCCCGACCGAACGGCATGTCGGACAGCAGCTCCCGCCACCGCTCGGCGTCGCCCAGACGTCTTCGCCGCGCGATCGCGCTGCAGCATGATCAGCCGGTCCGTCGCCACCGGCCCGGGATTGATCCCCACCACCCGCAGCCCGTCCGCCGGCGCCTGCCGCCCCAGCGCCCGTGTGAATGCCATCAGGGAAGCATTTCCAGCCGCTCCCACGATATAGCCGGGCGGAAACTTCTCCCCTGCCGCGCCGATCACGTTGACGATCACGCCCGACTTCCGCGCCGCCATGCGCGGATACACGCACCGGCACAAGGAGATGAACCCGAACACTTTCAGGTCCCACGCGCGCCGCCAGGTCTCGTTATCGACTGAAACCAGATCGCCAGGTGGGATAGCCCCGGCATTGTTCACCAGCACGTCGATCTCGCCGGCCTGTTCAGCGACCCGACGCACCGCGTCGTCCGAGGACAGATCCGCCGCGATCACCCGCACGTTCACCTGCCGCCGGCCGCGGATGGCCGCCGCCGCCTGTTCCAGCACGGTGGCATCGCGCGCCACCAGGGTCACGTGGCAGCCCTCGTCGGCCAGCGCCTCGGCGCTTGCCCGGCCAATCCCTTTGGAGCCGCCGGTGATCAGCGCATGCTTGCCGGCCAGCTTCAGGTCCATGTGCTTACGCCTTCCGATTGACGGTGTTCACGCAGAATACCTCGCCGTCCGCGAAGGCGTCACGCCGCTTGCCGCAAGCCCGACCGATACGCCCGGCACGCCTCCCCGAAGGCGCGGAACAACGCCAGACTGGCTGGATTGCCGACGCACTCCCATTCCGGGTGCCATTGCACGCCGACCGCAAAACCCGGCGCATTCCCCACCCGCACCGCCTCGATCGTGCCATCCTCCGCCCGGGCTTCGATCACCAGCCCCGGCGCCGGTCGATCGATCGCCTGCCCGTGCAATGAGTTCACCACGATCTCCGGCGCATTGATCAGCCGCGCCAGCCCGCCGGACAGCGCGATCTTGTGCTTGGGTCCATACTTTTCCTCAATCGACCCTGGCCCGCTGCGGTGATCCCGGTGCCCCGGCATGTCGTGCACTGTCTGATGCAGGGTGCCGCCCAGCGCCACGTTCAATTCCTGAATGCCGCGGCAGATCGCCAGCACCGGCATGCCGCGCGCGACCGCGGCGCGGATCAGCGGCAGCGTGGTGGCGTCACGCTGATGGTCGTGCAACTCGGGCGTCAGGCTGTCGCCGCCATTGTAGTGACTGGGATGCACGTTGCTGGGGCTGCCCGGCAGCAACAAGCCGTCGATCCGGTCCAGCACCGCGACCTGCGCGTCCCCCATTGGCGGAATCATGATCGGCAGCGCCCCGGCACCCTCGAACACCGCCTCCGCATAGCGCGACGGCGTTTCGTGCCACCCCATCTCGTTGCGCGTGCGCGCGCAGGCGGGGATCCCGACGACCAGGCTCATTCCGAGCTCCTTTCTTCGATGAGACAATTATTGTCGCGGCCGGAGTCGCTCCGCAACCACCATTCCCGCAGCCCCGACCAGCATCAGGGCAGCCATGCCGCGGGCGGTGCCGTCGGTGAACAGCCCGACCAGCAATCCGCTGATCGCGCCGAGCATGAACTGCCCCATGCCCATCAGCGCCGAGGCGCTGCCGGCGTGTCCGGCGTGCCGCGACAGCGCGCCGACGGTCGCGTTCGGGTTCACGAATCCCTGGCACGCGACGAACACGATCAGCGGCGGGATCACTGCCGCCAGGCGATGCACGCCGGCAAACGCGAGCCCGGTCAGCACCGCCATCGCGACCAGATCGACCCGCGTCACCGTCCGCAGGATCCGCGACGGGCCGAACCTCGGCAGGATGCGCGCATTCACCTGTGCCGCCGTCACCAGCCCCAGGGCGCAGACGCCGAACAACCCGCCATATTGCGACGGCGTCCACCCGAACCCGTCGATGAACACCGGCGACGACCCGCCGAGATAGGCGAAGAACGCGAATGTGCCCCAGGCGCCGACCCCCGCATGGGTCAGAAAGCCGCGGTCACGCAGGATATGTGCGTAGCGCTGCAACTGCTCGCCGGCGGAAAGCCGTGATCGGGAGGCCGGTGGCAGGGTTTCCGGCAGTGCAATACAGACAATCAGGAAACAGCCCGCGCCGTACAGCGTCAGTATCCAGAAAATCCATCGCCAGTTGAGGAATATCAGGACCGCGCCGCCGATCGTCGGCGCCAGGATGGGCGCCGCGCCCATCACCAGCATCAGGCGTGACATCAGCACCGCGGCCTCGTGCCCGTCGGCGAGATCGCGCACCACCGCACGCGGGATCACCATGCCGGCCGCCGCCGCCACCGCCGAGAAGAAGCGAAAGACCGATAGCGCGAATATGCTGGGGGCCAGCGCGCACGCCGCACAGCTCAGCGTGTACAGCGCCGTGGAGACGACCAGCGGCAGGCGCCGTCCATACCGGTCCGACAAGGTTCCCTGGGTGATCTGTCCGACCGCTAGCCCGGCGAACCACGCCGCCAGCGAAAGCTGAGCCGAGCCGGGCGGCTCGTGCAGGGATGCCTCGATTGCCGGGAACGCCGGCAGGTACATGTCGGTGGAGGCCGGCCCGACGGCGGTGAGGACACCCAGCAGCATGGGCAGCCAGAAGGGGATCGGCATGTCCCCGTCATTGCAGGCTTGAGAGCCGCCGGCCAGAGACCCGTCGCGCAACGATGGTCGCGCCGCCGTCCACATAAACCGTGTCGCCGGTGAAGTGGCGAGCAAACGGAGTGGCCAGATAGGTGCAGGTGTGTCCAACATCCATGATATCGACCGGCTCGGTGGACGGGCGATGGTCGCCCCGTCGGCTGCCTGGGGCTTTGTCGACCGCTGCCAGCAGGGATCAAGAATCCACCGCAGAGGCGCAGAGGCGCAGAGTTTATCGACCCGCGCCGGTCAGCATTTCTTTTATCCTCTGCGCCTCTGCGTTGAATCTTTGAAATCGTGCCAGCAACGGACTGCCGCCCAGTTTCCCGCCCCAGCTCACCCGCCGCATCAGCCTGCCGGCCACAGCCACGCCGCGCCCCGCACGCCCGACGAATCGCCATGCTTGTTCCGCACCACCGGCGTGCGCACCACGTCACTGAATACGTGCCGCGACAGCAGTCCGGGAACCACGCGATACAGGTGCTCCATGTTGGACAGCCCGCCGCCCAGCACGATCACGTCCGGATCGAGGGTATTGATCACCACTGAAAGCCCCCGCGCCAGCCGATCCGCATGGCGATCGAGCGCCTGTTGCGCGCGCCTGTCGCCGGCCAGGGCACGGGCGGGGATCGCGGCGGCGTCGTGGGCGTCCGGCCCGTCGCAGTCCCGCGCCAGCGCCGGGCCGGCAACGTAGGTCTCCAGACAACCCCAGTTGCCGCACCAGCAATGCACGCCCGGCAGCTCGTCGACGCTGACCCAGGGCAGCGGGTTGTGCCCCCATTCGGCGGCGATCCGGTGTGGCCCGCGATGCACCTTGCCGTGCACCACGATCCCGCCGCCAACGCCGGTGCCCATGATCACGCCGAACACCACGCCATAGCCGGCGCCGGCGCCATCGACCGCCTCGCTCAGCGCGAAGCAGTTGGCGTCGTTTTCCACGCGCACCTCGCGTCCCAGCTTTTCGCTGATGTCGCGATCGAATGTGTGCCCGTTCAGCGCGATGGAGTTGGCATTTTTCACGCGGCCGGTGGCCGGGCTGATCACGCCGGGGATGCCGATCCCGACCGTTACGGTCTGCCCCAGCCGGGCTTCCGTATCGCGCACCATCGTCGCGATGGCATCCAGCGTGGCGTCGTAGCCGCGAGGGGTTGCGATGCGGTGGCGGGCTGCTTCGGTCCCGTCCGGGGCCATGGCAGCGACCTCGATCTTCGTGCCGCCCAGGTCGATGCCGATTTGGTACTGGGTCATCGGGCGACAATGGCGGAGTGGGGATTCGTGCTCAAGAAGAACAGGAGAGATCGATATGGACCTGGTGATCTCCGCTGGCCTCGGCGGGTTCAGCCCAGCGGCGACGGCGGCGCGCCACACCCAAGCTTGCCCTGTCCCCCGCGCCCGGCCCACGATGGCCGCCATGAGCGAGACCGTGCTCGACGTGAAGGGCCTGAACTGCCCGCTTCCCGTGCTGCGGGCCAATCGCAGCCTGCGCACCATGCAACCGGGCCAGCGGCTGCGGGTGCTCACCACCGACCGCGCCTCGATTGCCGACTTCCAGGCCTTCTGCCGCGAAACCGGCCACGACCTGCTGGCCTGGAGCGAGGATGGCGGCGTGTTCAGCTTCCTGATCCGCCGCCGCGCCGTGGATCCGGCAACAGCGGACGAATAGCATGACCACCGCGCTGATTACCCATTCCGCCTGCCTCGCGCACGACCCCGGCGCATGGCACCCGGAATGCCCCGCCCGGCTGCGCGCCGTGCTGACCGCGCTGGAGCACGAAGACTTCGCCTCCCTGCTGCGCGAGACCGCGCCCGAGGCCACGCGGGAGCAGCTCGCGCTGGCGCATCCGCCCGATTACGTCGACGCCATCCTTTCCATCCGCCCCCAGTCCGGCGAACTCGCCCAGCTCGATGCCGACACCGCGATGAGCGAAGGCAGCGCCGAGGCCGCGCTGCGTGCCGCCGGCGGTGCCGCGCATGCCGTCGATGCCGTCATGGAAGGCTGGGCGCGCGCCGCCTTCGTCGCCACCCGCCCACCTGGCCATCACGCCGAACGCGCGCGGCCGATGGGGTTCTGCCTGTTCAACAACGCTGCCGTGGCTGCCTGCTGGGCGCGTGCCCGGTGGGGACTGCGCCGCGTCGCGGTGGTAGATTTCGACGTGCACCACGGCAACGGCACGCAGGCGATCTGCTACGACGACCCCGAGCTGTTCTACGCCTCCTCCCACCAGAGCCCGTGCTATCCCGGCACCGGCCAGCGCGGCGAAACTGGTTGCGCCGGCAACGTGGTGAACGTTCCGCTGCCGCCCCATGCCGGCAGCGCCGCCTTCCGCACCGCCTGGACCGGCACGATCCTGCCGGCGCTCGACAATTTCGCGCCCGAACTGCTGATCGTCTCCGCCGGGTTCGATGCGCACAAGGCCGATCCGCTCGCCCAACTCATGCTGGAGACCACGGATTTCGCCTGGGTCACGACCGAGCTGATGGCGGTCGCGCAGGCTCACACCGGCGGCCGCATCGTATCGCTGCTGGAAGGCGGCTACGACCTGGATGCCTTGGCCGCCTCGGTCGCCGCGCATGTGCGCGCCCTGATGCGCGCATCCTGACACAGGAGACAGCATGAAGATCACCGGCATCACCACCAAGGCATTTCGCTGGCCGCGCGCCAGGCCGATCACCAACGGCAAGCACACCTACACGCATGTCGATTTCGCCATTACCGAGATCACCACCGATGACGGCATCACCGGCATCGGCCTGGGCAGCGGCGGTGCGATCGAGCAGGCGACCATTGCCCGGCTGACGCCGATGCTGCTCGGAGAGGACCCGATCAATGTCGAGCGGCTGTGGCACAAGATGTGGGTGCCCAAGCTGATCGGCCGGCGCGGGCTGACCACGCGCGCTATCGCCACGCTGGATATCGGCCTGTGGGACATCCGCGCGAAGGCGGCCAGGCTGCCGCTGTACAAGCTGCTCGGCGGCTATCGCGACCGCGTGCCCACCTACATTGCCGGTGGCTATTACGAGGAAGGCAAGGGCCATCGCGAACTGGCCAAGGAGATGGAAGACAATATCGCGATGGGCGCGCGCGCCGTGAAGATGAAGATCGGTGGCGTCTCCATCGCCGAGGATGTCGCCCGTGTCCGCACCGTGCGCGAGGCGATCGGCCCCGACGTGAAGCTGATGATCGACGCCAACTGCGCCTATCGCTGGTACGAAGCGGTGCAACTGGCGAAACGCGTGGAGCAGTATGACATTTTCTGGTTCGAGGAGCCGGTCGCCCCCGACGATTACGACGGCCACCGCAAGCTCGCCCAGGCCACCTTCATCCCGATCGCGACCGGCGAGAATGAGTACACCCGTTACGGGTTCCGCGATCTCATTCGCAACGACTGCGCCGCGATCCTGAACGCGGATGCGAAAGTGCTGGGCGGCGTGACCGAGTTCATGAAGGTCGCCGCGCTGGCCCAGGCGCACGACCTGGATATCGCGCCGCACGGGTCCCAGGACATCCACGTGCATTTGGTCGCGGCGATCAGCAACGGTCTGATCCTGGAATTCTACGGACCGTCGTTCGATCCGATGTGGGGCCGCATCTATCACCATACGTTGCGGCTGAACGAAGACGGCACCGTCAGTCCGCCCGACGTGCCCGGGATCGGCGCCGATCCCGACTACGCAGTGCTCGACAAGTACCGCGTGAGGTAATGAGCGCGGGAGTAGGAAAGGCGTGGGGCGCTGCCCCGCACCCCGCCAAGGGCATTGCCCTTGGAACCCGCTACTTGGGTTGGGTGTGGGGGTGGGCGCCAACGGTGCTGCTGGTGACGCCCGAGTAGGCGCCCACCCCCACACCCAACCCAAACAGATGGATTGCAAAGGCACAGCCTTTGCCGGGGTCCCAAGGGAACCATGGGGGCAGAGCCCCTGGCCTTTCTTGCTCCTGGTGCGCATTGCCACCGACGCGGTCGCGCCGTAGGACTGCGGCACGCCGTAAAGGGATACGTCATGCAGAATACCGAGGAAATCTGGCGGCTGGTGGACACCCGCAAGGACGGTTTCGCGACCATGAGCGACCGTATCTGGGGCACGCCGGAACTGGCCTACGGCGAGACCCGCTCCTGCGCGGAGCACACCGCGATGCTGGAGCGGGAAGGGTTCCGGATCACGCGCAACGTTGCCGGCATTCCCACCGCCGTGATGGGCGAGGCCGGCGACGGCGGCCCGGTGATCGCCATTCTCGGTGAATATGACGCGCTGCCCGGCCTCAGCCAGGAGGCCGGGGTTGCCGAACACCGCCCGCTGCCCGGTAACGGCTACGGACATGGTTGCGGACATAACCTGTTGGGCTCGGCGTCGTTGCTGGCCGCCGCCGCGGTCAAGGACTATCTCGCCGCGCATGGCATCAAGGGGCGCGTCCGCTATTACGGTTGCCCGGCCGAGGAAGGCGGCGCCGCCAAGGGATTCATGGTTCGCGCCGGCGCGTTCGCCGACGTGGATATCGCCATCTCCTGGCACCCGGCGGCCTTCGTCGGCGTGAACGAGGCGCGCTCGCTCGCCAACACGCGCATCGATTTCAGCTTTGACGGCCGCGCCTCGCACGCCGCCGGCGGCGCCGCATCTCGGCCGCAGCGCGCTCGATGCGGTCGAGCTGATGAATGTCGGCGTCAACTACATGCGCGAGCACATGCCGTCCGATGCTCGCATGCATTACGCGATCCTCGATGCCGGCGGCATCGCGCCGAACGTGGTGCAGGCGCACGCCAAGGTGCGCTACCTGATCCGCGCGCGGAACCTGCCGGAGCTGAACCGGCTGATCGCGCGCGTGCGCAAGATCGCCGACGGCGCCGCGCTGATGACGGAAACCCGGGTCAGCGCCAAGGTGATCAGCGCGGTCTCCAACCTGCTGGGCAACCAGCCGCTGGAACGGGCGATGCACGACAATATCATGCGGCTCGGGCCGCCGCCCTTCGATGATGCCGATCGCGCGTTCGCCGCGAAGATTCAGGGGACGCTGACCGAGGAGGATATCGAGGCTTCCTTCCGCCGCGTCGGCGTCCCGCTGAAGCAGGGGGCCGCGCTGTGCGACGAGATCGTGCCGCTGGATGCGCCGGGCGCGCCGATGATGGGCTCCACCGATGTCGGCGACGTTAGCTGGGTGCTGCCCACAGTACAGGCGCGGGGCGCCACTTATGCCATCGGCACGCCGGGACATTCCTGGCAACTGACCGCGCAAGGCAAAATGCCGGCGGCGCACAAGGGCATGGTGCACGTGGCCAAGGTGATGGCCGGCACCGCGATCGACGTGATCCGCGACGACACCTTGCTGGCTCGCGCCAAGGCGGACCACCAGGCGCGGGTGACGGACACACCCTATGTGTGCCCGCTGCCGCCCGACATTACCCCGCCGATCGAGATGTCACAGGCGGCCTGAAGTCCAGGGTGCTTTCGTTACTGCCAACGGCCAGCGCGACGGCAATGTGGTATGGTATTATACCAACCCCCGTTGGTGCTGACCCTCCGTCACGGCCGGGCTTGT
>CAVZRO010000016.1:0-36939 GCA_963777625.1 uncultured Pseudomonadota bacterium | reverse complement strand
ATCGGCGATATCCGGCGCGCTTATTTCGAGCAGCGCCTGCCGATTAAGGAGATCGTGCGGACGCTCCGCGTCTCACGGGCCACGGTGCGCAAGGTCGTTCGGAGCCACAAGACCGCGTTCAAGTATGAGCGCGGCGTGCAGCCGGCGCCGAAGCTCGGTGCGTGGGTGGAAGTTCTGGCCCAGATCCTTGAGAAGGAGGCCAAGCTTCCGCGGCGAGAACGCCGGTCGACGCAGCGCCTGTTCGAAGAGCTGCGAGGCCGCGGTTACGATGGCGCGCATGACAGCGTGCATCGTTTCACCAAATCGTGGCGCGACGAGCAGGCTCGGACGCCGGCGCACGCCTTTGTGCCGCTGAGCTTTGCGCCCGGCGAAGCCTACCAGTTCGACTGGAGCCACGAGACCATCACGCTGCAGGGTTTGCCGCTGGTCATCAAGGCGGCGCACATGAAGCTGTCGCATAGCCGCATGCCATTCGTGCGCGCCTACTTCCGCGAGACACAAGAACTGGTGTTCGATGCGCACGACAAGGCTTTTGAGTTTTACGGCGGCATCTGTCGGCGCGGCATCTACGACAACATGAAGACAGCGGTGGAAGCGATCTTCGTGGGCAAGGCGCGCCAATATAATCGCCGTTTTCTCCAGATGTGTTCACATCATCTGGTTGAGCCAGTTGCCTGCACGCCCGCATCGGGTTGGGAGAAGGGACAGGTCGAAAACCAGGTCGGCAATCTGCGCGATCAGCTGTTCCGGCCCAAGCCGCGGGTATCGAGCCTGGCCGAGCTGAATGGCTGGTTGGCAGATCAGTGCATCGCTTATGCGAAGCGCCACAAGCATCCGGAGTTCAAGGACCGGACGATCTGGGAGGTTTTCCAGGAAGAGCAAGCGAGCCTAATGGAATTACGCGGACCATTCGATGGTTTTGTCGAAAAGGCCGTCAGGGCTACCACCACGTGCCTGATCATGGCCGACCATAATCGCTACAGCGTTGATGCACGAGCCGCCGGCCGGATGGTGCTGGTTCGATCTCATGCTGAGCGCATCGTGGTTCTTCTCGGCGACGAGGGGGTGGCCGACCATCCGCGCGACTTCCGGCGCTATCAGATCATCTACGATCCTTGGCACTATCTGCCTGTGCTGGTGCGCAAGCCGGGTGCATTGCGCAACGGCGCGCCGTTCAAGGATTGGGCATTGCCGCCGGCGCTGGCCCAGGTTCGCGCGAAGCTGAAGCAGCATGCCGACGGCGATCAGCAATTCGTCAAAGTCCTCGGTGCAGTATTGGCTCATGGCTTGTCGGCCGTGGAGGCTGCCTGCGCCGAGGCGCTCGCGGCGGGGATCGCCAGCGGCGACGTGATCCTGACCGTGCTGGCGCGCCGGCACCAACCCCCGACGCCGGCTTCGATCACCACGCCGGATGGCCTGCGCCTGAAGGTCGAGCCCGTGGCCGATTGCGGCCGCTATGACAGCATACGAAAGGTCGCCTGATGGAACGCCACGAGATCCTGGACGCCATGACCGAATTGAAGCTCTACGGCATGCGCGCGAGTTTCGACGAGATCGCCGGCAAGGGCCTGGCGCGGCGTGACGAGATCTATCCGCTCATCGCCAGCCTGATCAGGGCCGAACGCACGCATCGGCAGGCTCGCTCAATCAGCTATCGCATCAGTGGCGCCAAGTTCCCGGTGCTGAAGGACCTGGACAAGTTCGTCTTTGGCGACACGATGATTGACGAGGGCCAGGTGCGCGAACTCGCAACCGGCGCGTTCCTCGATGCCAAACGCAACGCAATTTTTATCGGCGGCACGGGCACCGGCAAAACGCATCTCTGCATTGGCGTGGCATCCGCGATCATTCGCAGCCGTGCGCGCGGCAGGTTCTTCAACCTGGTCGATCTGGTCAACCAGCTCGAGCAGGAGAAGGCGGCTGGTCGCAGCGGTCGGCTCGCCGAGACGCTGCTGCGCTATGATGTCATTGTCATCGACGAACTTGGCTATTTGCCGTTCAGCCAGTCCGGCGGCCAACTGCTGTTCCATCTGATCAGCAAGCTTTACGAGAACACGTCGCTGCTCATCACCACCAATCTGGCGTTTGCAGATTGGCCGCAGGTTTTTGGCGACGCCAAGATGACGACTGCCATGCTCGACCGCCTGACGCACCACTGCGACATCGTCGAAACCGGCAACACCAGCTGGCGCTTCAAGAACCGAAACTGACCTCGCCACCCCACGCCCTCGCTGTCCGCTATGGATAAGTGGCCTGCCTACGCCAGACTCTCGACGGTCGCTCCGGCAGGCCACTTACCCACAGCCTCCCAACACCCGCAAACGCCATCCCGCGGAGCTCTATCAAGCCCAAGAGGGGTCGCGATTGCGCGCGAAATGGGGGGCGCAGTTGCGAGCGATTTGACAGAGGGACGACCGTGCGGCCTTCGAGATGCTGCGGGCACAGTTGAAGAAAACCGCCTGCCGGGTGACGGAACTCGATCGTGCGATCGCAGGCGATAACGGCGGCACCAGTGGGCGCGACCCGACGCAGGCCGACATCCTGATCGAACTAGCGGAAGTGGCTGCGCTGTTCCACACTGCGGACGGCACGGGCTTCGCCGATCTGGATATTAAAGGCCACCGGGAAACCTGGCCGATCCGTTCCAGAGGCTTCCGCCGCTGGTTGGCCCATGGCTACTTTAAGAAGACCGAAGGCGCGCCAAGCTCCGAAGCTTTGCAATCGGCGCTGAACGTGATCGAGGCGAAGGCGCATTTCGACGCGCCGGAACGCATCGTCCATATCCGCGTCGGTGGGCTGGATGGCCGGCTCTTTCTCGACCTCATCGATGAGACCTGGCGGGTAGTCGAGATCAGCACGACTGGCTGGTGCGTGATTGATAACCCGCCAGTGCGGTTCCGTCGCGCCGCTGGGATGCAGCCGCTGCCGGCGCCGGTCTCCGGCGGATCGATCGAGCCGCTGCGCTCCTTCCTCAACGTCAAGACCGACGCCGACTTCGTGCTGGTGATCGCATGGATGCTCGCCGCCCTGCGCAATCGAGGTCCCTATCCAGCGCTCGTGCTGTCGGGCGAGCAGGGATCAGCGAAGTCCACATTCGCGGCGATCATGCGGAGATTGCTCGATCCGAACACCGCGCCCTTGCGCGCCCTGCCGCGCGAAGATCGTGACTTGTTCATTGCCGCCAACAACGGCCATGTCCTCGCGTTCGATAATGTGTCGGGCCTACCTGCCTGGATATCTGACACGCTCTGCCGGCTTGCGACTGGCGGCGGCTTCGCGGTCCGTCAGCTCTACACTGACCACGATGAAGTGCTGTTCGACGCCATGAGGCCCGTGATCCTCAATGGCATCGAGGACATCATCACCCGGCCGGATCTCGCCGATCGCGGCTTATTTCTGATGCTAACCCCGATTCCCGAGGAACAACGCCGATCCGAGGCGGAATTGTGGGCCGACTTCGAGACCAAATGCCCAAGGATTCTTGGCGCGCTGCTCGACGCGGTTGTGATGGGTCTCAGGCGGTTGCCCGAAATACGGCTGGAGAAACTGCCGCGCATGGCGGACTTCGCGCTCTGGGCAACGGCCTGCGAATCCGCACTCTGGCCCAATGGCACATTTTGGTCAGCCTACAGCAGAAACCGCGACGAGGCAGTGGATGGCGTGATCGACGCCGACCCGGTGGCGGTCGCCGTGCGGACTGTGATGGTTACGCAGACGGTGTGGACGGGAACCGCCTCAGACCTTCTGGGCGCCCTGGCAAGGGTATCTGGCGAGGGCGTCACGAGGTTGAAGACTTGGCCGGACAGTCCGCGCGCGCTGTCCGGCCGGTTGCGCCGGGCGGCGACCTTCCTGCGGACGATCGGCATCGAGATCAGCTTTGAGCGCGAGGGACGGGCACGCACGCGAACGATCCGCATCACCGCCACTCTGACCCAGGGAGCGCCAGAAAATAGAGGGGTGCAACCGTCCGCATCGTCCGCACCGTCCGCAGCCACGACGAATTTCAACTCAGACAGCGCCTTAGCTGCCCCCCGTTCGCGGATGCTTGCCGATGATGCGGACGGTTGCACGGACGGTAATGGGCACGGCGGCACAGGGACCGTCCGCATCAACACGAAGAAAACCAATGGTGTGACCGCTGCGGACGGTGCGGACGCAAATCTCCCTCCCCAATCCACGCCGGAAAAAGACGGGTCACTCAGATGGAGGGTGCGCATATGAGTGCGGCCGAGGCTCTTGTGGCGGCTCGTGCCGCGGGTGTCCGCGTGAGCACTGACGGCGACGATCTGGTACTTGAGGCATCCGCCCCGCCGCCGCCTGACGTCCTCGACCTGTTGCAACGGCACAAGGCGGATATTGCAACGTTGCTGGGTTCACCAGAACCCGAGCCGTCAGAGGCCCCCGAACCGATGCCGCCACAGCCGTGCCTGGCAGAACCGAGCACAACAGGCTGGGAGCAGGGCGATGCTGCGCAAGCCGCCATGGTCGCCGGGCTGCTCATTGCCTCGCGTCGACGACCACCTAGCTGGGCTGATCCTACTGCGCTGCCCTCGCGAGGATGCTTCTGCACCTGTTGCAAGGGGCGGCGATGGTGGTGCGAGCGGGAGGCGCCCAAGGGCTGGCGTTGCCGGACGTGCCATCCACCAGACCATTTGCCCTCAGGTGTAGTGACGGAGGTAAGGACATGACGAGTGACAATGCTTCCCGACGGTGCTCTCTGGAGGATGCGACGTCCACTGCTGAAGACGGCGTAATGACAAAACGGGATCAGCTCACACTCACCTTGCGCGGCAGATGTTCGGACAACGATCCGACTCCTGGCGCATTGATTGCGTCGCCGAAGGGTCGGGTCGTCTATCGGATTCTCGAAGTTAGGCGCGTCCGCAAGGCCGGCGATCAAAGCTATCGTATCCGGATCGTCTGCGCGCGCCTCGGCCGCTCCGATGTACCGGAGGGCGCTGTGCTGCTGCCCTGGTGCGTGGACCCGCGTGCGCCTCGGCCGCGACGTCTGGCCGCCTCACCGACGACCAGCCGGTCAACCCCAACCCGGACGAACCACCCGCAGTCCTGATCGCGCGTATCCGTGCCGCGCGTGCAGCCGACGATTTCGCCAGGGTCGCCCGCGCAAAGCGCGTCGGGCGCGATGATGGCGTGCAGCACGGTCGAGATTATGGCCCAGGGTCTGCGGCTCCGCCCGGCGCGTGGCAGGCGGCGTGGCGAGCGATTGCGCGAGGCGGATGTCGAAATCGAGGATGGACCTGATCCAGCTCGGCCGAACAATACCGTGCGGCGGGCGAGACGTTCGGATCCACTCGTTGCGCTGATGCGTGCCCAGACGATCACCGCTCGCGAGTTCGACGCAGCCGAACTGCTTCGCGATGAACTGCAAGCGGCGCAGGCGTCGATCCCATGCACTGGGCAATCATCGATCCACGTTCAGCCGTTTCGGCGAACCGGCATCAGCGATCGGCAGGTGAATGCGGCCAGCGCGTCGCGCCGCGCCATGGCGGCAGTCGCCGTCGTCAATCGGGCGGTGGTGCTGTGGATCGTGCTTGGCGGCACCGTCGAGGGTTTCGCGCTTTATGCGCGGACCCGCCGTGCGCCATGCGGTGAGCGGCTGAAGGCGGGCCTTGGCGAGCTAGCGGATCACTACTTCGGTCGGCACAGTTCGGACCGCACTGGCGCCGGCAATCGCGCGCGGACGGAATCGATTGAAACCGCTTGACAACGGGACGGGCTAAGCCCTTCTAATCCCCATCGTCCGGAATTTCGTGAGGGCGCACACCGTCTTGTTGCAAGGGGGTGGCGCATGATCCGGGTCAGTCTCACCGACAACTTCTCAACGCTCGACCGCCTGTTGATGGTGCTTGAGCGTGACCAGATGCCGTTCGCCATCGCGCGTGCGCTCACCGACATGGCGCAGCTCGGCAAGGCGACAATCACCCGCGAGATACCAGCCATCTTCTCGAAGGGCGGCCCGCCGAAGCCGTTCACCGTCAACTCGGTGGTCGCGCGGCCGGCGTCGAAGTCCACGCTCGCCGCCGAGGTGTTCATCAAGGACACGCAGGCGGCGTATCTACAACTGGAGGAGACCGGCGGCACGCGCAGTCCGCGTGGTGCGGCGCTGGTGTTGCCTGGCAGTTCGCTTCGCCGGCATTGCACGACTCGCACGGCAACCTGCCCGAGGGTCTGTTGCGCAAGTTGCGCGCGGCCGCGCGGACGACCCGTGCCAACGCCAAGCGGGCGCGTCGCGTGTCACGCAAGGTCGGTGCTGGGGGAGCGGGTGGCGCGATCGACCTGCCCGGCAAACCGCAGCGGGATTCGGGCATCGTCTACTTCGAGGGGCATGGCCCGCATGGGCGTGGCACTGGCGGCTACTACGAGCGGCTCGCTGGCGGCCACTTGCGCCGGCTGACCGGGTTCGAACCGACGGGAACGTACCGCCCCATCTTCGCCTACCACGCTCGCCTCGCCGCGGTGATCGTGCCAGCCTTTGCGCCGGCGTTGATGCGGCGGCTGCAGGAGGCGATCGCATCGGGTCGCTGACCGAGCGGTCGGGTCGCGGGTCCTTCCGAGGGGGGTGTCGAACGTGGGTATTTGGCGCCGCGCCATCTCGCTAGGCACAGAAGAAAAAAGCGATTTCCGTTCCGTTTGGAGGGTCCCGTCCGCACGGCGATCCTGGGGTCGTCACAGGTTGGTCTGCTTCGAGTTCTGCAGCCGTTTGCGTTAACCCCAGTGACCTGACCGACGGAGAATGGGTTCTGGTGAAGGCGCAGAACCCGGACAGCCACTCCGTCAGCCGGGCAGGAGGGGAGTGTAGGACTGGATCACGGAACCCAGGACCTTCGTATTTGCCGTCTTGCCGTTTGAATCCTTTTTGACCTGTGCGCCCAGCGCTTCCTTCACGCGGAATCCGATTTCCCGATTCAGAGGGCCCTTCTCGGGCACGCCAGTGCGGAAGATGTCGGTGCCGATGTAGTCGCGGTATCCACTAACCCACCAATCGTCCTTCATCGCTGCATTGATAGCGTCCAGCGTGACCGACTCTGGGAAAGTGCCCTCCTTGGCGATGTGCTGGGCCTTTTTGACGACGTGCCCCACCAGCTTCCAGAAGAGGTCGAACCGCCGCTTCTCGTCCTCAGGAAGGAAACCTTCCTTCGCGAGCTGAACCACCAGCGCACGCTGAACGATGAGCGACGCTTCGCAAGTCTGCGCGGCCATCGCGTCCTGCAGGGCGCGATGGAGCGGCGCGGGGAGAGAGATCGAGAGGGTCGTCGAGCCGGCCATATTATTACGCAGAGAGGCGGACATCATCTTGCTCCGGTATGAGTTGATGTCAGTGGATGTAGGACATTGATGCAGAGATGTCAACAATAATCTCATCCGGTGAGGTTATGAGTTGCCGTCGAGTGGTGGCGAATGTTGCCGTGCTCGGTTCAATTCTCCTGCCGGTCCGCTGTGCTAATCGGCCCGAGACGTTCCAAACTGGACCGGCGGCTTCCCACCGAAAGCCGCCCGTCGGGGGGAAATCTACCGGCATTCGGATGCGATGACCGACGCGCCTTTCGGCGGCGGCCGGGGCCGTGAGCGCGGACGATCCTACGAGAAACCGGCCCGTTCTGGGCCGGATGGTGAGGTGAGGCCAGCTTGTCGCCGGTGTGTTGCCGTCAGTCCGCCTTCGTGCCGGCTTCGGCTTCGATCGCGGCGTGCATGACGAACCCCGTCAGGTAGGGCAGGCCGGTGGGGATCCCGGTCGTGCGGCTGGTCGCGCGGGTGATGGTCCAGCCCATCCAGCGGGTGACGGCGCTCTGTATCGCGGCTGGCGATGGCTGGTTGGCAAGCAGATAGCCGCTGACGTCGTCGGCGAAATGGCGGCCGTAGCGGCTGTCGAGGAAGACGCGGGCTTCGTCAGGGGTGCAGGCGGTGGCGGCGACGATCGCCGTCAGGGCGGCGTTCCAGGCGGCCTCGGTGGGGCTGGCGGGCGCTTGTCGCGTCATGGTGCCGAAGAAGCCCCATTCGGGGTTTTCGGTGGTCGGGATGGCGAGGTTCGTCATGGTGCTGGCCTTGGTGTTGGTGGTCCGCTGCGCCCTTTTGGCGGAGGGAGGGGCGGTTTTTCGCCCCTGATCCGTAGTCAGGCGGCCTCTTGCTCGCGCTCGGCCTCGCCGGTGGCGTCAGTCGTGGCAGTCTCGTCTGCCGGAGCCTCGGGTGCCGGTGCGTCGGCGGCCGGCGCGGTGGCGGGCTGCGTCAGGAAGTAGCGGGTGGTGCCGTCGACCTTGCGGATCGCGCCGACCAGCCCGGTGGCGGTCGCGGCGATCTTCAGTTGGTGGCTCCAGCTCGCGAATTTCCAGCCTGTCGCGGTGAACAACTCAGCCGCGGTGGCGCCCTCGGGGCGGCTGCAGGCTTCGACGATCACCGACCGGGCCTTGCCGCCGCCGGTGTGCGCCTTGCGCTCTGGTGCGGCGACCGTGTCCAGCAGCCTGCCAGTCAGCATGTCCATGATCCGCACTTCGCGGCCGAGCAGGGCGGCGATCCGGTTGGCGAGCGTGGTGCATTCCGCGGAGCCGACGTCGATCACCAGGGCCTGCGGCGCTCCGGCGTGTGTCTCAGGCAGGGCCGGGGTGGGTTCCGCTGCCGCGAGGGTCGCGGCGATCGGCGTGCCGGTCTCGCGGGCGATTGCCTCGGCTTCGGCGTAGGCGGTCTCTGGCGTGCTGGCGGGTGCGGCAGGCTTGGCCTGGCGGCCCTTGCGGCCGACGGTGGTCAGGGTGCGGTGTGGCGGTGCGTCGCGGGCGGCGCCGGCCAGGGTGGCGTCGGCTTCGTGCTCGGCCTGGTCGAGGGAGACCGTGGCGGGCTTGGCCTTGCGGGCGGCGCGTTCCTTGCTCGCGGTGAAGGGCTTGCCGGCCTTGCGGGTGGCAGGCTTGCCGGCAGTCTGGCGGGTCTTTGGCATCGTCTAACTCCATGTTTTTGCACGGGAAATCCCGTAAAACCAACATGGGCCATACAACCCCTGATAGCAATTCTATTACGACCGGAGATCATCATGGCGGGTCTGCGGACGTAGCATGAAGGTGCGGACTCTGCCGATCGACCGGCTGATCCCCTACGCCCGCAATCCGCGCAAATCGGAGGCGGCGGTCGCCAAGGTCGCGGCCTCGCTACGCGAGTTCGGCTGGCGGCAGCCGATCGTTGTGGCGCCCGACATGGTTGTGGTGGTCGGCCACGTTCGGCTTGCTGCGGCTCGGTTGCTCGGGATGACCGAGGTGCCGGTGCACATCGCCGACGGTCTGTCGCCGGCGCAGTTGCAAGCGTATCGGCTGGCCGACAACCGGACGAACGAAGAGGCGGAGTGGGACAACGAGCTGCTTGCCCTGGAGCTCGGGGACCTCGCCGATGCCGGGATCGATCTGCTGCTGACCGGGTTCGACACCGACGAGCTGGCGCGCATCCGCATCGCCGGGTCCGAGGGCCTCACCGATCCCGACGCGGCTCCGGCCCTTCCGGCGGTGCCGGTGACCCGGCCAGGCGATCTCTGGACGTTCGGCCGGCATCGGCTGCTCTGCGGCGACAGCTCGAACATCGAGACCGTCCGGCGGGCGCTCGGGTCGGCGCGGCCGACTGCTCATGGTGACCGACCCGCCGTACGGCGTGAACTACGACGCATCGTGGCGGCAGCGCGCGGGCATCAGCTCGCCGGGCGCGGCGATCGGCGTGGTGACGAACGACGACCGGGCCGACTGGCGCACCGCTTGGGCGCTGTTTCCTGGCAACGTCGCCTATGTCTGGCATGGCGGCCTGCACTGCGCCGTGGTCGAGGAAAGCCTTGCCGCGTGCCGCCTGGCTGTTCGCGCCCAGATCGTGTGGGTGAAGACGCGGCCGGCGTTGTCGCGCGGTCACTACCACTGGCAGCACGAGCCATGCTTCTACGCGGTCCGCGAGGGCCAGGCCTGACGACATTCCGCTTCGCCGAGGAGCACGAGTTGGCGGTGTATGCCGTGCGCGACGGCGCGACCGGCGCCTGGCAGGGCGACCGCAAGCAGTCGACCGTGTGGTTCATCGAGCATCTGAAATCCGACACCGGGCACTCGACGCAGAAGCCGGTGGAATGCATGCGCCGGCCGATGGAGAACAACTCGCTGCCTGGGCAGCTCGTCTACGACCCGTTCTCCGGCTCCGGCACTTCCTTCATTGCCGCCGAGATGCTTGGCCGCGGCTGCATCGGCCTCGAGATCGAGCCGGGCTACTGCGATGTCGTGGTGCAACGCTGGCAGGAGTTCGTCGGCGGGACGGCGGTACTCGATGGCGGCTCGCGCACCTTCGCCGAGGTTGCCGCGGCGCGCGCGGATCAGGCGGCTGCGGCGTGAAGGTCGCGCTCGTGCCGATCGGCCAGGTCGTGCCCTATGAACACAATCCGCGCCGGCATGAGGCTGCTGTTGCGAAGGTCGCAGGCTCACTCAGGGAGTTCGGCTGGCGACAACCGATCGTGGTCGATCGGAACATGGTTGTCGTGGTCGGACATGCGCGGCTCGCGGCGGCGCGCGATGCTCGGAATGGCCGAGGTGCCGGTGCACATCGCGGGCGATCTCTCGGAGAACCAAGCGCGGGCCTACCGGATCGCGGACAACCGGACCAACGAGGAGTCCGATTGGGATCGCGAGCTGCTGGCGCTGGAGTTGGGCGACCTGGCGCACGCGGGTATCGAGCTCGCGCTCACCGGGTTCGATGGGGTTGAACTCGAAGAGCTGCGGCTGATCGGTGCGGACGGTTTCACCGACCCGGACGAGACGCCGGCGGTGCCTGCGGTGCCGGTCACGCGGCCTGGCGATCTGTGGATCGCTCGGTCTGCACCGGCTGCTCTGCGGCGATGCCACGGATCCGGCGGCGGTGGCGCGGTTGATGGCGGGCGCGTCGGCTGATCTCTGCTTCACGTCGCCGCCCTACGGCCAGCAGCGCGACTACACATCGTCGATCGGTGATTGGGATCTGCTGATGCAGGGCGTGTTCGCGGCGCTGCCGATGCGGAGCGACGCGCAGGTGCTGGTGAACCTCGGGCTGATCCACCGCGAGGGCGAGTGGATTGCCTATTGGGATGGCTGGATCGAGTGGATGCGTTCCCAGGGTTGGCGTCGGTTCGGCTGGTACGTGTGGGATCAGGGACCGGGACTGCCGGGTGATTGGAATGGTCGGCTGGCGCCGTCGCATGAGTGGATTTTCCATTTCAACCGCCAGGCTGAGAAGCCACGCAAAACGAAGCTGTCGGCTTGGGCGGGTGACGTTCATGGCAAGGGTGGATTGCGCGACAAGAGCGGGGTGGTTCGGAATTTCACGCATGCCGGCCGCGAGGTGCAGCCACGCAAGATTCCCGACAGCGTGGTTCGGGTGCTGCGGCGCCTCGAGGAGCTGGGCCACGCGATGCTCGACGTGGCAGACGACGAGCTGACCTACTTGCCCGAGAGCGTCGTGCGCGTGCTGCGGCACAAGGGCCACATCGGCAAGGGTCTACACCATCCGGCGCCCTTCCCTGTGGCTCTGCCGGCGGAGATCATTCGCGCGTTCAGCGACGCCGGCGATCTGCTCTACGAGCCGTTCTGCGGCTCCGGCTCGACCATCATTGCCGCGGAACAGCACGCCAGGCGGTGCTACGCGATGGAGATCGCGCCGGCCTACTGCGACGTGATCGTGCAACGATGGCAGAATTTCAGCGGCGGCCAAGCGGTGCTCGAGGGCGATGGCGGCACGTTCGCCGAGGTCGCTGCGGCTCGCGCGGAGGAGCCTGCGGCGGCGTAGGCGGTTGCTACACCTTGCAGGCGTAAGCTCGCCGCGTGCAAACGTTGCAGGTGCCCACATGAACCGTCGGAGATTTCGCACTCGGCTCGACCCGGCGGACCTGTTCGTCCGCGGTGTCTCGCCAGCGCAGGTGCGGCGGCAGCAGCGGGCTGCGGTCTGCCTCGATGTCGCGGCTGCGGCGCTCGCCGATTTCACCCGCGGCTCGCACATCTTCGGCCTGACCAAGGGCCAGTTCTCGATGATCGACCTGGTTGCGGCCGTGCTCGACCGGGTCGGTGCCGCGGACGTCGCGGTGTGGACGTGGTGCATCGCCGAGTACGAGGTCGAGGCGGTGTCCGCCTTCATCGCCGACGGGCGGATCAGGCGGTTTCGCATGTTGATGGATTGGGCCGGCGCGCAGCGCGACATGCCGCTGGTCGGCGACCTGCAGGACCGCTTCGGCCTCGATTGCATCCGCGTCACCAAGAACCACGCAAAGATCGTGCTGGTGTCTACCGAGGATGGCTGGCGGGTGACGCTGCGCGGGTCGATGAACCTGAATGCCAACCCGCGGTTCGAACAGTTCGACGTGTCGGACGATCCGGCCATCTACGCCACGGTCGACGACGTGATGGCGGAGATCTGGCAACGCTCGCCGGCGCTGCCCGCCGAGAAGCTGCGCCACCACGACGCGGTGCAGGGCCTCGCTGCCGGTGGCGAGATCGCGCTGCCGGATTGGGCGCCGGAGTTTCGGCAATGGTGGCCATGAGTGGCGTTCATCGTTCCGGGCGTCTGGCGACCCGGCCATGCCTGACGACTTCGATGCCGAGCACGCCCGGAAATGGGACGAGGTGCTGGCGCTGTTGCGCGCTCGGGGTGCGCCGATCGGCGAGTATGGCGACGTCGTGCGTATCTACGTGCTGTCATTTGTCGAGGCGAAGCGGGCGCGGGCGCACGTCGCCGAGCATGGAGCGATCGTGCCGGCGCCGCGCACCGGCATCCCGACGCACAATCCCTACCGCAAGGTGGCGCAGGAGGCGGAGTTGCAGGTGGCGCGGCTCGCCGATGTGCTGGGCATGACGCCCACGTCGCGTGCCAAGGTCTCGCGCGCTCCGCTGCTTCCTCCGCGTGGTGTGGATGGTGAACTCGGAACGCTGCGGCTTGGCCACTTCGACGGCGCGATCGACGTCGAGGGCGAGGCTGTTGAAACCGGGAACGGCGAGTGAGCGGCTCGACCGGGGCCACCTATCCGGTCGGCACGATGGCGAAGCTGCTATTGATGACCGAGCGCAACGTGGCCGGTCTGGCGCAGCGTGGTGTCATCCCGAAATCCGAACGCGGGCGCTACGAACTCGTGCCGGTGGTGCAAGCCTACATCCGCTACCTCCGCGATCGGACGATCGGCGGCGACATGACTGGCGACGAGAACCTGGCGAACGCCAAGGGTCGCATGGTCAAGGCGCGTGCCCGCATGGCGGAGGCCGAGGCGGACCTGCTCGACGGCACGGTGCTGCGGCGGGCCGCGGTGGAGGCGGCATGGGAGCGGGTGCTTGTCGCGCTGCGCATGCGCATCCTGGCACTGCCTGCGAAGGCTGCACCCGTGATGCACGCTGCACCAACCTTGGCCGAGGCATCGGCGGTTCTGACGACGGCGGTTCATGACCTTCTCACCGAGCTCGCCCGAATCCCCGTCTATGCCGTTGATGCTGACGGGGCCGGCGGCGCTGCTGCAGAGCGTGCGGACGAGCCTGAAGATCCTGCGGCCGCCGCCACGGCTGACGATCTCGCAATGGGCTGACATCAACCGGGTGTTGAGCCCGGAGGCCTCGGCTGAACCGGGGCAATGGAGCACCGATCGCGCCGCGTATCAGCGCGACATCATGGACGCGATCTGCGATGCCGCGGTGGAGCGCGTGGTCGGGATGTTCGCGTCGCAGACTGGCAAGTCTGAGTGTCTGCTGAACGCCGTTGGCTACCACATGCACCACGATCCGGCGCCGTGCCTGATCCTGCAGCCGACGATCGAGATGGCGGAGACCTGGTCGAAGGATCGGCTCGCGCCGATGCTGCGCGACACACCGGCGCTGCGCGGCCGGGTCGCCGACCCGCGGGCCAGGGATTCCGGCAACACGCTGCTGCACAAGTCGTTCGCCGGCGGTCACGTGACCATGGCGGGGGCGAATTCGCCGGCGTCGCTGGCCTCGCGGCCGATCCGGCTGCTGTTCTGCGACGAGGTCGACCGCTACCCGGCATCCGCCGGCACCGAGGGCGATCCGGTGGCGCTCGCGCGGAAACGAACGGGCACCTTCTGGAATCGCAAGATCGTGGAGATTTCCAGCCCGACCATCGTCGGCACGTCGCGCATCGCGGCGGCCTACGAGGAGAGTGATCAGCGGCGGTTCCATGTGCCGTGCCCGCACTGCGGCGTGTTCCAGCGGCTGGAGTGGGAGCGGGTCCGCTGGGAAGGCGATGAGGCATCGACGGCGCTCTACTACTGCGTCGAGTGCGATATCGGCTGGTCTGATCAGCAACGTTGGGCGGCGGTGCGTCGCGGGCATTGGATTGCCGGTGCTGCGTTCCGCGGCATCGCGGGCTTCCAGCTCTCGGAGCTCTACTCGCCGTGGCGTCGGCTGGCGCAGACCGTCGGCGACTTCCTCGAAGCGCGCGGCAAGCCGGAGCGGCTGAAGGTCTGGCGCAACACCGCGCTCGGCCTGCCCTGGCAGGAGGCGGGCGAGGCGCCGGATTGGGAGCGGCTGATCGAGCGGCGGGAGCCGTTTCCGATGGGCGTGGTGCCCGCCGCGGCCGTCGCGCTCACGGCCGGCGTCGATAACCAGAACGATCGCCTGGAGCTGGCGGTCTGGGCCTGGGGTGCCGGCTACGAGTCCTGGCTTGTCGACACGCGGGTGTTCATGGGCCATCCGGGCGCGGCCGCGACCTGGGATGCGCTGGCGGACTATCTCGCCGAGGACCTGCCGGTCGAGGGTGGCGGGACGCAGCGCATCGAGCGGATCGGCATCGACACCGGCGGCGCGCACACCACGGCTGTCTATACGCAGGTGCGGCGCCTGCGGGACAATCGCTTCATGGCGCTGAAGGGCGCCGAGAGTTGGAACCGGGCCGCGCCGGTGACCGGGCCGACGCTGGTCGACGTGCTGGAGAACGGCCGCAAGCTGCGGCGTGGCCTGCGGCTTTGGACGGTGGCGGTCTCGACGTTCAAGGTCGACCTGTATCGACGCTTGTGGCTCACCCGCGGCGATGGCGTCGGGTATCCGCCTGGCTGGGTTCATCTGCCCGCTGGCCTGGAGCCGGAGGCGGTGAAGCAGCTTGTCGCCGAGCAGCTTGTGACGGTGAAGGATCGCCGCGGCTTTCCGCGCCAGGAATGGCGCAAACTGCGAGACAGGAACGAGCAACTCGACTTGGCGGTCTACGCGCGGGCTGCGCTGTCGATGCTCGGGGCTGATCGCTACGGCGATCGCTTCTGGCAGCGCAAAGCGCGGCGCATCGCGGTGCCGATCGACGAAGACATGCCTCCGCCACCGGCAGAACGACCCGCGCCTGATATCCGCCGGCCTGGCACTCCGGTGCCGTCGCCGGAGCTGCGCACGGCGGGCACCGCTGCACCAACGCCGCGAACCCGAGGCTCCATCGGCCATCGGCTGGCCTGATCAAGGGAGAAAGCACGGAGATGTCGGATCAGGTCACCGTGCTGCCGCCGTGGACGGCCGGCGTCTCGACCACGCCCGCCGTGCTGATCGGTGTCGACCCGGCCCTGCTGCGGCAGTGGCTGGTCGGAGGCGCAGACCGCCTACCAGCAGATGATGGTCAGCAACAATCCGCAGACCGTGACGTATGGCCAGGGTGATGGGCAGAAGTCGGTTACCTTCAGCCGCAGCACGAACCCTGGCCAGCTCGCCGCCTGGATTCAGCAATTGCAGCAGGCGCTCGGGTTGAGTGGCGGTCGCCGTCCGATCGCCGTGCGGTTCGGCCGATGAGCGGCGTGTCCGCGGCACCGTCGCGGTTGCTCGACTCTGCCGGCGTGCCGGTGCCGGCCGCGGCGATCATGCGCGCGCGGCTGCGCGGCCTGCTGTCGATGGAGGAGGATGGCCGCTATCGCATCAGCGGCTCGGTTCCGTTCGCCTACGATTCGGCGGACATGTTCTCGCAGGAGCTGGGCGCCTGGTTTCCGCTGCTGCGCTCGCCGGATCACGAAATCAACCGCGACCGCGACCGCATGGTCGGGCGCTCGCGCGACCTGGTGCGGAACGACGGCTGGGGAACCGGCGCCACCAACCGCATCGTCGACAACGCCATCGGCGCGCAGTTTCGCCTGGTCGCCAAGCCGGACTTCCTCGCACTCGCCGCGCTCGACAAGGCGTTCGATGCGGTCTGGGCTGACGAATTCGCCGAGGTGGTCGAGGCCGGCTGGCGCATGTATGCCGACGATCCGGCGCGCTACTGCGATGCCACGCGCTCGCAGACGATGGTGCAGATGTTCCATCTGGCGCTGACCCACAAGGTGATCGATGGCGAGGGCCTGG
The DNA here is from genome assembly GCA_963777625.1 of uncultured Pseudomonadota bacterium. Taxonomy (GTDB): domain Bacteria; phylum Pseudomonadota; class Alphaproteobacteria; order Acetobacterales; family Acetobacteraceae; genus DATDIC01. Next base: position 20,641 of record CAVZRO010000016.1, on the reverse strand, counting down.
GCGTGCTGCTCTACCTGCCGGAGTTCGTCGGCGAGTATGGCGCGCGCAACGCCACCACCCTGCAAATCGTCGACCCGGATCGGCTGTCGAACCCGAATCAGCAGGTGGACACTGTGAACTTGCGCGGTGGCGTCGAGATCGACGGTCTCGGCGCGCCGATCGCCTACCACATCCGCCGGGCCTACCCGTCCGACTGGTACGAGGCGGCCGAGAGCATGATCTGGGATCGTGTGCCGCGCGAGACCGCCTGGGGACGGCCGATCGTGGTGCACGACTTCGACCGCGAGCGGGCCGGTCAGCATCGCGGCCTGTCCGTGCTGAACCCGATCCTGTCGCGGCTCAAGATGCTGACGAAATACGACGGCGCCGAGTTGCAGCAGGCGATCCTGCAGACGGTGTTCGGCACCTTCATCACGTCGCCATTCGACCAGGGCCAGGTCTCGAATGCCCTGCAAGATCCCGATGACCCGGAAATCTCGGCGTATCAGGCGCTGCGGGCCGACTTTCACCGCGCGAAGGGCCTCACCTTGGGCGGTGTGCGGCTGCCGACCATGGCGCCGGGCGAGGACATCAAGACGGTGTCGGCGTCGCGTCCGGGCGGCAATTTCAGCGATTTCGAGCACGCCATGCTGCGGAACGTCGCCGCAGCGCTCGGGATGTCGGCTGGGCAGGTCTCGCAGGACTGGTCGCGCACCAACTATTCGTCCGCACGGGCCGAATTGCTCGATGCGTGGAAGACGCTCGCCCGCCGGCGGGCGGATTTCTCCATCGGCTTCGCCACGCCGGTCTATGGCGCCTGGCTGGAGGAGGAATTCGACAAGGGCCGGGTGCCGCTGCCGGCTGGCGCACCGTCCTTCGCCGGCGGCCGGGCCGCCTACATGCGCTGCCGGTGGATCGGGCCGGGCCGCGGCTGGATCGACCCGGTGAAAGAGCGCCAGGGCGAGGTGCTCGGCCTCGATGCCGGCTTCTCCACGCTGGAGCAGGCGTGCGCCGAGATGAACGGCGCCGACTGGCGCGAAATGATCGAGCAGCGCGCCGTCGAGGTGGCGATGTTCAAGCGGAAGGGCCTGAAGCTGCCGCAATGGGGCGCGGCCGAGGAGCCTGCCTCGCACACCGAAACCCGTCCGCAGCCGGTGTGACGCGGCATGACCGGTCCAGGCTTGCGCTTCCCGCATCTGGCGCAGCGCGTGTTCAACGTGCCGCTGGCGATCCACCCGGGCAAGGCGGAGGTGATCATCGCGGCCTTGGCCGAACGGCTCGGGGTCTCGCATCTGTTCGGCGAGGCGGGCCGTCCGGTCGCGCTCATGCCGATGATGACCGACAGCGAGCCGGAGCCGGCGCGTGGCTACGAGGTGCTTGGCGGTGTGGCGATCATCCCGGTCGAGGGCACGCTGGTCGCCAAGCTGGGCACGCTCTGCCCGTATTCCGGCATGACCGGCTACGACGGGATCCGGGTCAACTTTCTCACCGCTCTGGCGGACGATGCGGTGCGCGCGATCGTGCTGGACATCGACAGCCCCGGTGGCGAGTGCTCCGGCCTGTTCGACCTGGTCGACACCATCGTCGCGGCGCGCGGGGTCAAGCCCATCCGGGCGATCCTCACCGAGGTCGCGTTCTCTGCCGCCTACGCGATCGCTTCGGCCGCGGACCGCATCTCGGTGCCGCGCACCGGCGGCGTCGGGTCGATCGGCGTGGTGTGCATGCATGTCGACTGGAGCCGGGCGCTCACCGAGGCGGGTGCGACCGTGACGATGATCCGGTTCGGCGAGCGGAAATTCGAGGGCAACCAATACGAGCCGCTGTCGCGCTCGGCTCGCGCTGCCATCCAGGCCGACGTCGATGCGGCCGGCATGCTGTTCGTTGAAACTGTCGCGCGCAATCGCGGCCTTTCGGTCGCCGCGGTCAGCAAGACCGAGGCGGCGACCTTCCTTGGGCCTGCCGGGGTGGCGCTCGGTCTCGCCGATGCCGTCGAGGCGCCGGACGAGGCGCTCCGGGCCTTGTTCGCCGACCTCGAATGAAAGGGATTTTCGCATGTTGATGCGCTCGCAACTGCTGTCCGGGGCGAGTTCGGTTGCCCATCTGGTCGGGCTTGGCCGCTTCACGGCCGCGGGCAAGCCCGCCGCAGCTCCGCCGGCGGTGGCGGTGGTCGCGGATGCCGCCGAGGCCGAGACTCAGGCTGAGTCCGGTGCCGAGGCTGCCGTCGGTGCCGCCGCCGATCCGCCCGCTGCTCGTCGCCGGTGAGCCCGCTGTTGCGGCTGCGCCCGCGGCGGAAACCGAGGACGGCGAGGAGGGCGAAGACGACGACGTCGAAAAAGACGACGACGAAGAGGAGATGGCCGGCAAGGGCAAGAAGGCCGCCGCCCGTCGCCGCGAGCGTGCGCGCTGCCGCGCCGTCCTGACATCGCCGCACGCCGCGAAGAACCCCGGCGTGGCCATGTATCTCGCGCTGCAGACGGCGATGCCGCGGCAGCAAGTGCTGGCCATGCTGGAGGCGATGCCGAAGGGCGCCGGCGGCCTCGATGCGCGGATGGCTGGAGTGCCGCAGCCGCCGGTCGGCGCGGGTGCCGCTCCGCAGCCGGGCCAGGGTGCGGTTGCCATCGCGTCTGCCTGGGATGCGGCGTTCGCCAAGGGTGGCGTGCGGGGTTCGCGCTCTGCCGCCGCCAACGACAGCCGGTCGACGTGGGACCGGGCGATGGGCCGGCGCCAGTAGGCGAGCCGGCCACCACTCACGTCGCCATGGAGGTCTCCATGGTTGCGAGATGAGGCGGGTGCTGCTTCGGAACCGCGGGTGAAGCGGGTATCCTCGAGATAGGAGTTGATGGCAGGAACTGGCCATTTGCGGACTGGCCGCTCTCGGGTGAACAATGCCGCTGCGGACACGGATTTCACGTCGGTGACATGAGAACTTCGGCTGCATGGTGAGTTCGGCATATGTGTCGTCCTCACAAGGTCGCCTTTCCATTTCGATCGCAAGCGAGGCCATATCCGGATGATCGAAGCTGAGCTCCTCAACCTTCTTCGGGCTGGTGCGCAACTACACCACAACGAGACCCTGGTCAGCAACGACTTCCGTCCGGACGAGACCGTCACCGAATACCTGCTGACTGCGGCATTCTTGCGGGCAATCATCAAGGAGCGGATGCCGTCCGGGTAGAGGCTTCAGTGTAAGAAGCTTGTGAATGCGCATGACCTCGTCGGCTACGCTCCAAACCAGAAAATCGTTCGGTAAGAAGCGCATCGACATCTTGATTGGTGAACAGCTCGTCCCATCCGCTCTTATCGGAACTCACAAATTGGTGTGCGTTCATCTAACAAACCTGGTGGACGATATCGCACAAGATACTGACAATCATCGGCAAGTTGGACCGAGTGAAGCAGAGAGTGCTTGGCGCACTTGCTTTCGAGATCTTTGTGAGGGCGCCAGTGGGTCGTGCGTGGTGGCTAATGATTTCGAGCGCGAATACTCCGCGATCGAGGCAGCGGTGAAGGCCGGCCTCCAGGGACATGTCGCGGCTCACTGGCCAAATTACGAGATTGACGTCAGCCTGCTCTCTAAAGAGGTTTGTGAGGCGGATGTCGATGAAAGCAGCACAATTCAGGACAATGGTGCTGGATCGTTCATCTGTGCGGCAATGCTTATCACCGCAGGCCGTTGCAAGGCGACTGACGGCGATCGCTCGTCGCGCTTGGCGCATTTGTGCGGCCGAACCGCGTCGACGCCTGATCCCCATAGTTGAAAAGGCGGCACAGCAGACATCGATGCCACACGCGCGCTAAGTTTCAATTCCAACTCGAGCGGCCGATCAGACGCAGATTCGCCGAAGCACGCTGCCTTGGCCTTGCTATGCCCAAGAAACCGCCCTGGCAACCTGTCAAACCCTCTGTGTCGAAATACTACCTTCCAACCTGAAAGGGGACAATCATGGTATCGACGGTGCTGAACGAGGGCCGCCGGCCCGCGGAGTTCATGATCAGCGAAGGGCCGGGCCTGCGCTCGCGCGATGTCGGGCACTTCGTCAACTCCGGCACGGTGGAGTTGGACCTTCCCGCGGGCCTGGTGCTTGGCCAGCTCGCGGCGGATTCCAGCTTCGCCGCCTATTCGAACGCCGGCACGCTCGGGCTGCAGGCGGCGGTCGGCGTGCTGTGGGATAACCTGCGGATACCGGCCTCCGGCACGGTGGCGGCGACCTATGTCGCGCGCGATGCCGAGGTGAATGCGGCCGAGCTGCAATATGCCGCCGGCGTCGACGCGCCTGGCAAGGCCGCCGCGCTGGCGGACCTGCGCGCCCTCGGCATCATCGCCCGCTGACGATCGGCGACGATCGCGCTGAAAGCCCCGCCTCGCGCGGGGTTTTTCGCGTCTGTTGCCGACGGCCTATGGTCAGCCCTTGGGCAAGGCACCAGGGAGCGCCGCGAGGCGTCCCATCCCTCTTGATGGAGCCCAGCCATGGCCTCGATTGACGTCTTCCACTCCGACCCGTTCACCATGATCGAGCTGACCTCGGCGGTGGAGCGCAACCCGTTCCTGCCGACCGGGATCGGCGAGCTCGGTCTGTTCACCGACAATCCGATCCGCACGCGGGCGCTGGCGGTCGAACAGCGCAAGGGCCAGCTCACCCTGATCCCGACGTCGCCGCGTGGTGCGCCGGCAACCGAGCGCACGACCGAGAAGCGCGCGGCCCGCTACTTCGAGGTGCCGCGGCTCCGGCATGGCGACACGATCTACGCGGACGAAATCCAGAGCGTGCGCGCCTTCGGCCAGGAGACCGAGGTGATGCAGTTGCAGACCGAGGTGGCGCGTCGCCTGGCGGGTCCGACCGGGCTGCAGTCCAACATGGAGTTCACCTTCGAGCACATGCGGCTGGCGGCGATCCAGGGCCTGCTGATCGACGCGGACGGCAGCACGCTGTTCGATTGGTTCGCCGAGTTCGGCATCACCGCGGCGACCGAGATCGCCTTCGATCTCAACCACGCATCGCCGGTCGATGGCGCGCTCCGCATCCAGTGCAACAAGGTGGTCCGCGCGATGGCGCGCGCCTCGCAGGGTGCGTTCACCACGCAGACCGTGGTGATGGGGATGTGCGGCGACGACTTCTGGGATGCGCTGGTCACCCACCCGGACGTGACCAAGACCTACTACAATTGGGCCGCGGCGCAGGAGCTGCGGCAGGGCACCGCGTTCGAGGCGATGCGCTTCGGCGGCATCGACTGGTTCAACTACCGCGGGTCCGACGACACGACCACGATCGGCATCGCGCACGACAAGGTCAAATTCTTTCCGCGCAATGCGAACGGGGTTTTCCTGCGGGCGCTGGCGCCGGCGGAGAACTTCACCTTTGCGAACACGCTCGGCCGCGAGATGTATGTCCAGCCGATCTTCGACCGCGATCGCAATGAGTGGTGGCGGATGGAGGTCACCTCGTATCCGCTGTTCATCTGCACCCGCCCCGAGGTGCTGATGACCGGCCGGCAGGGCACGTAGTGGAGAGAATCTGAGGCTCGGTTCCAGCCTGCAATAGAGGATTAGACCGTGGACCCGTGACGGGTCCCATCAGACGACGGCGTGTCGCCCGCTACAAACGCATCATTTTACACAATGACCTTTCGGCCTAAGGTCGAGGTATGTCTCCTCCTCCACGGCACTCTATGACCAATCTGTGCATCGCCAACAGGCGATCTAATGTCGGATTTAGCGCACTGCGTCACGCGATCGTATCGCACGCGTTCATCAGCTCGGCTACCATCGGCCCAACCCTATGACTGGTCCATCGGGAGGCAAAGGGCGCGCGTCATCTCGCAGGGCCGTGCGGCCAGGTAAGATGCACGCAGAACTGATGGTTCAGTTCATCTATATTCTTCGGCGGGCCATTGACCCATATGGGCGCACATCATCGATGTGAACATTTGGTCTGCTCCGCACAGCATTTGAACGGATGGATCTTAAGCACGGAAAAAAATCGAAGGAAGGAGGAGATCGATCTTCGGCCTGCATTGTTGGACTGAAGTCAAAGGTATCAACGGAGGCAGTGAGCCCACTTGCGAGCCGCCGTGTTCGCCTATGCAGACGGGGTTCTAAGCCGCTACCCCTCGCCGGATCGTTCTTGGGATAGACAAAGCCACCTAGCCTCACTGCTCACCGCTATCTGGTGAAGCGTGACCGTGTCGAAGGGTGAAGCAGCCATGGGAACTCGAAACGGCGCTACCTCGGCTCGGATGCGCCGCCTGGAGCCGCTCGGCAGCAGCGTCTTAAGTGGCAAATCCGGAGCAGCAAGCCAACAGTGATCGGACTTCTGGTGCTGTCATGCATTGGTCTACTGAGCCCGGTGAGCTATGCCACGTCGCCTCCTGTCCGTTCCATCCTGGGCACACCTATGCGAAAGAAGGAGAGATTTGGGTGCCCGACGGATTTCCGGCAAGGTGGCCCGTATTGGATGGGTGTGCAGCGACGCGCAACAAGCAATCGATCCCTAGTCGACGTGCTCAAAACGGCCATCGGGTACCGACTTCTGAGCGCGGCGGTCTTTCAAGAGCCTCGCCAATGTCCCGAAATGCCGGTTTGATCCCATCTCAGGGACGCATCAGGCGGAGTAACCCTTCGGACACGGCTCCACGAATAGTTACTGTCTGTTTCCGTCTGAAATCTGCCAGGGATGCACCGTCATCGCGCAGGCGTGCGCCATCCACGCGGGCCGACCTACAGCCAGGTCCCGAAGTGTCACAACTCGTTCGCCGGCTTGCCATCAGCTCACGATCGTCCACCGCAAACTGAGGAGGGCCTGTCATGGCCGACGACGTCAAAACCGTAACTCCGGCGCCGGGCACCACGCTCTACACCGGCGCGGGCCTGCACCCGTTCCGGCCCGGAGAGGTGGCGTCGGTGCCGGCGGACCATGCCGACGACCTGGTTGGGCAGGGCGTGGTGGAGCACGTCCCTCCGCCCGCACCCGCGCCTCCGGGGTGACGACGTGATCGATCTCGACCGCTACGTGCTGCAGCCCTGCATGGCGACGTGGGGGCGGCCGGTCACCTACTACAGCTCGACCGACCCGCCGCTCGTGCTGCTTGCGGTGTTCGACGACAAGTATCGCGAGGAGACCCTGCAGAGCATGATCGGCGTGGTCGTTGGCGCGCGGCCGATGCTCGGCTTGCGTGCCGCCAGCCTGCCCGGTGGACGCCTGCCCGCCCAGGGCGAGCTGTTCGCCGTCGACGGCCGCCTCTACGCCGTCTCCAATCCGGCGGAACCCGACGGGCATGGCCACGTCAAGGTGCCGCTGCGGTTCGCGTCCGACGAGGAGGCGCGGCGGGTCGCATGACGCAGTTGGCGATCGACATCCCGCAGGTGACGGTCCGCGTGCTGAAGGCGCAGCGGACGCTCGCCGGCGACGCGGTCGAGGCTGACCGCATCGATGGCGTGGCCTCCGGCGACATGCCGCGGCTGCTGGTGTTCTGGCGCGAGGAGGGCGAGGACGTGTCCGGCGGCTCCGGCCCGCCGGCCTTCGCCATGGAGCTGACCCTTGTGGTGCAGGCGCTGGTGGAGCGGGCGGCGCGGGACGATGCGGTGCGCGATCTCGACACCATGATCCTGCAGACGCAGTTGGCGCTGCTCGAAGATCCCGAGTGGAACCGGCTCGCCGCCATCGGCTCGATGCGGGTCTCGCGCGAGTTCAAGGGCGACGAGCAACTGATCCTTGGCGATGGCCGCATCGAGTTCGTCATGCGCTGGCGCGAGAGCTACCAGACCCGGCTTGGCCCGGTGATCTCCGGCGTCAACCTGCAGGTGGATGCCGGCTCGCCGACCGACCGGCTTGGCGAGTATCGCAACCTGCAATTTCCGGCCCCGCCGCCGCCGCGCTCAGGTGGTCGCGACGGCCGGATCGAGATCGCGGCGAAGATCGACCTTCCCGTCGGCTGAACGCCCGACCCGCGCCGTGAGGCGCCATTTCCCTGTTGATGGAGCCCGCCAATGTCCGGCCAGGTCAGCTTTACCTACATCCCGCCGAACCTGCGCATCCCGCTGTTCTCGGTCGAATTCGACAACAGCCAGGCGGGTGCCAACCAGGATATCCAGCGCGCGGTGCTGGTCGGCGGCACGCTGATCACCCAGCCGGTCGCCGCGGTCTACGTCGCGACGGTGGCGGAGGCGATCGCGCTGTTCGGCGCGAGCTCGATGCTGGCGCGCATGATGGCGGCCTATCGCGCCAACGATCCGTTCGGCGAGGTGTGGTGCCTGCCGATCCCCGATCCCGCCGCCGGCGCGGCCGCGACGGTGCCGGTCACCATCACCGGCACGGCCACGGGTCCGGGCACCATGGCGCTCTACGTCGGCGGCCAGCTCGTGCAGGTCGGCGTGACGGCGGGGATGACCGCGACGCAGGTGGCAACCGCGACGGCGCTGGCGGTCAATGCCGTCGGCAGCCTGCCGATGGGCGGTGGCAGTTCGCTTGGCGTGGTCACGCTCACGTCGGACGCGCGGAATTCGGCGCAGGCGGGTCTCGACGTGCGGCTGAACTACTACGGCGCGCAGGGCAGCGAGGCGCTGCCGCCCGGTCTCACCGTGGCGGTCGGCGCGATCTCCGGCGGCACCGGCGCGCCCGACCTGACCGGGGTCGCCGCGGCGCTCGGGTCGATCGACTATGACTTCGTGATCTGCGGCTACTCGGATGCCACGTCGCTCGCCGCGCTGCAGACGCTGATGTCCGACAGCGCCGGGCGGTGGTCGTGGCTCGACCAGAATTTCGGCGGCGTGTTCACCGCGAAGGTCGACACCGCCGCCAATCTCATCACGCTCGGGGCGGCGCACAACGACCAGCACGCGCTGATCTGGGGCTGCGCCGGCGTGCCGACGCCGTCCTGGGAGTTCGCCGCTGCGATGACGGCGGCCTGCATCCCGTCGCTGAAGGCGGACCCGGCCCGGCCGCTGCAGACGCTGTCCGTCAATGGCGTGCTGGCGCCCGCGGTGACCGATCGGTTCTCCAAGACCACGCTGCAAACGATGCTCAGCTCCGGCATCGCTCAGCCGGGCTTCGATCGCGCCGGCAACGTGTCCGTGCTGCGCGCCATCACCACGTACCAGCTCAACAAATTCGGGCAGGCGGATCAGTCGTATCTCGACGTCGAGACGCTGTTCACGCTGATGGCGGTGACCCGCCGGCTCCGCTCGATGGTGACGCAGAAATTCGCGCGGGCGAAGCTGGCGGACGACGGCACGCGGATCGGCTTCGGCCAGCCGGTGGTGACGCCGGCGATCATCAAGGGCGAGCTGATCGCGCAGTATGCGTCGATGGAGGTCGCGGGCCTGGTCGACAACACCGCGCTGTTCGCCAAGGGCCTTGTCGTCATCCGCAACGCGCAGGACCCGAGCCGCGTCGACGTGCTGTTCGACCCTTACCTGATCAGCGGACTTCGCATCTTCGCGGTGCTCAATCAGTTCCGGCTCGCCGCCGCGGCGTAACTGCCCGGCCGACCCCGCGCCGTGAGGCGCTGCTTCCCTGTGATGGAGATCCCGCATGGCCCAGGTTGCGCGTGGTGGCACGGCCTACTTCTACGTCGATGGCGTGCTCTACGAGCTTGCCGGCGACTTCAAGATCGACGTTGGCGGCAAAATCCGCACGCCGGTCTCCGGCCCGTCCGGCATGGTCGGTTTCACCGAGCGGATCGACCCGCCGATGGTCGAGGCCGAGCTGTTCGACAATCCGCAGCTCAGCCTGGTCGCGTTGCGCGCCATGACCGACGTCACGGTGCAGTTCGCGCTGAACATCGGCAAGACGTACCAGCTCTTCAACGCCTTCCAGACCGACAAGATCGAGCTGGACGGCGTGGCGGGCAAATTCCAGGTCAAATTCTCGGGCCTCGACATGCAGGAGATCTTCGGATGATCACCGGTCCAATCACCTATCGCCTCTCGCGCCCGGTCACGTCGGTGGACCGCGAGGTGGTGGAGCTCACGTTGCGCGAGCCGACGGGCCTCGACATGCGGTCCTGCGGCGACCAGTCGGATGCCGGCTTCACGCATCGGCTGATCGCGCGGCTGGCCTCCATCACGCCGGCTGCGGTCGATGCCATGGCGGGTCGCGACGTGATCGCGCTGGGGAGGATCATCAACCGCGATTTTTTGGAGACGCCAGACCAGGAGACGTTGTCGACCGATACTTCGAATGCGCCCGGTGGTGGGGCGGCGCAATAGGCAATGTCTTTGAGCTGACCACGTCGGAGTTGTCGCAGGCGCTGCTGCAGGTGCAGCGCATCGCCACGCTGGAGCGCAACGCCCGAGGTAATCGCTGAATGCCGAACCCGACCTTTCAGGCGATCGTCTCGGCGGTCAATCAGTCGGGTGCCGCGTTCCGTTCGGTGCGCACCGACCTGTCCGCGGTCCGCCGCGAGGCCGACGCGACGCGCGGTGCTCTGGTCAAGCTGGACCGGCCGGGAATGCTGAGCAGCCTGTCCGGCAGCACGCGGGTTCTCGGCGAGCACTTCGGCGCGCTGAACACCCGCGTCGCCGCGACCGGCGGCCTGCTGCAATCGCTGTTCCCCGTGCTGGCGGGCCTGGGCGCGGCCGGGTCGGTCACCGGGCTGTTCGCCTTGGTCGACAAGGTCGCCAGCGCGCGCGCCGAGTTCATCGCCACGGCCGACAAGATCGGGGTGACGACGGCCCAGCTTCAGGGGCTGAACTACGCGGCCCGCATGAACGAGGTGCCGATCGACGCGATGCAGCTCGGGTTGACCCGGCTGAACAAGACGATGGGCGCGGCCGGTCTCGGCAAGGGCAAGGATGCCGCGGCGATCCTGCAACGGCTCGGCTTCAGCCTGGCGGACATCAAGAAGGGGACGGTGACCGCGGCGGATGTGCTGCCGAAGCTGGCCGACTCCTTCGCGCACACCGAGAACGCCGCGCTCAAAACCTGGGTTGCCACCACGCTGTTCGGCCGCGGCGGCATGGCGCTGATCCCGATGCTGAACAAGGGCGGCGACGCGATCCGGCAGTTCGCCGAGGAGGCGCGCCAGCTCGGCTACGTGTTCACCGCCGAGGATAACGAAAACCTCGAAGCGTACCACCGCAGCATGATCCGGCTGGACACCGCGGTGCATGGCTTCGTCAACGTGGTCGGCGCCGAGTTGGCGCCCGTGCTGCGGCCGATCGTCGACGACATGGCGCTGTGGATCAGGGCAAACCGCGATTGGGTGGCGACCGGCATCACCGGCGCGGTCAAGGATTTCTCCGACTTCATGAAGCAGCAGGACTGGAGCGGCGCCGCGCACGACGTCGGCGCGCTCGCATCCGGCGCCGGCGAGTTGGTCACCGCGCTCGGTGGTCTGAAGACGGTTGTCGAGGGCCTGGTGCTGCTGAAGCTCGCAGGCTGGGGCATCTCTGCCGGCGCTGGCCTGCTGAAGGTAGCCGCCGCGCTCGATGCGATTGCCGGCACGACGATCTTCGCCGCGCTTGGCGCATGGGGCATCGTCGCGTTGGTGGCTGGCACTGGCACCGCTGCCACGGCGAACGTGCTTGGCCGCATCCGCTACGGCGACACGCTGGCGAACGCGCAAGGACCAGCACGACCACCCGGAACGCTACCCGTCGATGGTGTGGCCGAAGCTGGAACAGTTCGGGCCGAACTCCGCCGGCGCGCCCACCACGCCGTTCAACGCCGAGGGAACGTCGCCGATCGTGCGACCGAATGACGGCCTGTCATTGCAGCAGCGGCTGGACCGGGAATCGGCGAACGTGGAGCGGATCATCGCCGCGCAAGAGGCGGACCGAGAACGCCGGCGCATCGAGGCGCTGCCGCCTCCGCCGCCGCCCTACGATCCGCGCTCGGGGCCGATGTTCGACATGCCTGGGATGCCAGCGCTGCGCTTCCCGAGCCCGTATGACGGTCCGGGTCGGCACGGCAGCGGCTTGATGCCGGACGCAGGGTATGGAGGGGCGTTTGCGCATCTTCCTCGACATTCCAAACCTGCCGCCTGGCACGCAGGTGCGCACCGAGACGGACGGCAACGTGCCGCATCCCGAAGTGAACGTCGGCCACTCCGATCCCTTGGCGCCGTTCTGATGAGCGATCTTGCTCGTCATCCGCCGGCACCGCGCTCACCGGCGCGCTTGGCGGCTTCCCGAACCTGTCGGCGGGTTCGGCCGTGCTGCGGCCGGCGTCGTTCCGCGGCGTGCCGTTCGTGGTCGATGTCGCCGCCGGCGAGGGCGGTCGCCGCATCGTCACGCATGAGTTTCCGCTGCGCGATCAGCCCTACACCGAGGACCTGGGCCGCGCCGCTCAGCGGCACCGGATCAGGGCCTTCGTCATCGGTGATGACTACCAGGACAAGCGCGACGCGTTGCTCGCCGCCTGCCAGGACAAGAACACGGCCGGCACCTTGGTGCATCCGTTCCTGGGCGAGCGGCAGTGCCGCTCCGGCCTGCTGCGCTGGAGCGAGAGCAAGGATCGCGGCGGCTACGCGGCCTTCGACATCGACTTCGTTGAGGACGGCAAGCAGGCGTCGCCGCTCAGCGTCACCGATACCGCCGGTGGTCTGCTGCATGGCCTGCTGAAGCTGCTGCCCGTCATCAAGCGGGCCTATGCCATCGCCAGCCTTGCTGCGAAGCGGCCGGGCTATCTGCTCGGGTTTGCCGAGAACCTGTTCGGCCAGGTCGCCGAGAGCATGCTTGGCCTGCCGCCGGCAACGATCCTCGGGTTGCGTTCGTCGATCGCCGGCATGGCCGGTTCGTTCGCCAATGACGACGCAGCGTCGGATGCGGTGCTGAACGTGTTCACCGGCGCGGCCGACATTGTCGCGACCTCCCTGGCTCCGCCGCCGCTGCCCGACGATCCGGTCTCCGGCCGGGCGCCGTTGTTCCGACCCGGTGCGGACCTCACTGGCGGGCTTGCGGGCCTCGCTGGCTGGGGTGACGGTCTGGCCGCTGTTACGCCCTCGACCCCTGTCCTGGCCGCCATGGCGGCGCAGCAGGCGGCGATCGTGGGGCTGGTCGAGGCGGCCGCCACGGTGGCGGTGCTGCAGGTCTACGCGGCGATCGTCTGGCCGTCGGCGGATGCCGCGTCGGCGGCGCTCGGGCAGGTACTCGAGCTTGATCGATGCGCGGGCAGAGGCGGCGGCCGATGCCGGGCTGGACGAGCTGTATCTCGGCTGGCAGGCGATCGGCGCCATGGCGGTGCAGGACGTGACGCAGCGTGCCCAGCAACTGCCGCGCCTGGCGCGCTACAGCCTGCCGGGCAGCCTGCCGTCGCTGGCGCTGGCGCAACTGCTGCACCACGACGCGGGCCGTGCCGAGGAGCTGGAGGCGCTGAACGATGCGCCGCACCCGGCCTTCATGCCGCGCGCCGGCTACCAGCTCGTGCCATGAGTGCCGCTCCGGCTCCGGCTGACGACAGTCCAACGCTGACCGTCGATGGCAAGATCTACGCGGGCTGGACATCGCTGCGGGTCAGCCGTGGCCTCGATCGGTGCGCGTCGGACTTCGACATCGCGGTGAGCGAACGGTGGCCCGAGCAGGACGAGCCGTGGCTGATCCAGCCGTTCTCGGAGTGCGTGGTCTCGATCGGGTCGGACCCGGTGCTGACCGGCTACGTCGACGGCTACCAGCCGATGTTCGATCGCGTGGCGCACGGCGTTCGCATCCTTGGCCGCAGCCGCACCGAGGACCTGATCGACTGCACGCCCGACATCCAGTCCGGGCAGTTCGCCGGCTACACGCTGGAGGCGATCGCGCGGTCGATCTGCGGCCTGTTCAAGATCGACGTGGTGGTCGAGACCGACGGCGCCTCCGGCGTGGTGGCGGACGCAAAACTCGAACGATGCGAGACCGCCTGGACCTTCCTCGAACGGCTTTGCCGGCTCGCCGGCGTCCTGGCCTGCGACGATGGCAAGGGCCGCCTGGTGCTCACCCGCGCCGGCTCGACGCGTGCCGCTGGCCGCCTCGTCCAGGGGGAGAACATCTTGCGCGCGCAATCGTCGATCAACGTGCATCGGCGGTTCTCGGATTACATCGTGAAGGGTCAGCACGGGGTCGGCGGTGCCGCGACCGGCGGCCTCGATCTCAGCGCGCTGCACGGGCCGGGGCCTGCCTCGTATGCGGGCAAGGGCGGAGTGGTGCAGACCGGCCAGGGCGCGCTCGCGCACGATGCCGGCGTGCCGCGCTACCGCCCGCATGTGACGCTGGCGGAGAGCCAGCTCGACCAAGCCGGCATGCAGCTTCGCGCCAACTGGCAGCGGGCCTTCGCCTACGGCCGCTCCATCCAGGTGCACATCGAGGTGCAGGGCTGGCGGCAACCGGACGGGTCGCTCTGGTCGCTGAACCAGCTTGTGCCGGTCTCCGCCGCCTGGCTGGGCATCGATCGCGATCTGCTGTCGGCGCGCGTCGAGTATGTGCTCGACGACAAGACCGGCCGGACCACGCGGCTCATGCTCGGCCCGATCGAGGGCTACACGCCTGACCCCGGTGCCGTGAAGCTCCGCAAGCACCACGGCGGCGGCAAGGGCGGCGGCGCGCTCGATCTCGACGGCCTGGCGCCCGGCTGATGTCGCTCGCGCGGCTGGGGTCCGCGATCCGCTCGATGGTGACCCGCGCCAAGGTGGTGCAGAGCGGCGTCGGTCCGCGCGTGGTGGTGCAGGTCCAGGGTCTCGACATCTCGTATTGAATACCTGCACCGCCTTGTTGTAACGAACCCGGGCGACATTAATCCGGTTCTCTGTTCCCTCCAGCTGATTCTGCAGGTCGAGGAAGTTCTGGTTTGCCTTGAGATCCGGATATTTCTCCACCACCACCATCAGTCGGGACAAGGCCCCGGAAAGTTCACCCTGAGCCTGCTGGAACTTTTGAAATGCCTGTGGGTCGTTTATCATCTGTTTGGATATCTGCATTGAGCCGACCTTTGCGCGGGCCTCGGTCACAGCCTTCAGGGTATCCGCCTCGTGCTTGGCGTATCCCTTTACCACCTCGACCAGGTTGGGAATCAGGTCAGCACGACGCTGGTAGCTTGCTTCCACGTCTCCCCAGGCAGCAAAGACCCCCTCTTCGTTGGCTTGCATGGTGTTGTACCCGCAACCGGATAGCATCGAAATAATTGACAGGGCAATCGTCAGCATAATCAGTCGTTTCATGGTTCCTCCTTACCTCCTTGAGTTTTCAGTTTTAATCCACGGAGGGGGAACTGGCCCTCTTCCGGTACAAAATCTTCATGACAATGAGCAGAGTATAACACAAAAGTGTGAAGCAATTCGCAATAATGATGGGCGAGTCGCACAGAATTATCCCATAGGCGAGCCACAGCAACAATCCAATGTTTATCAGCAGCAGTTGCCAGAAGGAAATATCGTCCATGTGCCGGCTGCGATATGATTTGATCAATTGTGGGACTGCCGCAGCGCTCGTCAATGCCCCGGCCAGGAAGCCGAGATGCGTGATATTCATTGCTTCTTCTTTCCTTGAAATGCGGAAGCAGCCCAGTCGATCTGTGACATCAGACCGCGCAACACGGCCACTTCCCGCTGGTCCATTTCGGCACGAGCAAATATGCGTCTGAGTGTCCGCATGAGATGCGCCGGGTTCTGCGGGTTGAGAAACCCGATGCGTAAAAGCGATTGTTCCATATGGGTGAAGAGAGTCTCCAAATCGTCACCTGTTGCGAGCACCCTCTTACTGAGGGGGATGGCACCACCTGCCGTCCGGAATATCTCATAGGTAAAAATGAGTACCGCCTGGGCCAGGTTGAGGGAACCGTAATCATCGGCTGTCGGGATTGTAGCCTGCCAGCGGCAGAGAGCAACTTCGTCGGTAGTGAGGCCGCTGTCCTCACGTCCGAAGACCAGTGCTGCCCGATTAACCCCGCCGTCACTGTGAAGTCGCTCCGCAATCTCAGCAGGAGTGACGATCTCCTGTCGATATTTGCCATGGCGGCGGGTGGTGGCAACCGACAAAGTGATATCGGCAAGTGCCGCTGCCAGAGTCGGGAAAATTTCCGCCTGTTGCAGCACATCCTTCGCTGCCACGGCGAACTTCGCCGCATCGGGATGGTCTGTCGGACAGGGGTTGACAAGCCTGAGCCTCACCATGCCCATATTTTTCATGGCACGACATACCATACCGACATTGCCGGGGCTCTGCGGTTCGACGAGTACAATAATAACGCTGCCTCTCTCCATCACGACAACCTTCTTTCAGCCGTCCGCCAATTCTTTATTCTTTTCAGGCGCGCCCGTGCTCTGCGACGCCGCCGCCACGAGTAGGTAAAATGGAACAACCATACGGCGGCGATAAGACATGCAAGTATGAACATCAAATGATGCTCGTATCGCCCAACATCCTCGACAAAAAGGGCTGCGCTTACCCCAAAAAAATACCCGGCCAGTGAAAAAATAACTGCCCAGCTCAAGGCGCTGAGAATATTGAGCCAGCAGAATTTTCCGCTGGGAAAAGTCGTCATACCGAGCACGATCGGCAGGATGATGCGAAAACCGTAGGTGTACCGGGATATGAAGGCGACAAAGGTGCCGTACTTCTCGATTAGACGCAGGGCTTTTTTGAATTTGCGGGCGATGGCGGTAAAGAGAACCAAGAGCCGCTTCCCCTGCCAGCGACCCAGGTAAAAGTAGAACTGGTCTCCGGCAAAGGCACCGCAGTAAGCGGTGGCAATCACCCCGGCGAGGTTGAAATATCCCTCATAGGCAAGGAATCCCGCGAGTATGAGCCCCGCCTCCCCTTCTAGAAATGTCCAGAGAAAGAGGACCCAGTAGCCATGGGTCGCCAGATAGTCTTTGAGGAACTCGTGCAATGGTTCTCCGCAAAGTTTCCGTGTCAGGCACTATCCATTACTAACATGAATCCTGCCCCATTTCCACGGCAAATTTTGGCAGCCTGTCAACAGAAAAGGCCCGGCAAAGGTTTTGCCGGGCCTCTCGTCATGTATTTCCCTAATCTGCTATTTGTTAGCGGCCAGAGCCTTGTCATAACCCATATTGAACGCCTTCTTGTTCAGTTCGATGAATGCCTCGGGAACGCGGGCAAGAACCGCCTTTTCGGCGCTCTCCTTGGTGACCTGACCGGTCAGCGCCACCATTGCGCCCAGGGCAACGATGTTGGCGACGATCTCACGGCCGACTTCGTTCTTGGCGGTATTGATGATCGGGAAGGATACGATCTTGAAATTCCCTTTCGGAACATTCTTGACCAGGTCGGAATCGATCAGCAGGACCCCGCCTTCCTTCAGGTCGTGGGAATACTTGTCGCACGCTTCCTGGGTCAGGGCCAGCAGTGCATCGACCACGGTTGCCTTCGGGTAATCGATCGGCCCGTCGGAGATGATCACCTCCGACTTGGATGCCCCACCGCGTGCCTCAGGGCCGTAGCTCTGGGACTGGACGGCCTGCTTGCCGTCATAGATCGAAGCGGCTTCGGCCATGATGACGCCGGCAAGGATCAGTCCCTGCCCGCCAGCACCGGAAAATCTGAGTTCATATCTTGAGACATCTGTATATTCTCCTTTTCCTGTAATTGATTACTTGGCGCCTTTGGCGCGCTCGATGACCTTTGGCGTATTCGGCAGTGTACTCGGGCTTCGTTTCTTCCTTGTAGAGGACGCCGGTAAGGACCTTGCCCTGCAGCTGCTCGGCGGTCATCTTTTCAGCAGCCTTGACCGGGACGGCGATCTCTTTCAGACGGTTCATCATCTCGATGACCGACTTGAACTTGTTGCGGCGGCCATAGGTGGTCGGGCAGTCGTCCAGGATCTCCACGACGGAGAAGCCTTTGTGCTGGATCGCCTCGACAATCAGCTTGTCGATCTGGTTGGCATGGTAGGCGGTGCCGCGGGCAACGAAGGTGGCGCCGGCGCCGATTGCCAGTTTGGCGATGTCGAAAGCAGGGATCGGGGTTGCCGTAGGGGGTGGTGGATGCCTTGGCGCCGGTCGGGGTGCAGGGAGAGAACTGGCCGCCGGTCATGCCGTAGATTTTGTTGTTCATGATGATGTAGGTCATGTCGATGTTGCGGCGGCAGGCATGGATGAAGTGGTTGCCGCCGATGGCGGTACCGTCGCCGTCGCCGCCGACACAGGATCACGTTCATCTCGGGCTTGGCCATCTTGACGCCGGTAGCAAAGGCAGCGGCGCGGCCATGGGCGGTGTGCAGCGTACAGCAGTCGATATAGCCCGGGAAGCCTGGAGGCACAGCCGATGCCGGAAACGATGGCGGTATTTTTCTTCTCCAGGCCAAGGGTGTCGATGGCCCGGATCAGCCCCTTCATGACGATGCCGTGACCGCAGCCGGGGCACCAGATATGCGGCAGTTTGCCGGGACGGATATATTTATCATAATCAAAAGCCATGTTACTTAACCTCCTTGATCTTATCGAGGATCTGGTCCGGGATTGATCGGTTCACCGTCAACGCGGAAGATGCCGTGCACCGGCGCCTTGCCCTGCGCACACCGCTTCACTTCACCGGTGCACATCCCCAGGTTCATTTCCGGGGTGATAAAGGCCTTGACCTTTTTGGACATAGCGAGTGAGCTGCTTGTCCGGGAACGGCCAGAAGGTTATGATCCGGAACAGGCCGGCCTTGATCCCCTGCTTGCGCGCCTCGTTGACGGCAAAACGGGCCGAACGGGAAGTGGAGCCGAAGGCAACCACGACAACTTCGGCATCGTCCAGTCAGATACTCTTCAAATTTGATGATGTCGTCGGCATTGGCCTCGACCTTGCGAACCTGACGCTCTTCCTCGGCCTGGACAATGGCGGCCTTGGTGGTCGGGAAACCGTCCTGCCATCTTGTTGAGACCGGTACGTGGAATCGGTAGCCGGAACCGAAGGCGGCCAGAGGCGGGACATCGCCGAACTGGTGTCGTAGGGCTTGTATTCTGCCGGAGGTACGGTCGGCGCAGTGCGGTTGATAACCTCAATTTCGCCCGGCTCGGGGAACACGATCCGCTCTCGCATGTGGGCGACGATTTCGTCCGGCATGACCATTACCGGAGTACGGTATTTTTCCGCCAGATTAAAGGCGCGGACAGTCTCTTCGAAGATTTCCTGCACCGAAGCCGGGACCAGGCAGATGGCGGGATGGTCGCCGTGGGTACCCCACTTGGCGCACATGACGTCGGACTGGCTAGGACCGGTAGGCATACCGGTGGAAGGGCCGCCGCGCATGACGTTGATAGATAACGCAGGGAATCTCGGTGATGCAGGCATAGCCGATCAGTTCTCCTGCTTCAGGGAAAGACCGGGACCTGAGGTTGAGGTAAGAACCTTTGCACCGGTCAGCGATGCACCGATAATGGCGGCCATGGCGCCGATCTCGTCTTCCATCTGGATAAATTTTCCGCCGATCTTGGGAAGTTCGGCAGACATGACCTCAGCAACCTCGGTCGAGGGGGTGATCGGGATAACCTGCAAAAAAGTTGCAGCCGGCGTAGAGCGCGCCGTGGGCTGCAGCTTCGTTACCCTGAAGAAACGCAACTTTTTTTGCCACTTTCATTACCTCCTGTTGAATTATTAAGCTGTTACTTTGATTGCGAAGTCGGGGCACCGGAGTTCGCACTGCATGCATTTGATGCAGGCTTCCAGGTTCTTGACCGCTGCGACAAAGCCCTGCATTTCCAAGAACCTTGGTCGGGCAGAACTCCACGCAGATATGACACCCCTTGCAGTACTTCTCGATGATCTCGATTGTTGGAAGTTTCTTTTCCATCTAAATACGCTCCTTTATGTAAAAAGCCCATTCGGCTGCAAAACGATTTTTATATCACACATGTATACGTAAAAACAAGCATCGTCTTTCCGTGAATATTTGCATGCTGCTCCTAACTATGTCTTGAACAAAAGCAAAAGAAGGGCATGAAGCCCTTCTTTGCCCTGACAGACAACTTATCAGAGCGGCATCTTATTTCATGCTGTCGACAAGTTCCTTAACAGCGGCAACCGACTTGTCCATCATCGCCTGCTCTTCCGCATCGAGTTCGAACTCGAGGATCTTCTCAACGCCGTTTTCGCCCAGCACGCAGGGAACGCCGACATAGTAGCCTTTGACGCCGAACTCGCCGTTGCAGGTAGGCACAGGTCGGAAGAACGCGTTTCTGGTCCTTGAGGATCGACTCGGCCATGGCAATGGCGCGAAGAAGCCGGGGAGTAGAAGGCGGAACCGGTTTTGAGCAGGGCAACAACTTCGCCGCCGGCGCCACGGGTGCGCTTGACCATGGCATCCATGACTTCCTTGGCCTTGGCCTTGCATCCTTGTACTTCTGCTCAAGAAGTTCCATGACCGGAATACCGTTAACGCTGGCGTAACGAACCAGCGGCACCATGTCGTCGCCGTGGCCGCCGAGGGTCATGGCATTGACGTCCTTCACGGAAACGCCCAGTTCCCAGGCGATGAAAGCGGCGAAACGGGCCGAGTCGAGTACGCCGGCCTGACCGATGACGCGGTTGTAAGGGAAGCCGGTGATCTTCTGGCAGAGGGTAACCATGGCGTCCAGCGGGTTGGAGATGACGATGATGAAGGCGTTGGGTGCATACTGCTTGATCCCTTCGGCAACCGAGGTCATGATCTTGGAGTTGACCTCGATCAGGTCGTCGCGGCTCATGCCCGGTTTGCGGGGCAGGCCGGCGGTAACGATGACGACGTCGGAGCCCTTGATGGCGCTGTAGT
>CAVZRO010000015.1:0-153359 GCA_963777625.1 uncultured Pseudomonadota bacterium | reverse complement strand
GTGCATGTGGGGCTCTGGCTGGACTGCTGGTAGGTTTGGGTTTGGTTTGTGAGCCTGGGCTTGCTGGTGTCTTTTGGGGCGTTGGCTGATGTATCTTATTTGATGCGTTACGAACGCTTTGGAGGTTGGCTGATGCCTTTATGATTTGGGGGTATTGGCTGACTGGCGAGTTTGGGTTTCTCTGTTTGTTATGCGGCGCGGCGTGAGCTGTTGTCGTGTGATGAACCTGAGAGTTTGATCCTGGCTCAGAGCGAACGCTGGCGGCATGCTTAACACATGCAAGTCGCACGGTCTGGGGGAGACTTCAGGCAGTGGCGGACGGGTGAGTAACGCGTAGGCATTTATCCTTGGGTGGGGGACAACCGCGGGAAACTGCGGCTAATACCGCATGATGATTTTGATCCAAAGGCCGAGAGGCCGCCTGGGGCGAAGCCTGCGTCCGATTAGCTTGTTGGTGGGGTAACGGCCTACCAAGGCTGCGATCGGTAGCTGGTCTGAGAGGATGATCAGCCACACTGGGACTGAGACACGGCCCAGACTCCTACGGGAGGCAGCAGTGGGGAATATTGGACAATGGGCGCAAGCCTGATCCAGCAATGCCGCGTGGGTGAAGAAGGTCTTCGGATTGTAAAGCCCTTTCGGCGGGGACGATGATGACGGTACCCGCAGAAGAAGCCCCGGCTAACTTCGTGCCAGCAGCCGCGGTAATACGAAGGGGGCTAGCGTTGCTCGGAATGACTGGGCGTAAAGGGCGCGTAGGCGGATTTGACAGTCAGGCGTGAAATTCCTGGGCTCAACCTGGGGGCTGCGCTTGATACGTTAGGTCTTGAGTGGGGAAGAGGGTCGTGGAATTCCCAGTGTAGAGGTGAAATTCGTAGATATTGGGAAGAACACCGGTGGCGAAGGCGGCGACCTGGTCCTTGACTGACGCTGAGGCGCGAAAGCGTGGGGAGCAAACAGGATTAGATACCCTGGTAGTCCACGCTGTAAACGATGTGCGCTGGATGTTGGGGGGCTTAGCCCTTCAGTGTCGTAGCTAACGCGATAAGCGCACCGCCTGGGGAGTACGGCCGCAAGGTTGAAACTCAAAGGAATTGACGGGGGCCCGCACAAGCGGTGGAGCATGTGGTTTAATTCGAAGCAACGCGCAGAACCTTACCAGGGCTTGACATGGAGCCGTCGCGTCCAGAGATGGGCGTTCCCGCAAGGGCGGCTTGCACAGGTGCTGCATGGCTGTCGTCAGCTCGTGTCGTGAGATGTTGGGTTAAGTCCCGCAACGAGCGCAACCCTCGCCTTCAGTTGCCATCAGGTTTGGCTGGGCACTCTGAAGGAACTGCCGGTGACAAGCCGGAGGAAGGTGGGGATGACGTCAAGTCCTCATGGCCCTTATGTCCTGGGCTACACACGTGCTACAATGGCGGTGACAGCGGGAAGCGAGGCAGCGATGCCGGGCCGATCCCGAAAAGCCGTCTCAGTTCGGATTGCACTCTGCAACTCGGGTGCATGAAGGTGGAATCGCTAGTAATCGCGGATCAGCATGCCGCGGTGAATACGTTCCCGGGCCTTGTACACACCGCCCGTCACACCATGGGAGTTGGTTCGACCTTAAGCCGGTGCGCCAACCTGGCAACAGGAGGCAGCCGACCACGGTCGGGTCAGCGACTGGGGTGAAGTCGTAACAAGGTAGCCGTAGGGGAACCTGCGGCTGGATCACCTCCTTTCAAGGATTGGTGCCGAGCCTGTGGTCGAGGATCGGTTCTCTGGGGCAGCCTGGGGGATTGGTTGGAGATGCTGGCTTGGGATCATCCGCAATTGCCTCTGGTGGATGCCGGGGGCGTGGCTCGATCCTGTTGGCAGGCCGGTCGGCGCCGCCAGCGTATCCCTTCCTGCGATAGGGTGATCGGTGATCGGTCGCCTGTCGGCGGTTAGGGTGGCGGATTTTTTTTTAGCTATCTTTGCCTGGTCCGGCGGGGTGGCTGTGGTGCCGACGACCGGGTTGGACGAACCGGGCTAGTAGCTCAGCTGGTTAGAGCACACGCTTGATAAGCGTGGGGTCGGAGGTTCAAATCCTCCCTGGCCCACCAGATGCGGAGGGCAGCGGGCGGTGTGCGTCGGCAGCGGTGCCTCGGCGCCCAGGGCTTCGGTGTGGGCCCCCTGATCTCTTCGAATGGGGGTGTAGCTCAGCTGGAAGAGCACCTGCTTTGCAAGCAGGGGGTCGTCGGTTCGAAGTCCGATCACCTCCACCGGATGGAGGCATATCGCAGGAGGCCAGCGGATCGATGGTGTGGGCGTGGCCCGCTTCATTGTTGATGCGTCCCTGTTGGGCGCGAGATCTTTGTCAGGGTTTATCAGGTTCTGGTGCGTCTCTGGGCGCGCTTCGTTGCATGTCTGACCGGCGGCGGTGGCCGCCCGCGACGAAGCTGGTGTTCAGAGGCGAGAGAACGGGGTTCCGTCGGACGTGTCCAGGTTGGATATGGGCGGGGGAATTCCGGTGTGTGCTGAGCGAGAGTGATCCATCGCAGAGGACATTCTTGGTGATCGCCGGTGGTTGATGCGTGTCTCCGGGCTTGTTCCGGGGTGGTGTGTCAGTGGCGGATCGCTGGGGATGGTGTCTGTGCATGGCGACCCCTGGATGTGGTTCGGATCTGATCCGCAGCCGGGGGCATGTCTCGAGCGCGAGAAGGGCATTCGGTGGATGCCTTGGCACCAGGAGGCGATGAAGGACGTGGCACGCTGCGAAAAGCCACGGGGAGCCGCGAGCAGGCATTGATCCGTGGATATCCGAATGGGGCAACCCACCCCTTTGGGGTATCGTCACATGAATTCATAGTGTGGCGAGGCGAACCCGGGGAACTGAAACATCTCAGTACCCGGAGGAACAGACATCAACAGAGATTCCGCGAGTAGTGGCGAGCGAAAGCGGAGCAGGCCAGTGGTCGTCAGGAGAGAAGCAGAACGGTCTGGAAAGGCCGGCCTGAGCGGGTGACAGCCCCGTATGCGTCAAGCCCTGATGATCCTTGAGTAAGGCGGGACACGTGTAATCCTGTCTGAAGATGGGGGGACCACCCTCCAAGCCTAAATACTCCCTGGTGACCGATAGTGGACAAGTACCGTGAGGGAAAGGTGAAAAGCACCCCGACGAGGGGAGTGAAATAGACCTGAAACCGGATGCCTACAAACAGTCGGAGCTGCGCGCGGGTCAATCTGCGCTGTGGTGACGGCGTACCTTTTGTATAATGGGTCAGCGAGTTTCTGTTGGCAGCGAGCTTAAGCCGTTAGGCGAAGGCGGAGCGAAAGCGAGTCTGAACAGGGCGCATAGTTGCCGGCAGAAGACCCGAAACCGAGTGATCTAGCCATGGCCAGGCTGAAGGTGGGGTAACACCCACTGGAGGGCCGAACCCACGCCTGTTGAAAAAGTCGGGGATGAGCTGTGGCTAGGGGTGAAAGGCCAATCAAACTCGGAAATAGCTGGTTCTCCGCGAAATCTATTGAGGTAGATCGTCGTTTGATTACCCACGGGGGTAGAGCACTGGATGGGCTAGGGGGGCCCAAAGCCTTACCAAACCTAACCAAACTCCGAATACCGTGGAGTACAGGACGGCAGACAGACGGCGGGTGCTAAGGTCCGTCGTCGAGAGGGAAACAGCCCAGACCGCCAGCTAAGGTCCCCAAATCGTGGCTAAGTGGGAAAGGATGTGGGAATTCCAAAACAACCAGGAGGTTGGCTTAGAAGCAGCCATCCTTTAAAGAAAGCGTAATAGCTCACTGGTCTATTAGAAATCCTGCGCCGAAGATGTACCGGGGCTAAAGCCACGTACCGAAGCTGCGGGTGTGCGCAAGCACGCGGTAGCGGAGCGTTCCGTAAGTCTGTGAAGGAAGCGGGGTGACCCCTTCTGGAGACATCGGAAGTGCGAATGCTGACATGAGTAGCGACAAACGGAGTGAGAAACTCCGTCGCCGAAAGTCCAAGGGTTCCTGCGCCAGGTTAATCCGCGCAGGGTGAGCCGGCCCCTAAGGCGAGGGCGAAAGCCGTAGTCGATGGGAACGGGGTCAATATTCCCCGGCCTGCTGGACGTGACGAACGTGAAGCGTTGTTCGGGCTTAACGGATTGCCCGAGCGGCCGGAGCGTTCCGGGAAATAGCGCCAGCGACGAGACCGTACCCGAAACCGACACAGGTGGACTGGTAGAGCATACCGAGGCGCTTGAGAGAACGATGTCGAAGGAACTAGGCAAATTGCTCGCGTAACTTCGGGATAAGCGAGACCTTCCGTTGGGCAACCAGCGGGGGGTGGCACAGAGCAGGGGGTGGCGACTGTTTAGTAAAAACACAGGGCTCTGCGAAGTCGAGAGACGACGTATAGGGTCTGACGCCTGCCCGGTGCCGGAAGGTTAAGGGGAGGGGTGCAAGCTCCGAACCGAAGCCCCGGTAAACGGCGGCCGTAACTATAACGGTCCTAAGGTAGCGAAATTCCTTGTCGGGTAAGTTCCGACCTGCACGAATGGCGTAACGACTTCCCCACTGTCTCCGGCATCGGCTCAGCGAAATTGAATTCCCCGTGAAGATGCGGGGTACCCGCGGTCAGACGGAAAGACCCTATGAACCTTTACTGCAGCTTTGCAGTGGCAGCAGAAGGACCCTGTGTAGGATAGGTGGGAGGCATCGAAGCGTGGGCGCCAGCTTGCGTGGAGCCATCCTTGAAATACCACCCTGGGTGCTTTTGCTGTCTAACCGCGATCGGTCAGCCCGGTCCGGGACCCTGCATGGCGGGCAGTTTGACTGGGGCGGTCGCCTCCTAAAGAGTAACGGAGGCGCGCGATGGTGGGCTCAGGCCGGTCGGACATCGGCTGCTGAGTGCAATGGCACAAGCCCGCCTGACTGCGAGGGTGACAGCCCGAGCAGAGACGAAAGTCGGCCATAGTGATCCGGTGGTCCCGCGTGGAAGGGCCATCGCTCAACGGATAAAAGGTACTCTAGGGATAACAGGCTGATCTCCCCCAAGAGTCCACATCGACGGGGAGGTTTGGCACCTCGATGTCGGCTCATCACATCCTGGGGCTGGAGCAGGTCCCAAGGGTTCGGCTGTTCGCCGATTAAAGTGGTACGTGAGCTGGGTTTAGAACGTCGTGAGACAGTTCGGTCCCTATCTGCCGTGGGTGAAGGAGACTTGCGAGGCGCTGTCCCCAGTACGAGAGGACCGGGATGGACGCACCTCTGGTGCACCGGTTGTCGCGCCAGCGGCACCGCCGGGTAGCTATGTGCGGACGGGATAACCGCTGAAAGCATCTAAGCGGGAAACCCTCCTCAAAACCAGGTCTCCCAGGGGGAAACCCCGAAAGGGCCGTGATAGACCATCACGTCGATAGGCCGGAGGTATATGTGCGGCAACGCACCCAGCCAACCGGTCCTAATCGCCCGACCGGCTCGAGACACCATGCACAGACATCATCTCCGGTCATCAACCCAGCACACACACCCACACCAGAACCTGCATCCGCCATCAGCCACGTCGCTGATCATCGGATGCCCCGGATAGGCTGGACGACCTGGTGGCCCTGGCGGGGGGCCCGCACCCGATCCCATCCCGAACTCGGCCGTGAAAACCCCCAGCGCCCATGGTACTGTGGCCTAAGCCACGGGAGAGTCGGTCGCCGCCAGGTCTTCCAACCTATCCAACCCACCTCCGCGGGGTGGAGCAGCCCGGTAGCTCGTCAGGCTCATAACCTGAAGGTCAGAGGTTCAAATCCTCTCCCCGCAACCACCGATAATCCACCCCCGTGAACACCCGTTCGCGGGGGTTTTCCACGTCTGCCACCCCGGACCGCGATCGCCGTGGCAGGTGCGTCACCTTCGCCGAGGCGAAGGATCGTAAACGTCCGGTCAGCCCGCCATCATGAGTGGGGTTGATGCGTTCGGCAGTGTTTCAAAGGCGCTGTGGCGTTGATCCAGCCGGGCTCGGACGCTTCTCATGTTCCACGGCAGCAACTCGTCGACCCGCTTGGCCGGATTGTCAGCGATACGAACAAGCACCTGGCGCAGATAGTCTTCGGGATCGAGGCCATTCAGCTTGGCGGTTTCGATTGGCGAGTATGCCGCAGCCGCCCGCTCTCCACCGGAATCTGAACCGGCAAATAGCCAGTTTTTCCGTCCCAGACACATCGGCCGCATCGACCGTTCAGCGGCGTTGTTGTCGATGCAGGTGCGGCCATCGCGCAGGATCAATGTCAGCGCCCCCCAGCGTGACAGCGCATAGCGGATCGCACCGGCCAGATCGCTTTTGCCGGAGATGCGCACCTGGGTTTTCTCCAGCCAGGTCTGCAACTCCGTCAACAACGGCGCGCTCTTTGCCGCACGCGTCGCCAACCGAACATCGGGCAACTGACCGCGGATCGTGGCCTCGATCCGATACAATGCCGCGATGCGCTGAAGCGCCTCGGTTGCCAACGGCGACTGCGTCGTTGCGTGCACATCGAAGAATTTCCGTCGCGCGTGCGCCCCACATGCGGCTTCGGTCACACCGCGATCATACAGCCCGGCATAGCCTGCGTAGCCATCGGCCTGGAGAATGCCACGGAACGACGTGAGGTGCTGGCGCGGATGCTCACCTTTGCGATCGGGGCTGTAGTGATACAGCACCGCCGGTGGCGCTAGACCGCCGAACGGCCGGTCGTCGCGCACGTAGCTCCACAGACGCCCGGTTTTGGTGCGGCCGCGGCCGGGATCGAGCACTGGCACCGTGGTGTCGTCGGCATGCACCCGGGCCGCCGTCATGACATGCGCCCCGACGGCGTCGACCAGCGGGCGCATCAGTCGCGCCGTTTGTCCCACCCAGTCCGCCAGCGTTGAACGATCCAGGTCGATGCCGTCGCGGGCGTAGATCTCGGCCTGCCGATACAGCGGCTGGTGGTCGCAGTATTTCGCCACCAGCACATGCGCCAGCAGCCCCGGTCCGGCCAGGCCGCGATAGATCGGCAGGCTCGGGGCCGGGGCTTGCGCGATGCTCTCGCACGCCCGGCATGACAGCTTTGGCCGCACATGCCGGGTGACGCGGAACGAGCCGGGCACGTACTCCAGCACTTCGGTTACGTCCTCGCCGAGTGGACGCAGCGAACCGCCGCATTGCGGGCAAGCGCAGGGGGCAGCATGCTCCACTACATCGCGCGGCAGCGTCTCGGGTAACGGCTTGCGGACGGGCTTGCGCCGCGACGTGTCGGCCTCTGGCAGAACGACGTGCTCAGCGGCTTCCGGCGGTGCGGTTTCCGCGACCTTCTCTTCAAGATCCGCGAGCACCAGTTCAAGTTGTTCGATCGCACCGCGCAACTTCTCCGACGAAGCGCCGAACCGTTCGCGCAACAGCCTCGCCAGCCGCAGCTTCAACTGCTCGTTGCGCAGCACCTGCTCCTTCAGCCCGTCGCGTGCCGCCGCCAGTTCCGCTGCGTGCTCGTCCTCGCGATGCAGCAGCAACGTGCGCAACGCGATCACGTTGTCTGGCAGGGTTGCGGGGTCGAGCGGGGTTGGCATGTCCGAATCGTCCAATACCGATTCGCGTCGCTCCAAGATCTTTTGGCCCTGAACACGACGTTTTTAGCCCGCCATCTCCGGGCGCCAGGTTCGTATCGGCATCCGCCAATCGATGCCTTCCAATAACATCGACAACTGCGCTGCGGTCAGAGACACCGCACCATCTTTGGCCTGCGGCCAGACGAAGCGGCCTTTCTCCAACCGCTTGGCGTAGAGACACAGACCCTGGCCATCCCAGCTCAAAATCTTCACCAAATCACCGCGGCGTCCGCGGAAGGCGAAGAACTGGCCACTGAACGGGTCCTGGCCGAGATGCTGCTGGACCAGAGCCGCCAGGCCGTCGAAGCCCTTGCGCATGTCAGTCACGCCCGCTGCCAGCCACACACGCACGTTCGGCGGCGGCGCGATCATCCACGCAGCACCGTCATCACACGGCGCAGCGCTGTCAGATTGACGTCGCTGCCGACGCGCACGCGGCTGCCATCGGGCAGAGAGATCTCGATCATGTCCGCGGCGGGCGGCGGCGCTGGCTCGATCATACGGACCGGCATGAAACCCGTCGGTGGCTCCGCGGCGAGACGACCTTGGCCAACCAAGCGCCGCCAAGTGCACAGCAGGTTTGGATAAACGTCGTGCCGTGCCGCAACCGCCCGCACGCTGGCGCGTGCGTCTCAGCAACGATCCGCAGCTTCTCTTCCACGCTCCAGCGCCGCCGCCGTTCGCGGGCGCTGATAATCTCGATCTGGCTGTTCGACATCGCTTTAAGGTCGACCTTAAGGTGGGCTTTAAGGTCGGCAGCTTCGCCATGTCCTGTCGGGTCAAAGCAAGGCGGGGCTCACCGGACGTTTACGAAGGATCGTCGCCAGGTCGCCGAACAACTCAGCGCGCAGCCCGTCAGGCGCTTCTGGGTCCGGGGTGAGCACGACCCGCTCGATCGACGCCCGCAATGCCTCTGTAAGCGTCTGGTGAGGGCCGCCTTGCTTTGACGTCGGTGTGTGTGTGTGGCGACGCTGACCTTAGAGCGCACTGTAGGGTCGAGCTTAAGGCGATGCCGAATGGCGGGGTAGAGATCATCACGGGGCGGGAGCGTCGCCGTCGCTGGGGGGTCGGAAGAGAAGCTGCGGATTGTCGCCGAGACGCATGAGCGTGGTGCGCGCGTGAGCGAAGTGGCGGCACCGCATGATGTTTACCTGAGCCTGCTGCACTACTGGCGGCGTCGGGTACGTGAGGGCCGGCTCGGCATGTTGGCGCCGGCGAGATTTGTGCCGGTCCGGTTGGCCGAACCGGCGTCGCTCGTCACCGATGTATCGCGCCCGATCGACGAGCGGCGCTCTGTGGAGCCGATCGAGATCGTGTTGCCGGACGGCTGTCGTCTGCGCGTTGGCAATGAGGTCAGTCTGGCGATGTTGCGTCGCGTGTTGACGGCGCTGCGCGGATGATCGCGCCGCCGCCCGGTGTGGCTGGCGGCCGGTGTGACCGACATGCGCAAGGGGTTCGACGGACTTTCTGCGCTGGTGCAGCAACGTCTCGGGCAGGACCCGTTCAGCGGACAACTGTTTGCCTTCCGCGGACGTCGCGGTGATCTGATGAAGGTCTGTATGCCAAGCGGATGGAGAAAGGTCGCTTCGTGTGGCCTCAGGCGCGGGACGGCGCGGTGTCGCTGACGGCGGCGCAACCGTCGATGCTGCTGGAAGGCATCGACTGGCGAATGCCGGTGCGGAGCTGGCGTCCGGAGATGGCGGGATGAAGGCAAATAGTGCTTGGTGCGACGCGAATCGCTGAGGAAAGATTGGCTGATACCCACGCTGCTCGATCCTGCTGAGCGGCCGAACAACGTGATCGCGTTGCGTGCGTTGCTGCTGCATCGCAAGGACGAGCATGCGGCTGAACTGGAAGCGGCACGCAATGGACTGAAGGAGCTGCTACTGCGCGAACGGTTCGGCGCATCGTCGGAGAAGCTGCGACGCGAGATCGAGCAGCTTGAACTGTTGCTCGGCGAGTTTGAGGAGCAGGTGGCGGAAGCAACGCCGCCTGAGCCGGATGAGCCTGCGGCAGCGAGCGAGACGCAGCGTCGCAAGCCGGCGCCCAGGCCGCTGCCCGGGACATTGCCGCGCGATGTGGTCGAGCATGCCGCGCCGTGCGCGTGTCCGCGTTGCGGTGGCGTGCTGCGCCCACTGGGCGAAGACGTGACCGAGGTGCTGGACTATGTGCCGGGCTCATTCCGCGTCACCCGGCATGTGCGGCCGAAGCTGTCGTGCCTGGGCTGCGAGGCGATCGCCCAGGCGCCGGCACCGAGTTTGCCGATCCATCGCGGCCTGGCCGGCGCTGGCCTGAAATTTAATTCCGACTGGCGCATGTGCTGGTGGCGAAATACGCCGACCACCTGCCGCTGTATCGGCAGGCCGAGATCTATGCGCGCGCCGGGATCGAGCTGGATCGTTCGACCCTCGCCGACTGGGTGGGACAGACGGCACGGCTGATGCGTCCGCTGGTCGAAGCGGTCGGCACGTACGTCATGTCGGCGGAACGGGTGCACACCGATGACACCACGGTGCCGGTGCTGGATCCCGGCCGCGGCAAGACCAAAACGGGACGGCTGTGGTGCTATGCGCGCGATGATCAGCCATTCGGCGGCGAGGCGGCGCCGGCGGTGCTATATTGCTACAGCCCCGATCGGAAGGGAGAGCATCCGCGCCAGCACCTGGCCGGGTTCCGCGGCATCCTACAGGCGGACGGCTATGCGGGGTACGCCGGCCTGTATGATCGCGGCGTGACCGAAGCGGTGTGCTGGGCGCATGCGCGGCGCAAATTCTTCGATGTGCAGGCGAGGACGCAGTCGCCGCTGGCGTTGCAGGCGCTGCAGCGCATCGCGGCACTGTATGCGATCGAGACAACGATCCGCGGCCAGCCCCCCGATGCCCGCCTAGCGGCGCGCGCCGCGCAGAGCACCTCACTGTTCACCGCGTTGCGGCAATAGCTGGAGAAGACCCAGGCACGCATCTCGGGCAAGAGCGATCTTGCGGCGGCCATCCGCTACACGCTGTCGCGCTGGGATGCACTCACGCTGGTGCTGCGCGATGGACGCGCCTGCATCGACAACAACGCCGCCGAACGCTCGATGCGGCCAATGACATTGGGACGCAAGAACTGGTTGTTCGCCGGTTCCGACTTCAGGCGGGCGGTCGGCCGCCGCAGCCTATTCACTGATCCAGACCGCCAAGCTCAACCAGCTCGATCCCGAGGATTATCTGCGCCAGGTCCTTCAACGCATCGCCGATCATCCGGTCAAGCAAGTGCACGAACTGCTGCCGTGGAATCTGACCGGCATCCGGGCTCGCCTGGATCAGCGAAACGCCGCATGAGCCGCGGTGCTCACCAGACGCTTACGGATACCGTACTGGGTGCCTCGCTGTCCCCGAACGGCCGGTTCCGCAGCTTTGTTCTCCTGGCCGTCCCGCTGACTATCGTCGCGGCAGAAATCATGAACGCCAGCCGAAGTTCGCTAGAATGATCTTCTCCGGCATGAGCGGCACTGCCGTCGCCGACGCGCAGGCCCCGGCAAGCCGGTGATCGAGATGATGCTGAAGGGAGGGGCGCTACAGACCCGGCTTTGCCGGTGAGCTGACGCTGCCGATGATCCTGTTGGGCTTTTGGCGTGACCACGACCGTGGATCTGATGATCCGCATGGTCACGCCGCCCTATAGAATATTGCTGTTCGTTGTCACTGGAATCATCGGCATCTCGCTGACTGCGATGTATCGCTATGTCTGACCCTTCATTCTGACGCTGACCACATCGCTGCTTATCATGCTCACGTTCCCCGAAGTCGTGCTCCGGTTGCCAGCCAAATTCGCGTACATCCCAGGCGAATGGGGAACTCGCACTTTCGGTATCAGGTCAGCTAGGCGGCAAATAGACCAGGGATGCAGGAACGCGATCGGCAAATCGGCGATGAGAAATCCCTGCTCCGGCGCGCATGCCTTCTACGAACGCACTGCTCAATATGGCTTCGAGTGGCTGCCAATCGCTCGAGATACCGAGGGATTTTCTCCTTCGGTGTGAGCGGGACGGGCAGAACAGCGTCGTAGCCGCGCCTCGCGGGCGGACGGAAGGTTGCCTTCCGTCCCCGCATCCAATCGCGTTTCGCACGTTACCTATTGGGCCTCAAACTCCATAACGGCGACCCAATAGCTCGCTATCCACTGTCTCGAAACCATCGAAACGAAACTGCTGCTGCCTGATGCGATGCGTCGACGGAGACGCGGTCGCGATCTTCGCGTCGGCATGCCGGCCCGAATGCGCGGCTCGTGATCCCTGGTCGGGGCCAAAACTGCATAGCGGTGGCCGCGCCGAACAAGCGAAACAGCGGCATCAATTAGGAAAGGGCCGAGGTGTCAGAACGGTGGTGCATTAGTCTCATCCCGATCGACGCAACCGACGGCATGATGGGTTCGGATATACGCTATCCGGAGGAGCGGCCGGCTTACAGAATGTCTGGCAATGGACCAGGGATTGGCATGCTGCCGGCCACGCGCACGATTCCGGCAAGCCGTGGCGTGCCGCGCAATTCGCACGGTGTCGCCGAGGCGCAGAGCTACGATCTGACGCAGCCCGATCTGCGCGTGGCACGCAAGGTAATCAAGGGCGGTTAGGCGCGCTATCTGCAAACGATCGATACGACAACCAGCCATATCGGGTTCCGCTGTGTGGTTCGCGTGACGCCAACAGAACAGACGGAGACATCACAATGAACCGGCGGCAATTATTCGTCTCGACGGCAAAGGCCGCGCTCGCCAGCGCGCTCGGCAGTTCCTGGCTGACAGGCAAGGCACGCGCGCAGACAACGGGCGTAGCTTCCCCGATCATTTCGGAGGATGTGATCCATGGCGTCGCCAGCCCGGATGCCACCGTTTCCATCGGCGGCCGACAACTGCCGCCCGCTTCGCCTGTATTCGGGGGTGTGATCAGGGAAACCGCCAAGGACTCCACCCCCTGGTGTCTGCCGCGCGTCGTGCCGCCCGAGGGCGCCGCCAACGTGCTGCTGATCATGACCGACGACCAGGGCTATGGCGTCAGCGGCACCTTCGGCGGCGTCATTCCGACCCCGACGCTGGACCGCGTCGCGAATGCTGGCCTGCGTTACACCCAGTTCCACTCCACGGCACTTTGCTCGCCTACCCGCGCCGCGCTGATCACCGGCCGCAACCACCACGAGGTCGGCTTCGGCGTAACCTCGGAACTCGCCACCGGTTTCCCCGGGATACGTCGGGATAGATACCCGTACCGGAGTGAACGACGAGGACTATCAGGTTCCGTTCCCCTTCAGCGGCACAATCGACAAGCTGACTTTCAAGCTTGGTCCAACGCAGTTAGCCGAGGAGGATCACCGGAAAATCCGGTTGGCGCTCGCTACCGCGAACGACTGAACGAGGGAATATATCGTGATCAGATCAATCACGATCGTAACCGTGGCTGCAACCGTGATTGCCGCCGCCGCCGCGGTGGCGCAGGCTCAGGGTATGCTTTTGGATTATGCGGCCGACCGGGTGATACAGAAGTATCAGACCTCCACCTGCGAGCAGTTGAAGGCGTCGCGGGACGAACCGCCATCGGAAAAAGAGAAAATGGCCATAAAGTTTTTGCGCAACGACCAGCAGACAAGGATAGCGTTCATCGACAAGATTGCCGCACCCGTCGCCAACGAGATGTTCGAATGCGGCATGTTTCCATGACGGCGTTCCGGCCTGAAAAAGGAGACCGTTCTTGACCACCAACCATCTGACGCTCGCGTTGCCCTTGAAATCGCCGGCTGATGCCGTGGCGGTGGCCGAAAGACTGCCGGCGGCGATGCCGGAGTTCTTCGCGGGGCTGGATAGCATCAGCACGGTACACTACTCGCGTTTCACGCTGTTGAGCGACAAGACGCTTGATCTATCTAGTCGATTTCGACGGCGAATTCGACGACCTCATGCGGGCACTGGCCGGGTTGGTGGGGTCGGTCTTCGACGCAATCTTCCAGCACGTGGCGGACCCGCCGCCGATTCCGGTCGCGAGCAACGCGGAAGCGTTTGTGAAATGGACAGCAGATCATTTGCTTCGCCCATTGGTAGCCTACAGCGCCTACCCGGGAGTGACTGTCAACAAGATCAAGGCCCTAGCCGCCGCTGCGGGCGCCGCCGGCGGCGGTGAGGTGCGTCCGTTCCTGGTGATCCTGCCGGCAAAGTCGCACCTGGCGTTTGGCGGAATGACCGCCTTGATCAGAACGTTGTCCTGGAAGGTCCACCGCGACCTTGAGAAAGTCGGAACGCCGCACATGGTCCAGTTCGTGCCCCTCGAGGACCAACAGGTCGGCTTCTTTACCGCCTATGACGGCTCATTCGATACATATATCGCCGACTTCACAAGAAACATCGGTGAGGTGTTCGACCTCATCTTCAAGTTCATCAAGGACCCGCCTCCTTCGCCGTGCCGCAAGCACCTTCAGGAATTCATCGACTTCGCGGCGGCCGCGAGCCGCGATCCGATCGGGTTCTACCAGGGCTATCCGGGACTGAGTAACCAGGACATCCACGCCCTGCTTGCCGACGCAAAGGAAGAAGCGGGTTCGGGCAGATGCAAGTGAGCAACCACCAATCCGCCCAGACAAACGAGCGGGCGGGCCTGCTTGGCCGCCTATTCCGGCGTGGGGGGCACGAGACGTCCCCATCTGGCCACAGTCCACTGGAGCTTACGGATATTCAGGGTTTGATACTGCGCGGCTACCGGATGCCGATGGTGCGGCATTTCCTGCTGAGGGTGAGCAACCCGGCGGCAGCGCGCAGGCTTCTCGGTCAACTCGTCAGCGGCCATGAAACCGACACGCCGCAAATCACCACCGCCGAGAACTGGCATATCGGGTTCGAACCGGGCCCGCGAGACAATCCGGCCGAACCGCCGCGCTCCAAGCCAGACTACTGCCTCAATGTCGGCATCACCTGGCCGGGACTTGTCGCGCTGGAAGTGAAGGATCGCGTGCCAAATCTTGCGTTCACGTCATTTGGGGCATTCGTCGCCGGGGCAGCCGCACGCGCGAAACTGGTCGGCGATGTTGGCCCAAGCGGGCCGCAGAACTGGACCGAGGGGTTCGGAACCGACAACGACCATGTCCTGGTCACGCTGCACGCGCTGAACCTGGAGGCAATGGCTGCATATAGTGGTCGCCTGTCAACGCTGTTTCTCGCGGACGACGCTTTCGAGGAACTCTGGCGCGGCGACGGCGCGGCGCTGATGGAAATGCAGGACGGCAAGTCGGTTCCCACGACCAAGGTCCATTTCGGCTACATCGACGGCATCAGCATGACGACCATCCGCGGTGGCCCGGAGCGCTACAGGCGCGATCACCAGGAACCGTGCGAACCCTGGCTGTTCGTTCTGCTCGATGGAGCCGAGAACTACTTTGTGCCAGAGCCCCCTGAGTTGGGGCTTAACGGCAGCTTTGCCGTATTCAAGCTGATCGAAACTGATGTCGTCGGGTTCGAGAACTTCCTTCAATCGAACAAGGGCCGGATCGACCCGGAACTGCTGGCCGCAAAAATGTGCGGACGCTGGCGGAATGGAGTCCCCCTGGCGCTTTCACCTGACACCGATACGCCACCGGGTGGGCTTTCGCCGGACCAGTTGAATGACTTCGAGTATGTGGGTGCCGATGGATCAGGTGATCCGAAGGGTCTGCGTTGTCCCGTGGGATCGCATATCCGTCGGGTCAATCCGCGCGGGCAGCCGGTGGCCGGGCAGGGAGTTGCGGGTGGCAGCAACAACACCCACCGCCTGATTCGCCGCGGCATGCCGTATGGGCCAGCTTACGACCCGTCGAAGCCCTATGACGGGATCGAGCGCGGGCTGCTTGGTTACTTCATCAACTCCAACATAGAGAATCAATACGAATTTCTGCTCAGCCAATGGGTGAACGATAGCGGATTCGCCGGTTCCGTTCGGCTGCATCCCAAATCCAAGGATCCGATGATTGGAACGCAGAACTCGGCGGAGAGCATTTTTGTGATCCCTCAGCAGGATGGCGCTCCGCCGATCACGGTCACCGGGCTCTCCACCTTCGTGAGGACGAAGGCAGCCGCGTACTGCTTTCTGCCGAGCATTACCGCGATCAGGTTCATCGCAAGTCTGGAATAGAGGCGACACCGGGGAGGGGCGCCCGCCCGATGCTTTATCTGACGAGATGGTTCGGCGTGACCGGCAGTGACGCCGAGCGGGACCTCGTTGCGGAACAGGCCGATATCGCCGAGATCGTGCAGCTTGTCCTGCAAATGCAGGCGGGTGCTGCCGCAGCCGGACAGTGTCCGCTCGCCCGTGGAACGCACGCGAAAGGCGTCTGCGTCCGGGGCCGGTTCGAGGTATTCGACGTTGCGACGGCGCGGGACCGCGAGTTGGCTGCGCGGCTTGCGATCGGTATGTTCGCGAGACCCGGCAGTTATCCTGCTGTCGTGCGCTTCGCCAATTCCGACCCGAAGATTCATCCCGACTTCAGGCCCGACGTTCGGGCGATATCATTTTCCGTCGAACTTCCACCGGGCGGACCGGTCGCCCGACAGGACTTTTCGCTGCAGAGTGCTCCCACCCTTCCCATCAACGACGCGCGCGCCTTCGTGGCGACGGTGAACCTACTGACTGCGTCGAGCCCGCTCAAAGCCTTCCGGGAGCTAGCGTTGCGAGACAAATTGCGCGCTCTGCGAACGGTCGTGCTGGCCCAGTCGCAGTCCCACCAGCGCGTCAAGCCGTACCAGCAACTGCGTTACTGGAGCACGGTGCCGTTCCGGCATGGGCCGACGGATTTCGTCAAGTACTGCGCCACGCCCCGCGCTGCCAATCCTGGGCATATTCTGGACAAGGGCAATCCGGATGCTTTGCAGAACGAACTCGTCCGACACGTGACAGAAGACACCGCGATGAGCGGGTTCGATTTCGGGCTGCAATTCCTCGACGCGGAGAAGATGACCTATTGGGGCAAACGTCGCGACCCCAATTTCTGGATCGAAAATGCGAGTGTGGCGTGGAACGAAAGCCGGGCGCCCTTCCACACTGTTGCGCGGCTCACGCTCATGTCGGGGTCGCACCTGTCGCCGGAAGCAAGCGCAGCCGTCTACTTCGATGTAACCGCGAATTCGATGCCAGAGTCGAA
Organism: uncultured Pseudomonadota bacterium; assembly: GCA_963777625.1. Lineage (GTDB taxonomy): Bacteria > Pseudomonadota > Alphaproteobacteria > Acetobacterales > Acetobacteraceae > DATDIC01. Next base: position 136,665 of record CAVZRO010000015.1, on the reverse strand, counting down.
GCCGGTCGGCAGCATGAACCGCGCGCGTTGGGCAGGAGAGATGGCCAGCAGAAAAGCCCGAATGATGAGCGCCGCGTCGTAGTGCGGAGCCGGATCGAGGCTCAATTCGCCAGCAGGGATCCGAATCAGCTCGGAAAACGTCAACATAGGGCCGATAGCGCATAGCCAACCGGCAACGTTCGCCGCTCTGTGCCCGATGAACATGCTCGGCAGCACGATCTCTGTTTTCAAAGATTCCGCAGACTTCCAGATTGCTCTCTGGGAAGCCGGCTGCAGCAATCTGGTCGTCACCAACGGGGGCCGCTTCTACGCCAGGATGACCAAAATGGTGCTGCACCGGATTTGGTTGTCCTCGGCGGAGGAGCGTCTGTCGCGGATCGCCTTCATGTGCCTGGCGCCGGGCCTGGTCCGGATATCCCTGCCAGGACGCAGTGGAACCTTCGTATCCGGCGGCCTCACAGTCAGGTCCGGCGAGATCGCCACCTATGGTGCCGGCACCCGCTTGCACGAGAGATTGCATGGAACGTGCCGGTGGAGCGATATCGTGCTTCCGGCACAGTATTTGGCGCGATACGGCCGCGCGATCTCGGGTACAGCGATTGTCCTTCCTCCTGGGCCACGACTGTGGCGGCCGGCTGCCGAGGCACTGGGCCGCCTGACCTCGCTGCACGCTGGCGCAATACACGTCGCTGACAAGCAGCCCGGCAAGGCGGCAGGGCCCGAGGCCGCTCGTGGATTGGAACAGGAACTGGTTTACAACCTCGTTCAGTGTCTATCGGCAAAACCGGTGGACACGCACATTGAAACGACGGATCAGCAGACGCGCCTTATGGCTCGATTTGAGCAATTGGTCACGGCTCATCCAAATCGATCCTTGTCCGCGGGTGAAATCTGCTCGGCACTCGGTGTCGGCGATCGGACCCTGCGCGCCCGCTGTCATGCGCATCTGGGCATGGGCCCGACGCATTATGGGCGACTGTATCGGATGCGACTGGCCTGTCGTGCGCTACGAAGTGCAGATCCAAAAGTGATCATGGTCTCACAGATCGCAAGGCGGTACGGCTTCCAAGATTTGGGCCGATTCGCCGCCTCGTATCATGCGCTGTTTGACGAAACTCCCTCGACGACACTCGGTCGTAGCCTAGGCCGTTGAATCTGCATGCTATCTGCCACAACCGGCGCAACCGGGGCAGTGCACATTGCGCTATCGGACTGTACCTGATAGGGGCTCCGCAAAGTTGTCGGAGACGCATCAGATGGCGTCGTGCTCGAACTCGGGGAGTCCCGTCGGGGCCCCCAATCGCGGCCCCAGAAGTAACATCGGGCCAGTTCAATGTGTCTCGGTGGATGCCGGTGATAGTTCGACTTGCGTGCGGTGCATGCAATCGAGATCAATTGTTACCCCGATACGTCAGGCACGCCGCAGTACAATGTGGGCTTGCCGTTTCTGCATAGCCGCGGTCGGCAATAACTGCGATATTCACGGAGGCGGACCGTGCTCAGTCGGCAGCAGCGCGGACGGGGGCACCTGCTCGCCGCCATTGCAGGCCGACCGATGCGTGGGGTGCCACCGTACAGGTTCCTAAGGAAGCGATCGTGAGGAGCGGAGGATGAATTGCAGTCGGGGACAGTGGATCGCCTTGTTGTGCGGGCTTGGCACGTTGCTGCTCACCTCGGCGCAGGCGCAGCAGGCGCAGCCTCCGCCCGCGCCGCCGCCCCCGGCGCATCCCGCCATCGAGCCCGTCGCGCTGGAGATGCTCAAGGCCACCAGCGACCGGTTGGCGGGTGCGAAGTCGATGAGCTTCACGGCGATCACCACATACGAATCGCCGGCGCGCAACGGCCAACCCTTGTACTATACGACGCTGTCGGACGTATCGCTGCGCCGGCCGGACAGGCTGCGCGTCATTACGCCGGGCGATGGACCGGCCTACGAGTTCTATTACGACGGCAAGCATATGATGGCCTATGCGCCGGCCGCCGACCTGGTCGCGGTGGCGGATGCGCCGCCGACCATCGAAGCGACAATGAAGGTGGCGTTCGATAAAGCCGCGATCTACTTCCCGTTCGCCGAAGTTATCGTCGCCGACCCATACAAGAACCTGTCGGAGGGACTGACATCTGCCTTCGTCATTGGTCAGTCGCACGTGGTCGGTGGTGTGGTCACCGACATGGTGGCAATCGCCAACGATAACGTGCAGGCAGAAATTTGGATCGGCATCAACGATGGACTGCCGCGTATGATCCGCGCCGTCTATCCGAAGGATCCTGGACAATCGCGCTACGAGATACAGTTCTCCAACTGGCATCTGAACGGTGCAACGAAGGATGCGGATTTCACCTCTACCCGTGCAATGGAGGCGCCACGAATGGATTTCGCACGCCCCGATGCCGCGCCCCCGGTCAAGCCGTGAACAACAGGAGCCATGTCATGCGCCTGCTGCTGCTTCCCGCCCTCATGGCGGCCCTGTTGGTATCGCTGCCAGCGAACGCATGGATGCGTGGCGGAGGCACCGCTGGCGGCGGACGCTGGGGGGCAGCCGCGGGTGGAGGACACTGGGCCGCCGGCGCGGACGGTCACTACGGCTCCGGCACCTATGGAACAACCGCCGGCGGCACCCATTATGCCACTGATTCAAGGGGTGGCACGGCCACGGCGAGCAACGGTTCGTGGTCGTCGACCAGCGCCAGCGGCCACACGAACTCAGGATCATACGGAACGACAGCCTACGGAACGCACTACGCGACTGGGTCTTACGGAGGCGCCGTGGCGACCAACAACGGGCACTGGGCCGGCGAGAGCGACGGCACTTACGCCTACGGCACCCATTACGGTGGCACAACCGGCTTTGCCGGCGCGTATCACCCGCCAGCCGTGGTGAATCAGTATTATGGCACCGGCTGTTACAATTGTGGGGGATGGAGTGCCGCTGGAGCAGCGGTTGCCGGTGCTGCGATTGGCGCAACCGCGGCAACTGTGGCCAATGCGAACGCCTACGCGGCAATGAATTATGCAAACGCCGCCGCAGCGGCGGCCTATGCGGTTGGAGACGTGTATGCTGCTTTGCCACGCGGCTGCGCGTACCACCCGATCAACGGCAGCGCCTATTATGCCTGCAGCGGCATTTGGTTTCATCCTTATTTTGGAGCTAATGGAATGTACTACCAGGTGGTACCTGCGCCCGGTTAAGACTACGGGAGTAGTTCTCTTGATTAGCTTTCGTCGTCGCCGATCGCTCATCGGAGGAGTACATCAGAGTTCGGTCACAACCCGCAGCGGGTCAGGTTGAACCGGCTCAACTCCAGGCGGGTCGATAGTGTCCGGCTTTTTTGGCTCTCAGCGCTAAATCGACTCTACGCGCGCCGACAGCCCCTCACCCGCCCGCACTCCCCTCTTGATCCGGAGCGGGCGCACTGTTGAGCTGGATGTAGCGCTGGACCCCGATCTGGCTGATCAGGTCGAACTGGCGCTCCAGGAAATCCACGTGCGCCTCTTCGCTGTCGAGTATTCGCCGGAGCAGGTCACGCGACACGTAGTCCCGGACCGACTCGCAATAGGCGATCCCTTCGCGGAGATCGTCGAGCGCCTTCTCCTCCAGAGCCAGGTCGGCCCGCAGCACTTCTTCCACCGTCTGGCCGACCCGCACCTGACTTCAGCCGCTGCACGTTCGGCAGTCCATCGAGGAACAGGATGCGCTCGATCAGCCAGTCCGCATGCCGCATTTCATCGATGGATTCCCGGTACTCCAGCTTCCCCAGCAGCGTGACGCCCCAATGCTGTAACGTACGCGCATGCAGGAAATACTGGTTGATGGCAGTCAGTTCGTTCGTCAGTTGGGTATTCAGGTGCTCGATCACCTTGGGATCACGCAGCATGTCCGCTCCTGTCCGGGAATCCGGTCAGGAGACTGCCGCGACAGCCGATCTCCCGCAATCTTCCGCCACCGACGGATCGCCGCCCCGCGTGCCGGACACCGATTGGCGCACATAACCCAGCAGGCTGCGCACGCAGCTTCCGCATTGCGCCCGGCAGCGACAAGCGGCGAACACCGCAGCCGGCCGGTCGGCTCCAACCTCTTGCGCGGCACGCTGGATGTCGCGCTCGGTCAATGCATTGCAGATACAGACATACACGGCAGGCAAGGGCTCCCGGTCGCGGCGCTTCCATATCGAGATTGAGAATCAATTGCAATGCCGACGGTGCAACACTGCCGCGCACCCCATTCGTTCCGGTCGTCCTACGTGGTCACCCCGCAGGGGATTGGGGAAGCGACCCGGCCCGCCTAAGAACACCGTAAATGGCAGCTCACCTTCTCACCCTGCGCGACCTTTACGTGCATTTCCATACTGATGCCGGCGTGGCCCACGCTGTCGAGGGCGTCTCCTTCACCATCCGTCCCTCTGAAACCCTCGTGCTGATCGGTGAGTCCGGCGCCGGTAAGTCTGTCACCGGCCTGGCAATCATGGGCCTCATCCCGCGCGGGCCCGGGGTGGACATGGCCGGCGCGATCGAATTCCGCGGACGCGACGGACAGGTCCGCGATCTTGCCCGCCTCTCCCCCGGCGCGTTGCGCCGCATCCGGGGCAACGAGATCGCCATGGTGTTCCAGGAACCGATGAGCTGCCTGAACCCGGTCTATACCGTGGGAGACCAGATTGCCGACGCGGTCATGCTGCACCAGGGCTGTCGCCGCGCGCGGGCGCTGACGATCGCCGAGCAGATGCTGGAACGGCTTGGTATTCCCGACCCGCGCGCCCGCCTTGCCGCCTACCCGCACCAGATCTCCGGCGGCATGGCGCAACGGGTCATGATTGCGATGGCACTGTCTTGCCGCCCCGCCCTGCTGATCGCCGACGAACCGACCACCGCCCTGGATGTCACCGTTCAGGCCCAGCTTCTGGAACTGATCAAGGGCTTGCAGGCAGAGATCGGCATGGCGGTGCTGTTCATTACCCATAATCTGGGCGTCGCGGCCGAGATCGCTGACCGGATCGCTGTGATGTACGCCGGCCGACTTGTCGAGGAAGCACCACGGGACGCGATCTTCGCGGCTCCGCGCATGCCCTATACCGCAGGGCTGCTGGCTTCGGTGCCGCGACTGGTGCTGGACGACCGCGACATGCGCCTTGCCGCCATCCCGGGCGAGGTGCCGAGCCCGCTCGATCACCCGGCCGGCTGCGCCTTCCACCCACGCTGCGCTCATTTCGTGCCGGCTCTGTGCGATGCGGCCGTGCCGCCGCTAGAGCCGTGCGGGCTGAACCGGGCCGTCCGCTGCGTCCGCTGGCGGACCCTCGCCGCTGAACCCGCCGCATGAATGCCTTGCCGCTGCTGCGGGTCGAAAACCTGAGCAAATGGTTCCCGATCGGCCGGGCCACGTTGCGCGCAGTCGATCGCGTGTCGTTCACCATCGGCCGCGGCGAGGTGCTCGGGATGGTGGGGGAATCCGGCTCCGGCAAAACCACCGTGGGCCGCACGGTGCTGCGGGTCCATGAGCCGGATGAGGGCTGCATCGAGCTGGATGGCATTGACATCGCGCACCTTTCGCCGCGCGCGCTGAAGCCGCATCGCCGGCGCATGCAGCTTGTATTCCAGGACCCGTTCGGGTCCCTGAACCCGCGCATGACCATCGAGCAGGCGATCGGCGAACCGTTGCTGGTTCAGCACCTGATGCCGGATCGCCGTGCCCGTCGCGCCCGCACAACCGAACTCCTTCGCCTTGTCGGCCTGCCATCCGAAGCACTGACGCGCTACCCGCACGAATTCTCTGGTGGCCAGCGCCAGCGCATCGGTATTGCTCGCGCGCTTGCTTCGGAGCCCGAGTTGCTCGTCGCCGACGAGCCGGTTTCGGCACTCGATGTGTCGATCCAGGCGCAGGTCGTGAATCTGCTGCTGGATCTACGGCGCCGCCTCGGCCTGGCCATGCTGTTCATCGCCCACGATCTCGCGGTGGTCGAGCATGTCGCCGACCGCGTCGCGGTGATGTATCTCGGGCACATCGTCGAACTTGCGGAAAGCCGCGAGCTGTGCCGGCATCCACTGCACCCGTACACCGAGGCGCTGCTTTCGGCGGTGCCGGTCCCGGAGCCGGGCGCCAGGCGGTCTCGTATCGTGCTCCAGGGCGACGTTCCGAGCCCGCTGAACCCGCCGTCCGGCTGCGTGTTCCGCAACCGCTGTCGTTATGCGCTGCCCGCTTGCGCCGAAGCGCCACCGGAGTTGCGGGAAGCGGGGCCCCGGCATTTCAAAGCATGCATACGGGATGATATTTTATAGGTTGCAAGGAACCGTTGACGGGAGCTGGTAGCGATCAGACGCTGATTCGATCATCGCCCCGCCGGCGCAGCGACGAATCGACCGCCGCCGCCGCCGCTTCAATCTCGAACGGCGCGCCGAGAAAATCGGCGAGACGGATCGCGATGGCGGCCGGATGCGCAACGGCATCGTCATAGGCGACTGGCAGCACCGGAATTTCGGCCCTCCGCCCTAACCAGGTCTGGACCCGGACAAGTTGGCTCGTGTACGCGCGCATCAGCGCCGCATCGTCCAGATTGGCACCGGGCAACGCCAATCGTTTCAGCATGATACGCTGCGAGGCAACCACCTCCCGCAGCGGGCGATGCATGAAGATCAGGCGGTATTGCTGTTGGGGCGGCAGATAAGGAAGCAGTGGCGCTACGATCTTTACCGCCTTTCCGCGCACCTCGGGCAGCCACGCCGAGTCCTGGTGCAGCCGGCTTGCCTGCTTGTGCTCGAAATATCCGCGTGGGTTGTCGATGTCGGGTGCTCGCACCGCATCGGCAAAAGGCTCAATTCCGCCCTTTGCCAGCATCTGCATCATCATCGAGGTACCAGAGCGCGGCAGGCCGGTCACAACGGTTATGATCTGGCTGCGATTTTCCGGTGGCGTACCCGGGTTACGCGCGAAGGCCGGCACCGACGCTGGCGCGGAGAGGGGCGTTGGAGCTGCCGCAACCCGCGCCTTGCGCTTGCGCCGAAGCGATTTGGCCCGGGCCATATGAACGCTGGCGTCGCCAAGCTTCGCCGGATCTCGGCGCAGGAGTGCAGCGAGTGCGTCGTGGGCCGCAATCAAGCCGGGCGCCTGGGCGAGGGCTACGCGCAGCTCCTGCTCCGCCCGCGTAGTTTCGCCCATCTGCATGAGCGACATGCCCAGCAGATGGTGTATCGCGGGCTGCAAGTAAACGAGGGCAAGCGAGTCGACGGCTCGGTTCGCCGCCTCCGCGTGGCGCCCGGCGCGATGGTGGATCTGTGCCTCCAGGGCGAGGGCCCGCCAGTTATCACGATCCACGCGGCGGATGCGGCGAATGAATTCGAGTGCCCGATCCGGCATGCTGAGCTGGGCGTAGCTTTCGGCAAGAAACATCGCCAGTGGCCGACGCAGCGCTCGCCGGTCCGCAAGACGATCGAGCAAGGGCCGCACTGTCGTCTTGTCCTCCGGGCGTCCCTGAGCGAGCAGCAACGAACAGCGCATCAGTATCCGCTCGGTCGTGAATGCAGCAAGTTTTTCGGCAAGCTGTCGCCGCTCGAACATTTCACGCCGGATCTCGGGCTCGCGTTTCTCGGCGAGGTCCTTCTCGGGAGTTTTCGTCCGCCTTTCCTTCAGCTCGGCAGCCGCGCGCCGCGCCATGTCGGGGCATGAGACGTCGAGCGCATCGAGCATCTGCGTGCATTGTTCATATCGCTGTTGCGTCAGCAGACACTGGAACAGATGCTGATGATACCGCATCTGCTCGCCGTCTTCCGCGATGAGGCTGGTGAGAATCTCGCCTGCTGCGTCGAGTTCGCCGGCGTCCATGTGGGCGCGTGCGAGATTGTAGCGATTCTCCCTCAAGCAGTCGTGCACTGCAGTTGCGGCATCGCCGGCGGGCGGCGCGACGTAGCCGAGATCAATCAGTTGCTTCAATGATTCGACCGAGGCTGCGCCATCATGCTGTCGTTGTGGCGGATGCCGACCATCGTTGCCGGAAACATCCTCCCAGCTCGGGATACGCTCGGTGAGCGTGGGTCCGAGAACGCATTGATCAGTACTTTGCCGTCCATGTCCGCGCCGGCAGGGAGGCCGAACAGGTGCAGGATGGTCGGTGCGATATCGAGAACGCTGGCTCCGAAGACGCGCTCATTTCGCCGCACGCCGGGTGCTTTCAGGCAGAAGATGCCGAAATCGCGATGTTCCACGGCGGGACCGGCTGCCTCGGCTGGAATGTAGTCGGGAAGCAGCGAATCGGAATGGAACCCGTGATCGCTGATCACCATCACGGCGCATTCCGGCCCGGCGAGTTCAATCAATCGGCCGAGCATCAGGTCATGGTAGCGATACGCGCCGGAGATCACGCCGCGGAAGAGCGTCGGATCAGTCGCTCCTTTCGTGCCACGGGGTTTGCGGGCATGATAGCGCATGAAACGATGGGAGAAATGGTCGATACCGGCAAAATACACGGCCGCCACATCCCAGGCCTCCAATTCGATCAGATCGGTGGCGGCGGCATGGATGCTCATTGTCTCCGCGATGATGCCGGCCAGGTCGTGCAGGCTTCTGTCCTTCTCCTGATCTATCGTCTGCCACTGGGGCACGAACAGACGCAGGATATCGCCGGTGATCTCCGTCGGGTGGACGCGAAGCTCGGCGAGCCGATCGGTCACCGCGGCGGGATGGACAGTGCTCGGCATCAGCGGTCTGGCGGGATCGTCGGTGGCGGACAGAGGAAAGTGATTGGAGACCGTCGCACCGTTGATCGGTTCGGCGGGATGCGAGGGCCACCAGCCGACGACGACGCAGCGTTTGCCGTTCTGGTTGAGAATGTTCCAGAAAGCTTTCGCCTTGCGCCCGAGATTGCTCACCGGCCGCACGGCCAGCCCGTCCTCGGTCGGTTCTGTGAAGCCGTGAACGCCATGTTTGGTCGGCCGCTTGCCGGTGGCGATCGAAGTCCACACCATCGGGCTGAGCGGCGGATAGATCGTGGCGTTGTTGCCGTGCACGCCGGAGGCGATCAGCCCGCCAAGAACGGGCATTTCGCCGCGCCGGAGGAGGGGGTCGATCACTTTCCAGTCGGCGGCATCCCACCCGACGAGAAGCAGGCGCATTAGGCGACGGCCTTCCGCTCCCTACGCCATTCTTTCAGTCCGATGGCGCCGAGGGCGAGTGCCCCGAGTGCGACAGGTAAATGCTGTGGCTCGGGCACCTCGCCGGCTTTGATTGGTTTTCCGCTGGTGTCGTAGGCATAGCCGAGCACGTCCACGGTCGGGTTCGAGCCGCCTTTGACGCTAAGTTCCAGCCAGCCATAGTCTGCCTGGTTATCGACGTCGAAGCGGAACAGTGCATATTCCTTGCTGTAGTTCGGGAAATCGTTCGGCGTGGAGCGGTTGTAGGCGGAGAAGTAGATAAGCGTGTAGTTTTTCCCCCTATAGGTTGCATAAAAGCGTCCGTTGGTCCGTTGCACCCAACTCGCGAATACACTCGCTGTAAGTGGCTGGGTCACACCCTTTCCAGAGGGTGAGGGGAAGCGGATGATGCCGGCGGTGTTGCCTGACATGTATCGCCGGTACCCGATAACTGGATTGTTGCTAATACGGGTCCCGACCATGTTGAACGTGCGACCCTTTTTGGTAAGGGCGATGACGCCACCGGTTGCTCGGAACGCTGCGCCGTGCGCGGAGGCGTGGATTGTGGACGAATGGAAGAAAAACGCGCCGCGTCTCCGACCGGTTGAGACGGATTCCGAGAATGCGGGGGGTGCCGAGCGCGTCTTAGTCAGCGAGATGCTATTGTTGCCCGGCAAGGGCAGTAAGGCTGGGGCGCTGGTTCCTTTGGTCGGATGGTAAACGATGGTCGCCTCGCCCGAACCGCTGCTTGCCGCGAGAGCCGCGCTCGCCAATGCTGATAATGACGCCCATCGCCGAAGCCGGTTCGCTTTTCGGCCCATGCTTGTCCCCTCCCCGAAGGATCAGTCGTTCCTTTTGCGGGAAGAGAAGCTAGAACCAGTTGGGTAGTCGCGCAACAATATTGCGAAAGCGACTCATGTTTGACTCTTATCATTAATTTGGCAAGTTCTAGTTCTGGTCTGCGACTTCGCATGGACTGGCCCGCATCAAGGGGCCAGCGCCATATACCCACCGTCCATGTTACAGCACGCTCAGCACGTATGATGCATGATCGGAATCACCCCATCGCCGCGCCGGCGCATGAGCGCTGGGTAGATAGTGGCGTCGTCGCCGTGCACGCCTGAGGCGATCAGCCCGGCAAGAACGGGCATTTCGCCGCGTTACAGGAGTGGATTGATGACGTTCCAATCGGCTGGTCCCGACCGACGAGCAGTAGCCGCATCAGGCAACGGCGTTCTGCTTCTTACGCCATTCCTTCAGCCCGATGGCGCCGAGGGCGAGCGCGCCGAGCGCAGCAGGCAGGCGTTGCGGCTCAGGCACGTCACCGGCTTTGATGGGATTGCCGTTGGTCTGGTAGGCGTAGCCCAGAACGTTCACGAACGGAAATTGGCCGCCGCCCACGCTTAGTTCGAGCCAGCCGTAATCTGCCTGCCCCCCCACGTCAAAGCGGAACAGCGCGTATTTATCGTTGTAATTCGGGAAATTGAGGGTGGACAGGTGATGAGCGGAGAATCGAATAAACGTATAATTCTGCCCGTAAAGCGTCGCGTAGGTGCGTCCGAGACTATTTTGGACCCAACCGGAGAAGTAGCTTCCCGTCAGGGGTCGGCCCACGCTCCGCCCCTCCGGGTAGGGAAACCAAGCGGTGCCTATCTCATATTCGTACCTATATCCCTGGCGTCCCATCAGTGGATTGTTGGCGACACGCGTTCCAATCTTATTGAAGGTTTGTCCCTTGTTTGTAACGGCTACGAGACTTCTTGCCGCTTTGAAGGCGACCCCGCGCGCCGATACCCTGGTCGAAGCGGTCCGACGGCCGAAAGCACCTCGTGTATGACCGAGAAAGACCGACTGCGCGCTGGAGGATCTGGTGTGCGTCTTGTTCAGGACGATACTATTGCCGCCAGGTAGCGGCAGTGAGCCAGGAGCAGTAAACCCATTGGTGGGGTGGTAGATGATTGTCGCTTCACCCGATCCGGCGCTCACGGCCAGAGCTGCGCTCGCCAGAGCTGAGAGGGAGGCCCACCGCCGAAGTCGGTCCGAAGCTCGCGCCATAGCCGCCCTCCCACAGTTATCGTTAAGGAGTAGTTTAGAATGGAGGCGGCCAACTGCGCAACGATTTTATGAATAATCATTCGTGACTGAGATTTGATTTTTATCACGGAAAAATTCTGGCGCAGCGGTATCGGGCCGGGTGCAAACTTCCTTGTCTGTACCGGCCGTTCTCGTTGCAGTCGGCGGCGCTCCGCGGTCACAGCGCCATATACCCACCGTCCACGTTATAGCACGCCCCGCTGACATATGATGCGCGGTCGGAACAAAGCCACGCGACCATCTCAGCAATTTCCTCCGGTTCCCCCATTCGCTTGAATGGAACCAACGCCATCACCTCATCGCCCCGGCGTCGCATCACGTCCTCGGTCATTTTGGTGCGGATGTAACCAGGGCACACCGCATTCACCCGGATCTTGTCCGCGGCATATTCGATCGCCGCCGTCCTGGTCAGCCCGAGCACACCGTGCTTCGCCGCCACGTACGCCGAAGATGTAGGCAGGCCGACCAGGCCGCCGATCGACCCAGTATTCACGATCGCACCGCCGCCGTTCGCCTGCATGTGCAGAATCTCATGCTTCATGCAGAGCCAGACGCCTTTGAGATTGACCGCCACCATGCGATCGAACGCAGCCTCCGACCACTCGGCGGTCTTCTTTCCGGACGCGTCCACCTGGTATGCGGCGATGCCGGCATTGTTGAACGCACAATCGATCCGGCCATAGGCACCGGTCGCGGTGGCGATCATCGCCTGGACCTGTGTGCTGTCGGTCACCTCGCACACCACCGACATGGCCTGGCCGCCAACTGCGTTGATCATCGCCACCGTGTCCTGCGCGGCATCGCCGGCGAGGTCCGCGACGATCACACGCGCCCCCTCCCGTGCGAACGCAAGCGCCGTCGCCCGACCGATCCCGCTGCCGGCGCCGGTGATCAGCGCGGACTTTCCCTCTATAATTCCAGCCATGCTCGTCTCCTCTCCGACCCTGCGCCAGTGTAACACGACGGCCCGGTTTGAAACCCGCCGGAGGACGCATACACTCCCGTGTCATGAGCGGAATGGCTGAGCGCACGCGCGAAGAGATCCAGGCCGGCAAACGCGAGCGCATCCTGCAGCAAGCGGTCGCGCTATTCTACGCCCACGGCTTTACCGCCACCACGCTGGACGACATTGCTGCCGCTCTCGGTGTCACCAAGCCGTTCATCTACTCGCATTTTCGCAGCAAGACCGGGCTTCTCGCGGCGCTCTGCACACCGACGATCGAGCTGTCGCTGGCCGCCGTTGCGAACGCGGCAGAATGCCCCGGAACCCCGACCGAGCGGCTGCGCCAGGCGATGATCGACTTTACCAAAGTCGTGCTGAGCCGGCAGGCCAACATTGCCATCTTCTTCCGCGAGGAGAAGAATCTGGAACCCGCGGCGCTGGCGAAGATCAACACGCTGCGCAAGCAGTTCGACCACGTGCTGTCCAAGTTGCTTGCCGAAGGTGTCGCCGCGGGCGAATTCGCTGTACACGACGTGCACTTGGCCGCCCTGGCGATCGGCGGAATGGTTTCGTGGGCGTACACTTGGCATCGCCCCGCCGGGCGGCTCAAGCTGGATGAGATGTCGGAGCGGATGGCGGAGCTCGCACTGCGGATGGTGGGAGCGGGGTGATCCGATCGCGTCCACGCGTCATGTCGCGTCCCGCTGTTTCACGTAATGGGGGCGCGCCGTGGCCCGGTTACCGCACGCGCTTATGGAACACCAGCGCCGGGTACCGGTTTTGCTGACCCAGCTTGCACCAACGTGTCAGCCTGAGGCTTTGCCACGGCGATCAGCCCAACTGGCCGGCCAGTTGCGCCACTTTCTTCAGGTCCTCCACGAAAGCGCGGTATTCGCGCCGTTTGGCGTCCTCGTCGGGGACGCGTAGCAGGAACGAGGGGTGCACGGTCACGAATGCAGTCTCGGTGTCCGATAGCTTGATCGGACGGCCCCGCTCGCGACCGATTGTCACAGCCCGGCCTAGCACGGCACGGGCGGCCGTGCCCCCGAGCAGGACCACCAGCTTGGGTGCCAGGCTCACCCGCTCCACGTCCAGCCAGAAGCGGCACGCCTGGATTTCGGGCGTTTCAGGGGTTTGGTGGATGCGGCGCTTGCCGCGCGGGGTGAACTTGAAATGCTTTACGGCATTGGTGACGTAGGCCGTGCGGCGATCGATACCAGCCTCCACCATGGCCCGGTCCAGCATCAACCCCGCCGGCCCGACGAACGGTCGGCCGATGATGTCTTCCTGATCGCCGGGCTGCTCGCCGATGAACATCACGCGGGCATGCGCCGGGCCTTCGCCGAACACGGTCTGTGTCGCCGGCTCCCAGAGATGGCAGCGGCGACAGTCGGCGGCCTCGCGTACGGCGGCGTCGATACCCGCATCGGCGCCCATCGGCATAACCACCGGCCCGAGCGCCGGCCGATCTGGCGGCCAGGGTTCGTCGATCAGCGGCTCCGCTTCGGGAACGGAAGTGCCGGGACGGGACGCTTCCAGCAGTTCGGCGCCATACGCGCGCCAATATGCGGCGAGCGCGGCGTCGTCAGCGACCGCGGCAGGGTCCACGCCCGGGCCGAAGCGTAACCCGGTGGCGTCGCAATGGCCGCTGCTGTCCGGGGTCAGGATGGAGACCTGAAGCTCGCCGAACCGCCGGTGTAAAAGTTGCGCGTTGGCCTCCAGCACAAAATGCGCCGGCCGGTACCAACCCAGATAACGCCGGCCATTTTCCACCGGCAGGTAGCGAAGCTGAGAGCGCATGCGGTGCTGCTCGGCCCGCACGGCCAACGCTAGGCCGCGAGCCCGGCGCATCTCCGGGTCGGCAATATCCTCAAGCACGCGTTCACCGCCACGGGCGCGCCAGACGAGCCGGTAGAGCAGGTCGAACCGCTCGGGGTCGCGCGCCTGAATCGCCTGCGCCGCCAATGCGATGAAGGTACGGGAGATCGCGAAGCTGCCACGTTCGGCGGCCGCGGGTTGGTGGGGATGAGCCGGGTCGATCCGCCAGCGCACTTGCTCGGGGGATATGTCGGCCAATGCCAGTTCCCGGGTGGCGGCGCGCCAGCCGTCCCAGTCGGTTTCGTGGTGCAGATTGATGCGGCGCATGGGTACAGGGAACAGCATTGGCGGACGGATTCCAAGCTCGCGATTGGCGGTTGTGCAGTTGCCAGCGAGCCGATTGCCCTCGGACGGGTCGGCAGATCCGCGACGGAGCTGCACCGCTTCCACTTTGCCAGGGGCTTTTGGTTGCTGCCGGAGCACCGAGCGAGGGCCCCCAGGCTTTCGCGACTACTGCCAGGGGCGCTCGAGGCCAGTGCGTTGGTGATCGTGTGGATCGGTACCAAAGCCCAGCGCGGCGCCGCCGCTTACGCGACGCCCAGCGTCATCGCCAGCCGAATCAGGTCGTTGGTGCGCGTCACGCCGAGCTTAGCCTTGATCTGGCTGCAGGCGTTGGCGATCGTCTTGTAGCTGATGCCGAGCGCGTCCGCGATTTCGGCGAGGCCCATGCCCTCGGCAAGTAAGCGCATGATTTCCAGGTCACGCTCGGTGAGTTCACGCAGCCCGTTTTCCGGTCCGATCGCTCGTAGCGCCAGCTCCTGCGCGATCTCGTTCTCGATGTAGTGACCACCGTCGGCTACGCGGCGCAAAGCGGTGAGAAGTTCTTCGGCGGAGGTGTTCTTGCTGAGATACCCGCGGGCACCGAGTTCCATCGCGCGCGCGACATAGAGCGGTTCGGCGTGCATGCTCAACACCAGGATCCGCAGATCCTTGTCGTCCCGCAGCATCCTGCGCAACAGCTCGAGTCCACCGATGCCCGGAAGGTTCAGGTCGAGCAACACAATATCGGGTCGATCCTGGCGCAGCCGTGCCAGCGCGTCACGGCCGGTCGCTGCCTCGGAAATCCGGGCGTCCATCATCGATGTCAGCAGGTTGCGCAGGCCGCTGCGGACAATCACGTGATCGTCGACCAGGAGGATTTTCATTCCGGTTGGTCCGCTTCACCCGATTGGAGCGGATCGGTATTTGGCAGTTGCGCGATGAGCGCCAGCCCCTTCCCGTCGCGTCCGTGGTGGATCGATAAGGAACCAGCCATCGCCATCACGCGCTCACGCATGCCGATCAGACCGAACCGCCTGTGGTCACGCGAGGTGACGTCGTCTTTTGGCATGCCGATGCCGTCGTCTATTACCTCGATACGGATTCCACGCGACGCGCCGTCCGCGATGATGATCTCCACGTGTCGTGGCTCCCCGTGACGGATCGCATTGCTCACCGCTTCCTGCACCACGCGATACATCGTCTCTTTCACATCGTCGTCGATCTGATCAGCTTCGATAGAGATATTGACGTCGAAATGGACTTCGGGCCGACGGCTTTGCCAGAACGCGACCAGGCGATCGATTGCCGCCTCCAGTCCGATGGTCTGCAGCGGTCGGAGTCGTTCCAGTAGAGTCCTTACGTGTCGCTGCATGTGTGTGACCGCGTCATGTATCGATCGCACATGTGTCGGGATGTCGGCGCCGCAGCCACTGTCCGCCAAGCGTTCGATTGTCGCCGCGGTCATATCGACAGCGAACAGCAGCGGTCCGACCTCGTCATGCAGATCACGCGCGAGATCGGCGCGCTCTTCCGCCTGCAATGTGAGAAGCCGTTCGTGCAGTCGGCGATTTTGCGCGGCGGTCATCGCCAGCCGTTCCGACATAAGGTTGAAGCCGATGGCCAGTCGCGCGAGCTCCGGCGGGCCTTGTTCCGGCACCTTGCCGTGGTAGTCACCGTTGGCGATACGCGTGAAGGCGGCCGACAGATTCTCAAGCGGACGCAAGGCACGACCGACAGCAGCAGAAATCAACAACGCGGTCAGGGCCGCAAAACCGCCGAGGACAAGCAGAGAATCGCGGGCTTCGCCCCAGACCTCGCCGACTTCGTTGACCGGATCGGCTCGCAATATGATGGCGGCGCCATCACGGCCAGCACGCGGGACGGAGAAGCGCCGGACGGTCGGGTTGGCACCGATCAGGTTAAGGAACCAGCCAGGGGCCGGGTGCGTCGGAAGCAGCAGTTTTGACGTCGCGAGCGGCTGATCCTGCACGTCAAGCAGAGCGGCCTGGACATGGCGGTTGCCGTCAAACGTCGCGATGAGATGCCGAAATTCGGCGGACCGGTCGTCCGACAAGGACAGGTCGTGCAGATCATTGCGTACCGTATTGGCACCTACGTTGAGCGCAGCATTCAACTCCGTGCGCACCTGGCCGGCGGCACGCCAAGCCACCTGCAGACTGCCTCCGGCGAGACTGACCAGCAGCACCAGCCCGATCACGACAATAAGCCGCAGACGGAGCGGCATAGACGGCTTCCTGTCCCTGTGTTTCCCACGCCCGTTCCAGGCCGGGCAGCAATTTCGGGAAACATTCTCGCGAAATTCGGGAATTTTTGCCATAGCCTTCGCTGGCTCGGGCCTTCCTAATGACTGCCAAGCGTCGTGATGAGGAGGCGGTGGCATGCGGGCCGGGCCGATCGTCGCGGTGAGCGCAATGTTGCTGGGCGGGAATGCGGCAGCCCAGACCGCGCAGCCGATGGCACCGACGACGACGGAATTGCCGCCAGTGGAGGTGGTCGGCGCGTCGCCGCTCATCGGTTCCGGTATTGACCGCAACACCGTGCCGGCCGAAACGCAGGTGCTGAACAGCGGCGATCTTGCGCGACAGGGGACGCCCGATCTGGTGCGTTCACTGAATCAGCAGGTCAGCGGCGTCTCGCTGGATTCCGCCTCTGGCAATCCGTTTCAGCCGACGCTCCTGTATCACGGATACGCGGCGTCGCCCCTGCAGGGAACGCCGCAAGGCCTGGCAGTGTACGTCAATGGCGTTCGCTTCAATCAGCCTTTCGGTGACACGGTGGATTGGGACCTGATTCCGAACATCGCTATCGACAAGATCAATCTTGAAGGCTCCAACCCAGTATTCGGCCTGAATGCGCTGGGTGGGTCGGTAAACGTCCAGCTCAAGAATGGGTTCACATGGCAGGGTTCTGAAGGTGATATTTCCGGCGGGTCCTTCGGCCAGGTGCAAGGCGAGGCTCAGTACGGCATGCGTGCCGGTGGGACCTCCACCTATGTCGCGGTGAACGGGCTGCATCAGGGCGGTTGGCGCGATCTGCAATCATCCAACCAGCAGAACCTGTTCGGTGATGTCGGTTGGCGAAACGACCGCGCCGAAGTGCACTTGAACATCACGGCGGCGCATTCTGTGCTGAACGGACCTGGCACGTCGCCCGTGCAGTTGCTGGCGGTTGACCCAGGCGCACAGTTCACTGCGCCCAACCAGATCAGCAATCAGTATGGTGCGGTCAGCTTGACAGGCAGCGTGGATATCACGGATACCACATCGATCCAGGCGCTGGCCTATTATCGTTACTTCCTGCAGCGCGTGATCAACGGGAATGCACCGAACGATACGCCGTGTGATGACGGCTCCGGATTGCTGTGTTTTGACGGAGGCTTCAGCACCACGCTGGGTGGTGGGTTCATAACGGATTTCCTGAACGGCGGTCCCTATTCCGAGCTGGACAACCAGACCACGAATACCAGCGCCTATGGTGCGTCGGCGCAGGTCACGAACACGAACGAGGTGTTTGGGCTAAAGAACAATCTGGTCGCCGGCGTCAGTTTTGATGGGGCGCAGACGATGTTCAGTGCGACCTCCTATATCGGCGGGCTTACGCCGTTGAGCCGGGAATTCATCGGACCGGGCCTGGTGATCGACGAGCCCGGCACCAACTCGCCGGTACGTGTTGCGGTTTCGAACGGTACGTATGGTCTTTACCTGATCGACACACTGAACGTGACACCAAAGCTCGCGGTTACAGTGTCCGGGCGGTTCAACGCGGCGCTGGTTGGCCTCAACGATCAGAATGGCGGCGACCTGACGGGCAATCACAGCTATAACCACTTCAATCCGGCGGCCGGCGTTACCTATCAGTTTGCTCCGTGGCTGACGGCTTATGCCGGCTACGCGGTGGCCAACCGTGCGCCGACGCCCGCCGAACTCTCGTGCGCGGGACCGCAGAACTCCTGCAGCCTGGCCAATTTCTTTGTTGGCGACCCGAACCTGCAACAGGTCGTATCGCATACCGTGGAAGCCGGCGTACGCGGCAGCTTTCTGCCGTCGGACGGGGTCAGCCTCGGCTACAATATGGCGCTGTTTCGCAGCACGCTCGACAACGACATCGCGTTCATCAACAGCGTGACGCAGGGGCGGGCGTTCTTCGCCAATATCGGCCAGACGCTGCGGCAGGGTATCGATGTTGGGTTGCATCTGAAGACGAAACGATGGCTGGCCTATATCGCCTATTCTTACGTCAGCGCGACCTATCAAAGCGGGTTTGTGGAGGCATCCGGCAACAATCCCGCCGCTGATCCAAACGGCAATATCACCATCCAACGGGGCGATCGGCTGCCCGGCATACCGGCGAATCAGGTCAAGGTTGGTGTCCAGTACAAGGTGACGGACAAATGGACCGTCGGAGCAACCGCCGTCGGCGCCAGCACAGCCTTCCTGTTCGGTGACGAAGCCAATCTTACACCGCCGCTACCGGGATATTTCACGGTCAACTTGAATACGTCATATCAGTTGACCAACCACATTCAGCTTTTCGCCTGGGCTGAGAACATCACGAACGCACGGTATTACACGTTCGGCACCTTCTCGCCGACCAGTTCAGTGTTTCTCGCGCAAGCCCCGGGAGCAACTAATCCGCGGAGCTACAGCCTCGCGGCGCCAATCGGCGGCTTCGGTGGTATTCGGGTCACGTTCTAAGACGATGGAACCGGTCGCGACGCGGCCATGGGGACCACTCAGTCGGCGGAAGGTGCATTGGCCTGCGGCGGCGATTGGAACCGCGCTGGTGCATCTTCTGGGTGTGCTTCCGGCGCTGCTGTTGATCACGCACGAGGAGCCGCCAAATCCGCCAGCACAGCCAGCCATCGATATGGTGTTTGCGGAAGCGTCGCGCACGCGACCGAACCCACCATCACCAAGCGTGGCAGAAGCAATAGCCACGTTGCCGCCACCCGTTCAGGCGATGCCCGCTCCCGCCGCGGCGAAACCGCAACAGCCAATCGTGCCACCGGTGCCCGACGTCGTGGCTTCGCCGGAGCAACCAGCTTTGCCTCCGTCGCCTGAGGCGATACCGCCCCCGCCTCCCCCCGTGCTGGCGGAGAAAGCGGAGCCGCTACCGCTGCCTCCGCTGCGGGCCCCGCCACCGCCCCAGCGCCCACAGCCGGCCAGGCAACGCAATGCGATTGTCACGCCCGCGGCCAAGGCGCACGTCCCAGATGCAGACGCGACTGCCTCGACGACGCCTGCCGCACCCCCTCCTGAAGCTGCGGCGCCCGCGAACGCGGCCTGGGAACGTGCGCTGGCAGCGTGGCTGGCCGCGCACAGGGTCTATCCGGAGGCGGCCAGGCGACGCGGCATTGAAGGCCACGTGACACTTCGTTTCAGCGTCAACCAGTCTGGGCACGTGGCCGCTGTGACTGTGCTGCGGGGGTCAGGCTCACCAATACTGGATTCGGCCGCAGAGGCGATGGTGCGCGGTGCGGCGGTGCCGGCTCCTCCACGATTTATGCTAGGACAAGTCACAGTCTCGGTTCAGATCGACTACGTGCTGGCGAATTGAACGGGGCGTGGGATGGGCACGCGCAGAACGATCTCGCCGGTGTGTCCCGGTCACAAAACACCAAGCATCTGTTGTATGGTCTTGACTTCGTGCGTCCCGAACTGTTTCAGGAACCCGGCTGGGCCCCGCAGGAGTTCGCCGCGTTCGTCTCGTCGGTGATCAAATGGGGCGCCAGTCGCGACCGCATGACCCGCATTCGCGGCCGGTTCACGGAGCTTGGGCTGGCGCCGTACGATGCCCTGTCGCCGGCGCTGATGGGATGCAATCGCCACCCACATCGCCAAGGCCTCTGGCGCGCTGCGGAAGCGCGTAGGCAGCGTCAGTGCGTCACGACGCGGCGAATGCTCTCCAGCGACGCATCAGGTCGAACCCTTGGTTGATGCGGCTACTGCTTCTTTTGACCGTCCGGCCCGAACTGTTCGAGAAACGCGATCACGTCTTTACGCTGCTCCGGGTTCTTCAGCCCGGGAAAGATCATTTTGGTGTGCGGCACCACTGTCTGCGGTGAGGTCAGATACTTGTCGAGTTCCTCGGGTGTCCAGACGATGCCGGAGTTCTTGTTCGCGTCGGAATACTCGTACCCCGGATAGGTTCCCGCCTTGCGTCCGACCACACCGTTGAGCACGGGGCCGATCGCGATCTTGGCACCGGGCCCAATCTGATGGCAGGCGCGGCACACCAAGAAATCCTTCTCGCCGGCGGTGGCATCCTGCGCCAGCGTCGGGCACGCGCCCGTGATCAGCAGTGTCACTGCCAGTAATGTTGTGCGCAGCACGAAATGTCCTCCCACCGTCCAGGCTGCGAAGATTCACCGCCGTCTGTCAACGGTCGGTCAGATTTTCTCATCCTCCTGATCGGGCCAGGCACAATGCCAGCGCGCGACGCGGAAATTCGGATGTTCGCCGACCCACTGCGCCAGGTACGGTTGCGCCTGCATCGTGCAGCTTTTCAACGATCCTGCGGACTCGAACAGGATGTGGTACTCGTGGCAAGCGGATGCGTTGGTCAGCGTGCAGGCCAACAGGATCAGGTCGACCAGTTGCATCATCGGCTCCTGACTGGGTGCGGCTGCCTTACACCGCTCCGCATCGGATTGCCATACTTTCATCTCCACGCCGGGGTTCCCGGCGCTGGTGGCATGCTGGCGCTCTTGAATGGCGGTATGAAGTTCTGCATCCTGACTCGAATAGGGAACGTCAAATGCCAACGCGGCATGGCCGGTTTGGCCGGCGAACACTGATCACAGCGACGGCCGGCGCCGTGTTGGCGACGACACTCCGTACCGCACGCGCGGATGCGCCGAGCGTCAGCATCGGCTACCTGAGATGGGCGGAGGAGGGCCAGACGATATCGCTGCTGGACAAGCCGCCGCGGGATGACGGGCTTGCGGGCGCGAAGCTCGCCATCAACGACAACAACACCACCGGCCGGTTCATCGGTCAGCAATTCGAGCTGACGGATCGCGTGGTGCGCACGGACGATGATGCGATGGCGGCTCTCACGGCGATGGTGGCGGGTGGGGTCACCCTTATCCTGACTGACGTACCGGCGGATCTGCTGCTGCGGCTGGCTGCGGCCGGTAGCGACAAGCAGGTGACTCTGTTCAACGTCGGGGCGACCGACGATGCGCTGCGGCAGCAGGATTGTCGCAACAACGTGATCCACGTCGCACCGTCGCGCGCGATGCTGGCCGATGCGCTGGCGCAGGTACTTGGTGTGGAAGAAATGGACGCGTTGGGTGCTGGCCTACGGGTCGCACCCCAATGACGTGCTGCTGGCCGATGCGTATCGCCGCGCGGCCAAGCGCTTCGGCGCTCATATCGTGAAAGAGATCGAATACAAGGACACCGGTGGCGCACGCCAGACTGATTCCGGGGTGGTGGAAACACAGCAGCAGATGCCGGTTTTCACACAGGGCCTGCCGGACTACGATGTGTTGGTGACGGCGGACGAGAACGAGGTGTTCGCCAACTATCTGCCATTTCGCACCTGGGATGCACGGCCGGTGGTGGGATCGGCCGGGCTGCGGCCGGTAAGCTGGGATCCGAGCAGTGAATCATGGGGCGGAACGCAACTGCAGGATCGGTTCGTGCGGATGGCGCATCGTCGTATGACGCCGCTGGACATGCAGGCCTGGACCGCGGTGCGAATGATCGGGGAAGCCGCCAGCCGCAGTGGCTCGGTCGATCCGACAAAGATCATGCAGTACATGAAGGGTGGCAGTTTCGGCGTGGCTGCCTACAAAGGAAAGGAGCTCTCGCTGCGCGACTGGGATTGGCAGGTGCGCCAGCCGATTTTGCTCGCCGACGGTCGCACCGTCGTGTCGGTGTCGCCGCAGCCCGGTTTCCTGCATCAGTTCACGGAACTCGATACGCTCGGCTTTGACCGACCGGAGACGACATGCAAGTTGCACTGACCCGTGTCGCGATGAGTGGCGGCAGATTGGCGGCATGGCTGTTGGCCGGATTACTGGTGGTGGCGAGCGGCGGTCGCGGCCGCGCATTGCCAGGTTCAAGCACGACGGTTCGGAGGTCAGGGTTTCCTCCGAGTTCGGCGGCACGGTCAGCGTGATCGATCCGGTGAAGCACGTCGTGACGCACAAGATCTCGTTCGACGTGCACGGCCTGCGTGGCGACGCGATTCAGCCGGTGGGCGTCCAGTTCACCGCCGACGGTGCCGCCGCCTTTGTGGTCCTGGGACCGGCCAACCGCGTCGCGGTGATCGACGCGAAGACCTATAAGGTGCGCAAATATCTGCTGGTCGGGCAGCGCGTCTGGCAGATGGCGTTCACGCCTGACCAGAAATATCTGCTGACCACAAACGGGCTTTCCGGACGGCTGCCCTGGGGCGTGGTCGTGTCGCCAAAATGAATATGACGGTCCTCGCCGAGCCGATCCCAGACACCGCGCGCGATCCCGCCCCGATCGTGTCGGCGATCGCCGTGCACAGCGTGAGCCATACCTACGGCGCGCGTAAGGCACTGCAGGACGTCAGCCTGACCGTTCCGGCATCGCGCTTTACAGCGCTGCTCGGCTTGAACGGTGCGGGTAAGACCACGTTGTTCTCGCTGATCACCCGGCTCTACGACACCCAGCAAGGCTCGATCGACGTGCTTGGCCATCGTGTGTCGCGTGAGCCGAGCGAAGCGTTGCGTCTGCTGGGCGTCGTGTTCCAGGCGCGCACGCTCGATCTCGACATCACGGTCATGGACAACCTGCTGTACCACGCCGCGCTGCATGGCATTGGCACCCGCGAGGCGCGCCGACGCGCACACGCCGTGTTGGCCGATATCGACCTGGCCGATCGCGCGCGGGAACAGGTGCGCAAATTGTCGGGAGGGCAGATGCGGCGGGTCGAAATTGCACGTGCGCTGTTGCATCAGCCGCGCGTGCTTGTGCTGGACGAACCGACCGTTGGGCTGGACGTCGCGTCCAAGTCGGCGATCGTGCGCCAGGTGCGCGGGCTTGTCCGGGACCGTGGCGTCGCCGTGCTGTGGGCAACGCACCTGCTCGATGAGGTCACACCCGGCGATGCCGTCGTCGTGCTGCATCGCGGCCGGGTGCTCGCGGCGGGCAATGTCGCGGATGTCGTAACGTCCGCGGGCGCCGCCGACATGCGCAGCGCGTTCATAGCCCTGACCGGCGGCACGCCGGACGCACCGGAATGAGCGTCGCCGCGACCACCGGCCGGCGTCGCGGATTCACGCTCGGCCAGTACCTGATCTGCCTGCACGGTATCACCTGGCGCGAGGGATTGCGCTTCATCCATCAGCGCGGTCGTTTCATATCAGCACTGGTGCGGCCGCTTGTCTGGCTGTTCATCTTCGCCGCCGGCTTCCGCCAGATCCTCGGTGTGTCGATCATCCCGCCATATCAGACCTACGTGCTGTACGACGACTACGTCACGCCCGGGTTGATGGCGATGATACAGTTGTTCAATGGCATGCAGTCCTCGCTCTCCATGGTCTACGACCGGGAGATGGGCAATATGCGCATGCTGTTGGTCAGCCCTTTTCCACGCTGGTTCCTGCTGATTGGCAAGCTGCTGGCGAGCACGGCGGTGTCGATCTCGCAGGTTTATGCGTATCTGTTCATTGCCTGGCTGTGGGGGGTTGAAGCGCCGGCGTGGGGGTATGTCGCGGTGTTTCCCGCGCTGGTCTTGACCGGTATGATGCTAGGCGCGTTGGGCATGTTGCTGTCCTCGGTTATCAAGCAGCTCGAGAATTTCGCTGGTGTGATGAATTTCGTTATCTTTCCGATGTTCTTCGCCTCATCGGCCCTGTACCCGCTCTGGCTGGTGCAGCAGTCAAGCCCGGTCGTCTATACCGTCTGCCGGCTCAATCCGTTTACCTATGCGGTAGAACTGGTTCGCTTTGCGCTGTACGAGCGGATCGATTGGATCTCGCTCGCTGTCGTCGCGGCGATGACGATCCTGTTCACGGCGGGTGCAATCACTGCGTATGACCCGGCGCGCGGATTGATCGCACGGCGTGGGGGTGGCGCGGGATGACCGTACGGCGCTCCCGCGTCGCGGCGTTGGCGCTGGGTGGCGCGCTTATTGCCGTGGCAGTGGCCGATGCTGCGCCGCCGGGGCCGCTTGATCCGGACTGGCCGTGCCAGCAGATCAAGGTGCCAGAACTTTCACTCGCGGCGGTGTGGGGCGGGCCGCCGGTGGATCCTCAACAGATCGATTGGCAGCACGACGAAGCTGTCGCCGACCTGGTACACGAGGTCGCGCAACGCCGCGAACCGCTCGCGCAGGCGCAGGACAAGATCCACGCTTTTGCGCAACAGGCGAAGGACCAGAAGCAGCAGAAGCTGCTGGCCCTGCTTGCGGGACTGTTCAGCGTGATGAATACCGAGCGCGGCACTGTCATTGCTGGACTGGACCGATTTGGCGTCCGACAGAAGCAGCTAGCCGCCGGCATTCGGGACGACAATGCGAAGTTGCGGCAATTGCAGCAAACTTCCGCCGCCGGCTCCGGCGCGGTCGACCAGATGCTGCAGCGCGTGACGTGGGAGGCGGAGGTTTTCCAGGACCGCAGGCAATCGCTGAGCTATGCCTGCGACGTGCCCAGCAAGATCGAGCAGCGGCTGTTTGCGCTCGCACGCACGATCCAGCAGGAGCTGCAATGAAGCCGGTTCATTCCGCTGCTTGCGGCCGCGGCACGGCCGTGCGTGGCTCCAACGGCAGGCCGAGCGCGACCCAGCCGTCGGTCCCCTGGGGGTACCAGGCGACGTGCGTGTAGCCGAGCGTCAGTGCGCGTTTCGCCGCATTCCACGACATCCAGCAGTTTGCCAGGCAATAGAATACGACTAGGCGATCCCGCTTGCCGCCGGTCGCCTGTTGCAGTCCGTGTTCGAAATAATCCTGCATGACCGGCGCGAGCGCACCGTAGCCGGTATCAGGCAGCCACAGGCTACCTGGTATGTCGTCGCGTTGCTTCGGGCGCCAGATTGTCGACGCCGGCAGCCCGACCGGACGCGGGGGCTGCGGCAGCACATCGATGAACACGGCGTCGTGGTTTTGCCAGGCGGCATGCGCCTGCTCGGTGGACAGCACGATGGCGCCACGCAACGTCAGCGGCGTCGGCGCGCGATAGTTGTCCATGCGATAGCTGGACGGCTCGGGCGCGGGGGTTGCCGGGCCAGCGGCACATACCAGCAGAGCCGCGCACAGCACGGCGGCGAGCCGGTGGAAGGTCATGGCGGCAGGAGTTTGCCCTGCTCGTCTAGTAACGGCACGCCGTACTGGTGCAAAATTCGGTCTATCTCCGGCTGGTTTTCAGCGATGAGCCGGTTGAGCTTGCGCTTCCAGTCCTGGTCGCTGTGCCGCACACCCATTGCGATGCGGAAAATCATCGGCGAGTGCTCCTTCAACAGGGGCACGACGACTAAGCGCGGGGTCGCATGCTGGGCATAGTAGCCGGCGATTGGACCCCACAACACGCCGGCATCGATCTGTCCGGACGCGATGTCGTTCACCATGATCTGGGATGGCACCTCGATCCGCGTGTCGACGGTCAGCGCATAGGGCCTGGCCAACGCCATCAGCCCCTGCTGCACCAGCACGTTCGACGGCGGCGTTCCCGCGATGACGCCGATGTGCTTGCCCTTGAGCCGCGGGTCCTCCAGCGTCTCGATGCCATCCAGTCCGTTGCCTGGCTTGAACACCAGTGCGTAGGTGGTGCGATAATAAGGGTTGGTGGTCTGCATCAGGTCGTCGCCGCTGACATCGCCCATGACCACGTCGCAGCGAAAGGCGTTCAACGTGTTGCGCACGAAGCCGATCACCTGCGGGTAGTAGGTGTAGCTGGTGGGCTCGCCGAGCTTGCTGGCGAACAGTTCAGCCAGCTTGTTTTCGAAGCCTTCGCCGGCCTGGTTGGAGAACGGAAGATCGTGCGGGTCGGCGCAGACACGGAACGTGTGCGGATCGACCAGTTCCGCCGAAGCGCCAAGGCCCGGCGCCTGGGCGGACGCCGGCGCGGTCGCCAGCGCCAGGACGGCGATAACCCATGCCAGCGACAACGTGCGTGGCCTCGTTTGTCGTCCCGCCAGAGCGCCGCGGAGTCGCATCATCCCATGCATTCGTCCTCTGCCTTGGTAAATGACGCCGGCTTCGGCGCGTGCTTTTCTGGACGGCCTCGCCCGAGCGCGTCGTCGCCGCGCGCGCGCAGATATATGTAGATCGCGTCGATGTAGCACATGACATTCCTGTTTGTGCCGTTGGCCGGCATCACCAGCTCCTGCGACGCCGACACGTCCTTTTTGCCACCCGCCACGACGGCGTAGAAGTCAGTATAGCTCAGGTGCTTCATCGAATCGATCAGCGCCGGAGCATAGGTCGATCCTACGCCGTCAGGGCCGTGGCAGCGCAGGCATTCAGAGTTGTAACGGGTAAAACCGGAATAGGTGTACCAGTCCACCGTGCCATCCGATGCGATCTTGAACGTCGGATTGCCGGCCTTGTCGGCCCACTTGCCGTCGTCGGAGGTGACGGCGGTCGGATCGCCGGAACCGTCCGTGATCGCGTAGGCGCCGGCGGACAGGGTCAGCCCAGCGGCAATGCAAGCGGCGGCACAAACGGTTCTTCGCACAATATACGTTCCTGCTTACGATCGAGATAATTGCGGCCGGCCCGGGTGCGTCGCCCGGATGCCGGCCGCGAATTCAACCACCTTGCCGCCGTATCAGGTCAGCTCGGTGGCAGTTCGAACACGGTCAAGGAACCACCCAGCGCGGTGTAGTTGTTCAGGCCGGCATAACCGCCGACCGCGCCCAGCCCGGCGTGCGGCTCCGTCAGTCCTGCCGCCAGACCGATGCCGGCCCAGCCGCCGACGCCGGATAGCACCGCGACATACTGCTTGCCTGCGTGCTCATAGGTCATCACGTTGCCGATGATGCCGGATGGGGTCTTGAACTTGTAGAGTTCCTTCCCGGTCTTTGCGTCGACCGCTTTCAGATAGCCCTCCAGCGTGCCGTAGAACACCACCCCGCCGGCGGTCGCGAGCGCGCCGGACCATACCGAGAATTGCTCCGGATCCGACCACACGATCTTGCCCGTGCGGGCGTCCCAGGCAATGAAGTTACCCATATCGGTGCCGCCCGGTGCCGGAAACATTGTCAGCGTGGCGCCGACATAGGGTTGCCCCGCGGTGTAGGAGACGCGGAACGGCTCGTAGTCCATGCAGACATGATTCGTGGGCACGTAGAACAATCCGGTATCGGGCGAATAAGCTGCCGGCTGCTCGTCCTTGCTCCCCAACGCGGCCGGGCAGATGCCTTGATAGTTCACGTCTGAGCCGGCACTGCCGGGAGCGTATTTCGCCACGACGGCCGGCCGGCCGTAGTTCGCGCTGCTCTTGTCCATATCGACGCCGGTAGTCCAGTTCACCGCGGGATCGTACTTGGCGGCGACGAGCAGTTCACCGGTTTCGCGGTTAAGCGTGTAGCCGAGTCCATTGCGGTCGAAGTGGACCAGTGTCGGTACAGTCGCGCCGTTGATCTGCTGATCGGCCAGGATCATTTCATTGACGCCGTCGTAATCCCATTGGTCATGCGGCGTCATTTGGTAGACCCACTTCGCCATGCCGGTATCGGGGTCTCGCGCGAAGATCGTCATCGACCACTTGTTGTCGCCCGGCCGTTGCACCGGATTCCAGGTAGAGGGATTGCCGGACCCGTAATAAATCAGGTTCAGCTCCGGATCGTACGACAGCCATCCCCAGGTGTCGCCGCCGCCGATCTTCCACTGATCGCCTTCCCAGGTTTTCAGGCTGGAATCGGCGCCGATCGGCTTGCCGAGCGCCGTCGTCTTTTGCGGATCGACCAGCAGATCGCTGTCCGGGCCTTCGGAATAGGCCCGCCAAACCTGCTTGCCATCGGCGATCGAGTATGCCGCCAACCAGCCGCGCACGCCGAACTCGCCGCCGGAGACGCCGACATACACCTTGTCCTTGACGACCATCGGCGCGCCGGTGCCGGTCTCGCCCTTGCCGGGATCGCCGGTCTTCACCGACCAGACCACTTTGCCGGTCTTCGCATCCAGCGCGACCAGCGTGGTATCCGCCTGGTGCAGGAAAATCTTGCCATCACCGTAGGCGACGCCACGATTGACAGTG
This sequence comes from uncultured Pseudomonadota bacterium, assembly GCA_963777625.1. Lineage (GTDB taxonomy): Bacteria > Pseudomonadota > Alphaproteobacteria > Acetobacterales > Acetobacteraceae > DATDIC01. Next base: position 108,177 of record CAVZRO010000015.1, on the reverse strand, counting down.
TCGCAGCACATTACCGGGATAACGTTCGAGTCCTGTTTCGGCTCGTATTTCCACAGAATTCTGCCGTCCTGGTTCAGGTCGAGCGCAAACACGGTATTGGGGAACGGCGCGGCCAGGTACATGACGTTGTCGATGACCAGCGGCTCGCCCTCATGGCCGCGCAGCACACCAGTGGAGAACGTCCACGCCACCTGCAGCTTGCCGACATTGTCGGCCGTGATCTGATTGAGCTTGGAATAACGCTGCGCATCGTAGGTGATCGTTGGCATCACGACGTTCGCGGCATTCGTCTGCATTTTGACAAGGTCGTCGCCTGCGGCGGGCTGTGCAATCGCCGCTGCAATCGTCAGGCACGAAGCCAACACCGTGCCAGCCATAAGCAGAAGTCCAGTCGAAGCACTTCGCATGGTCTCCTCCGTTTTTTGTTTTCGCCGATCCGGCGGATAAGCCGTTCCCGTTACAAAACGCCGCGACGCGGTCTGTGCTCGTCTGTACAAACACAGACCCAGACCGATTCACCCCGCGAACGCCCACGCTCCCACCTGTGGGCGATGATGGCGCCATCGAGCGGCGACGCTATGTTACGTTCGGACGCTCCGCAAGTCACCCGATCGTGATCGGCGTCGGTCTGCCGCGAGGCGCACGAGAATCGGTGATTATAACGGCCCCGGGTGCCACGCCCCGTCGCGCGATCGGAACAACGGAGTGCCGCCATGTCAAACGTCTGCGTCCTCGCCGGTCTCGTTGCGATCCTGGGGGCGATCCCGGGTGCCGGCGCCAGCCTCGCGGCACCGCCGGATAGCACGCCGCTTCCCATCCAGCGCGTGGCCGAGGGTGACTACGTGCATTTCGGGCAGGTTGCCATGACCACGCCCGAGAACCAAGGCGACATCGCGAACCTTGGCATCATCATCGGACGCGACGCAGTCGCCGTGGTTGACACTGGCGGCAGCGTCAGCGTCGGGCGGCGTCTGTTGCTGGCCGTTCGCGACATCACCGACAAACCGATCCGCTATGTGATCAACACGCACGAGCACCCGGACCATGTGTTTGGCAACGCGGCTTTCGCGTCGGGCGTGATTCCAAACGTGACATTTGTCGGACACCATGACCTGCCGACCGAGATGGCGAAGCGCGGAGCTTACTATTTGCGCTCGTACCGCGACCAGCTTGGCGCCGCGGCCATCGCCGAGGTCAAAATCATCCCGCCGACCCTGCTGGTGAACGACGAGACCACGCTCGACCTGGGCGGGCGGCGGCTGCTTCTGACCGCGTGGCCGCCCGCCCACACCGCCTGCGACCTGACCGTGCTCGATGAGACCACCGGTGTGCTGTACTCCGGCGATCTCGTGTTTCTGCAGCATTTGCCTGTGGTGGACGGCAGCCTGACCGGGTGGCTGTCGCTGCTGCCACATCTGGCAGGCTTGCCCGCCAAGGTCGTGGTTCCTGGACATGGCCGACTGGTCGCGCCCTGGCCGCAGGCGCTCGACGACGAACGCCGGTACTTCACTGTACTTGCCGACGATGCGCGCCGGCTGGTCGCGGCCGGGGTGCCGCTAGCACGTGCGGTGCCGGAGATTGGTCAGTCGGAGCGTAAGCGGTGGCAGTTGTTTGACGACTATAATCCGCGCAACGCGACCGTGGCGTTCAGCGAGTTTGAATGGCAGTAGCCTCGGCACGCACCGGTCGCCCGCGATACAGGTAGTGGATATCGCCGTCGACGGAGTCCTGTTCCGCCAGCGCCAGCATGCGATGATGATGCACCGACAGTTCACAGGCGGGATCGGTCGCGCTGGCGTCGCCAAGGATGGCCAGCGCCTGACAGCGGCAGCCCCCGAAATCGACCTCGCGTAGGGCGCAGGATCGGCATGGTTCCGCCATCCAGTCGGTGCCACGGAAGGCTTCGAATGCCGGCGATTCTCGCCAGATTGCCTGCAAGGAATGCTCGCGTACGGACCAGAATTTCAGGCCTGGAATCGTTTCGGCAGCGTGGCACGGCAGCACCCGCCCGGACGGCACCACGTTCAAGGAACGGCGCGCCCAGCCGCCCATGCACGCCTTCGGCCGTCGCGCGTAATAGTCCGGCACGACAAGGTCGATCACCAGGCGATCGGCATAGCGCGGGCGGATCAGCTCGACATCCTGCATGGCCTGGTGGACCTGCGCGCGCGTCGGCATCAGTGCCTGGCGGTTGCGCAAGGCCCATCCGTAGTACTGGGTGTGCGCGATCTCCACCCGCCCGGCGTGAAGTGAAGCGGCCAGTTCCACGAACGCCGTGACGTGGGCGATATTGGCACGGTGGATGACGGCATTGACGGTTAGCGCGAGCCCGCATTCGACCACCGATCGTGCGAACGCCAGTTTCCGCGCGTGCGCACCAGCATAACCGGCGATGCGATCCGCGCTTGCCGCAGCAACGTCCTGCAGCGACACTTGTACATGGTCCAGCCCAAGCGCCTGCAGCTTCGCGAGGCGCGCAAGATCGAGACCGACCGCCGAGGTGATCAGGTTGGTGTAAAGCCCCGCCGCGTGCGCGGCGGCAACAATGTCGACGAGATCGCGGCGCGACGCGGGCTCGCCGCCGGACAGGTGGACTTGCAGCACGCCCATCGCGGCGGCCTCGTGAAACACCCGGGCCCAGGTCGCCGTGTCCAGCTCGCCCGCGCGATCCTCCAGCGCCAGTGGGTTCGAACAATACGGACACGCAAGGGGACAGCGATGCGTGAGTTCGGCCAGCAGACCGAGCGGCGCGGGAAGAGCCGCTCGGACTTGCGGTGCCATCACGCGGCCAGCATCCGTTTCGTTACCAGGTCGGCCAACATGTCAGTGACGTCGCCGGCGATCACGGCGCGATCAGCGACGTACAGCGCGGCGAGTTCATCGACGATCTGCGCAATGGAACGAGTACCGTCGCAGCGGCGCAGAATCTCGTTGGCAGGTCCCTCGGTTTCGATCACTCGTTCGGGACCTAGCAGAACCCAGGCATCGCGCGTTGCGTCGAAATGCAGGCGCACACCGGGGGCGAGCCGCGGGCGTTCCGGCAGCTTCTGTGCGTTGGTGTTTTGCATCAACCGCGTCCCCAGACAGTGGCGCCATGGCGCATCAGCACCGATCGCTCGGCGTTACCGTACCGCCGCGCACAACCCGGGCAGATCTGGGGTCAATATCAGGCGCCGATTGACCGATCGTCGCCGACCGGTCAATCAATTGTTTAGGACGAAGTCGTGTACCGCTACAGCGTCCCGGCGAAGTAGCCGTTGATTTCCATGCCGATGCAGATTTCGCGCAGCCTCGGGCGGGTCCAAGCCATCTCGTGTCTCCTCGTGCTTGTCATTGCGCAAGAGCGCGCCGGGCCAGTCGTCACCCCGACCTAAAAGATATAGCTGATCGAGTGGGCGCCGTCCACTCCCCGATCTTTTCCAAGCGCACGTGTGGTGATATGATAGGGGCAGGTGGCGAGCCGGCGGCGGAGCTGCGGCCCACTGGGTGCGTCGCAGGGTGGGAGCGACCATGAAAATGCAACCGACACAAGTCAGACTACAGCGTCGGATCTTGCTGGCGGCGCTGGCAGTCAGTGCGGTCGGTCGGCGCGCGGCGGCGCAGGCGCCGGTCCCCGAGGATCCCTGGCCGTCGCTGGCCACGCAAATCTTCGCCGAGCGGCCGCTGCGGGATGGCAGCGGGATCATGGCGATCGATGCGCCCTATCGCGCGGAGGACGCGGCGGTGGTGCCGGTCGGCCTGCGCAGCCTGCTGCCGGCCGACGACCAGCGGCACGTTCGCAGCATCACACTGGTGATCGACGGCAATCCATCGCCGCTCGCGGCGGTCTTTTCGCCCGGCCTTGCCAGCGGGATGCGTTCCCTGTCCACGCGGGTGCGCATCGACGACTACACCAACGTGCATGCGGTTGCCGAGTTGAGTGACGGTCAGCTCTACGCGACCGCGCGTTTCGTCAAGGCCGCCGGAGGCTGCTCGGCACCGGCGGCGAAGCTGGACACGGATGCGATCCCGCTCGGCACGATGCGATTCCGACAGTTCCCCCCAGCCGAGGGTGCCGCACCCGGACTGCGCGAGGCGCAATTGCTGATCCGCCACCCGAATTATACCGGGATGCAGATGGACCAGGTCACCCGGCTCTATGTACCGGCGCATTTCGTGAGCAAGGTGCGCATCTGGCAGGGCGACGACCTGCTGCTGACCATCGAAAGCGGCATTTCAATCTCGGAGAACCCGGCATTCCGCTTCGACTACCGGCCGAACGGCGCAGGCAGCTTCCGGGCCGAAATGGAGGATAGCGAGGGCAAGTCGTTCAAGCAGGAATGGCCGGCAGCACGCGCCTGAGCGAGTGTAGCGCAAGCCTTCAGAAACAGCGGACTTCGGCCTCGGCCTGCGCCTCATCGAGACTGCGCACGATGGTGTTCGTGACTGCGCTGCGGAATTCCTCACCGAGATAACCGCCGGCGGAGCGGCGCATCCGCAGGACGGTTTCCGCCTTCTCGTAGTCGTTGTAGGGCAACACGGACGCGATCACATCGATGGCGCAGGAGCAGTGTTGCAGAGCCTCCCGGTTTTCGCCATTGGTCGCCATGCAAGCGAACACGTATTCGGCCCGGGCGGCGGTGGGGTAGTCGTTGCTGTCCGCCGCGCGGCCTGTTTGCACAAAGGGCAGGCCGCACAGTGCTAGCACCAACCCAATCCGCTGGACGATGGATGCCATTGAAGCCCCGCTGTCTGGTGCGGTGAACTACCATGCCCGATCGGTGGACGAAGCGCCAGACTCACATGGTGCGCCCGTTGCCCGCACCGCATCATGTGTCCGTTGTCCCGGTCCGCCGAAGCAGATGCATTGACCGCGCATAGGGCGGCCGATAGGTTTTCGAGCAACGTAATACGAAATATATGGAGGACCGTCGCGTGGCGTGGAGAACCCCTGGAATGACCTTTCCGCGCGCATCGCCGTAACGCAGCGAACCGCGGGATCAGACCCATGCAAGCGCGCGTGCTCGGCGCCGCCGCCGGTGGCGGCTTCCCACAATGGAATTCGAACGCTGTCGGCTGCCGGCGCGCGCGTACCGGCGACCCACGTGCGAGGCCCCGTACGCAGGCATCCGTTGCCATCAGCGCCGACGGCGATCGATGGTTCCTGCTCAACGCATCGCCGGACTTGCGCCAGCAGATCGAAGCCGCGCCCTGCCTGCACCCGCGCGAGGGCGTGCGTTCCTCGCCAATTGCCGGCGTCGTTCTGACCGGTGGCGATGTGGACGCAATAGCGGGGCTGTTGACGCTGCGTGAGCGGCACAATTTCACGATCTACGGCACCGATCGAATTCACCAGGTCCTCGACGCCAACCCAATCTTTGAGGTGCTGGCGCGCGGCGTGGTCGCACGGCAACGCATTGCAGTCGGCACGCCAACAGTGTTGACGCTGCCGGACGGCTCGCCGAGCGGTCTTGCTGTGGAGTTGTTCCCGGTCCCCGGGAAAGTACCGCTCTACCTGGAGGATGCCGCCATTGCACCCTCCATTGTCGAGGGCGAAGAAACCGTCGGCGCTGCGATCAGCGACGGCAACCATATATTTTATTTCATTCCCGGTTGCGCCGGAATGACCGATGCGCTGGCGCGGCGGTTGGCGGGCGCGGATGTTGTGGTGTTCGACGGCACGCTTTGGACGGATGACGAGATGCTGCGCGCGGGCCTTGGCGGAAAGACCGGCCTGCGCATGGGCCACATGAGCGTCAGCGGGCCAAACGGCACGCTCGCCGCCTTCAGTACACTCGATATTCGGCGCAAGATCCTGCTGCACATCAACAACTCCAACCCGATCCTGCTGGATGATTCGCCTGAACGGGAGGCGGTCGAGGCGGCAGGCTGGGAAGTCGCGTACGACGGAATGGAGATCCAGTTATGAGTGCCCACGTGCTGTCACCGGATGAACTCGAAGCGGCGTTGCGCCAGATCGGCGCCGAGCGGTATCACTCGCAGCATCCGTTCCACAAACTGATGTATCAGGGAAAGCTGAATCGTGGGCAGCTCCAGGCCTGGGCGCTCAACCGCTACTACTATCAGTGCCGCATCCCGGCTAAGGATGCGACACTGATCGCGCGGCTGCCGACGCCGGAACTGCGCCGCGCCTGGCGGCGGCGGCTGCATGACCATGACGGCGACGAACCAAATACCGGCGGCATCGCCCGGTGGCTTCGGCTGACTGACGGGCTGGGGCTCGACCGGGACTATGTTGTTTCCACCGCGGGTTTGCTGCCAATCACGCGATTCGCCGTCGATGCGTATGTGGACCTGGTGCGTGACCGGTCGATCCTGGAAGGCATCGCGTCGTGCCTGACGGAACTGTTTTCTCCGACGATCATTGCTGAACGTGTTGGCGGGATGCTGGCGAACTACGATTTCATCACCGCGGACACGCTGGACTATTTCACGCCGCGCCTGGATCAGGCGCCGATGGATGCCGAATTCGCACTGGCGCACGTCAAGCAGCACGCATGCACGTCCGAACAGCAGCAGGCGGTGCTGGCGGTGCTGCGCACCAAGTGCGATATCCTGTGGGCAATGCTTGATGCGCTGCATCTGGCTTATGTGGAACCGCGGATGATCCCGCCTGGTGCGTTCGTGCCAAGCGAGCGGTGAAATTCAATCCTCCTCACCCGCCCCTCTCGGGCAAGGGGTAAGGGAGAACGGGTCTTGGCATCAGGTTGGCCCGACCGGACGACGGCGTGCCTGCGAAACCGCGATTTCCTGCAGCACCCGCGTGGGCCGTTCCCCCAGTTGCAGAATGCGGTCGGCAAGAGCGGTGGCCTCGGCGCGATCGTGGGTCACCAGCAGCGCCGCGGTCGGACGTGCCCGCCATGTGTTCAACACCAGCTCTCGGCTCCGCGCGGCCATCGCCGGGTCGAGCGAGACGAACGGTTCGTCTAACAGAACGAGCTCGGGTTCGATCGCGAACGCGCGCGCGATCGCCACCCGCCGCGCCATGCCGAGCGACAGGGTTGCCGGGAACGCGTTGCTGAATTGGGTGAGATCCAGCGTATGCAGCAGGGCGTCGGCAAGTTCCGGATTTTCGGTCTGCTGTGCCAACAGCAGGTTCTGCCGCACAGTGCGCCACGGCAGCAGCCGCGGCTCCTGGAACACGGTGCCGATGCGCGGTTTCACGGCGCCACACCAATCGATGGTTCCGCGAAAATCGGTGTCCAGGCCGCCGACGATCCGCAGGAGGGTCGTTTTGCCGCAGCCGGACGGCCCGACCAAGGCGACGATTTCGCGCCCGCCGAGCGCGATATCGATCTGGCCCAGCACCGGCCGTTCGGCGTGGCCCGTGCTGAAGGATTTGCTCTCGATGTGCAGCCGAAGGATCAGCCGCGCCATCGCGTTGCCCGACGCTCCATCGGCTGCAGAACAGCCCATTCGATCATCTGCACGACCAGGATGAAGGCGAACGTGTAGGCCAGGATCAGCTTCACGTCGAACAACTGGAAAAAAATCTGAATCTCGAAGCCGACGCCATTGCTACGGCCGAGCAACTCGACCACCAGCACGATTTTCCAGATCAGCGCGAGGCCGGAACGGGACGCGGCGAAGAGGTACGGCGTAAGCTGCGGCAGGATGACATGCCGCAGCCTGCGATAGCGTGACATGTGGAAGCTCTCCGCCATTTCCGCGAGCGCCGGATCCAGCGCGCGGGCACCCTCGCGCAGAGTGACCACGGTGGCCGGTAGCTTGTTCAACGCGACCGCGGCGATGGCGGCGATTTCGTTCAGGCCGAACCAGACGTAGAGCAACACGATCACGACGAGCGCCGGCAGGTTGAGCAGAACCGTCACCGCGCTGTCCAGCAACAGATCGAGCCGCCGCCAGCGCCCCATGGCGATCCCGAGCGCGCAGCCCAGCAGCATCGAAAGCGTGAAGGCGGCGGCGACGCGACCAAGGGTGATCGCGAGGTTCCACGGCAGCGCCCCGGAGATGGTCTGCTGCAGCATGGCTCCCAGTACCGAAGTGACCGTCGGCAGCAGCCGGCTATCGGCGAGGCGGGCGGCGATCTGCCAGGCGAGAAGAAACACCAGCGCGGAGGCCATTCGCGTCGGTGTTTCCCATGCGATGCGGCGTGTCGGGCGCGTGCCTACCAAGTGACCGGCCAGAACGTTCCAGGGGGCACGGCACTGGTCGGTCCGATGAGATCGGCACCGCCGATTTTTGCCAAAAGCTCGAAGAGCTGAATGGCGGCTCGGCGTTCCGCGTCGCCCCAGTGCAGGGGGATACCGCGACGGTACCAGTCGCGCAGTCGTTCCAGTTCGCTATCATTCGCCGCGCCGGTGAGCGGCTTCAAGCGTTGCCACTCTGCATCCGAGGTCGCCAGAATGCCGCGCGCCTGGCGCGAGGCCGCGATAAATCTGCCGATCAGCGCAGGGTTCTGCTCGCCCCAATGCTGCGCGAACGTGTAACCGATATACGGCACGCCGGCGGCGATCCCCAGCGCGCTGACCGCGTCCTCCACGTCCAGGATACGGCGCGCGCCGGCGGCCTCGGCCTTTGCCGCGTAGGGCCAGTAGGTCAACAGCGCATCGAGCCGTCCGGCCTTCATCTCTTCTGCAAGCAAGGGCGGCGGCCCGAAGCTCTTGTCCGTTTTTGAATTGATATCAATTCCATCGCGCTGCGATGCGTAGGCCCGCAGAATGAGCCAGCTCTTATCGAGCGGGCTGCCGGCGATGCCGAGCCTACGTCCGACCAGATCCGGCACGGTGCGTACCGGCGAATTGGCCGGCGCAATCAACGCTCCCACCGCGTTGGAGAATGGGACGAAGGTCCAGTCTGCTCCGGCTCCGCGCTGGCGCACCACCCACAGCCAGTCGATCACGATCATGTCGACCTCGCCGGATTGCAGGGCGACCTGGGCGGCCTGGGCGGTGGCAAGCTCCGTGGGCTCGAGCGCAAGATTTGCCGCCGGTCCAGCGCGTGGTGGCGGATGACGTCGACTTCCCACGACACGGTACCGAAGCGCAGCACACCGACGCGAATTGGCGGCATCGGTGCACCGCGCGACGGCGACGCCGCGGCCGCGAGGCGCGGCGCCGAGCAATATGCGTCGTGCAATGTGCAAGGGTTTTCCTCCCCAAGCTTGCGCGATTATCCCAGTACCACGCCATGCCCTGTCAATGGAGGGCGGTCAGTCAACCGGCGCCAACGGCGATACCGGTCGCGGATGCGATCGCCGACCTGACCGCCGCCGGGGCGGCTGCCAGCCGAGGCCGCAACATGGTCAGGCGGGTCAAAGGAGAGCGCCCGCTCATTCTTGGTCGCAGCGGCCCGACATTTCCTTGTCGATGGAAAATACCTTGCCTGCTTTGATCTCGACACCTTTCACGACGCAGCTTCGCCCGGCTTTGTCGGTGAACTTGACGTCGTAGCGTCCGGACTCGATGCCGGTGACGCGCAATCGCTCGTCGAAGTCCACGCTGCCGTCAGGATCGTTTTTGCATTGATCGGTACCCCACGCCGTCGTGCCGGTCGGTGCCAAGTACAGATGCGTGATGGTCTCGCCCGTCAGGTTCCAGAACCGGGTGGCGCCGCCATCAGCCGCTTGCACCGCGCGTGCGCCGGCGAGCAACGTGAGAGCCGTTATCATCCGTCTTACGACAGTCCGTCTCGATACGGTCATCATGGCGCGTCCGTTGCTGGCTCATTCGAGATGGATGCTTGCGCGACATATTGCCGAGGTGCACCCATAAGGCAGATTAGAGGTTCGTGATCGGCACGAAAAGAGGCGAGCGGCGCTGTCCGAAGATGCATCGATAGCGCCTCCGGCGTTCCGGCGGGGCGCCGGGGACGGGAGCCGCGCTTGGAGCGACGACGACGCCAGCCGGTCGTTCCTCCACATAGGCTTGCAACGCCGCGTTCAGCGCACGCTTTGCCCGCTTGGGACGGCGAGCAGCTCGCCTGGCCGGCGAAAAGCGACATGGGCAACTGGCCAGAACCATCCGAGCGAGGTACTAGCGACCTCTCCCGCAGGAGGAAACGCATGCCGGCCCCACATGATTTCGCCTGTGTCGGCGCGGCATCCGCGCCGGCCTTCTCGCGCGATGGCAGACGCCTGTTCCACTTGCGCGACAACGGTCTGGCGCAGCTTTGGGTCATGGATATCGAGACCGGCGCGGCGCGCCAGCTAACGTTTGCAGACGAGAAAATCGCCTTTCTTCGCCGCCGGCCGACCGATGATCGCCTGGTCTATGGCTTTGACCGTGGCGGCGACGAACGACAGCAGTTGATGCTCATCGACCCGGAACCGGGGCAACCAGAACTCGATGGCACTGACCGATGCTCCGTCGGTCATTCATGATTTTGGCGCCTGGTCACCCGACGGCGCGCGGATCGCATTCGCCGCCAACAGCCGCAGCGAGGCGGATTTCGACATTTTCGTCCAGGACGTCGGCAGCGGGGAACGGCAGTGCGTGTACCAGGGCACACACATCGTTACCGTGGCGGGTTGGCGTGCCGATGGCGCCCGGTTGGCGGCACTGGCGGATCGTGGCTACGCGGACATGTCACTGTTCGTTATCGATCCGGAGACGCGCCAGGCCCAAACGATCCAGGTGCCGCCGTGCAATTGGCAGATGGTCCGCTGGTCAGGCGACGGGCGCACCCTTCTGGCCCTGACCGACCAGGCCAGCAATCATCTGCGGCTATGCCGGGTTGATCCGGATAGCGGCCAACCGTCCGTGGTGTTCGAAGCGCCAGGGCGGGACGTGGAAGGCTGGGCAATCTCGCCCGACATGACCCTGCTGGCGACGGTGGAGAATGATCGCGGCTGGTCCGTGCTGCGCGTCGGCCCGATGAATGGAGAACGGCCGACACTCGACCTGCCGCTTGGGGTCATCTCAGACCCGACCTTCTCGCCGGATGGGTTACGGCTGGCGTTCACGTTGTCGGCGCCCAACCGACCATCCGGGATCTGGTTATGGGAACGGGGGAAAGCCGCCCGCCCGCTGTTTTGCCCTGATCCCGCTGAGGCGGGCATCCCAAGCAACTCCTTGGCGGCATTCGAGCTGGTGGGGTGGGACAGCTTCGACGGCAAGCAGATCCCCGGCTGGCTCGCATTACCGCGCGGCCCGGCGCCGGTCGGGGGTTATCCATCGGTGATCTGGGTGCATGGCGGCCCAGTCGGGCAGGCCCGTCCGAACTTCCGCCCGGACATGCAGATGCTGGTCGCTCAGGGGTTCGCCGTCCTCATGCCCAACGTCCGCGGCAGCTCGGGCTACGGGCGGGCCTGGTGCCAAAGCGACGACCTCGGCAAGCGGCTGGACAGCGTTGCCGACCTCGCCGCCGGCGCCCGATGGCTGCGCGCGCATCCGGCGATAGACCCCGCCCGAAATCGGGATCATGGGCCAGTCGTACGGTGGGTTCATGGTACCTGTCGGCGGTCACCGAATATCCGGAGCTGTGGAAGGCCGCCGTCGATTACTATGGCATCGCTGACTTCAACACACTGCTGGCGGGCACCGGCCCCTGGCGGCGTAGCCACCGCGGCGCTGAATACGGGGACCCCGAACGCGATTCCGAGCTGTTCGACCGTATCTCTCCGATCCATCAGGTTGATCGGGTCACTGCGCCGCTACTGGTACTGCACGGAACACGCGACCCGCGCGTGCCAATCGGCGAAAGCGAGCAGTTCGTGACCGCGCTGCGCGAACGGCAAAAGCCGGTTGAATATCTCGTGTTCGATTATGCCGGGCACGGCTTTGTTCGGCGGAACGACCGCCAGCGCGCCTACGCCGCAGTCGCCGCATTCTTCGGCCGACACCTGAAATGATCCGGTTACGCTCCGGGCGGCTGTGGGATGCCGCCTGGCCGGTCCTGGCGCTGGCCAATCTCCTGTGGGCCGGCAATATCGTGCTCGGCCGGGGCTTGTCCGGCATGGTGCCGCCGGTGACGCTGGCGTTTTGGCGCTGGACCGGTGCATTCCTGATTGCGTTGCCATTTGCGTGGCCGCTGCTGCGACGCGAATTGCCCGTGCTGTTGCGCCACTGGCCGCTGATGGTGCTGCTCTCGGCAACCGGCATCGCGACCTACAACACACTGTCCTATATTTCTTTGACCAAGACGACGGCGCTCAACGTGCTGCTGCTGCAGTCGGCGATGCCGCTGATCATCCTGATCTGGGCCTTCGTCCTGTTCGGCGACCGGCCGAGCCTGCGCCAGACCGTCGGCATCCTGGTCTCGTTGACCGGCGTCGCCGTCATCGCCGGACGTGGTTCGGCGACGACATTGCTGCGTCTCACGCTGAACCGGGGCGATATGATCATTCTCATCGCCATGGCCGTGTACGGAGTCTATTGCGTGCTCTTTCGCCGCCGCCCGGCGGTCCACCCGCTGGCCTTTCTGACCGCTACCATGGGAATCGGGTGTCTCATGATATTGCCGTTCTATGTGTGGGAGGTTGCCTCGGGCGGACGCATCACCGGTGGTCCCGGCACGTGGCTGGGCCTGGCGTATGTGGCCGTGTTCCCCTCCTTCGTGGCCTATCTGCTGTTCAATCGCGGGATCGAACTGGCGGGCGCCGGCTTGGCGGGCCAGTCCATGCATCTGATGCCGCTATTCGGCAGCATCCTGGCCGTGCTGTTCCTGGGTGAGGAGTTCCGGATGTACCACGCAATCGGGATTGCGTTCATCGCGGCTGGCATCCTGCTCGCATCCTGGCCTTCCGGGCGAATCGCGATCGCCAGGGCAGAAAAGGTATGACTACCATCGCGAGCGGCCTTTTCGCCCAGCACGCGCCACCGTGCCCAGCCAGGCATCGGAGGGGTCGCATGCTTCTGGCGCTGCTGGCGGGCGTGCTGATAGCGGCCGGGCCGGAGCCCACACCGAAGGAACCCCCCGCCCCGGCCACATCACCCGCTTCCGAGCAGGCGAAGGGAACCATGGGCGAGATACCCGTCTTCAGCATCTCGCCTGACAAGGTGGTGGCCGTGCTCGGTCAGGAGGTGGTCGGACCACTGGGCACGGCGCTGGGGCGTTTGGTGGACGTGCTGGTGAACAAGGATGGCGTCCCGGAAGCAGCGGTCATCGATTTTGGCGGATTTCTCGGTGTCGGCAGCCGTAAAATCGCCGTCCATTGGAACACGCTGCACTTCAATCCGGGCGACGCGAAATATCCGATCGTGCTGGACCTGATGCCGGCCCAGATAAAGGCGGCGCCCAGCTATAAGGGCGAAAGCAAGCCGGCAGCCGTCGTGGTGGCGCCATGGGAGCCCCCGCCCGGTACTCCGGGGGCCGCCATACCACCCAACCAAGCCGCGCCGGTGGCGCAATCACCAGCCGGCGCGACGCACTCCACCTCACCGTAGCACGATGCCACGTGACGGTTCGCTCCCGTCGAGGCGAAGCCTGCGGGCACTCGATCTGGTCAATTTCTTCATTGCCGACGTTCAGACCGGCTTCGGCCCGTTCGTCGCCGTCTATTTGACCACGCACAAATGGACCGAGGTGGAAATCGGACTGGCACTCAGCCTTGGCACCATCACCTCGGTCGTAAGCCAGGTGCCGGCGGGCGCTTTCGTTGATTCGGTGCGCAACAAGCGGGCCGCGGCGGCAATCGGGATCGTGGCGGTAATCGGCGCCGCTTTGATGCTGGCCGTGCTGCCATATCAGCTCCCCGTCCTGGTGGCGGAAATCCTGCATGGCTTCGCGAGTAGTGTAATCACGCCGGCAATTGCGGCGATCAGCCTGCGTCTGGTGGGTCACGCGGCATTGGGGGAGCGGCTGGGCCGGAACGCCTCCTTCGCGTCGATCGGCAATGGGCTGGCGGCGGGGGTAATGGGTGGGATCGGGACCTATCTGTCCAGCTCATCGGTGTTTTGGCTGACCGCCGCCCTCGGCGTTCCGGCGCTGCTGGCCCTCTGGGGCATTGCGCCGGGCGCCGCAGCCTTCCCACCGGCGATTAGGAGCGGGCCGGACTGGATCGGATTGCGCCGGCTGTTCTTCGACCGCCGACTGGTGACATTCGGCATCTGTGCATTTCTGTTCCATCTCTCCAACGCGGCAATGCTGCCCCTGGCCGCCGCGCAGGTGACCAAGACAGCGGGCGATGGCGCCAATCTGATCATCGCCGCCTGCATCGTGGTACCGCAGGCGGTCGTCGCGGTCGCCTCGCCATGGGTCGGACGCCGCGCGAATACGTGGGGACGCCGGCCGATCCTTTTGATGGGCTGGGGCGCTTTGCCGGTGCGCGGCCTGCTGCTGGCGTTCCTGCCTGGCCCGTTGCTGCTGGTGGCAGGTCAGTCGATCAGCGGGATCAGCGCGGCAGTGTTCGGCGTGATGCTGCCGCTGATTGCCGCCGACCTGACGCGGGATCGGGGCCATTTCAATTTATGCATGGGGGTTTTTGGGCTGTGCGTGGCGGGTGGGGCGACACTCAGCACGGCAATGGGAGGATGGATTACTGATACGGCTGGGCACATTCCGGCCTTTCTGTCACTGGCAGCCGCGGGCGCGCTGGGCACGTTGCTGGTCGGGCTGCTGGTGTCGGAAACAGGGCCGAAGCGGCGATCGGCGGTCGGTGGAACAGCGATGAGCGACGCCTAGGCGGACGGCGTAATTGCGCCGCCGCCGAGGCTTTTAGACCGGCGGAACAGGTTTCTCGAAAGGCTATTCAGCCACGCGGAGGGCGCCGGAAGCCGGATCAAAAACCCTCTCGCTCGACCCGCTTGCGTTCCAGCTTGCGCGCGCGGCGGACTGCTTCCGCGGCTTCGCGGGCGCGCCGCTCAGAGGGTTTCTCGTAGTGGCGCCGCAGCTTCATTTCCCGGAAGATTCCTTCCCTCTGCATCTTCTTCTTGAGCGCCTTGAGCGCCTGATCGACATTGTTGTCACGCACCAGAACTTGCACTTGGCCGCCTGCTCCTTTCGTTCGCTCGCTCCTGCCGGTCAGCAGCGATAAAGACGCGTTTGGGTTCCTGACGCGGGGACCCCCCACGCAGGCCGGGCGCTATACCATGCACCGGTCTGTCCGCCAAACGTAATTCCGGCCGCCGGGGGCTTGTGCGCGGCAGCGAGTCGCGCCTTGTTCCGTCTCTGGCGAACTACGTCCGGCCGCCCACGCACGGAGATGTCATGGCCATTCTGAAGATCGCCCGCATGGGACACCCGGTGCTGGTGCGCCGCTGCGACACGGTGCTAGACCCCGGCGCACCGGAGATCCGTCGGCTGGCAGCCGATATGATGGAGACGATGGAGGATGCCCCTGGTGTGGGGCTCGCGGCCCCGCAGGTCCATGTGCCGCTGCGAATGTTCGTGTTCCGCGTCCCTGGGGAGCGCAAAAGCGACGACCCCGAGGACATGCCGATTGGCAACTCCGTGCTGGTCAATCCAGAAATTGAGCTGTTGTCGGACGATCGCGTGCTCCGCTGGGAAGGGTGTCTGTCGATCCCCGGGCTGCGCGCTGCTGTCCCGCGTGCGCCGCGCATCCGCTATCGCGGCGTGGATCTCGACGGCCGGCAGATCGAACGCACGGTGGCGGGCTTCCATGCCGGAGTCGTTCAGCATGAATACGACCATCTGGATGGGATCTTGTATCCGATGCGCATGACGGATTTTCGGCTGTTCGGGTTCAACGAGGAACTCGCTCGCCTCATGAGCACGGGCGGCGGCGCGGAGCCGGCAAAAGAATGACCCGGCCGCCTGAGCGCAGCGATGCACGCGACGCGGCAATCGTGGCGATGCTGCCTAACGTGCCGTTCGATGGCTGGACCTGGCGGGCCCTGCGCACAGGCCTGGCAGCGGCGGGCGGAGATGAGCGGGATGCCGAGATACTGTTTCCCGGCGGTCCGTCTGACATGATCGAGGCGTTCTGCGATCTGGCTGACCGACGGATGGAAGCGGGCGCGGCTCAGCTTGCCCTGGGCGATATGCGCACCCCGGCGCGGGTCCGGGCCGTGCTGGTGCTGCGGCTGGTGCAGAACCGCCCTTACAAGGAGGCGATCCGGCGCGCGCTGGCGGCACTGGCGCTGCCGCGACGGGCGGGGATTGCCGCCCGTTGCACCGCACGCACGGTTGACGCCATCTGGCATGCTGCGGGGGACCGTTCGGCGGATTTTTCCTGGTACACCAAGCGTGCGATCCTTGTCGGGGTGTATTCGACGACGCTGCTTTACTGGCTGCGTGACACCAGCGAGGACGATGCGGCGACACTGGGCTTCCTGGACCGGCGGCTGGCGGCGGTCGGGCGGATCACCCGGCTGCGCCGGCGCCTTGGCGCGGCCTTGCCCACCGGATGAGAGAGGTCGCCTGCATAGCGGGCGCACGCGGTAGCGGCCGCAACTCGCCCGTTTTTGCGTCGCAAACCGGCCTCTCCGCCAAGCGGAGTGGTAAACAAATTGCCCTGTCACGCACCGCGATTGACGTGGGAACGGGGCTCGCTTCTAGTGAACCCAATGAAAGATAAAGGGGAGGACCGTGCCGGCGCTGCTGGACATCGAGGGTCTGCATAAGAACTTCGGCCCGATCAGCGTGCTGCGCGGCGTCGATCTGTCGCTGAACCCCGGCGAGGTGCTGGCGGTGGTCGGCGATAATGGTGCCGGCAAATCGACCCTGATCAAGCATATCGCCGGCGTGTATCGGGCCGACACCGGAATCATCCGGCTGAACGGAGAGCGGCTGGATCTGCACACTCCGGCCGACGCTCGCCGGCTCGGCATCGAGACGGTGTACCAGGACCTCGCACTGGCCGATGAGCTTTCCGTGGGCGCCAACATTTTTCTGGGCCGGGAACCTGTGCGGCGCTGGCTCGGCATCCTGCCTATGATCGATAACCGGACGATCCGGGTCGAGACCGAATCTCTGCTGCGACGGATCGAGAGCCGCATTCCGGTCCGGGCACGGACCGTTTCCCGCCTGTCCGGCGGACAACGGCAGGCGGTGGCGATTGCCCGCGCGCTCTATTGGCAGGCGAAGGTGGTGATCCTGGACGAGCCCACGGCCGCGCTGGCGGTGATGGAGCGCGAGCATGTGATTCAGCTCGCGCGGCGGCTCGCCTCTGAGGGCGTCGGGGTGATCTATATCGGTCACAACCTCATTGAGATACTTGAGGTCGCCGACCGGGTCGCGGTGATGTATCGCGGACGTATCGTCCATACCATAGCCGCCGGCTCAACAACGCAGCAGGAACTGATCAAATACATGACCGGGTTCAGCGAGACGACCGAGCCGGTCGCAGCGTAGGACGACACCATAAACGGGAGGAGCATATGCAGAAAGCGTTGTTGGCGGCCACCGCCGTTCTAAGCCTGGGATTCGTCCCGCACGGGGCGGCCTATGCCCAGGCCGGTGGTGGAAACGCGCGCATCGTGGTGATCGTGAAAGCCACCACGTCGCAATACTGGGCCACCGTGTTCGACGGCGCCGACGCGGCCTCCAAGGTGCTCAATGTGCCGATCTCCAAGCTCGGCGCGCAGGCGGAAACCGATGTGGCGGGGGAGGTGTCGGTGATGGAGAACGCCATCGCCTCCAAGCCCACTGCCATCGTGATCGCGGCCACCAACGCCCAGGCGCTGGCCCAGCCGATCGCCAACGCAACCGCGGCCGGCATACCGGTGATCGTGATCGACTCCAATGCGAATACCGACAAATACGTGACGTTCCTGGCGACCAACAACGTGACTGGCGGCGAAAAAGCCGCGGATGAAGTGGCCGCCTGCGTGAAGGCGCGCACCGGCAAGGAGGAAGGCAAGGTGGCCTACATGACCGCCCTGGCCGGCGCGCAGTCGCTGAACGACCGCGACCAGGGGTTCGTCGAGCAGCTCAAGAAGCATCCTGGATTGCAGATCGTCGAGCACCGGGTCGGCAACAACGATCCGGCGCGGGCGCTGTCGGACGCGGAGGATATTCTGACCCGGCATCCCGACCTGGTCGGCATCTTCGCCGACAACGAGCTGGAAGGCGATGGCGCCGGCCGTGCGATCCAGGAGAAGAATCTGGGATCGAAGCTCTGCGCGGTGGCATTCGATACCTCGGACCAGGAGATCAGCTTCGTGCGCAACGGCAACCTGGATGGGCTGATCGTGCAGAACCCGTTCATGATGGGCTACGCCGGCGTTTGGTACGGGCTGGCCGCCTCGAAGGGCGTGGTGTTCCCGAAATTCGTCGATTCCGGCGTGCATGTGGTAACCAAGGCAAATATCGACAGTCCGGCGATGGCTGGATTGCTGGACCCCAAGAAGTATCAACTGACGCCATATCTCGGCGACTGAGCGGCTGACCGCGAATGGCCAGCGCGACCACGTCGGACCGCACCGTTGCTCCTGAACAGGAGCCGAAAATCGGTCTCCGCCATAATCTGCCGGTGGAGACCTGGGTTGCCGGGTGCACCGTGCTGCTATGGATCGCGCTGGCCATCGCCTCGCCGTATTTCCTGACCACCGGCAATATTTTCAATATCATGCGGCAGGTCTCCGTCGATGCGGTCATCGCCTACGGAGAGCTGTTCACGATCATTACCGCCGGCATCGATCTATCAGTGGGGTCAGTCGCCGGGCTGACCGGGGTGGTGTTCGCGCTGTCGTTGGCGGGCGGCATGAACGTGTTCGCCGCGATTGTGCTGGTGCTGCTGCTGGGCGCGTTGATCGGCGTGATGAACGGATTGGCCATCGACCGCCTGGGAATCCCGGCTTTCATTGTCACGCTCGCCGGACTGCAAGGGTTCCGCGGCCTGACCATGCTGGTCTCCGGCGGCATGACCGTCTCGGGAATGCCGCCTTCGTTGGGGTTAGTGGCGAATACCTCGGTGCTCGGCATCCCCACCATGTTCGTGATCATGCTGGGCTTCGCCGTGGTATCACACTACCTGCTGGCGGCGACGCGGCTAGGGCGGTACACTGTACGCGCTCGGTAGCAATATCGAGGCGGCGCGACGGGTCGGCATCAATGTCACGAAGGTGACGTTGGTGGCGTACGGGCTGTCGGCGGTGTTCGCGACAGTGTCGGGAATGTTGCTGGTGGCGCGGCTGACCATGGGCAACCCGAACGCCGGCTACGGGTCTGAGTTGCAGGCGATCGCCGCCGCCGTGGTGGGTGGCGCGAGCCTGTTCGGCGGCCGCGGTACGGTGGTGGGATGCTTCATCGGCGCGGTGCTGTTCACGACAATCGGCAACGGCGCCAATCTGCTGGGGGTGAACTCGTTCTGGCAGATGGTGATCGAAGGGCTGCTGATTGCCGGGGTGGTCTATCTGGACAATCTGCAGAAACGCCGGACGCACGGGCAATAATGCAGATCAGCTACCTTCCGAACACCACCACGCTCTCCAGCCGCGCCGACCAGAGGAACTGGTCGATGGGGGTTGCCGTAAGCACGCGATACGCTGCCGTGTGCAGCATCATAGTCTGGCCAATTCGTCGTCTGGCCAATTCGTCACTCGGTATCTCGCCTTGCGGAATTTGTGACGGCGCCCCTCATTGAACTTGTATGGCATGGGCTTCCCAGATCGAAGCATGAAACGACGGGCCGACCCTACCGACCAGGCGACAGGGCCGCCATCCGTCCCGTCGTGTTCCGCTCACTTCAGCATGCCAGCGGCTAGCCAACCCTGACGAGGCGACAGTCAATTCCCACGGTTTCGTGCACCAACGCGGACGTCAGGACTTGATCGCCAGCGTATGGGTGTCGAACTGGATCGTTCGCATTTCCCCGCTCGGAAGCTCGACGATGGCGATGCCGCGACCGAAGTCGAGCGCAGCGATCCGATTGGCCGGGTATTTCAGCTTGATACTGTTGAGCAGGATGGTCTGCAAGATCTCCGGCACGGTCTGGCCGGGCTGCTTCATGCGCGCTTCCACCTCCGCGCGCTTGTCGGGGCTCAGCTCGGCAAGCTCCGCCTTTCCCACGGCTGTCTGGAACGTTGCTGACGCCTGCGCATAAGCGTGCTGAGGACCTGCCATGAGCGCGGCGGACCCGGCAATAGCAATCGCACCAATCCAGAGCTTCATCTGTTTTCATCTCCGTTTGGGCCATGACCAACAGCCAGGAGCCGGCCCTGGGCCACCGCGGCTGTCGAGGTTCGCACTGTATTTTTCCAGTATAACCGCCCATCCTTGCCAGGGGTTGGCCACGTGTCCCAACATTCTGCTACACGTCGCAAATAGCTGGCCTGCCATCGAGTCGTAACCAAGATGGACGGTGGACACGGCGCTGCCGCGTTTTGCCCTGTATCCACCTGCGTGACGGGACCAACGCGATGATGCCCGAGGTGTTTGCTACCCAGTCGCTGCCAGCGCATGACCAGTACGAGGGCTGGCGCGGCTGGTGTCTGCCATTGCTCGACGTGAGGTCGCGTCAGCCGATGAGCGATGGCTTCCCGGCGGAGAACCGGGTCTGGAAGCTCAGCGATGGACTTTTGGTGACGCAGCTCGCTGTGCCTGCGGCGCTTACGGTCCGATCCCCGCGTCTGATCCGCCATTCGCCCGCGGACCACTGGGTCGTCACTCACCTGCTGCATGGCACGACCTCGATAGAAACCCCGAGGGGAACGATCGAGGTTCAGGAAGGTCAGTCCTATATCTGGTCACTCGGCCAAGTCTCAACGACCAGGCGCTCGAAGATCGACCGCGTCGACATGTTGCTGTCGCGCGACACGTTTCACGACATCGCGCCACTTCTGGATGCGGCCACCGGCTCGGTTCTGGATACACCGCTCGGGCGGTTTCTCAGCGACTTCCTGCAGA
The DNA here is from genome assembly GCA_963777625.1 of uncultured Pseudomonadota bacterium. GTDB lineage: Bacteria > Pseudomonadota > Alphaproteobacteria > Acetobacterales > Acetobacteraceae > DATDIC01. The sequence goes on along the minus strand of CAVZRO010000015.1, from coordinate 87,468 downwards.
TATTGTTGGAGCGGCTGCCGCTTCTGCTGGACAGCGACGCGCCGCACCTGACGGTCGCGATCAGCAAGCTGGTCGCTGCCTGGGTTGCGCCGTCGGTGGAGCGGGTCGAGGCAGCCCGCGTATTCCTCGATGTCGGCCGCCTCGAAAGAGTACGCCAGATGGTCCGCGCTCATCTGCAATCGCCACTCCTGGGACCGCAGATGCTGTGCCGCCAAGTCGGGATGTCACGTTCCAACCTGTACCGGTTGCTGGAGAGCGAAGGTGGCGTAACGTCCTACATCCAGCGTCATCGGCTGATGGAGGCACACACTCGGCTCTCCGACTGCAGGAACACCCGGTCAATCACCGCGATGGCGCACGATCTGTGCTTCACCGATTCATCGAGCTTCAGTCGGGCCTTTCGCGCCATGTTCGGCGTCAGCCCAGGCGATTTGCGCGCCGCGTCTGCCAAACTGAGTACACCACATCCCATGCCCCAGGTTCGCCGGGTGCAAGCCTGCGTGCATTTCAGCGACCTGCTGGGCAACCGCTAATCGGCGCGTTGGTGCACGAACCGTGGGAATCGACTGTCGCCTCGCACCGCTTTGTTGGTTTCGTGCACCAACGCGTTCGTTACCGTAAAGATCTGGGGGTTCACAGTATGCTAATGTCCGAAACGTCGTTTACACACGGTTAGGAACCTCAATCATGCCTAGCAAGCCGGAAGAACGTCTCGATCGTCGCGATTTCATGATCGCATCAATTGCAACGATCGGCGCATCGGCTGCTCTCGTGGTCAATGCTGGTTCTGCGAACGCCCAGAACTCAGCGACTTCCTCTGTCAGCCCGGCACCGAGTGCGCCATCAGCAACTGTCTATACCGGCGACACAATCCAGGGGAAAAAGGTCGTCAGCACGCTCAACGTCAACGACCTGGAGCCCGGGCAGAAGCACCTGTTGTATTTTCAGGGCGTTGAGATGCCCACCGGACAGCACTGGTATGTGTCCGTGACGATCGCCAAGGGGGTAAAGCCGGGCAAGCGCGTCGTTCTGGTCAGCGGAGTGCATGGCGACGAGATGAGTTCCGTGCATACGGTCCAGACCGTGATGAACCAGCTCGATCCCGCGGAGATGTCGGGCACGGTGATGGCGGTCATGGACGTGTCCAGCCCGGCGCTGGAAGGCATGCAGCGCAGATGGCCCAATTCGGGCAGAGGCGCTGATCTGATCGACATGAATCGGCAATGGCCCGGGAACGAGAACGGCGCCACCGCGCCCAGCCGACACGCCGGGCTCCTGTTCAATCGGCTGCTGCGGCCGAACGCCGACGCCGCGATCGACTTCCATACCGGGACAAGCGGATTCGAGGTCACCGCATTCAATATCGCCGGCATGGATGTGCCAGAGATCAGGGCGATGGCGGAACTCTACCCCGTCGGCCAGATCTTCGACAATCACGTGTATCCCGGCGTCCTGCATAATGCGTTTATCGACGTGGGCATCCCAGCTTTCACGCCGGAGATCGGCGCTGCGCGCGTCCTGAACCTTGAGATGATCTCGCTGTTCGTGGAAGGCACAATGAACGTACTGAAGCATCACGGCATCCTCGCCGGGCCAATGGGGCGCACAGGCAAGGACGTGGGTGTCTTTATCGGCAACAGTGCGCTGCCGATCCTTGCAACCGAGGGCGGGCTCGTCGAGCATCTGGTCAAGCTCAATGACAAGGTCGAAGCCGGACAGAAGGTGGCCATCCAGCGCAACAGTTTCGGCGAAGTGGTTGCGGAATATACCAGCAGCGTGGCCGGAGAGGTCGCAGGCCAGCGCAGCGACGCGACGTCCGAGCCCGGCAACCCCCTGGCATTCATTCTATTCCACAAGGCGACGCCGGACGGCGGTGAGACTTATCCCGAGTAATCCAACACTTGGTGCCAGCGTCTGACGCTTGTCCCGCGGCAGCCCGTCGGCGCCGGCGTGCATGTGGCTGGCCTCGTGTTCAAGGCCGGATGGCGGTTCTGATCGAAAGACGTGTCACGGTGTGAACTGGAAACTTTCCATCTGTAGAAGTGACGCCTGCGTCACACCGGGAAGCAAGATTCCATATGGCCTGCGATCGGCGTGAGCTGCGCTGACCATACGAGACACCCTGCCGCGCACGGCCAATACGGGTGTATCGAAGCGCTGGCTTGGTACGAACTTGAGTTGGTCGAATGCGACAGCGACCAATCTGCCACGCGGACCAACGGCGAGCACAACTCGGTCCACCTTGGCGTCGTCCGTCAGCAGCAGGTCTCTGACCGTGGCGACACGCTGCCCGTTGTCATTGAAGACCGAAGCCCCGAGTAAATTCCGCGCGCGCCAGGCATTCCCTACTCTCTCCAGCGAGCCTGCCGGGACGGTGGCCGGCGCCACGGCTTGTGCCGGCGCCGGAGTTTGCGCAAGGGAAGGGTGGACGACGAGAAGTCCAATTCCAACGAATGTCGCAAGCAACTATATCCGGATCATTGTCTTTGGCTTCCGCTGACCTGCTCCACGTGCGGGGCAGGGTCATGCTGTAATGGCTCGGCACTGCCGGGCAACTCCGATTGCACGAATTAGAGGTCAGTACGCGTCGAAGTCGAATGAGCCCAACGTCCCGATATTTTGCATCGAGTTCCAATTAACCGCTGACGAGCTGAAACGATAGACCGATTGTGCCCAAGCTGCGATACGTGCCTGCAGGTTGATAATTATGGACGCAGCCTCGCTCTGATGAAGGGTGCAGGTGGACGGTGGCCTGACTACTCACGGCTGCCGACAGAGAGTTGTAGTGTAGAACGCGCTGAACGGAGGAAACGATGCTTTTCAACGGTGGTTTTACATTCACGAATTTCGCGACCGACCTATTGGCGATCTTTCTGTTCATCTTGTGGTTCTGGCTGCTTATCACCGTCGCCGGAGACCTGTTTCGACGCAGCGATGTGTCGGGATTTTCAAAGATCCTGTGGGTGATATTGTTGATCGTGCTGCCATATGTTGGGATTTTTGCGTATATGCTCACCCAGGGCCGCGGAATGGCGCGTCGCCATGAAGAGCAGGCCAGACGGGCCGGGGAAGAGCTGCGCCAGATAGTGGGCTACAGCGTGGCGGACGAAATAGTCAAACTTAACGAGCTGAAATCGGCTGGAGCGATTACGGAACAAGAATACTCACGGCTGCGCGCGCGGTTGGTGCAGTAAGGCTGGAAGCCTGTTGGCAGGCATGTGACTAGGCGTTCCGCCTCGCGCCCGTGACCAATCGGCAAATCAAGGCCCACAAATTGCTGCCAGTTACCATTCCGACAATGTAAATCACAACGACGAGGAGAGCGAGCGGCAGTCGGATGCTGAACCAAAGGAAATCAACACTGACAATTTCCAAATTCTCGAATGCGAAGATCAGCGTGACCGCGCCCAGCAAACAGACGATTGTCAGGTACAACCATCGCATAACGCGTCTCCTTCCTGCGTCGCCAAGTTTGCGCCGTTGGGGCCGACCCGATCCATAAATCTAACAACTCAAGTCTGCAACAACGTTATTCATCGGCAGCCCCCGCAGGCCGCGTCCGTCGTCGGGAATTACCGGTTCATCATCGGCCCCTGGGACGGCACGCTGTTGCCGAGGCTGAACATGCACGACGAGAAAGCGTTATTGTACTGTGCCTGGATGGAGGTGTTCGCATTCGAGGTGTTGCGAGCGCCCAGCGCCGTGCCGCCGAGTGCACCAGCGGCCGCTCCGATCCCGGCGCCCGAGCCTCCCCCGATCGCCGCTCCGAGACCCGCTCCAAGAGCAGTGGTCAGCGCCGCCGCGCCAAGGCCTCGCAAATTGGCGCCCTGGGCCTGGTCTCTTACCGCCTGATCGGCAAAGTTTCTGCACACGGCCTGATCATTCTGAAACTGCGAGAAGGACGTATTCGGTCCCGGCGTTACAGGAACGGTCGGGCCCATCGGGGTCTGGGCACAGGCCGCGAGCAGCAATATTCCAGGCAAGCAGATGAGCATTGGCTTCATGACGATCTTTCTCCGTAGGCGAAGCATCGCACCCAGCGACGATGTGCCTTGTCAGTACCCGGCGATAGCGATGCCCGGGCCACAACATCTCGTCAGCCGGCAACGCCCCGCGTACTGCCCCAATTGCGAGCCGCGATTGACGTGGCCAGATCCGCGTCAGCACCCTCGCGGTCGAGATAGCCCATCCTACGCGCCGACATCCGCTTCTCAAGGGATCGGGGTCCCATGTTCGTGGCGTCCGTCCCACGTTGGGGGCGCGACTTTGCCCTGACGCGGACGCCGCCGCACGGTCGTTCCCGCGCCCCGGCCCTACAAGGTTCAGCCGGCCCGCAACACCAAACCGACGTAGAACCACCCGCTCCCCTGAATGAACAGTTCGATCGCGATCAACGTGCCGAGGAGCCACAGGCCGGGCCAGGGCAGGCTCAGGTAGATCAGCGCGCCGATGACGATACTGGCGACGCCACCAAGCAGCAGCGCCCGTGCCTGGATGCGCTGGTGACGCAGGACTGCCGCAACCCTCAGAACGCCGCCGGTCACAATTGTCATTACCAGCAGCAGCGTCAATATGGCCCCGCCATGGGGCGGCTCGTTCATCGCGAGCACGCCGCCCAGCGCGTACAGGATACCGCTGCACAGGCTCAGTGCCATGCCGCGCCATTGTCCAACCACCAGGGAATGCAGGATCTGGAGCACGCCGCCCGCCACCAGGGTGACACCGATTACAACGGCGCTGGCAACCGTGACTGCCATCGCGTCGATCCAGGCGACAATGCCGAGAGCCAGCAGCAAGATGCCCAGGGCGACGAACCAACGCCACCTTCCGGAGACATCGGTCGTGGCAGCGTCGCCGCCGCTCACGCCGCGCCAGACTGCGGGAAGGCGGCACTTCGGGCGCCTATGTCTGCCACGTCAGCCATTGTCGGGGTGGTTCCTCGCCCAGATCACAGTGACGACTGAACCGGCGATCAGAATCGCGGCGATCACGCCCGAGGCTGCTCCGATCAGGGTCGAGACCGGCGGATTTCTGATATCCACCGCCAACTCGTGACCGGCGAGCGCGCCGATCAGAGACGCTATGACCAGGTTCCACAGCCCGGCAGAGGACAGCGACAACCGCGCCTGGTTACCCAGTATGAGGGGGCCGACAATCAGCGCGAGGACAGCGGCGACGAATGCCGCGATCAAGGCAGTCACCAGTTGGCTGCTCACCAGCGACGAGACGATGAGCCCGGCGACGGTAGCGCCGAATGCGCCGACCAGAACCATGGCAAGTACGCCAGCGGAAACCGAACCCCCTGTGGGCATCAATGGACCCTCCCCTCATCCCAGACACCGACACCCAGACCGTCAGTCATCACCGCGGCCTGGCGTAGCGGAGTCCCGATAGACTGCCGCCTATGGTGGTGTCCCGTACCCAGCGTCCTGCCGTCGTGCCCGGCATGCCAACATCGGCGCCAGTCCGGTCATCGCGCTAAAGCGTCCAGGATGCGCACCCATGACCGGACGCCAACCCGATAGTTCACCAGCTCGGACGCCTCACGCGGGATGCAGAGACCGTCCTGTCTCGTGGGAAAGGAGATCACGATCACCTCCATCCCGAGCGTGTCCCGCAGTGCGTGGATCGCTGGGGCAGCGTCCCCGCATGCGAAGACGGCCTGGCGCTCCCATTCGACGGTCAGGGCCTGCCGGACCTTGCGGAAGGCAGGACTGCTTGCGGCGAACCGGACGGGAGCAGCCGAGCTGCCTGACGCGAACTCGATCCGGGAGCCTGGCGGGACGCGGGCTCGGGCGAAGTCACGAAGGGCTCGGCTGACGACATCGGGATCCTGGTCGCCGACCAGATGGAAGGACAGCTTGGCGAAGGCGCGCGGAGATGTCACGAGCCCCCCGACGACTGTGTGACTGCCGCTGACACTGACGCTGTCGATCTCGCAGGTCGGCTCTAGCCACATTGCCTCTTCTTCACGCTCGGTTTCCGGTACGATCGAGCGTCCAGCGTGCTGCAGTTCGTCCGTACCGGAGGGGGCCCCGCTCGACCGGGCGGCCGGCCGCGAGAGCGGCGCGTTGATGCCAGCGTAGAAATCGGGAATTGTTACGCGTCCGGATGGGTCATGCAGATCGCCGAGTATGCGCGCAAGGATTCGAGCAGGATCCGCCGCTGCACTGCTGCCAAGCTGGTCGCTGTCAACCGCGATGGTAAACTCCTCGCAGCACACGCCACGCAACATGCTGTTGATCGCCGGCACGGCGCAGCACCAGATCTGTGCGGCTGGGGCAAAACCTATACCGGCCCCAAGTTCGTCGGCGTACATGTGCAAGAACGACCTGAGCGTGGCCGATCCCGACAAACCCTCGCCCTCAATCAGCACCGACACGGCCGTTGGCAACTGTCCTGCCACGGCCTTCCAAGCACGACAGGCTTCGACAAAGGCCATGAGCTGAATCGACTGGTCTGCGCCGCACTGCTGTATCGCATGTATCGCACTGGCAGCAGTCGAAGTGGCCGTCCCATCGCCCAGGTTCTCGTGCGTCAGACCACTGGGTGGCGTTTCATAATGACCGCAGAACAATACGGAAGGTCCTGGCGAGCCGCGGTCATGGCCCACTGCAATCGGACGACCAGGCGTATCGCGAACACTGGCGCTGAACCCGATGCCGCGGAGTTCCTCGACAAACCATTCGACGCACGCACGGTGTTCCGCGGTGCCCGCCCGTTTGGTCGCCGCGGAACGGAAACGGCGCATCGCAATGATCCGCTCGATCACCTCATCAATCCGGCAATCGACATGCCGGATCACCGCGTCGAGATGCGATCCGATGCCGGCTGGTCCCAGCCACCCACGTCTTCTTCGCGCCCTTGGCGATGTCAGCCTGTGGTCTCCCAACCCTTCGAGTGATTCTTCCGCCCTGCCGTTCACTCAATGGATGGTGCGGGTCGCGTGGCGAGAACGACAGCGTGGTGCGTCCCAAGGGTCTGCGTTTGGTTCCGAAATGAGCGGAATGCGGGCCTCGCGGGCCGAGCGACCTTCCGCCGGTGCGCCCGGGAGCGACGGTCAGCCGGTCGCCACGGTGCGGCTGAGGCCCACGCGCTGCGGTGGCAGCAACCCGATCGGTCCGGTGCCGGACGGTACAAGCGTATGAACGTAGAAGTACGGGTCGTGCTCGCCGCGGGGCGCCATCACAGGCGACGGCGCGGATATGATCGGCAGCCCCGCGCAGTGCCCGATCCAGTCTATGTGGCGGTGACCGTGCATGATCACGGCTCGATCGGTGAGTTGGCGCAAGCCACGAACGAACCAGGTCCCGTTGATCAGCGCGGTGCCGACGCGCTCGAAGAACGCCGACGCCGGTTGGGGATATTCGATGACGTGGTGATGGAGCGCGACGATCCAGTAGGCGCGCGGGTAATGTCGGACAATGGCGCGCAATCCGCGCATCTGAGCGGCTGTGACCAGTCCGAGAGCGTTGGTGAACGAGAAATGCGTCTCCGCATTCGAGTTCGAGGACGATGACGCCCAGGCCGTCCTCGGCCTCCGGCGCCATGACCAAGGGGAAGACCGTCAGCCACAAATTCGACAGGGATTGCCAGAGCCGCGGCGAGCCAGTGTCGGCGAAGGCCGCCATCGCGGCGGCGTGAGGTCCAAGCACCTCGGTCAATGTATCCCCGAGCCGGCCCGACCCGCGGTCCACGACGCGCAGCCGCGTGCCTTGCAGAACCTCCAGCGCAGACAGCATCCGAAGCCGTCGCAGGCGCTTCGTCGGGCTCGCCGGCCATTCCATGCGAGCAGGGCTCGCGCGATCCACGACATTGACGTCATGGTTGCCCGGCAACGCCACGACGCGTTCGGCGAGGCGCGGATATGCCGTTAACGCCGACATGAACTCGGCCCATTCCGCCGAGCGTCCGGCGTCGGTCAGATCGCCAGTGATCAGCACCACGTCCAATGGCTCCGTTGCGTGAACCTCGTTCAGCCTCGCCAGGACAAGGTCAAGTCTTGCATTGCCGCGCGGACCGGATCGGCCGCTCTCGATGCGGAACCCATAGCGCTCGCCGACGGTGTGAAGGTCCGACAAGTGAGCGATGCGCCAGGCACGGAGGCCTGGTTTGGCGATAGCGAAGCCCGGGTGATCTGCCGGCTGTGCCATGGTCGCGTCAGCCATCCCCCATACCAGGGCGGCGGCGGCGAGATAGGCCGAGATCAGCACGACGGCGTTGGCGAGCACGGCGTGTAGCAGCAGTGCCGGCGCTGCGAGGTCGGCCATGCTGCCCAGCCAGCGCGTGGCAGGCCAGGCCACCGCGATCACGCCCACGGCGAGGCAGCAGATCGTGAGGCCGGACGCAGCGGCCGAGCCGGCGCGCGCTCTGGCGCGTCCTGGCGGGCCCATCCGACCTGCCAGCAACGCCTCGACTATATGACGGAAACCTTCGCGGCAAAGCACGTAGGCCGGCTGGACCGCCAAGGCGCTCAGCGACCAGAAGCTGCTCTCGACCAGCTGCAGCATCTGCCGACCTCCGATCCAGCCCAGCGCGACGAGCAGTATCAGTGCCAGAAGCGACCAGATTCCGGCGAAGGCCGCAAATGCCTTCGACAGCACTGTGGTCATCCACACCGAGGCAAGCAGCGGCGTGCCGCCGAGCAGTAGTCCTGGAATGCCGATCAACAACAGCCAGACCACCGCAAGCTTCGGCAGGCTGATCTCTGCCAGCATGTTGCCGGCCAGCCGCAGCAGTGAACGCCGCTTGGTGCTGGAGGCATCGTCCTCGATGTCGCCGTCGCGCGGGTCGAGTATCGGTACCATCATCTGGCGCTCAATCAATTGGCTCGTCCGGCACGGGCGGAAGGTGCACCGCACAGTTCAGCCACCCACCGGCTCGCCTCGTGCTGTTCGCAGAGCGTCAAGACTGCAATCACGATTGGGACCCCGATCAGGGCACCCGCAATGCCCCATAGCCAAGTCCAGAAGAACACCGACAACAGTACCAGGAATGGTGACATCGACAGTGTGCTGCCGGCCACCCGAGGCTCGAGATAGCTGCCGATAAGAAACTGGATGACGTTCAGGCACGCAAACATAACGACAGCGTTCTGCCAGGCGTCGAACTGCGCCACGGCGAAGCATGTCGGCAGTACCGTCGCGATCAGCGGTCCGATGAAGGGAATATAGTTCAGGACGAAGGCGATCACCCCCCATTCGCTGGCGAGCGGCAGGCCGAGCAGCCAGAGAAACCCCCAGACCAGCACGCCGGTGATGACGCTCATCAGCGAGCGGACCACCAGGTATCGACGGAACTTCGCTGACGTGGCCGCGGACCCGGCCAACAGCACTCGTCCGGCAGTGCTATTGCTCATGTTTCGCAACCGCGCGGCCGCCGCGTCCACCTCCAAGAGTCCAAGCATCACATAGATCAGCGCAATGACGGTGAAGCTAAGCATACCGTTGACGATGGCAGCGATCTCCTGGAAGACGCGGAGGACCCAGCCGATGTTGAAGTGCTCCTGCCAAAGGCTGGCGACGACGATCCCGTGCTCCTCGAGCCAGCCGGTTATCTGATTGTATAGAAGCTGGAACCGTTCGGCGTCCAGCACGACATAGCGGCCGACCCGGCTGAAAGCCCAGGTTATGACCCAAGCAAACCCGGCGATGACGACGATGCTTGCGGTCATGCAGATCGCAAGTGCCAGAAGCTTCGGCAGCCTCGCTTGCAATGCACGCTGCAACGGCCAGACGATTGCGACGACAAACACCGCGAAGGCCAAGGGTGCAAACACCGGCTCCGCGATGCGGAGCGACCCGACAACAAGAATTGTCGTTCCAATCGCGACCAAGGCACGCAGGGCACGGCCGGTCATCCGAGTTCCCTGTCGCATCGCGTTGTCGTTCGCGCCCCTTCCGATCTGGGATATACTGTGGGCTAACGCCGCACAATCGACAAACCGGACACTGGCCGGTGAGATGGCGGGCTCTTCGGAAGTTTGGGATTTCCTGCTCGATCGATGGACGCCAGTCCGGTTGCTGGGACGCCGCGCCCAGCATTGGGACGCTGCGCGGACGGCATGCCAATACAAAGCAACCTTCCCGGACCCACGTAGACTACTTATGCGGACAATCTACGGCGAGGGCGACATGCAAGCGGAAACCTTCTCTACGAGCAACCTACCGGCACCGCAGCAGTTCGATGCCTGGATGGCCTGGTACGATGGTGTCTTCGACGTCGTGCCGCATGACTCGACGAGCAAAGGGTTCAGCGCAAAGAGCCAGAATTGGCAGATCGGTGGGGGCATGCTCAGCCGTGTCGGCGCCCCAGCCATTCGTGTAGAGCGCAAGATCACACACGTCCACCGCAAGCCGCTGGATCACTGGGTGATCACGCTGAGTCGCGGCACGACAAGCGCGATCAGCAGCGGCGATGCGACTTTGAGGGTTCCCCCAGGAACCCCCTTCGTTCTATCGCTGGCAGATGCGCTAACGAGCGAGCGGCCGGAGGACCAGCGGCTGCAGCTTTACCTGTCGCGCGAGAAGTTTGCCGATCTTGCGCCAGCATTGGACCGGGCGCGTGGCACTGCCCTGAACACCGCCCTAGGCTCATTGTTTGCCGACTATCTGGAGCTGCTGGAGCGGGTTCTGCCGGATGTTGCTCCGGATGACCTGCCCCGGCTGAGCGATGCAATAGGCGCGATGGTGGCCGCCTCCTTGGCGCCAGAGCAGGATCGAACAGGGTCTGCCGAGCCGCAGATCGATCTCGTCCGACTGGAGCGAGTGCGCCACGTTGTCCGCAGGTACCTGCGGTCGCCGGCACTAGGTCCAGGCCTGCTGTGTCGCAGCCTGATGATGTCACGTTCGAAGCTATACCGGCTGATGGACTCCGAAGGTGGTGTGGTACGCTATATCCAGCGTCAGCGTCTGCTCGAGGCCTATGCATTGTTGTCTGATCCGTCCCTCGACCGGCCTATCACGGCCATCGCGGAAGGTCTGTGCTTTGCCGACACGTCGGGGTTCAGCCGCGCATTCCGGCGGGAATTTGACGCCAACCCCAGCGACATTCGGGCCGCCTCGCGCACCCCACTGAAACCGGACGCACGGGTCACTCGCGCCGACGACGCGGCGGCCCCGAATATACGCAGCCTTCTGGGTGCCCTTTAGCCGCGGCTTATTCAGACTTGCGATGGTGGAGTCGGTCGTCTGCCGCCGGCGTGCATGACCACGTTGCGATCATTTGTCGCCATCGGGGAACCGTGGTAGCGCGCCACATCGGCATCAGGTGCGCCGACAGGGAGTTCGAGACGTGTTCAGCTCAGGATTGCCCGCGGTCTGCGACCTATCGGTCACCAACGTGTGTGCAATGCTGCATGTGATTTCTGTGGCTTTGCCCGCGACAAGACACTCGTCAAGGCTCGACGCTACGTGGATGTCGATGCCTTAACCGAGGCTCTCCCGATCCTGTATCGGCGCGGCATTCGCTGCACAAGACCAATGCAGGTGACCGGCTTCCACGTCTCCGGAAATTCGGTGCGGTTTGGCGGGTTCCGCGGCACCATCGATTCGGCAGGTGGCTTGCAGATGGTACACGGTGGGCAATGGATCGTGGGGCAATTCGAGGGGACGACCTTCAATGGTCAATTCACGTTCCCTCCCCAAAACCAACGCCGTGTTCGTGCCAGCGGTCCGGGCTGCAGCTTCGTGTTGAGTCTCAACCGCATCGGACCGTGACCAATCCTAAGCCTCGAGGGGGACACCAGTTCCCTGAGTTCCAGCAGGGGCGATCAAAGTCCCTATTGGCCGCGCATCTGTTCTGTATGGTGGCGCGGATCGGTTCGATACGCCGTCGCCGGTTCATGCGCTGGTCATCGCATCACATCGCCACGCCGCAAGATGCCAGCCGCATGACAGTCACGTTACCGCCGCATAGACGCGGATGCCCTGCTGGGGCTGCGCCTGCGATCGCTTTAGGTCACAAGGATGTGACAAAGGGCTAAGGTCTTCTCTGGCGCATCATGCCGTCATCGGCTATGTCGGTTGATGGTGAAACGTCGAGAATGCCTGCAATGCTTGCCCGTGGCCGTCATGTTCCGCCTGAGGCCGTGCCTGGTGCTTCGAGGAATGAAATCCGGCCGTCTGATGCGCCTGTTGCCAGAGCTGCCGCTTTCAAAACAGCCGGCTTGCCGCTGTCGCAGCAGTTTGATGCTTACAAGGAATTCTGTGCTCCAGTCATAGACGTTTTCCCGAGCGAAGGATCACGCTCGGGCTTTGAGGCGTCCTGCGAAATGTGGATGCTGGGACCGTTCGCAGTTCGGCGCATTCATACTCCCGCGGGTCATTTCGCTCGCCACGCTGCACAGATCCGTCGCGACGGCTTGGACCATTGGGTTTTCAACGTTGTCCAACGCGGCGAACAGGAAGTGCGCACAGAAACAAGTTCACTCAAGACAGCCGCAGGCGTACTGTCGGTCTTCTCACTCGCAGGAGCGTATGAGGGTCGCCGGACAGACGTTGATTGGTTGGGTCTGTTCGTTCCTCGCGGAGAATTTCCCGCAGTCGATGAGGCGCTCGATCACCACGAGCATCTTGCGCTGGACAACTCACTGGGTCGCGTGTTTGCGGCTTACCTGGGCTCGCTTGCAGACGAGTTGTCGTCCACGAGCCGGGACGAGCTTCCTGCTTTAGTTGAGGCAACGCAGGCGCTTCTCGGAAGCGTCATCACCTCGACGACTGCTGGAACTCGATTCAAGAGATACCTCCGTTGATGCGCCGCGTATGCGTAACATCCGCGACTTCATTGACAGCAATCTCTGCTCCTGGAACCTTCACGCAGGCCGCATCTGCAAGATGGCAGGTGCATCGCGTTCCAACCTCTACAGAATGTTCGAGCCCTATGGAGGTGTTGTCCGCTACGTCCAGCGTCAGCGCCTACGGGGGGCCCACGAGCTGCTTGCTGATCCGACATGCATGTGGACGATCAGTGTGATCGCCAACCATTACTGCTTTTCCGATTTATCGACCTTCAGTCGTGCCTTTCGCCAAGAGTTTGGATATTCCCCGAGGGATCTGAGAAAGCATGCTGAGGGTGGACGAGACGCTCTCCACAGCTATCGTCTGCCGCGGCAGACCGCGGCCGGGGGAGGTTGGGGGGTCCTGTACAAGTCCTGAGCCGACAATGTCATGACTGGCTTTGGCGGTTCTGTCGTCATTCGTGCCATTGCGTTCGGCAAGCTTCGGCCATCGACGCCAGCACGCGCACCGCTGTAAAGGCAGGCAGTGACATCAGATAGAGACTGGACTCCGCAAGCCATGCTGGTGCAGCATTGCGGTGAGCGCGCCGGCGCAATTTGGGTTGCGCGCCCACGAAAATATTTCGGAGGGACAAAAAGCATGTGCGATGCTTGTATGACCACATCCGCAGGGCGGCGAGCGATAATGCGAGGCAGCCTGGCACTGGTCGGAGCCACCCTGATAGGCAGCCCGTTCTTTGGGCGCAGCGCTCAGGCTCAGCCAGTGCGCGCCGCGGATACGCCGGACGCGGCGCTGAAGTTGCTGATGGATGGTAACGCCCGCTACGTCGCGAACCAGCCGCACGAGCGTGATTTCTCCGCGAACCGGGCGAATACTGCGACCGGACAGGCTCCGTTCGCCGCGATCCTTGGATGCGCTGACTCCCGGGTCGCGCCGGAGCTGGCCTTTGATCAAGAACCTGGTGATCTCTTCGTGGTCCGCGTCGCCGGTAACTTCGTGACGAATGACGGACTTGGCAGCCTTGAGTTCGGCTCGGCCGTTCTGGGAACGAAGCTCATCATGGTGTTGGGGCACACCGAGTGCGGCGCGATAAAGGCCACTGTGGAGGCCCTACAGAAGGGTAATCATCTGCCCGGCCATATCGCCGGGCTCGTCACTGCGATGAAGCCGGGAATTGAACCAGCGCTGAAAAAGGGTGGCGCCGATCTTATCGAGCAGGCGACCATTGCGAATGTCCGCTATAACGTCGAGCGTCTGGAGAAGGCGAGCCCGATCCTGCCAGGACTAATCGCGAAGAATCAGTTGCGCGTGGTGGGTGGTGTCTATGATCTTGCCACTGGCAAAGTGTCATTGGTGTAGAGCGAGCAGATCGCACAGGCGACCCGCCACGTGCCAGCAGGTTCCGCATCGTCGCAATGCCACAGCAATATCGCGCGTCGATATGACCCTTCGCCCATATCTGCCGGGTGACTCACCCACCCATGCAGCTTCTTGATAAGCTCATCAGCGATGAGAGTTGGGGTTTATTACTGCCGAAGTCTTTCTATCACACGATCTGAAAGTGGAGAGTGATCGTGCGCGACATGCTGACATATTTCTCGTTCATACCGTTCGGCATCGCGGCCGTGCAGAGAGGTGGCTGGGCGAATCTGAACAGTCAGATAAGTGGAATCCCTGCCTGATTGCGGCACCAATGCCGCGTAGCAGGAGGAAGCATGTCGAGACGATCACGGCGCAACCATAGCCCTGCCTTCAAGTCGAAGGTGGCCTTGGCGGCGATCAAAGGTGAGAAGACGCTGGCGGAGCTGGCGCAGTTGCATGACGTGGATACGACGCAGATCGCGGCGTGGAAGGCGCAACTGTTGGAGGGTGCGGCCGGCGTGTTCAGTTCCGGCTCACCGGCTCAACCAGAGAGCGCGCATGCTGACCTGAAGACCCTGCATGCGAAGATCGGCGAGCTGGCACTGGAGAGCGATTTTTTGTCGGCTGCGCTCGGCAAGGCGGGTTTACTGAGCGCAAAGCGATGATCGACCGGGGACACAGGTTGGCATCGAGCCGACAGGCCGAACTGCTGGGGATCAGCCGCAGAACCGGTGCTGCTCGTTGCGCGATGGCTGAGTTCCTGGTCACCATGGCGGGTGTCGTACTGGCCCTGGTTGCAGTCGGACTGACACGCGTGCTGCGTGGGCCATCGGATGCCGACCGGATGATGGCGGCGCAGTTGCTGGGAACCGGCTCAGTCGCCGCGCTGCTGTTGCTGGCAGCGGCTGTCCGGCAGTCGGCCCTCGGGCGATGATTCCGACCCTGTTGGCGGCGTTCGCGGTCGCCGCCTTCGTCAGCGGCGTGCCGGCCTCTGATTCGGCGGCTCCCTCGCCGAGGGACTCGCAATGAGCGCACTGCGCGACATCACCACGGTTATGCTGGTGGCGGCGGGTGTCGTCTTTTTCCTTGCCGGCACTGTCGGCCGGCTGCGTTTTCCCAACACGCTGACGCGCCTTCACGTCTTGACCAAAGCCGACAATCTCGGGCTCGGCCTCATCGTGGTCGGCCTGCTGCCGCAGACGGAAGGGATTCTCGCCGGGTTGAAGCTGGTTGCAGGTGGCTGTTCGCACAGTTGGCCGGAGCGGCCGCGACCCGGCTGGTCGCGCGCCCTGTCCGACGCCCGGGCTGAGGCGATGTCGGTTGGGCTGGCGCTCGATACCGGACTGGCGTTGTTGGCGTCGACGATTGCGATCTGGATCGTCGTCGCGCGACAAGCGGCGAGCGGTGCTGAGACGACGGGCTGCCCGTCGGCCCGCCCGCGCATCGGTCGCGCTGTCACTCGGTTGGCCAACCTCCCAATGACTGCAATGACCCGGTTGTCAGAACGAGCCAAAAACCGATCCCAGTATCAGGACAGCAACGAGTCCGATGATGCAACTGACAATCACGGTCATCACCATGTCTAAATAGCTCTCACGATGAGTGAGACCACTAATTTGCAGCAATAGCAGCACCGTGCCATTGTGGGGTAGGGCGTCCAGTGTACCGGCGCTCATCGTTGTTATACGATGCATCAATTCCAAGTTGATGTGATGTTCAGCGGCGAGGCGCAAAAAGTCGTTGCCAAATGCATTAAGTACAATTGCCATGCCACCAGAAGCAGTACCTGTCAGCCCTGCCAGCACATTCATAGCGACAGTCAATGAGACCAGCGGTCCTCCCCCAATCGAGAATACCGCATCGCGAACCGTGGCAAATCCCGGCAATGCGGCAACTACCGCGCCGAAGCCGACAAGGCTGGCGATCATCAGCATCGGCAGGGCTGCCGAATTCGCTCCGGCGTCGAGACTTTCGCGGAGGGATGGCAAGCGTCGAAAGTTGATGAGAATGACGGTCAAGTTTGCCGCCGCGAGCGCCACTATAACTGACCAGACGCCGGACACGGCGCCGATCGTGGTACCACCCCACTGGTGCTCTGACAGGAACGAAAAATCGAGTCGCGGGAAGACGACAAGCGACATTAAGAAATTAGCGATGATCACGGTAACGAGGGGCAGCACGGCCAGGGCGAAGGGAGGCTCGCTCTCGGCTCGCTTGCCATGCGGTAACTCGGCCGGGTCGAAGTCACCCGCCGGCGCCGCCTGCTCGCGAACCATCTCGTTGACGACAGGAGCGGTCTCCATCCCGTCAGCGTAACCTTCGCCAGCCACGCGCGCTGCCTTCTCAACGCGGCCGAGCCACCACATGCCGAAGACGAAGATGATAACCGACGCGATAATACTCAGCCCGGGGGCCGCGAAGGTGGTGGTGCCGAAGTACGGCATCGGAATTGCGTTGTTGACCGAGGGGGTTCCCGGCATCACTGACATGGTGAAGGTGAATGCGCCGAGGCCGACGGTTGCCGGTAACAATCGGCGCGGGATATTCGCGGCCCGGAACATCTGGTGAGCCATGGGCACCAGCACAAAAAATGCGACGAACACACTAACGCCGCCGTAGGTGACAACGGCCGAGGCGATCACCACCGAGAGCATCGTGCGGCTGGTTCCCAACTTGTTGGTCAAATACTGCGCGATGGAGCTGATCGAACCGCTATCGCCCATAAGCTTTCCGAACAACCCGCCCAGCAGAAACAACGGGAACCACTGCGCTACGAACCGCGTCGCACCGCCCATGAACGTTTGCGTCCAGTGGGCAAGCAGCGGTTCGCCGGAGAACGCAGCCGCGATGAGCGCCGCCAGCGGAGCGACCAGCAGAACGCTCCAACCCCGGTACGCGAACCACATGAGCAGAGCCAGAGCAAGCAATATTCCAAAGAGTCCCATGCTTCTGCTTTCTTCCCAAATCCGCGGTTGATGATTGAGGTATTGCTGTATCACTCACAAACCCAACAGCAAACCGAAACCTGCTGAATTGCGATGAGCGCACATGCCGATCTGAAACTTATGCAACAACGATTGTGCCGACGGCATCGCCACGTCCATGCTGGCGCCGGTCATCACAGCCGTTCCGTCAAGATGGAACCCCCGAGCGGCTGTAGCGAGGATCAAGCTACGGCATTACGCTTTTCGATACCAGGCGCAACGGCGGGCACCTCCTCCAGGCGTTGCCGCGGCAGCAGAAACAGCCACGTCACCAACACGAATGGTGCGGTAAGGGCTGGAATGGCGAATGGGGTCAACGCAACGTTCAAGGCTGACTGGGCGATCACCGTGAACACCGTGGCGAGGACCGTGTAGGCCACGACGCGCCAACTCGGCTGATAGAAAACGGTACCAAGTGCGATTGACGTCAGGACTGGGCTGAATCCGAGGAGACCGCCGGTGATCAGTTGGCTCTCGGCGCCGAAAAGATGGGCCGTCAGCACGGCCAATATCGCACCTCCGAGAGCGAAGGCGGCGGCCGCGAGGGAGTTTACGGCGAGCCCCGCAAGCAGGAGCACAGCCGCGATGCCGCTGCCTTTCAGGAATACTTGCGAGATGCTCTGGAACACGCCCTGGACAAGGTCAATCAGGTGGAGCGGGCTTGCCTGGTAAGGCTGGACCGCAGTGACAACGTTGCCGGACGGCAGTGCTGTTCCCGAGAGGCCGGTAAATCCATACGTAGCCAACAAGAGAAGCCACGTTGTGAGCACGAACGGAAATGTGAGAGCGCCACCCCACGGCTTGACGACGTTGGTAGTGGCGAGCATCGCGACGACGGACACGGCCGCTCCTATTATCACATACACCCAAAGCAGCGGCCCAGAACCCAGAAAGGTCGCCAGAGCGAGGCCGACGAGAACGCTGTTGAAGCCATAGAGCCCGGCGTTCAGCGACGCGTCGTCGACGCGAAGCCACTGCGCCGTAAGGGTGGCAACGATGACCGCGACCACACCGGCTATCGCGACTTGCGGCACACCGGCTGCGTACGAACCCCAGGCGATTGCGATCACGAACAGTGCCCCGGTCAGCGGATTGTCCTGAAACATCACCTGCCCGATACCGCGCAGATTGATGTCTACGAACCGCAGAGACTCGTGATGCTGCACAGAGGCTTTTCCACTGTGCCGAGAATTTTTTCATTGCCACCTCCACGAGGTTTTGATCCCGCAGTTGGAGATCCCTGCGGACGCCACTATTCTGTCAGCGCCATAGGAACGGCGGAGGGAGGCAGGCGCCAGTGACCTCCCTGCGCACGATCCCCCAGAACTCGCGTACCTTCGCTTTTACCTGTGCAGTCTCACGACCCAGGATCTTGTAGACCAGCCCGGCATCGTTGGGCAGCGGGCAGGCGCCAAACGCTATGCCGCGCTCAAGATCGACGTCGGCCTCCACCCGCTCATAGACACGGTCAGCTTTGTCTTTGGGCGTGCACAGGATCACGTTGGCAAACACGTCAAAGGAGTCCATCACTCCCGTCTGCCGCATTGCATATCGCTGCGGCTCGATCAGCAGCTTCTCGGTGAACAGTATGCGGTCGTCAGGGCGGGAAACGGACATCGATATCGACATCACAGTGGCGCCAAAGCATTCGTCCGGGCGATGATGTTTGCGGCCGGGCTGAATGATCTCGGAAAAAAGCATCGTGGCCGATGGAGCGATGGAGATCTGCGTGTCGCTAACGAACCGCGCCCGCCGATGCGGGATCAAGGGATCGGGAAGGAATTCCAGGTAGGCATCGTCGGCGAGCGTGATGATCTGCGTCTGTGCCGCGTAGTTGGCATCCATGGCATGAATCTTGGTTGCCGACTGCGAGGTGACGTGCGCTTCCGAGCGCGGACCAAGCGTGATGTCGAGCGCAAGCCGATCGCCCTGGAGCAGGCATCCGGTGGTGGTGATCAAGAACACGCTGGCGAGACTGGGCATCTCCGGATCGCAGTATAACGCGCGCTGAGCCATATACGGTGCGCGGCGATCCAGGTCTGCCAGGATTGTTTGGTTGCCCCGGCACTCGAAGCCGAGACGCAAGAAACCCGTCTTGCCAACAGTGCCGCTCTTCATCTGAAGCGGCTCGTCCTGAAACGAGGCCAGTTCCGGAAGCGAAGCGCCGAGCTCTTCCGCGTGCGTCCATGGATTGGAGGTTGCGGGGATCATTCTGACCTCTGCATTCACGGATTGATGTCGAAGAGAAACTCCCTCCTGATCAGGTCGATCAGTTCCGCAATGCCCTTCCCGCTCTTGCAGTTGGTGAACACGAACGGCTTGCTGCCACGCATCAGCCGCGAAATCCTGCTCCATCACCTCGAGGCTGGCCTCAACGTGGGGCGCCAGGTCGGTCTTGTTGATGACCAGAATATCCGAATGCGTGATCCCAGGCCCGTTCTTGCGAGGGATCTTGTCCCCGGCGGCGACGTCGATCACGTAGATGAAGTAATCTACCAGCGCGGGCGAGAAGGTCAGCGTCAGATTGTCGCCTCCGCTTTCGATCAGTACCACATCGCTGTCAGGAAAACGTCGCTCCATGTCCTCGACCGCTGCGAGGTTCATGCTCGGATCTTCGCGCACCGCTGTGTGAGGACAGGCACCCGTTTCCACTCCGAGAATGCGTTCCTGTAGCAGAACGCCCTTAAGAGTACGCTGGACGTGTTTGGCGTCTTCGGTCGTCACCACGTCGTTGGTGATAATCAGCATCTTGATGCCAAGATCGAGCAAGCGCGGCGTAATCGCCTCGACGATCGCGGTCTTGCCCGAGCCGACGGGACCGCCTATGCCGATGCGTGTGATTTTCTTCGACATTCGACGCTCCATCCAAAGGTTCAATTCATGAACAGGCGCACGTGCGCCTTGTTGTGTACCGCCGCCAGGATTTCCGTCAGCGGCGCATAGCCCGCCATGTCCGATAAGCGAGCCGCTGCGGCGTTTTCGTAGGCGGAGTCCGCGAGCCCGTTGATCTCGTAGAGGATCTTCTGCGTCTCGATGTGGCTGATCTTCATCAGCCGCAGTGCCGCGCCCAGGATCATTGCCGCGACACCATTCTGGTGCACGACAAATGCCTGGCGTGCCGTCAGATTCTGCACAGCAAAACTGATTGCCAGCGCCACGGGATAACACCCGGGAGTAACCGACGTTGCAATGCATTCGCGCCACGTGCCAAGCAGCGGCGCGCCAACCACCTCGACACTCATTTCCATAAACTTCTTGCCCATGCGCGTCGACATGATCCGTGCTTCGCCGGAAAGCTTGCGCGCGTACACCCGCGCATCGATTTGGATGAGCCCATCCACATCGCCCACTGTTGCTGAGCGATGCGCAGCGACCAACGCGATCCCGTCGCCAAGGGCTGCCTGCTCCACCGCGGTACGCGTGAACGCGCGGAGCATGATTACGTCAGCAACAACGCCTTTCTGGATGGCAGACTCCAGGCCGGCAGAGAACGAAAACCCGCCGATGGGGAACATCGAGTCCCCAAACTGCAGTATCCGCGACAGGATTGCAGCGCTACTTGGCTCTTCGACGCTGTCATCCCTCATGGTTGTGCGTGAAACCGACCTTGGCCGGCGATTCATGTGCATGAGCATCGGTCTGCGGATGCTGATGCACGCGCACTGGCGGGCGTCCGTACACCCGTCCCGTCTCGGTGTCGGTGGTTGCATAGCTCTCGTGTGTGTGCGAATGCACCGGACCTTCCGCCGCGCCGAAGACCCGACGTGATTCATGTGGTGCGAGGTAGGGCACGACCTCTCGGCCCGACACAAACTCGTAGCGGATACCTTCGAAGTGGTGCGTATCCATGACAGAGGCCATCACCCTGCGGTCCACCGTGAGCGGCACATAGACGCGGATGCCCTTGACCAATGCTGGCCAGTGCTGGTTGCCCATCGCATGTCCTAGTTCAACACAGGTGCGCATCGCCAGTTCCGGCGCGAGGTGCATCAGTTCGTCCAGATGAACTATCATTACGTCGCGTACCTCGATTCGCGCGACCACGGCCGAGCGCGCTTGCGCATCCCAGAGCAGCACGTCGCCATCTCGAATGTACGTGCCGCGATCGACGGAGACCGCAACTTCGGCGCCCTTTGCAGTCGTCTTGCGGAAGCGGCTCTTCTGCGCCTCCCACTGGTCGATTTCCAGCACGTCGACCTCGTACGCAGCCAACCGATCGGCCCATTCCGGGTCACTGATATTGCCGAGTATGGTTTCAATGACGACCACGACACGCTCCTCAGCTGAAGAAATACTTCTGGTTGAGCGAGACCGTCGTCAAGGGCGGAACGGTCGCGTGCGTGCCGTCGACGGTCACGGCGAAAGTTTCCGGACTTACTTCGATTTTCGGCGTCCCGGCATTTCGAACCATGTCGCGCTTGCCGATATTGCGCACGTTTCTCACCGGCATCACTTGCCGACGGAGTCCCAGCCGCTCCTTGATCCCGGCAGCATGCGCGACGCCGGAGACGAACGTGATGCAGTTGGCCGCCAACGCATCGCCGAGGGCGCCGAACATCGGCCGATAATACGTGGGCTGCGGCGTCGGTAACGACGCGTTTGGATCGCCCATCACAGCCCAGCTAATGAAGCCGTTCTTAATGACAATCTTGGGCTTGGCGCCGAAGAACGCTGGCTCCCATAAGACGAGGTCGGCGATCTTGCCGACTTCAACGGAGCCCAGTACGTCGGCAATACCATGGGTGATCGCCGGATTGATCGTGATTTTCGCCACGTAGCGCAGCACCCGAAAATTGTCGTTGCCTGGTGCGTCCTCCGGCAACTTGCCGCGCCCGGTCTTCATCGCGTCGGCGGTCTGGATGCAACGCAGCCAACATTCCCCGATGCGTCCCATGGCCTGCGAATCGCTCGAGAACATTGAGATTACGCCGAGATCCTGAAGGACATTTTCCGCGGCGATAGTTTCAGAGCGGATGCGGCTCTCAGTGAATGCAACATCGGATGGGATGTCGGGACTAAGGTGGTGACACACCATGATCATGTCATAGAGCTCCGCCTGTGAATTGATGCCATAGGGGAGCGTGGGGTTGGTCGAAGATGGCAAGACGTTGGGAAGGCCGGCAATCTTGATGATATCCGGCGCGTGGCCGCCGCCGGATCCTTCGGTATGGAACGAATGGACCGTCCGTCCCTCAAACGCCTCGATCGAATCGTCGACGAAGCCAAACTCGTTCAGCGTGTCGGTATGGATGCACACTTGAGTGTCCGTCTCGTCTGCAACCGTGAGCGCGGACCGAAGCACCGCTGGGGTGGTGCCCCAATCTTCGTGACATTTCACGCCAACCGCGCCGGCCTCGATCTGCTCAACCAGAGCCGCCTTGCCGTGCCCATGGCCCTTGCCGAGAATGCCCACGTTGAGCGGCCAGCTTTCGAACGCCCGTAGCATCATAGCGATGTTTCCGGGTCCCGGTGTGACCGTCGTCGCGCTTGAGCCGTCCGAAGGACCGGTACCGCCACCGATCAAGGTCGTAGTGCCGTTCGACAGCGCAGCCTCTGCCTGCTGCGGACAAATGAAGTGAATGTGTGTGTCGACCCCGGCGGCCGTCAGGATTAGATGTGAGCCTGAGATAACGTCGGTGGCCAACCCGACTTCCAAGCCAGGCGTAATTCGATCCATCGTCTGCGGATTGCCGGCCTTCCCGATCGCACAGATGCGGCCATCCTTGATACCCACGTCCGCTTTCACTACTCCCAGCACCGCGTCGATCACCGTCACGTTGGTGATTACGAGGTCGGGAGCACCGCCCGCCCTCGTCACCTGATTGTCCATGCCCATGCCCTCACGCATGCTCTTGCCACCGCCGAACACGATCTCATCGCCGTAACCGCCGCGCAAATCGCGCTCGATTTCAACAAACAGGTCCGTATCGCCCAGGCGGATGCGGTCACCTGTCGTCGGACCGAAGAGACCGACATATTCTTGCCGTGACACGGTAGGCATAGTGTCCCCCGTTCAAAAGAGTTGAGCTTCGACGCGATCTCGCGCGTCTTCTTTACAAGGAGCGAAAGCCTCGCTGCGCCGCCAGCGCTACCGCCTTGGATTTGACGGTGGCCGCGTCTTGACCTGCAGTGGGACTATCGACGAGATTGTTGAAACCATAAACGGCGCGCTTACCGCCGTAGGGAACGAGTTGAACTTCACGCTCGTCACCGGGCTCGAACCGCGTCGCTGTCGACGATGGGATATTCAGGTGCAGCCCGAAGGCCGCTGCGCGATCAAATTCCAGCGCTCGATTGACTTCAAAAAAGTGGAAATGCGATCCCACCTGTACCGGCCGGTCCCCCGTATTGCGCACCTTGAGCGTCGTCACCGGACGGTCGGCATCGAATGTGATCGCTGTTGAGCCGCAAACGTAACCACCAACTGGCACCTCTGCTGTCGCCGGGTCAATATCGGCGGCGATAACGGGGCCGAGCTTTGGTCCAGCCATGTTGAACTCCTGTCATACTCTCACTGGATCGGCGTATGTACCGTCACCAAACGGCTTCCATCGGTGAACACCGCCTCAATCTGAACCATCGGAATAAGGTCAGCGACGCCGTCCATTACGTCACCCTTAGTCAGGGCAACGCGGGCATCGCTCGTAACTTCTTCGATCGTCTTTCCTGCACGTGCTCCATCGAGCGCGCTTGCGGATATGATGGCCACCGCTTCCGGATAGTTCAGCTTGAGGCCCTTCGCTTTCCGCTTTTGGGCGACGTCGGCCATCATGTGGATGATCAGTTTATCAAATTCCCTCGGGGTCAGCTGCATGCTTGTCCCTTTCCTTTGAAGCCGCTCAGCAGAACGATGCGCGGTCTACCAGCTTGCGAGCGCCAATGGTTACTGATTTTAGCGGATGTCTTCAGGAAGTCATCAGCATGTAAATCCCACAACCTGTCGTAACATCCCAAAGGTGCGGCAGATTTGGCGGCACGCTACTCGGGGGCATTGTCACGGTAACTTCGTAATTCAGCCGCGGACGCGGGTCATGCCGCGTGTCGGGCGCAGGTCTCCTGACGGTCCTATCAGAGATTGCGTTATACGGCAGGTTTGGCGATCATCCGTTGGATGGATGAAAGCGAAATGGATGCGCTGCCCAGCCAGCAGATCGACGTCTCAAGGCGCAAACTGGACGATTCGATTGTTTCCTTCCTGGCACTCAGCCGGCAATCGCTTTACGGCGAACGGCGCCGCACCAAGGGAGATCGGTGTGAAGTACAGTCTTTTCACTCTGTTCAATGATCAAGAAGAAAGTTTGTGGGGGAAGGTGATCAGTGTTTACGTGCTGCTGGTGGCCGCCAATGTGGCGGCGTGGATATGGGCGATTATCGCATTCCGTGCCTATCCCGTTCTCTTAGGAACGGCGGCGCTCGCTTACAGCTTTGGACTTCGGCATGCCTTCGATGCTGATCACATTGCCGCCATCGACAACGTGACCCGCAAGCTGATGCAGGAAGGGCGTCGACCCGTCGGCGTCGGCCTTTTTTTCTCGCTTGGTCACTCGACGATCGTGGTTGCGCTGTCGCTCGCCATCGCGATCACGGCGACTGCGCTGCAACATCGATTTGATGAGTTTAAGACTGTCGGGGTCGTGGCCGGCACGATTGTCTCCGCCGTGTTCCTGTTCGCTATCGCGTTTGCAAATTTGCTCGTCCTGAGTTCGATCTATCGGACATTTCAGACAGTCAAAAAAGGGGGGCGGTTCGTCGAGGAAGACCTTAGCCTTGCTCTCGCCAACCGAGGGTTGCTCGGGCGTCTGTTCCGCCGGTTCTTTCGGGTCATTGAGTGCAGTTGGCAAATGTATCCGCTGGGCGTCTTGTTCGGCCTGGGCTTCGATACGGCAACCGAAGTCGGTCTGCTGGGAATCTCGGCAACGCAGGCCTCGCAAGGCCTGTCGATCTGGTCGATTATGGTGTTCCCCGCGCTGTTCACCGCCAGCATGACGCTAATTGACACGACGGACAGCATTCTGATGCTCGGAGCGTACGGCTGGGCTTTTGTAAAGCCGATTCGGAAACTGTACCTACAACCTCACGATAACCGCGGTGTCGGTTATCGTCGCCATAGTGGTGGGCGGCCTCGAAACGCTCAATTTAATCGGTGACCGATTGGGTCTCACCGACGGTGGCGGATTCTGGGGCGCAGTCGGCGGCATAAACAACAATTTCGGCGTCCTCGGCTATGGAATCGTTGGCCTCTTCCTCATATCCTGGCTCGTCTCGTATATGGTCTATCGTGCCAAACGGTACGATGAAATCGAGGTCTCCATTTCGTCGAAGGCCCAGGGCTAAGAGACTGTGTTGGAAGTTCTGAGTTGTGTTGGCGGTTAGCATGAGGTCCGTGCCGACGCGGAGACAATCATGCGCTATCGACGCTACCCCTCGGATCTGACTGACGCACAGTGGGCGCTGGTTGTGTCGCATATTCCGTCAGCAAAGTCCGGAGGTCATCCACGCACGACGGACGTCCGCGCGGTCCTCGACGCAAACGCCACGTCCTGGTCGATGTCCTCGGCTTTCCGATCGCCAGCCGCGTTGAATCAGCCAATATGTCGGACCGACGGGCTGGCGGCGGATTGTTGGCCGGGCTCGCGCCGCTCTGGCCGACCATTCGCACTGTCATTGCAGAGGCTGGCCATGAGAGCCGGAAGCTCGCTCGACAGCTCCGACGCGACGGATGGAGTTTGCGGATCGTCAAGCGTAAACAGCGAGCCTTCAAGGTCACTGGTCTCACCTGGATTGTTGAACGCAGCTTCGCCTGGCTTGGCTTCAATCGCCGCCTGTCGAAAGACTACGAGCGCTATGTCCAAACATCAGAGGCACTGCTGGACATCGCTGCAATCCGCTTGATGCCGAATCGTGTCGCGCCAGAATAAACTTCTCACACAGTCTCTGAGTGTGAAGCGCAGATACAACGAAACGACGTGCTGGAATGATGGCCGCTGAGAACCGATAACCGCGGCAGCCCGGTGCTGGCATCACCGAACGTTACCAGCGGTCAACTGCGAGGGCCACGGAAGCTCGCCGGACGGGGCAAGCCTCACGAGCCGCGGATCGGCAGCGCCAAGTAGTCCGACTGGACTCCTACTCCCAATAGGCCTCGACAATGGTGCCTTTGTCGTCGGTGATCAGTGTGAGGCGGTCCGGATCCTGATCCGCCCCCCTGATGCCATCCGACGGGCGGATCACGCGCAGAGTCTTCGGCAGGTCCTCTTGCCTGACCACCCCCTGTTCACCCGCCTGTGCCTCTCCTGAGGAGGCAAATCGTTTCCCAAGGCAGTCCTTGCAGTCATTCACCTGCACCGCATTCCGGTTGCTGCCAGGGACCTGCAGAACCGAAATCGAGTTCTCCGCCCCGCGGACCCGTACGCCTTTCATGCCAGGATCAGGTTCAAGTGGGAAGACCGCGCTGACCAGCACGAAACCGGTGGCCAGTTGGGATTGCACCGGGGCCGTGGCGATGAATTGCAGATCGACCACGCCGTCGAACGGCTTGCCTGCATAGGTTGGCACGAGCTGCGGAGAGGTCCAGCCATCCGACGACACCAGCCCTGTCACGCGCACCATGTCGACCTTCGGGTCGGATGTTGTCTGGAGGATTTCGACGCTGGTGACATACAGTACCTGGCAAGTCCACGGTCGCAGAGTCAGCATCGCCGGGACTTTCTCCTGGTGCGCCTGATTGATTGTTGCTGGAGGACTGGGGCTGCGCCCCGGCAGTGGTCTGGGGCTGGCCGTAGGCGAGCGTCGCCGCGCCTACCTGCACCGCGGCAGCCATTGCGACGGCGGCATACCATCCGAACATGCTGTTCATGCTATCCTCCGGCTCACATTCCAATACGGATCTACCAGGTTACTTTCGCGACGGGCCGGATCATGCGCCTGACAGGCGAGGTGACTGATCGCAGGCTCGCTCACTGGCAGGCGATCAATCGCGTCGAGCACGATGTCAGTCACGCGCATCCTGGTCAGTCTGCAATGCGTCGTCTCGGTGGTGACGAATGAACCGTTCTCGGACAACTTGTTGACCGGCTCGCCCCCGCCGCAAACACTGAAGTACTGGCAGTGCTGCCGGCACAGCTCCACGCCCGCGTCGATATCCCGTCGCATCTTTGCCAGGTTCGGGTGTGCCAGCATATCGACCAGCCGGTGGGTGTTGATGTTGCCGATCAGGAAATCGCCATATTCTGCGCTCTTCAGTCCGAGCAGCTCGGGCGAGAACGTCGAAATATTGCCGGCCACATCCATGGAGATCACGGCAAATGGCTCAGTCAACTGGTTCGAGGTCAAAGCGTCCCGCGGCCGCAGCACTTGCTGAATCGCGTGATCGATTTCTCGAATGAAACTGATCCTACCGGGAGCGTTCACGGACAGGCGCCAGAACTCCGTCAAGAACCGGCTGAAGTCTGCCTCGACGTCGTCCTGGGCGAAGGTGGATGATACGTGGCTGCCCTCCGACTCCTCCACGTTGAAGCAGACCTCCTGGATACCCTCGGAAACAAAGAATTCGAACATCTCGCCAGGCGATTTCAGGCTCGGTGACGACAGAACCGAGATCACATGGAATGGAACCCCACGCCGCCGGAGCAGACGGATGCCCGCCAGCGTTCGGTCGAATGTGCCCTGACCGGAGCGCGTCAGACGATTCCGGTCGTGCAGGTGCCTTGGCCCATCAATGCTGACGCCGATGCCAACCTGTTCCGCGAGCAGAAAGTCGCACCAGGCATCGTCGATCAGCATTCCATTGGTCTGGAACGAATGGCTGATCGAAATTCCGGCAGGCTTCAGTTTGCCGATGGTCCGAAATGCGTCGCGATAGAATTCCACCGGCAGCACCATCGGCTCGCCGGCGTGCCAGACCACCGATAGACAGTCGCGAACCCAACCCGATGCGAAGACTTCGGTGAACAGGTTCGACAAAGTCTCCTTCGAAACCACCGCCTTGGAGCGCCGGTCAGGGAGGTAGCAGTACGAGCAATTGATGTTGCAAAATGGAGTTGGCTGAATGACCAGCAAGTCTATGACGGGCATCGAATGCCTCGCTCAACTGCCGCGTGACCGCTTACCAATTCCCCCAGGCGTTGCGCCACGGCGGCCGGAAATTACGCCAGTTGCCCCAGGGTCTTCGCCATCCCCCGCGGCGGTTCCAGCCGCCATTGGACCACCGGTTGCCCCAGACCAGCTGGATGTTCGGGTCTCGCTCGGTGCCGGTGAGGCCAGAACCTGCCACGGTGAAGACTGCCTCTCGAATGTCGGTCAGCCGTTCGGACACCGTCTGCTCCGCAACAGCAGCTCGTGGAGCCGTGACCTGTTCGGCAGCATCGCTGGGGATCGTGGCACCGAGTAACACTGATATCCCGACAGCGCCAACCGGAGCGATCCCGGATATGATGCTCAGATATTTCTGCCGCGACTTCATCAGGTTCTCCAACATGGAGGTCATGAGCAACAGCTCTGACGTGCTGCGGTGGGTCCGCTCGGATCATACGATCCCGGGCGGCGGAGGTTCTTTATATGAAGACCAAGTTTAGCATGGTCCGAAGCGGCCGCCGTTTGCCGACTATCCCGCCGCTATGCGTTACGTTCCAAATTAGACGTGGACGGGCGGACGACCCAATGCGCCTTGCCGCCCGTTTGCGGCGTAGCCGCTCACCAGCACGACGGTGTTCATCGCTCTGTCCGATGTCTCCGAAATTCCTTCGATCCTAAGTCACGGTCCTTTCAGTGCCGGTCCAGCACGAAGGCGGTCGCGGAATCTTCATTTTGTCTCTCGCTATTGCAGTGCAGAATTTTCTCTGCCATTGTACGACGGCTCTGCTAACACAACGTGACGTGATGACGAAAGTGCGTCTGTTACTGTCGCTGCTCCTGCTTGCTCTTGGCGCCTGCCAAACATCGCAAGTGGCAATGAACCAGCCGCTGCCCAGGGACGCCACGGGGGCGCCAGCCTATGCGCCGGGCTATACTTTGACCGCATTGCTGCACGCGCCCGGGGGAGAAATCCTACTGGCGCTCGCGTTCTCCGGCGGTGGCAAGCGATCGGCGGCATTCGCCTACGGCGCACTGCTTGGCCTGCGTTCCCTGACCATCCTGGAAAATGGCAGCCGCCACGCGCTGCTAGACGATGTTGACTACATCTCGGCCGTTTCCGGCGGTAGCTTTCCAGCAGTGTATTACGGCCTCTATCGGGACCAGACCTTCAGTACTTTTGAGCAAGATTTCCTCAAGCGCGATGTGAATGCCTTCATCTACGGCATCTATCTGCTGCCGTGGAACTGGGAGTGGCTGATCAACCCATTGTTCGGTACCAACGACGCGATGGCCGCAGTGTACGACCGGCTAATGTTCCATGGCGCGACTTACGCCGATCTGGCGAAACAAGGGTTGCCGATGATCTCGGTGGAGGCCACGGACATCGCTGGCGGCATCGCCTTCCCATTCAACCAGAATAGCTTCGATCTGCTCTGCTCGGACCTCAGTAGCTTTCCTGTCGCGCGCGCGGTCGCGGCATCGGCGGCGTTTCCCATCCTGTTCAGTCCGATAACCCTGATCAGCCACCGAAGCGGCTGTCTCGCCTATCCGCCGCCGAACGCTCCACCGCCGAACTGGCAAAACGGGCCCCGCACATTGTCCCGCGCTTCTGTGCTGGCAGAGAATGCGGCGCGGCAGATGGATCCGGAACAAACCAGATATGTGCACCTGATGGATGGAGGGATCGCCGACAACCTAGGGATGCGCTCACTGTCAAATGCGTTCGTTCTGGTGGATCACAACACTGCGGAGTTTCGTCGCCTCGCCACGCGGACGCGACGCATCATCGTTATCAGCGTGGACGGGTCAGGCAGTCGTAATCCGAACCTCGGTCGCAGGCGGGTCGTTACCGGGCTCCGACAGATCATATCCGCTGTAACGAGCACTCAGATAGACGCGTACAGCTTCGAGACGCTGCTGCTTGTCGAACAGCAGGTGAACGAGCTTACCGAGGAGATGCGCCGCATCCGCTGCGAGGGGAGCAGGCAGCTGGCCGGGCGCGACTGTCACGACATGCAGGGAGCGTTGATCCAACTGTCCCTTTCAGACGTTGCCGATGAGGCTGTGCGCCGGCGGCTGATGACGATCCCAACCAGCATGACGCTGCGAGATGCCGACGTGGACGCGCTGGTGAACGAAGGGCGGACTTTGCTTGTCAGCAACCCGACACTGCTCAGACTGCTCGCCGACTTCGCGCCGGCTTTTGACATGACGACCGCCGCGAGCGACGTCCGCGGCAGAACAGCGGACTGACACGACTTCCCCGCACTGCCCGCCGCTTAGCGGACTGTTGCCGGACCGATCGTCTCGCCGATGCGCGTAAGCATGTAAGGAAAGAACGGGTTCCACGTGAGTTCGTAGTCGTGCCATGCAAGTTGCGAGATCGACCACCATCGCATCACGGTGTCGGGGTAGCCCGATGATAAGCTTTTCGCGTGTGCGTCGGACCGCCAGATCCATGCGGCGGCGTGCGCCGGGCGGGGTCGATTGCAGGGACGCCAGCACAACAGCCAGTTCGGTGGGCGTGCCGGGTCCCGCCGCTCGATAAAGCGCATCGCGAAGCAGACCCAATTTCCAGCTCTGGTATGCGGTCGATTCCCAATGTTGCAGGACGCAACCGCCACACGTGCCGAAATGCGGGCAGGGTGGTGTGATCCGATCTGGATGCGGCTCCAGCAACGCGTCCGGGATCGCCGCCCAGCCACCGGCACGCGGCGCCACAAGTCGGGCGCGAACCAGTTCGCCAGGCAGGGTCAGCGGGACGAAGACTACGCGGCCGTCCGGTAGCACGCCGATACCGTCGCCCTCGGCGCCGATCCGGTCGATGCGTACCGTTACCGGCTCAGCCGCCGAAGGCGTTGAGCCCAGTCTGCGCCCGGCCAAGGATCAACGCATGCACGTCGTGCGTGCCTTCATAGGTATTGACCGCCTCCAGGTTCATCACGTGGCGGATCACGTGGTATTCGTCGGCGACGCCGTTGCCGCCGTGCATGTCGCGTGCCTCCCGCGCAATCGCCAGCGCCTTGCCGCAGGAGTTGCGCTTCAGCAACGAGATCATTTCCGGTGCCGCATTGTGCTCGTCCATCAGGCGCCCCAGGCGCAGCGCGGCTTGCAGCCCGAGCGTGATTTCGGTCTGCATGTCGGCAAGTTTCTTCTGGATGAGCTGGGTCGCGGCAAGCGGGCGCCCAAACATCATTCGCTGCATGGTGTAGTCGCGGGCTGCCATCCAGCAGAACTCGGCCGCCCCCAGCGCGCCCCAGGCGATGCCGTAGCGGGCGTTATTGAGGCAGGAGAACGGGCCGCGCAGCCCTTTTACCCCGGGCAGCGCATTCTCTGCCGGCACGAAGACATCGGCCATCATGATCATGCCGGTGGCGCTGGCGCGCAGCGAGAACTTGCCCTCGATCTTGGGTGCGCTCAGCCCCTTCATGTCTTTTTCGAGGATGAAGCCGCGAATATCACCGGCTTCGTCCTTGGCCCAGACGACGAAAATATCGGCCAATGGGGAATTGGTGATCCAGGTCTTCGAGCCGTTCAACACGAACCCGCCATCGACCGCCCGCGCCCGCGCCCGCATCGAGGCGGGGTCTGATCCGGCATCCGGCTCGGTCAGGCCGAAGCACCCGACAAATTCGCCGCTGCGCAGCTTAGGCAAATATCGGTCTTTCTGCGGCCCCGAGCCGAACGCCCAGATCGGATACATCACCAGCGACGACTGCACAGAAAAGCATGAGCGATAGCCGCTATCGACACGCTCCACCTCGCGGGCGATCAGGCCGTAGGAGACGTAATTCACGCCCGCGCAGCCGTAGCCTTCCAGCGTGGCGCCGAGGAATCCCATTTCCCCCATTTCGTTCATGATGGCGCGGTCGAAATGCTCGTGCCGGTTGGCGTGCAGGACGCGGGGGAACAGCTTCTCCTGGCAGTAGGCGCGAGCGGCGTCGCGTATGGCACGCTCGTCCTCGGAAAGCTGCGTGTCGAGCCGCAGCGGATCGTCCCAGGCGAACGGCGTGAAATGGCTTTTCGGCCTGGAGGCGAGGTCGTTCATGCCTCTGTCTCGACAGTCTTTGCGGGCGCGGTACGGGCGGCGCGCGGTCGAATCTGCATGAAGGATGGAATATCGTCCCCGAAGCCGGTGACGGCAGCCGCCGCCGGCTCCTCGGTGGGTCGAGCACGGGCCACCGGCCGCTCCCGGGGGGATGCGGGGGGGCGTGGCTCGGACGGCGGCAGGGCAGGTTTTGCTGCCCTTTCGCGGCGCGGCCTGTCACGCACCGGTTCGGTGTTTTTGATTTCGGCCTTGTTGACAGGTTCGGTTTTTTTGACCGGCTTGATCGGCTTCGCGGGCTCGGGTCCGGCCCGCTTGGCTACGGTCCGGCCACGTCCGCGGCGGCCGCGCCGTCCATCATCCTCGGCCCAGGCCACCGGATCGAGCCCCTCGACCACGACGGGAGGGATCGGGTGGCTGATCAACTTCTCGATAGCTTCGACCCCCAGTCGATCCTCGGGGGTGGCGATGGTGAATGCGTGCCCCTCCAGCCCGGCGCGGCCGGTTCGGCCGATACGGTGCACGTAATCCTCGGCGTGGTGCGGCACGTCGAAATTGAAGACGTGCGACAGGCCCCCGATATCGAGACCGCGCGCAGCGACATCGCTGCACACCAGAAGCTGCAGCTCGCCGGCGCGGAATTTTTCGAGGGTGGCGAAGCGCACAGTCTGGGTCATGTCCCCGTGCAGCGCGCCGGCGTTGAGCCGGTGTCGGGTCAGCGACTTGTACAGGATATCCACGTCGCGCTTGCGGTTGCAGAAGATCAGCGCGTTCTGCACCTTCTGGGTGCGAATCAGCCGACGCAGGGATTCGCGTTTGTCGTGTTCGGCCACCAGGATCAGGCCCTCGACGATTGTCGTCGCCACCGAGGCCGGACGGGAGACCGAAATCTCCTTCGGATTCTGCAGGAAGGCGTCGGCCAGGCGTCTTATCTCCGGCAGCATGGTGGCGGAGAAGAACAATGTCTGCCGAGTACGCGGCAGCAGACCGACGATACGCTCGACGTCGGGAATGAACCCCATGTCCAGCATGCGGTCCGCTTCGTCGATGACCAGGATCTTGACGTCGCTGAGCAGGATGGCGCCCCGCTCGAACATGTCGATCAATCGACCGGGCGTGGCAATCAGCACATCGACGCCACGCATCAGCACATCCTTCTGGTCGGTCATGCTTTCGCCGCCAATGACCAGCGCGTGGGTAAGTTTCAGATATTTGCCGTACTGGAGGAAATTCTCCGCGACCTGCAGCGCCAGCTCACGCGTCGGCTCCAGGATCAGGCTGCGCGGCATGCGGGCGCGGGCGCGGGAGCCGGAAAGGATGTCCAGCAGCGGCAGGGTGAAGCTGGCGGTCTTGCCGGTGCCGGTCTGTGCGGCGCCCAGCACGTCACGCCCCATCAGCACAAACGGGATTGCCTGTTCCTGGATCGGGGTAGGGTGGCGGTATCCCATTTCCTCGACCGCGCGCAGCACAGGTTCAGAAAGGCCGAGATCATCAAACAGCGGGCGGTGCGGCTCCGCCATCGGAGCCGGCGCATAGTCGGTCAGTTCCGCCGAAGCGGCGAGCGTGTCGGTCAAATTCTTGTCCAGTCGAGTGCCGCTTGGAGCGGTGTGCGGCCTGCCGCGCATACGCAACCGTCCGGCCGGACTGCCGCGCGCATCGCGCCGGATATCAAGACGCCGCACCCGAAAGTCAAGTTGCGTTGACCGGGCCGATCGGAAACTGGAAGGATGCACGCCTAATATGCAACAAGAGCCCAGGTTCGACGTTCGGGGCAGATGATGATCAGATCAGTGCTCATCCGGTGTCGTCGTCCGGTAACGGCGGCGTTGCTTTGCGCAGCCGCGCTCATCCCGTTGCTTGCCTCGTCGCCGGCTCTGGCCTGGTGGCGTGGCGGGTTCGCGGTGGGCATCGCGCCGCCTTTTTTCTATCCTCCGCCGATCTACTACCCTCCGCCGGTCTATTACCCGCCTCCACCGCCCGTGGTGTACGCACCGCCGCCTCCCCCGGGTTATGCGCCGCAACAAGATTATGCACCGCCGCGGGGTGGGATCACCGCGCAGTCCTGCTACGCCGGGCCATACGCCTGCCCGATGGTGCACCCCACCCCGGCGGCTGCTACCTGCTGGTGCCCCGACAATGCCGGCGGTCGCACCTACGGCCGGGCGAGCTGACTCGGCGTGATGGGCAACCCACAGGATATTCCTCCGCGACTTGAGGATTATGCCCTGATCGGTGACTGCGCGACCGCCGCGTTGGTCAGCCGCGACGGTTCGATCGACTGGCTGTGCTGGCCGCGGTTCGACAGCGATGCCTGCTTCGCCGCGTTGCTCGACACGCCACGGGCGGGTCGTTGGCGCATCGCCCCGGCCGGCCCCAGTCCGCGGATCACGCGGCGCTACCGTCCTGGAACCCTGATCCTGGAGACCACCTACGAAACCGACGAGGGAGCCGCGGTACTGATCGACTTCATGCCGATGGGCGGGTCGGGCTCTTCGATTGTCCGTGTCGTGCGTGGTCTCCGCGGGCGTCTGCCGGTGTGCTTCGAACTGGCGCTGCGCTTCGAATATGGGGCGGTGATTTCCTGGGTGACCCGTCTACGCACCGGCTTCGGGGTGCGCGCGATTGCCGGGCCGTCCCTGGTAGGTACTGCACAGCACGGTCCCGCTGGAAGGACGGGATTTCACCACCGTCGCGGAGTTCGCCATCGAGGCGGGGAAGGAAGAATTCTTTATTCTGGCCTATGGCCCATCTCATTTGGCCGCCCCCGCGGTTCCTGACCCTGATCGCGCACTCTCCGTCACCGAGGCATTCTGGACCGATTGGTGTCACCGCGGCGCGTATGAAGGGGAGTGGCAGCCGGCCGTGCAACGATCGCTGCTGACGCTCAAGGCGCTGACATTCGCGCCCACGGGTGGCATCGTCGCCGCGCCGACCACCTCGCTGCCCGAGCAGCTCGGCGGGTCGCGCAACTGGGATTACCGGTTCTGCTGGTTGCGGGACGCGACCTTTACGCTGCTGGCCCTGATACATGCGGGGTACCGGGAAGAAGCCCGCGCGTGGAGCGAGTGGCTGCGCCGCAGCGTGGCCGGCAGTCCGGCGCAGCTTCAGACGCTGTATGGCCTGGCGGGGGAGCGCCGGTCGCCGGAGTGGGAGA
This sequence comes from uncultured Pseudomonadota bacterium, assembly GCA_963777625.1. Lineage (GTDB taxonomy): Bacteria > Pseudomonadota > Alphaproteobacteria > Acetobacterales > Acetobacteraceae > DATDIC01. The sequence goes on along the minus strand of CAVZRO010000015.1, from coordinate 52,113 downwards.
TTCCCTGGCTGGCCGGATATCAGGGTGCCAAGCCGGTGCGGATCGGCAATGCCGCCGCCACGCAGTTGCAGATCGACGTCTTTGGCGAGGTGGTGGACGCCCTGTACCAGTCCGAACGCGGCGGCTTGGCCACTGCGGGCGAAATTTGGGAACTGCAGCGCGAGATTGTCGAACATCTGGCGACGCTCTGGGATCAGCCGGACGAAAGCATCTGGGAGGTCCGTGGCGGCAGCCAGCAGTTCACCTTTTCCAAGGTGATGGCCTGGGTCGCGATGGACCGGGCGGTCAAGGGGGCGGAAGAACACAAGATAGCGGATGCACCGGTGGAGCAGTGGCGTGCGCTGCGCCAGCAGATGCATGAAACCATTTGCCAGCAGGGATTTCATGCCGGCAAGAACAGCTTCGTGCAGACCCTAGGCGGCGAGACACTCGATGCAAGTCTGCTGATGATCCCGCTGGTGGGTTTTCTGCCGGCAACCGATCCGCGCATGCGAGGCACCGTAGCTGCGATCGAGCGGGAACTGATGCATGCCGGGTTTGTGCGGCGCTATCAGACCGAAACCACGGCAGATGGATTGCCGCCAGGAGAAGGCGTGTTCCTGGCCTGCAGCTTCTGGCTGGCCGACAACCTGGTGCTGCAGGGACGCTACGATGACGCCAAGGAGCTGTTTCAGCGGCTGCTGGCACTTGCCAACGATGTGGGCCTGCTCGCGGAAGAATATGATCCCGACACGCAGCGCCTGCTCGGGAATTTCCCGCAGGCCTTCTCGCACCTGGCACTTATCAACACGGCGCTGAACCTGACCAATTACGGACCAGCCCATCAACGGAGCGAAGGGGACTGAGCATTCGGGCGACTCGAGGCTTGCAGCAGCGCAGAGGCTAGCCCGAGCAGGTCGGGAAAACTCCGGGCGACAGCGGCCGCGCCGCGGGCCATGTCCAGGGTGCCGTAGCCCCAGCCGGCGAAGATGCACGGAATTCCCGCGCCGCGTGCGCTCTTGACGTCGTTCGCGTGGTCGCCAGCCATTATGCTGGACTGAGGTACGCCCCCAACCCTTTTCAGGGTGGCCAGCAAATGGGCCGGATCCGGCTTGCGGACCGGGAAACTGTCGCCGCCCCCGATCGCTGAAAACAGGTCGCCGATCTTCACTGCTTCCAGCAACGCGCGAGCCGGGCGTTCCAGCTTGTTGGTGCAGACCGCCAGCCGCCACCCGTCTGCCCGCATGGCCCGCAGGGTAACTTCCACGTCCGGATAGAGTCGCGTCGCGACGGCGTAGTTGGCGCCATAATCCGCTATATACGCCGCGATATCATCGGCTGATGGCGTCTGCCCGCGGGCTGCGAAGGCACGCCGGACCAGCCGTTCCACGCCATCGCCTACCATCCGGGCCGTCTCTATGGCTGAGAACGGGGCCAGCCCGTGGGCCTCCATCAGCCGGTTCAGGGCGGCGGCAAGGTCGGGCACCGAGTTCGACCAGTGTGCCGTCAAGATCGAGTAGCAGGCATTTCGGCACGCGTTAATCTCCGACACGTAATTTGAACGGTCGCATGACAGTCGCCTTTGACATCAGCTATGCCGCGCCGCTATCGGCAATGGAACAAGGAACCGAGATGCCTGCAACTGCCGTGATCCTAGCCGCCGGCCTCGGCACGCGTATGAAATCGTCACTGCCGAAGGCGCTGCATCCGATTGCCGGGCGCCCGATGCTGCAGCATCTTCTGACCGGATGCGAATCGGTATTCGAGTCCGTGGTGGTCGTCGTCGGGCCCGACATGCCGGCGGTTGAGCAGGCAGTCGCACCACACCGGTGTGTCGTGCAGACCGAGCGGCTGGGGACCGCGCACGCCGCGCTGCAGGCGGCGCCGTGGTTTGGGTCGGGCGATGTCGCGGTGTTGTACGGCGATAATCCACTGATCCTGCCCGAAACGCTGCGACGCCTGCTCGACCGCCGCTCCGCCGGCGATGCCGGACTGGCGCTGCTGGCAATGCGTCCTGCCGACCCAGCTCGTTATGGCCGGGTCATCGGGGAAGGCGGTTACGTGGAGCGGATCGTGGAGTGGGCCGATGCTTCACCTGCTGAACGGGCGCAAGGCCTCTGCAACGCCGGCGTGCTGTGCGCCGCCGCCTCCGACATGACACGCTGGCTCAAGGCAGTCGGCGCGGACAATGCCAAGCGTGAATATTACCTGACGGATTGCGTGGCGCTGGCCCAGGCGGAGCATGTGCGGGTGGCGGCCGTCGAGGGCCCCGCCGAGGAGCTGGCCGGGATCAACTCCCGCGCGGAGTTGGCAGCGGCCGAGGCGGTGGTGCAGCAACGGCTTCGCCAGGCCGCGATGGAGGCCGGGGTCACCATGACCGACCCGTCCTCGGTTTTCCTGTGCGCCGACACAATTCTGGCCGAGGATGTCTCGCTTGGCCCGAACGTGGTGTTCGGACCCGGGGTGAGCGTAGCGCGCGGAACGGCGATCCGAGCATTCAGCCACCTGGAAGGATGCACCGTGGGCGAGAACTGCCTGATCGGGCCGTTCGCCCGCATACGGCCGGGAACCGTGGTTGGAACGGCCGCGCATGTCGGCAATTTCGTGGAACTGAAGGCGACCGAGCTGGGCGCGGGGGCGAAGGCCAATCACCTGACTTATCTCGGCGACGCCGAGGTGGGCGCCGGGGCAAATATCGGCGCCGGCACGATCACCTGCAATTACGACGGGTTCGCCAAGCACCGCACCACCATCGGAGCCGGCGCTTTCATTGGCTCCGACACGGCGCTGGTGGCGCCGGTGCGGGTCGGGGCCGGCGCGATCACCGCCGCCGGCAGCGTGATCACCGAGGATGTGGAAGCCGACGCGCTTGCCATCGCGCGCGGACGCCAGGTCTCCAAGCCGGGCCGGGCGGCCAGCTTCCGACAGCAGCAACAAAAAAGGCGTTAGCACATGTGCGGCATCATAGGCGTGATCGGGTCGCGGCCGGCGGCACCTCTGCTGATCGAGGCGCTGCGGCGGCTGGAATACCGTGGCTACGACAGCGCCGGTGTGGCGACGCTGATCAACGGCCACGTCGACCGGCGCCGGGCCGAGGGGAAGCTGGGCAATCTGGCGGCGGTGCTGGATCGCTCGCCACTGCCGGGCACGACCGGAATAGGTCATACGCGCTGGGCGACGCACGGCGCGCCAACCGAGAGTAACGCCCATCCGCACGGTACGGCCCGCGTCTCGATCGTGCATAACGGCATTATCGAGAACCACGCCGAGCTGCGCGCCGAGCTGGAGGCGGAAGGTCAGGAGTTCTCCACCGAAACCGATACCGAAACGGTCGCGCAACTGGTCGATTTGAACCTGAAGCGGGGCATGGACCCGGTCAGCGCGGCTGGTTCGGCGTTCCGGCGGTTGGAGGGTGCCTACGCGCTGGCGATGATCTTTGCCGGCCACCCGGAGCTGATCGTCGGGGCGCAGCATGGCGCGCCGCTCGCGGTCGGGTATGGCGAGGACGAAATGTTCGTCGGCTCCGACGCGTTGGCGCTGGCGCCGCTGACCCGCCGCATCGCGTATCTGAAGGACGGCGACTGGACCGTCGTGGATCGTAAGGGCGCCCGCTTCTTCGACAGCGCCGGCGACCAGGTGGAGCGCGAGGTCAAGCTGACCCGGCTGACCGGGGCTGCGATCGGCAAAGGAAATTTCCGCCACTTCATGGAAAAGGAGCTGCACGAGCATCCGGCGGTGATCGGCGACACGCTACATCGGATGGTGAATCCCTCCACGCGTGCGGTGGTGCTGCCCGATTTGCCGTTCGATTTTGCATCGGTACCCGGATCACGCTCAGCGCCTGCGGGTCTGCATTCTACGCCGGGATGGTCGGCCGCTGGTGGTTCGAGGCGATGGCCGGCATTCCGACCGATTGCGACGTGGCGAGCGAATTTCGCTATCGCACGCCCCCCTTGCCGCGGGGCGGCCTCGGGCTGCTGGTGAGTCAGTCCGGCGAAACCGCCGACACGATGGCCGCGCTGCGCTACATGCGCGATCGCAGTCAGCACGTTCTGTCGATCGTGAACGTGGCGGAAAGCAGCATGGCACGGGAATCCGACGCGGTGCTGGAAACGGTGGCGGGGCCGGAGATCGGGGTCGCCAGCACCAAAGCATTTACTGCGCAACTGGTGGTGCTGGCCTGTTTGGCCATCGCGGCCGCGCGGGCTCGCGGCGCGATCGGACCCGAACAGGAAGCCGCCATGACGGACGCGCTGCTGGAGGTGCCCAGCCGCGCCGCCGAGGTGCTGGAGAATGACCGCCGGATCCAGGAGCTGGCGGCACGCGTGGCGCAGGCGCGGGACGTGCTCTATCTGGGGCGCGGGAACTGCTTCCCCATCGCGCTGGAAGGCGCGCTGAAGCTGAAGGAGATCAGCTATATCCACGCCGAGGGTTATGCCGCGGGCGAGATGAAGCACGGCCCGATCGCGCTGATCGATCAGGCGGTCCCGGTGATTTCCATCGTTCCGTCCGGCCCGTTGTTTGAAAAAACTGCTTCGAATCTCCAGGAAGCCGCGGCACGCGGCGGCCAGGTGATTGTGTTCAGCGACGAAGCCGGAGCAGCAAAACTAAAGAACATCGCTGCCGAAACCGTGGTGCTTCCGACAGTCGATCCATTCGTAGCCCCGATCCTGTATGCGATCCCGGTGCAGTTGCTCGCTTACTATGTGGCCGTGCTGAAGGGCACGGACGTGGACCAGCCGCGCAATCTGGCGAAGTCGGTCACGGTTGAATGAAGTAAGCCCTTTTTGATCTGCGCCGAAGAGATGGCTGTTGCTCCACCTCTCCCGGCAACGTGAGAGAGGTGGAGGCACCTCGGTGGGCGGGTGAGAGCGCCGACTCTCCCTATCGGCGCCACCACCCTTGCTTCTTCTCGGCGGAAAGCGGTTCGTCCGCGCCCACCACGATCGGCGCTACCGCAGGTGCCGGCTCCGGATCGTTGGCCGGAACAGGCACCGTTTCCGCCGGCTCCGTCGCAGCCGGCGGCGAAAGCGCTGCGCTCTCAGGCGGGGGCAAAAAATCCGAGGGTGCCGGCCTGACATCCGGTGCTGGCCTGACATCCGGCACCGGTTCGATCACCTGGCCGTCGTCAACTGTCGGAAGCGCCGGCTCTGGGAACTCCACCTGTTCCAGCGCGTCGAAAATGTCGAACGCCTGCCCCCCGAACGGATCCGCCGGGGTAGGGCCAAAGTAAACCGGCGGCAAATTGGGCTGGTCCGCCCCGGGTGCGGCGATATCAGGCAGGTCATCGACACGCGGGCGCCGCTGATTCCCTCGCCGGTACCGGCGACGACTCGGCTCCCCCGTGACAACCGCCGGCTCGGCCGTTTCGGGAACGCCCTCTATGTGCATACCGTCTTCGGCCGCCTCCGCGGCTTCCTCCGCGGAAGGTCTGATCTCGTTGCCAGCTTCGTCGCGACGACCACGGCGGCGGCGGCGGCGACGGCGGCGGTGACGCTCAGCCTCTTCCGCGGCGGCCGTGGCTTCAGCGGACGTGGTTTCGGCGGTCGTAGTTTCGGCGGACACGGGCACTGACACGGGCACTGGCACACATCGCCGGCGCGGTTTCGATAACAGCGTCACTGTCCGGCTTCTCGGGCATCTGCGGGCGACCGACGTCCGCAGTGGCCTCCTCCTGATCCGAAGCCTGCGGCAAATGCCCTGCCCCGGCGGTGATCACGGCCGGCGATTCAGACACAATCTGGGTGCGGATCCGTTCGATCCGATAGTGCGATGACATGATCGCTTCGTCGGTCGCGAAACTCACGTGCATGCCGACACGTGCCTCGATCTCTGCCAACCGGTCGCGCTTGTGGTTGAAGATGTACATCGCAATCGCCGCTGCGGTGTGCACCAGTATCTCCGCCGCGCGATGTTTGCCGCCTTCTTCCTCGATGCCGCGCAGCACGTGGATAGCTGCACTCTCCGTGCTTCGGACGTGTCCAGTGCCGGCGCAGTGCGGGCAGGTGATGAAGCTGGTTTCCGCCAGGCTCGGCCGCAGACGCTGCCGGCTCATCTCCAGCAGGCCGAAATGGCTGATATGACCTACCTGGATGCGCGCGCGGTCGGTCTTCAGTGCGTCCTTCAGGCGCCGCTCGACCATGCCGTTATGCTTTTTCGACTCCATGTCGATGAAGTCGATCACGATCAGTCCCGCCAAATCGCGCAGCCGCAACTGCCGCGTCACCTCTTCGGCGGCTTCCAGGTTGGTGCGCAGCGCGGTCTCCTCGATGCCGCGCTCGCGGGTCGAGCGGCCGGAATTGACGTCGATCGCCACCAGCGCCTCGGCCTGATTGATCACCAGATAGCCGCCGGAGCGAAGCTGGACGGTCGGGCTGAGGATGGCATCGAGTTGCGCGTCCACCTGATGGCGCGCGAACAGCGGCTGCCCACCGTTACGCCAGAGTTGCACCTTCTTGACGTGGGTCGGCATCAGCATGCGCATGAAATCGCGCGCTGCGCGCCAACCATCGTCGCCGTCCACCACCACCTCATCGACGTCACGCGAATAGACGTCGCGGATCGCCCGCTTGATCAGGCTGGCTTCCTCATAGATCAGCGCCGGTGCCACGGAACGGAGCGTCAGTTCCCGGATCTCGTCCCACAGCCGCAGCAGATATTCGCAGTCACGCTTGATCTCGGGCTTCGGTCGATTCGCGCCAGCCGTGCGGACGATCAGTCCCATGCCCGTGGGCAGATCGAGCTCAGTCATCACCTCTTTCAGGCGCCGCCGGTCGGCGGGCGAGGTGATCTTGCGCGAGATTCCACCGCCGCGGGGGGAGTTAGGCATCAGCACGCAATAGCGGCCGGCCAGGGAAATATACGTCGTCAGCGCGGCGCCCTTGGTGCCCCGCTCCTCCTTCACAACCTGAACCAGCAGTATCTGCCGGCGGCGGATTACCTCCTGGATCTTATAGCTGCGAAGGAAACGGGACGGCATCCGCCGTTCGCCGGCATCGTCGGCGGTATCCGTCTCACCGCCGATAGTTTCGGGCGGCGGAGTCTCGGGAACTTCATCATCCGGGTCCACGTCGTCAGCCGCGAAGTCGGTGGAACCGATGGGTTCGTAGGGAACCGCCTCGTCAGCGACGTTGCCGGCGTCCGCCTCGACCGGGAGCGACGGGGTCGCTCCGGATTCATCAACGGTGTCCCAGACCGGAAGCTCGCGCGAACCTTCCGGCTCCTGCCCGGACTCCGAGATGGGTATCGACACGTGGGGCTCGACGGGGGCGCTGATACGCTCGGCGTCAATCTCCAGGGATTGAGCGGCAGCCTCGCCCGGCGCCGATGAGACCGCGGGCTCATCAGGGACCTCAGTCTCGTCGCGGCTTTCGTTTGGCCTGGGTGCCTGTGTCCCATCCGACGGCTCGGTGCTCGGGGCACTTTTCTCGTCGGCCTCTGCGGACCGACGGTCAGCGTCGCGATCGGCCGCCTCTTCTTCCTCCCGCGCCTGCTGGGCTTGCATTTCCAGCAGTCGCTGCCGGTCGGCCACGGGAATTTGATAATAGTCCGGGTGAATCTCGTCGAAGGCGAGGAATCCGTGCCGGTTCCCGCCGTATTCCACGAATGCCGCCTGGAGGCTAGGCTCCACCCGGACGACCTTGGCCAGGTAGATATTGCCCTTGAGCTGTCGCTTGGTCGCTGTCTCTACGTCGAAATCTTCAAGTCGGTTACCGTCCAGCACTACGACGCGGGTTTCTTCCGCGTGGCTGGCGTCGATCAGCATACGTTTGGTCATGTAGTCGTGAACTCCGGTACACCGCCTCGACCTGGCGCGCCCGGCCCCGGGCGCTCGCCGGCGGGCGGCGGAATAGGATTGTGAAAGTGGGGCAGTCCGTACGGGACAGAGCAGCGCCAGCCGCGGCCTGACGCCGCGTGGGACCATGTGGCCCCGTGCGTGCGGGCTTGCAGTTGGCTGGCTCTGTGCGGATCATCGCAAACTCATCAATCGGGCGTCGTAACCCCTGTCGCGTGAGCGCGTCCCGATCCGGAACACCGCCCCGCCTGGACGTTGTCAGTCAGCCGCCCAGCAGACGCGAACTCCATTGCGCGGCCTGCGGCTGCATCCGGCGGCGGCCATGACGGCGAAGGCAAACAAGCCCGGATCCATTCCGTCGGGCACATTCGCCAGGGGTACTTCCCCGCCTTCGCCAGCACGGCCAGGAGGGGCGCGGCAATCGCGTTCCCCTGATCTCGTCACCGGAGCAGCCAGGATATGCAGCAAAGCCGGGCGCGCCGCAAGCTTTCCAGTGGACGCCGGCGACAGGCGGGCCCAGGCACGGCACCCCAGGCCACCCCGGCGCCTTGCCGTTCCGTCAGAATGTGGGAATGCCGCCATGCGACGGATGATGAGGATTCTGGGGAGCGCCGCACTGCTGCTACCCGGGTTTGCCACCAGCACATTTGCGGCTGGTGCTCCTCCCCGGGCCTCGGCCGCTTACACAAGCCCGACCACACATCGCCGCGATGGCGGGTTCCCGAGCCGGTGGGTCGGAGGGAAGCGCATCTGGCCGGCACGCCTCGAATCACGTGATGAGGCGGACAGGCAAGCCGACAGATGGCGAGAGCACACAGCGCACCGCCGCGAACAGCTACTCTGGGGCAACTGGTTCGATCAATGGGATCGGCACTATCGGGGGCAGTTCCTTGTTGGCCAGATGATCGCAGTGGCGCCGGCGAAATAGGAAGTTAGAGACAGCCGAGGCTTAATTCGCGTTGCCGGCCCACAGCCTCAGCCAACCGGTTCATACCCCCGTGCTTAGGCCACCATCGAGGTTGACATTCTGTCCGGTGAGGAATGCGGCAGCAGGCGACACCAGGAAGACGGCAAGTCCCGCTAAATCCTCCAATACGCCTGCTCGCCCGATTGGTACACGATTCAACACCGTCGCCAGCCAGTGCGGATCGGCGAAAAGCCGTTCGCTGAGGGGCGTTCGGAAGGGACCGGGGGACAACACGTTCGACGTGATGCCGAACGGCGCCAGTTCGATCGCCATGACCTTGTTGAGCTGGACCAGTCCAGCCTTGCTGGCGCAATACCCGCTCTGCAACGACGAAGCCAGAGTCGCCGCCACCGAACCCACGTGAAGAATACGACCCCAGCCATTCGCCTTCATCACCCGCGCGGCACTCTGCGCACAGAAAAAGGCTCCTTTCAAATTCGTGTCGATCACCGCGTCCCAACTCGCCTCGTCATACTCAAGCGTCGGCAGCCGCCGATTGGTCCCGGCACTGGTGACCAGAATATCTACCCGACCGTGCCGTTGCTCGACATCCGCTATGACCGCGTCGATTGAGCCTCGATGGGTGACATCGAGCGCCACACCCTCGGCTGCCGAAAGTGCTGTCGCGGCTGCCTGAACGACGTCCAGCCGCCGGCCGGCCAGCACCAGTTTGGCACCCGCTTCGGCCAAGCCTCGTGCAATGCCTAAACCGATCCCGGTGCCCCCACCGGTGACCAGCGCGACACGCCCCGTGAGATCGAAATTGTTCATTCTGGTGCCAGTAGCAGGTTTGGGAGGAAGAGCGACAACTGCGGGATGTATGTGATGATGAGAAGCCCGATGATCAGCACCGCCACGAACGGCAGCGATTGACGGCCGAACTCGAGTAACGGAACGCGACTGATTCCGCACATCACGAAAGTGACCGATCCGATCAGCGGGGTGACCAACCCGATCGACAGGTTGGCGGCCATGACGACGCCGAGATAGATCGGATCGATACCTGCCTTCACGGCGATCGGCATAATCATCGGCACGATGATCAGCAGGATCGGGATCGCCTCCATGACGCAGCCGAGCAGCAGCATCAAAACGTCAAGCCCAGTCATTATGACCCAAGGAGCGGCATGCCCGGAGAACATCGGCAGTGCTGCAAGCTGGCGCGGCGCATCCGCGCGCGCGAGAATCCACGAAAAAGCCGACGCCGTGGCCAGCACGAACATCACCTTTCCCGTGGTCAGGGCGGCGTTCCCGAACAATGTCGGCAGTTCGCGGAGGCGGACTGTCCTAAAGACCAGCAGCGCGAGAATGAGGGCATACACGCACGCTACGCTGGCGGACTCTGTCGGCGTGAAGACGCCCCCGAGAATGCCGCCTATGACGAGCAGGGGCATCACCAGCACCAGCACTGCCCGCCGCGTGGCGGTCACCATGGTCCGAATCGCGAGCGGTGGGCCATCCGCGCCGATTCTCTGGCGGCGGGCGATGAGCCCGATGAGCACCATCAAGGCCACGCCCATGAGCAATCCGGGCAGCAAGCCGGCCACGAACATCCGGGCAATGGAAACTCCGGCGACCGACGCATAGACGATCATGATGATGCTTGGCGGAAAAATCGGCCCGATGGTCGCCGCCGCACCCACCAGCGCCGCCGCCAGGCCACGCCCGTAGCCTGCCCGTGCCATAGCCGGTACCAGGACGACACCAGTCGCCGCGGCGTCCGCTGTTCCGGAACCCGAGATGCCGGCCATGAGCATGTTGGAGACAACCGCTACCTGCCCAAGGCCACCCGGCAGGCGCCCGACGAAGGCCTGGGTGAACTCGACCAGCCGATCCGTGATCTTCGCGGCCAGCATCAACTCGCCGAGGAAAATGAACAACGGGACGGCGAGTATGACGAACACGTCCAGCCCGAAGAACATCCGCTGGATCAACACACCGAAGCTTACATGTCCGAAGTCCTGAATAGCCGCCATCGCCGCGACCGCCAGCGCCGCCGGTATCGGCACACTGAGTGCGAACAGCAACAGCATCGTGCCGAACAGGATGGCCGCTACCATTGAGCATCGCTTCGGATGCCCGGCACGACAAGGCGACAGGTAAGGTGCACAGCCATGTAGAGGCCCGCAATCGGAATCACGAGATATGCGACGCCTTGTGGTATGGGCAGCACCGGGGAACGCGCCATCATCATCCGGTTCGCCATCTGGAACCCGAACCGGATCATGACGATAGCGAACCCCAGCTCCAGCAGATCGATGGCGATGCGAAGTACCCGCCGCGCTTTCGATGAAAGGTGCTCGATCAGCAGCGGGACGACGAACTGGTCGCCGCGCCCGACGCTGACAGCAGCCGCCAGGAAAGCCGACCAGACGAACAGGTACTCCGCGAGTTCCTCCGTCCAGGCCAGCGGCAGCTCAAGTACGTATCGATAGAACACGCCGAGTGCTATGGCGACCAGGTAAATCGCCGACAGGCCGCCAGCCAGGCTGAGGAACAATCGGTCCGACCAACGCAGCACCAACGAAGCCATCCCGCCGAACCCAAATTGCGGAGTTGACCGGCTTTCCTTGGCCAGGTCCACGACCGACTCCGGTGTTTCGATCCGCGTCACTGAACGTCTTGGATCATCTTGATCTTGTCTGCGCCGCCAACCTGCGCGGCATATTTCCCGTACACGGGTTTCACCGCCGCGATGAACGGCTGCTTGTCGGGATGCTCGATCACATCCATGCCTTTTTGTTTGACCTCCACCAAAGCAGCATCTTCCTCCTTGGCGAAGTTTTCATCAAACCACGAACGAGCATGATCCGCGGCTGCCAGTATGATCTCCTGATCTGCTGGCGACAGCGAATTGAACCATGCGGCACTCATAGCCACTGAGCCGGGAGAATTGAGGTGTTCGGTCAATGTGTAATACTTGGCCTCCTCGTATGATTTCTGCTCTATCATGCCCAACGGGCTCCATTCGGCACCGTCGATCACACCCTGGCGCGCAGCCATGTAAACCTCGGTCGAAGCCATTGGTGCCGGAATGGCTCCTAGCGCGACGAAGGTGTCGATCATCATCGGCGCCTCGATCACGCGGATCTTGAGCCCCTTCAGATCGGCAGGTGAATGGACGGGGCGCTTCGAGTTCCACACAGAACGAGCACCATCCGGCAGCCCAAGCATGATGAGCTTTATGCCGGTCTTTTTCTCGATCGCGTCCCAGACCGCCTGACCGATCGGTCCACGTGTGACACGCACCATGTGATCTGTCGTACGGAATACGAATGGCAGATCGAATATCTGCGCCGGCGCATAAAGCGGGCCGAGATTGGCGTTCGCGACGCCACAGAACTCCAGGTTGCCGCCAATGATCGCTTCCAGGTTCTCTTTCAGTCCACCTAACTGTCCGCTGCCGACCCAGTTTATATCAATATCGCCGTTGGACCGCTGTCGGACCTCTTCAATAAACCGCATCTGCATGCGTGGATTGATATAGGCCGCGGTATTCACAGACGCGAAAGTGGCAGTCACTTTGGCTCGCAAGCCTCGTGATATAGCGAAGGTGCCGACCAGACCAACCGCTCCCGCGCGCAAAATAGATCGCCTACGCATTGGTTTTCTCCCGTTCCGGTTTTTTATTGCATGATCACGCTATTACCTCTGGCGCAAAACCGTCACGATGTATTTCGCTCCGGCCGCGCTAAATCGGTTACTTGTGATTAACAGGTGCCGTACGCCATCTTCCCGACGGCTCAGCTCGCCGCCTGATACGCCGCCAGGCACGCCATATCCACAACCTGACTCACCCCCGCATCCATCTGCATGATCTGTACAGGGTGCGTGAGCCCGATCAGCAATGGACCGATGGTGCTTCCACCTACCATGTGCGGTACCAGGCGAGACGTGATGTGCGCCGAGTGCAGCCCGGGCATGATCAGCACATTCGCCGGACCGGTCAGGCGGCAGAATGGATAGAGGGCACGCAGCTCCGGCGCCAGTGCCACGTCCGGGCTCATTTCGCCATCATATTCGAAATCCACCTTGCGGGCGTCCAGCAGCTCGATCGCCTCCCGCATCACCTGTGCCGCCGCATGCATCGACGCGCCGAAAGTGGTGTGCGACACCAGCGCGACGCGGGGTTCGTGGCCGAGATGGCGCGCCGCTTGCGCCGCGCCCGTCGCGATGTCCGCGAGTTGCGGCGCGTTGGGACGGAACTGGATCATCGTGTCGGCGATGAACAGCGTGTGACCGCGCAACCCGACCAGCAGCGTCAGGCCGAACGCGGTACCGTGCGCCGGGTCGATGGCATGGGCGATATCCTCCAGGCAGACCTGGGCGGATCGCGTCAGGCCGGTGACCATTGCGTCAGCGTCATCGGTCGCCACCATCGCCGCGGCGAATACGTTGCGGTCCTGGTTTACCATCCGCTGGCAGTCGCGATGCAGATATCCTCGCCGCTGCAGGCGGCCATAGAGGAACTCCACGTATTTGGAGTTGGCGCCCGACAGTCTCGCATTATGGATCTCTATCCCGTCAACCAGTCCGAGCCCCAGGCTGTCCATCGTCGCCCGCACTCGCTCCTCACGCCCGATCAGCACCGGCGTGCCGTACCCCGCGTTGCGGAACGCCACGGCCGCGCGCACCGCCTTCTCTTCCTCCCCCTCGGCAAAAACCACCCGCTTCGGGTTGGTGCGCACGCTCTCCATGATACGGTCCAGCGCCCCGGCTGTGGGATCGAGCCGCCCGGACAGCGCACGTGCGTACAACCGCAGATCGGCGCAGGGCTTCTGCGCGACGCCGCTGTCCATCGCCGCTTTCGCCACCGCGGAGGGTACCCACGACATCAGCCGCGGATCAAATGCATTGGGTATGATGTATTCCGGGCCGAACGTCAGGCGTCGGCCGGCCGAAGCGGAATGCACCTCGTCGGGTACATCCTCTCGTGCCAGCTTGGCGAGCGCTTCGGCCGCCGCGATCTTCATCGTATCGTTGATGGTGCGTGCCCGAACGTCCAGTGCACCACGGAATATGTATGGGAAGCCGAGAACGTTGTTCACCTGGTTCGGATAGTCGCTGCGGCCAGTGGCGATAATGGAATGCGGCCGTGCCGCACGTGCGTCTTCTGGCGTGATTTCCGGGTCAGGGTTGGCCATGGCGAAAATGATCGGCTGCTCGGCCATCGAGCGCACCATGTCCTGGGTCAGCGCTCCCTTTACCGAGAGACCGAAGAACACGTCCGCGCCTTCGATCGCCTCTGCCAATGTGCGTGCGTGCGTGGCCACCGCATGCGCCGACTTCCACTGATTCATGCCGTCGTGCCGGCCCTGATAGACCACGCCCTTGGTGTCGCACAGCGTGACATGTTCAGGCCGCATCCCCATCGCCTTGAGCAGCTCGACACAGGCGATCGCGGCCGCGCCGGCGCCGTTCACGACCAGCTTCGTGTCACGCAGCTCACGCCCTGTCAGGTGGCAGGCGTTGATCAGCCCGGCAGCAGCGACAATAGCGGTGCCGTGCTGGTCGTCGTGGAACACCGGGATGTCCATCAGCTCGCGCAGCCGCTGCTCGATCACGAAGCATTCGGGGGCCTTGATGTCCTCCAGGTTGATGCCGCCGAACCCGGGCCCGAGATACCGCACGGCATTAACGAACTCGTCCACGTCCTCGGTGCCGATCTCGAGGTCGATCCCATCCACATCGGCGAACCGCTTGAACAATGCGACCTTGCCTTCCATCACCGGCTTGGAAGCGACCGCGCCAAGATTGCCGAGGCCCAGCACCGCCGTGCCATTCGAAATTACCGCAACCAGGTTGCCCTTGGTGGTGTAGTCGTACGCCAGCGTCGGATCTCGCGCGATATGCAGGCACGGCACCGCAACGCCCGGCGAATAGGCCAGCGACAAGTCGCGCGCGGTCGTGATCGGCTTGGTGATCCGTGTCTCTAGCTTGCCGGGCCGGCCCGATGCATGCATTGCCAGGGCCTCCTCGGCCGAGATGCGCGCGGTACGGGTGTCGAGGCTTCCGCCGTCAGCCATTGGATGTTCCCCCGGAGCGTCAAATTGACGGGTATCATGCGACGCGGGGGCGAAAGAGGGAAGCCGAGCCGCCGCGGCGGCCTCGCCTCAGGCCGGCGGTAGCCGGCGAAACCCATGGAAATGCGCCAATGCCAGCAGCCCTAGGCGCTTCGGTGATGGTTTGTGGGCCACGGATCGGCGCAGCGCATGCAGGCCGTCGCGGTGGTGGCCTTGGCGCACCAGCGCGCGGCCGAATACCCACATCGTTTCCGCCCGCGCGCAGGATTCGAGCCGCTGCGCGCGATCGCGCCCATATCGTTGGATTATAGCAGGATTTTCGAAAATGGCCGCTGTGCAACGAAGAAACGATCCAAGGTCGAGCGCCTGTCGCAGATAGGCACCCTCCCGGCGTTCGCGGACGAACAGCATCGGTCGCCCGCGGACGGCGGCGATCGTGCCCAGCGCGGCAAGCCGCGTCCAATATTCCCAATCCTCTCCAAACGTCAGGTCGGTGCGAAACCGACCCGCGCGATCAGCCGCGGCACGGCGGATCAGGAGGTGTCCACCATTGGCAAACAGATTCCGCTCCAGCAGAGTCGGAAACAAATCGCCAGCGGACGGGCGCTTGATGCGGTGCGGGCGGGCGTCGGGAACCGCGCCTTCCGGCACGAAGGCACATGGCCCGGTGGCGGCGACGGAGGTGGGGTTCCTGTCCAGTGCCTCTGTCATCCGCGCCAGCGCGTCGGGCGCCAGCCAGTCGTCAGCATCCAGGAACAGTAGCGCGTCAATCGCCGGAAGCTCCGCCACGCCGCGGTTGCGCGCCGCCGAGACGCCCGCATTGTCCTGACGGATCAAGCGGAGACGTGGATCACGGCAACCGGTGACGAGTGCGGCAGTATGGTCAGTGGAGCCATCGTCCACGATCACCGCCGTCCAGTTATCATGTGTCTGCGCCAGGACCGATCGGATGCAATCTTCGATCCATCTGACGGCGTTATAGGCTGGAACGATAATACCGATATGCAAGAAGGGTCACGCGGACGAGGGTTGCATCCGGAGCTGTTTGCGGGCGAGGGCTTTAATCTTTCCCTAAATTCCCTTGACCTCTTTTGACCCCGTCTCCACCCCGCCGTATCTTCCCATCGACATGGAGACAAGGTGGTGACCACCCCCGCACCCGGCGCGATCGATTGTGACATACACCCGGCCCTTCTAGGCACGGACGTGCTGGTTCCGTACCTGGATGATTACTGGCGTGAGATCGTGCTGATGCGCGGGCTGGACCGCGACAATCTCGATACCGGCGCCTATCCCCCTGGGTCGCCGCTCAGTGGCCGGCCCGACTGGCGGCCCGCCAAGGGCAAGCCCGGCACCGATTTTGAGCTGCTACGCACTCAGGCGCTCGATGCGTTTGGTACCCGTTATGCCATCTGCAACATCATCCATGGCGCCCAGGTGATGTTCAGCGAAGACCTGGCCGCTGCGCTCTGTCGTGCCACAAACGACTGGCTCGCCGCCGAATGGCTGAGCCGCGACAACCGTCTGCGCGCCTCCATCACCGTACCCGTGCACAGCGCCGAACTGGCGGCGCAGGAAATCGAACGGCTCGCCGGTGACAAACGTTTTGTCGGTGTGTTGTTGCTGGCGATGGCCGAATTGCCTCTGGGTCGGCGGCAGAACTGGCCGATCTATCGCGCCGCCGAACGCCACGGGCTTGCAATCAATATCCACGCCGGCAGCAGCTTCCGGCATGCGCCGACCTCCATCGGCTGGCCGTCCTATTATCTGGAAGACTACGTGGCGCAGGCCCAGGGATTTGCCGGGGCCCTGAACTCCTTGATCACGGAGGGCGTGTTCGTTGAATTCCCCCGCCTCAAGGTCGTGCTGATGGAATCCGGGGTTACCTGGCTCCCCGGCTGGATGTGGCGGGTCAGCAAGACATGGCGAGCGATGCGGCCGGAAGTGCCGTGGAACAAGATGTCTCCTGCGGAGACGGCTCGCCGGCATGTGCGCGTGACGATCCAGCCCTTCGATGCGCCGCCCGAAGGCAACCAGCTTCACCGCGTCATCGAGGAAATCGGCTGCGAGGACATGTTTCTGTTCTCAACCGACTACCCGCACTGGCACTATGATGGGACAGACGCCGTGCCGGATGGTTTGCCGGAATCGCTCGTCCACAAGATGCTGTTCGACAATCCGCTCGAAACCTACGCGCGTTTGAAGGAGTAAGACGATGAACGTCACCGTCCTCGATCGCAGCCCCGACGCTTCGACACAGACCCTGCTCGGTTACGTCGATTGCGACGTGCATGTTTATCCGGCAACGGGCGCGGAGCTGGATGCGTTCCTGCCGGAGCGCTGGCGCAAGCACAAGGCGATGTTCGGCGGACGGACGCGGCAGGCGCTGGCGCACACCGCCAACTATCCGCGCATGTCGCCGCAGGTGGGCATGCGGCTGGATTCGTGGCCACCTAACGGGAATATCCCTGGCTCCGATCTGGATTTCCTGCGCACGCAGTTGCTGGACGCATTTGGCGCCAGTCACGGGGTGATGCTGCCGCTGGTGGGCCGCTGCTCCGATGAGCGGAACGTCGAGTTTGGTGCCGCCATGTGCACCGCCGTCAATGACTGGCAGGCCGCCGCCTGGTCCGACCGCGAGCCGCGGCTGAAGGGCTCGGTGCAAATCCCGCTGGAGCACAGCGAGGCGGCGATCGCCGAGATCGAGCGGCGGGCAGGCGACCAACGCTTTGTGCAGGTGCAGATCCCGCCGCGTAGCCTGGAGCCGCTCGGGCGGCGCCGCTACTGGCCGATCCTGGAGGCGTGCGCCGCCAACGGGTTCCCCATCGCGCTGCATCTAGGCGGCACCAACGGCCACCCATCCACCGGCGGCGGCTGGCCCTCGGTACTATCACGAGGAACACCCGTCCTACTGCCAGAGCATGGAGGCGCTGGTCACCAGCCTGGTGTGCGAAGGCGTGTTCGAGCGTATTCCGAACCTCCGTGTGGTGCTGGTGGAGGGTGGCTTTGCGTGGATGCCGGCGCTGACCTGGCGGCTGGACAAGCACTGGCAGCGGTTGCGCGAGGAGGTGCCGCACCTGAAACGGCTGCCGTCCGAATATATCCGGGACCATGTCTGGGTCACCACGCAGCCGATCGAGGAGCCGGAGCGGACGGACGATATGCTGGCCACGCTGGAGTGGATCGGCTGGGACCGTGTGATGTTCTCCACCGACTATCCGCACTGGGACCAGGATGACCCCCGCTACGCGTTCAAGGTCACGCTGCCCGAGGCAGGCCGGCAGAAGATTTTCCGCGACAACGCACTGGCGTTTTACGGCCTGGCTTGATGGTCGCGCTCCCCTTGCGGGAGGGGGCAGGGAGAGGGGGCGCTCTCTAACCATGACCCTTCACGTGGTCGCCGAGGCCGGCGAAATCCCCGCCGGCTCCTGCAAGATCGTCACTGTGCGCGGGCGGGAGATCGGCGTCTTCTTCGTCAACGACGAATATTTTGCGCTGATCAACCGCTGCCCGCACGAGGGTGCACCGCTGTGCCGAGGACGCCTGTTCGGGCTGATGGAATCCGACCGGCCGGGGACTTATCGGCTGGTCCGCAACGGCGAGATGCTGCGCTGTCCTTGGCACGGGTGGGAGTTCGACATCCGCACCGGCCAGTCCTGGTGCGAGCCCGACAGTGTCCGCGCGCGAACCTATCACGTCTCGGTCGAGCCCGGCGAAGCTCTCGCCAAAGGGCCGTTCATGGCGGAAACGGTGCCGGTGCGGGTGGAGCAGAATTACGTGGTGGTGGAAGTTTAACGGGCTTGTCGGACCAGAACGCTCGCCAGCGGGCTGTGGCAAGCTGATCGTCGCTGCTTCTATTCCCCCGGCATCGCCTGCGACAGCCGCCCGCCGACCCGCAGCGGTTCGACACTTCGCGCCAGGCCCGTCCGGTCATCCGTTTCCACGAACAAGCCGCAGACCGTGCACTCACCCTCCGCCGGACTTAGCCTCTCGGTCGGCATCTTGGTCCAGAAGCGGATCGTCGCATTCTCCTTCAGCATGCCGATCACGCTGTCATAGTCGCCCGACATGCCGGCGTCCGACTGGAACGCCGTGCCACCCGGCAGAATCTGATGATCCGCGGACGGGCAGTGCGTATGCGTGCCGACCACCAGCGACACCCTTCCATCGAACGAATGCCCGTAGGCCATTTTTTCGCTGGTCGCCTCGGCGTGGAAATCGGCGACGATCGCCTGGACATTGCCGCCGAGCCGGTATTTTCCCAGCAGCTCCGCGGTGCCGCGGAACGGGCAGTCCAGCGCCTCCATATACAGCCGCCCCATCGCCTGCAGCACCAGCGCCTTGCGCCCGTCCGCCAGTTCCACCACCACATGACCGGCGCCCGGCGTGCCAGGCGGGAAATTCAGCGGCCGCAGCAGGCGCGGGTGCTCGGCGATATACGGGATCACCTCCTTGCGGTCCCAGGCATGATTGCCCAGCGTCAGCACGTCGGCGCCCGCGGCAAACAGCGCCTCCGCCATGTCCGGACCCAGCCCGAACCCGTGCGACGCGTTCTCCGCATTCACCACCGCCAAATCGATCCGCAGCCGCGCCCGCAACTCCGTCAAGGCCGCCGCCACCGCTGTCCGTCCGGTACGCCCCACCACGTCGCCAATGAACAGAATGCGCATTCAGGGGTCCTTGCAGAAGATCACGCCGGTCTCGGTCGCCACCGCGTCCAGGCGCACATCGTCGGGGCCGACCGGGACGGCGTCCACCTCCTGGAGCGCATAAGCGCAGCCCAGTGCAAAAGCGCCCGGCAGGCCCGCCAGCGTGCGGTCGTAATACCCGCCGCCATAGCCAAGCCGATGGCCTCCCCGGTCGAATGCCAGCAGTGGAACCAGCAGAAACGCCGGCGCGCCTTCCTCGCCGGTCGGCGCCATCGTGCCGAACTTTTCCCGGATCAGCGGATCGCCGGGGCGCCAGGCGCGGAACGTCAGTGGCTGTCCCCGCTTCGGGGTAACCGGCAGCAGGACCGGATGGCCGCGTTCATGCAGCGCCTCCAGCAGCGGGCGGATATCGATCTCCGGCCCCATGGGCCAGAAGCCGGACACCGCCACTCCCGGCGGCGGCGCGCAATCGCGCAACACATGAGCCATCAGCAGGCGGCCAGATGCCGGGTCGCACCCGACGCGCACGCGGTTGGCCAGGAGCCGGGCCGCGCGTTTTGTTTCGATGATCTGGTCGAATGAGTGCGGAGCCACCATGGCCGTTGGCGTTTCATCCTCCCGAAGCCTGCGTGTGCAGGTGGGCGCCAGATACCGAGACCAGGATCTCGACAGAGCCAGCTCCCGGGAGAATGCTTACTGGCCCCGGGGATGAGTTGCCTGACGCACCGGGCAGCTCCGCCGACCCAACTTAGGGATGCTCCAGCCCCGCGGCAATCTCCTCCGCGCGTTTGGCCAGCCGAGTGAGCCGGCGCTCCAGCTTCGGGTCACCGGCCGTCTGTGCGGCCTGGGTCGCGGCTCTCGCGGCCGCCTCCGCCTCTTTCCGGGTCTGCTTCAGCGCTTTGTCGGTCTCATAGAGGTCGTCGGCCATCAACAGGGCAGCCATGACCAGCATGCGGGCTTCGCCGCTCTGGCCCGCCACCGCCTTGATACTGTCGATCCGCCGCTCGACCTCGCCCGCCATGGCGAGCAGGTGCTGCTCCTCCCCGTCCTGGCAGCCTACCGTATAGGCGTAACCGTTGATGCGGACGGTGACCTGCGCCATGCGGTACTCCTTCTCGTTCTTTTCAGGGTTCGCCGCCGAGCGCGGCACGCAGGCGTTCGATGATGCCGTCCAGCCGGGCCGCGATCTCAGTGCTCGGTACGGTTGCGTCCGGCTGGCCAGGGGCAACGGGCACGAGCTGCGCGATCCGCTCCAACGCCGTTTCGAGCCGTGCCGCCGCCGTATCGGCGTTTTCGGTTTGTCCCGTCATCGCTCCAGGCCCAATTCGCTGCTGCTTGAAATGCGCGGTCAAATACCGGAACGTCAAGCATGTTGCTGTACCCCGCCGTGGTGGTGCACGGGCTTGCCGACGCGCGCATCGCCCTCGGCATCGGAGCGCCGGTGATGCTGCTATCCGCGCCTGGGGCGGCGCTCTATGCGGGATGCGGCTGGTGGCGCGCGCTGATCACCCACGCGCGGGCGGAATTTGCCGACGCAATCATGATTGACGCGCTGGATTGCGCTGACGCGTCCGGTCTGGCGCTGGCCGCGCTGCGCATCGGCCAACACGTCGTCGTGCTCGTTCCCGATGCACCAGGTTGGGCGGCTGTCGCGGCAATCGCCGGCGCGTGCGGCGGTCTGGTTTTGGCCGACCGGCCGCCGGCGCTGGACCTTGCCGGGCGCGGGGCGATCCGCCGCCTGCCGGGCTGGCTGCGTGGCGCGTGACAAGCCCGCGAGCGCCGGGTTAGTATTTCTGCGGAGTGATCCTGACAGTTAAGTCCACGTGTCCCGCTGCGGAAGCGATGGGCCGTACGTGACACCGGGAAACCAGGCAGCGAGGGACCGCCCCATGCGCATCACCCAGCGAGTGCGAAAGATCCTGGACTGGTACGAAGGCGACCCGCCCAGCGTTAAGGGCAATCTCGCCCGCATTCTGATGACCGGAAAGCTTGGCGGCACGGGCAAGCTGGTGATCTTGCCGGTCGATCAGGGGTTCGAGCACGGGCCGGCGCGCAGCTTCGCCCCCAACCCCCCGGCGTACGATCCGCATTATCATTACCAGCTCGCTCTCGAAGCCGGTCTGAACGCGTATGCCGCGCCGCTCGGGATGATCGCCGCGGGTTCGGACACGTTTGCCGGGGCCATCCCGACCATCCTGAAATGCAACAGCTCCAACAGCCTGGCAACGAATAAGGACCAGGCGGTCACCGCCGGCGTGAAAGACGCGCTACGGCTCGGCTGTGCGGCGGTCGGCTTCACCATTTATCCTGGCAGCGAGTATGCCTTCGCCCAACTGGAAGAGCTGCGCGAACTGACCGCGGAGGCGAAAGCCGCCGGTCTCGCCGTGGTCGTATGGAGCTATCCGCGCGGGCCGAACCTGAACAAGGAAGCCGAGACGGCGATCGATATCTGCGCCTACGCCGCGCACATGGCGGCGCTGATGGGTGCCACCATCATCAAGGTGAAACCGCCGACCGCGCATATTGGGCTCGACGCCGCCCGCAAGGCCTACGAGAAGATCGATGTTTCCACGTTACCCAAGCGGGCCGAGCACATCATGCAGTGCGCTTTCGACGGCAAGCGGATCGTGCTGTTCTCCGGCGGCGAGGCGAAGGATCTTGATGGCGTGCTGGAGGAAATCCGCGGCCTGCGCGATGGCGGAGCCAGCGGCAGCATCATTGGTCGCAACACGTTCCAGCGCCCGAAGGAGCAGGCGCTCGACATGCTGCAGAAGATCATCGACATCTATCTGAGCAAGGATTGATGCGCGACCCGACGCGGGGAGCGGCGATGGCCGGCGAAGGCTGCCGCCTTTACCTGATCACGCCGCCCATCTTTGACCCGACCACCTTCCCCGACCGCCTCGCCGCCGCGCTGGATGCCGGTGATGTTGCGGCGGTGCAGCTTCGCATCAAAGACGCGGACGATGGCGTCTGGAAGCGTGCCATTGACGCGCTGCGCCCGGTGACGCAGTCGCGCGGCGTGGCATTCCTGCTGAACGACCGCGCCGACCTCGTGCTCGCCAATGGCTGCGACGGCGTCCACGTCGGTCAGGAGGACATGCCCGCCCGCACCGCCCGCGCTGCACTGGGGCCGGAGGCGACATTGGGGGTCACCTGCCACGACAGCCGCGACCTCGCCATGCAGGCGGGCGAGGATGGCGCCGACTATGTCGCGTTCGGTGCCTTCTTCCCGTCCGGGACCAAGCAGGTCAGCCGGTTGGCCGATCCGGACGTGCTGCGCTGGTGGTCGGAGCTGATGGAACTGCCGTGCTGTGCGATCGGCGGCATCACGGCGGAGAATTGCGCGCCGCTGGTGCGGGCAGGCGCCGATTTCCTGGCCGTTGTTGCTTCCGTCTGGAACCACCCCGATGGGCCCGCAGGCGGCGTGCGCGCCCTGAACGCGGCAATCCGCGCCGCCTCGGAGAACCGCTGATGGCCCGCCTGAGCGTCAATCTCAACAAGATCGCCCTGCTGCGCAATTCGCGCCGTACCGGTGTGCCCGACCTGCTGCATTTTGCCCGCATCGCCCTTGATGCCGGCGCGCGGGGCCTGACCGTGCATCCCCGCCCGGATGAACGCCACATCCGCCGCAGCGACGTGCCCGGAATCGCGGCTGTGCTGAAACCGGGACGGCCACGGATGGAGCTCAACATCGAAGGATACCCCGACGAACGGCTGCTGGCGATCGTCCGCGAGGCGAAGCCCGAGCAATGCACACTTGTGCCGGACGCGCCGGATGCGTTCACCTCGGAGAAGGGCTGGGAGCTGTCGCCGTCGCAGATGGAGCACGCCCGACCTGCCATCGTCGCGCTGAAGGCAATCGGCACGCGGGTGATCCTGTTTATCGACCCCGACCCGGCTGTGCTGGGCCGCTGCGTGGAGGCCGGTGCGGAAGGTGTGGAGATCTATACCGGCACTTATGCAGAGGCGTTTCGGACCGGCACGCATGCCGCATTGCTGGATGCCTGCGCGGAAACCGCGCGTCAGGCGCAGGCGCGGGGCCTGGTGGTGAATGCCGGGCACGACCTCAATTTGCGAAACATCCCGCCGCTGATCTCGCGCATCCCGCGCCTGGCCGAAGCCTCGATCGGCCACGAGCTGACCGCCGACGCGCTGGAGATGGGTTTCGCCGCCGCCGTGCGGGCCTACGCGGCAGCACTGCGAGGCGAGTGAATCCGCTTCAGGACGCGCCGATGCTTAGCAGGATCAGCTCATGATCCGTGAGCGGATGCCCATCCGGGTCGAGTGACGCCACCACCTCCGGGTCGCTGACCGCCAGTCCCCGGGTGCAGAACCAGTCGAGTTGCCGCGTGCCTTCGCTTTCGGTCCACACGCTGTCACGGGTGGTCGGACGCGCCAGATTGGCCGCCGCGAAATCATAACCACGCTGCTTCGCCGCCGAGAACAGCGGCTCGGCCGGGTCGTCGTGCCGGCCCGGCTGCACGTGGGTGTTGAGATCGCCGCCGATCAACACGGGAAGCCCCTCCGCCATCTGCTCGATCGCATCGAGCAGGGTACGCATCTGCGTCACCCGCCCCTCCCCGTCGGTGGCGCTTTCCAGATGAACGGAACAGGCGACGAAGCGCAGGCCGCCCCAGTGGACGCTGGCAGCCACCGCCATGCGATTGCCGACGCGGCGCTCGCCACCCTTCGGGGCGATGTACCAATCCGCGACCTCATCCAGCCGGATCAGCGCAAGCCTTTCGATCGGTAGTGCGGTGAGGAGCCCGTTGCCGTGAAAGCCTGCGCGGTTGTCGTCGTCGACGCGCGGAAATCCGGCAGGCGGAGGCGTTGGCAGCAGTTCGAGAAATTCCAGCCCATAAGCGTAGCGGCAACGCAGCAGCTCAGCCATGCGGGCGGTGGTGTGGGCCTGCCCGGTGCGCAGCATCCCATCATCCATTTCGGTCAGCAGCGCCAGTCCGACACCATGCTGCTGCAAAAGCTGGGCCGCTGACTTGGGATAGAGGCAGCGTTGGAGGTTCCAGGCGGCAACGCGCAGGTGCCCCTCCGGCACCGGCACCGGCACCGCTTCATGGCCACCCAGCTCGATCTGCCGGAACGCCGCGACCGAGGCATGCGCCTCGGCGTGGGCGGTGCGCGTTAACGGCAGGTCGAGATATCGCCGACGTACCTCCGCCGAAACCGGAGAAAGCCGATCGACTCTGGTTTCAAACGTACCGATCACCGAAGGCGAGGCGTCTTGCATGACGCTTCAAGTCCGGACCGAGCGCTGGAAATCGCGCAGCACCTTGTTACCGCGCGCCACCGCGCTGTCCAGCGCGTGCTTGGCGTCCTGCTGGCCTCCCAGAGCCTTTTCGCATTCCTCCTCGATGATAGTGCGGATCTCCGGCATCCGCCCGAGATGGAAGCCACGCGAGTTCTCGGTGACATGGCCGCGCCGCAACTGGCGGATCGGGATGTCGGCGCCGGGATTCTTCTCCAGCCAGCCCTGTTTCTGTGCCAGGTCGAACCCAGCCTGGGTGATCGGCACGTATCCGGTGACCTCGCTCCATTCGGCGTCATTGTCCGGTTGCGCAAGAAAGTGGAGAAACTCCGCGACGGCATGGTACTCCGCCGGGCTGCGCCTGGGCGCGGTGAGCACCCAGAAGCTGGCGCCACCGATCACCGAGTTGATCGGCTGCTTGATCACCTCCGGGTCATAGGGCAGGAACGCCGGCGCCCAGCGGAATTTCGCGCTGCGCACCAGGTCGCCGCGCTCCGCCGACGAGGTGAAGTCCACCCCCGACTGGCCGGACAGGAACGCGCC
The DNA here is from genome assembly GCA_963777625.1 of uncultured Pseudomonadota bacterium. Taxonomy (GTDB): domain Bacteria; phylum Pseudomonadota; class Alphaproteobacteria; order Acetobacterales; family Acetobacteraceae; genus DATDIC01. Next base: position 26,891 of record CAVZRO010000015.1, on the reverse strand, counting down.
GTCGCCCGAGCCGTCGCGGCCGGTATAATGGAACGTGCCTTCCTTCGACATGTCGAGCAGCCGTTGCAGGTTGCGTACATGCGCCGGGCTGTTGATCTTCAGCTCCGCGTTCAGGCCGTTGAACCCGTTCGCCTCGGTCGAGTAGGGCAGATTGTGGATGGCGCTGAACTGCTCGAAATGCGCCCACACGACCGAGCCGGTGATGACCGGGTACTGCGCGCCCTGCTTGTCGCGCAGCGTGCGTGCCGCGATGACCAGCTCCGGCCAGGTGGCCGGGAACTTGTCGGGGTCGAGACCGGCCTTGGCGAAGGCGTCCTGGTTGTACCAACAGATGCACGTGGATGAGTTGAACGGCATCGACACCAGCTTGCCGTCGGACGAGCTATAATAGCCGCGGACCGCCGGGATATAGGCGTTGGGATCGAGCTTGACGCCGGTTTCCTGCGCCAGCCGCCAGACCGGCTTGATCACCGGCCCCGAACTCATCATCGTCTCGGTACCAACCTCGAACACCTGGGCGATATGCGGCGCCTCTCCCGCGCGCCATGCAGCCGCGACCGCCGTCATCAGGTCCTTGTACACACCCTTGAACAGGCCGGTGACTTCCACCTGATTCTGGCTGGCGTTGAACTTGTCGATCAGCTTGTTGATTTCCGCGCCGGGCGTCGCGGCCATGGCGTGCCAGAGGATCACCTTCGTGCGTTCGGCGGCACGGGCAATGCGTGGGGCCGCGAGCGCGGCGGGGAGCGCGGCAAGTACCGCGCGGCGACGGATGGTCATGGGACGTCTCCTTTTTTATGTCGTAACCGAGAAACCACCATCCACCGGGATCGCCGTCCCGGTGACGAAATCCGATGCCGCACTGGCGAGGAACACCGCCACGCCAGCCATGTCGGCGGGCTCGCCCCAGCGCCCGGCCGGGGTGCGCGCCCGCACGCGTTCGTGCAGTCCTTCCACCTGCTGGCGCGCGTTGCGCGTCATGTCCGTGTCGATCCACCCGGGCAATACGGCGTTCACCTGAATATTGTCCTTCGCCCAGGCGGTGGCGAGCGCGCGGGTCATCTGTACGATGCCGCCCTTGCTGGCGGCGTAGGGCGTGGCATAAGGCGCGCCGAAAATCGACATCATCGAGCCGATATTGATCATCTTGCCGGCGCCTGCCTGCTTCATCGCCGGATAAGCGGCCTGGGAGCAGAGGAAGGCGCTGGTCAGGTTGGTATCGAGCACATGGTGCCACTCGGCTTCCGTGTAGTCCTGCGGCATCTTGCGAACCGACGTGCCGGCGTTGTTGATCAGGATATCCAGCCTGCCGAACCGCGAAACCGCTTCCGCGACGAGGTCGCGGCAGGCCTGCGCATGGGTGACATCCGCGGCGACAAAGGCCGCGCGTCCGCCATGCTGGCGCAGCGATTCCAGCGCTGCCTCGGCTTTGGCCGCATTGCGCCCCGCCAGCACCACATCGGCCCCGCACGATGCGAGTCCCTGCGCCATGCCGAGCCCGATCCCGCCATTGCCGCCGGTCACGATCGCCACGCGCCCCGTGAGGTCGAACAGTTTCATGTCGCTATCAACCCTCCCCCGATCACCAGCTTCGCTCCGGCGACGAAACCTGTCTCATTCAAGGCCAGGAGCGGCACGCCATAAGCCACCTCGCGCGGTTTGCCCAGGCGGCGCGGCGAGATCCGCTCGGAATCGACAGGACGGCTGCCGGCATCAGTGGCGCGCGGCATGCGGCGGGGATGGCAGGTCGTCAAAGTCCTCCACCGTACCCACGATCGGCTTTGTAGTGCTCCGCAGTCTCACCGCTTCTTTTTCCACCGCCCGGAACACCCGCACGAAATTCACACCGGCAATCCCTGCCACCGCCCCCTCGGACCAGCCTCGGACGAACAGCTCCGCGAGCAGATGCGGGAAACGGCTGACATCCTCCAATCCTACCGGCGTCGTTGGAACGCCAAAGAAATCCGATCCGATGCCGATCCGCGTCAGCCCTACCCGCTCCACCAGCCGTTCGATCATGTCCGCCACGTCGCTCAGCGTGGCCCGTGGCCGTTGCCCGGTTTCGCGCTCGCGCGCATCCAGGATCGCCGCGCGGCTGGATCCGAAATCGTTCTTCACCGCATCCCGCACCGGGATCATCCATTGCCGGACCTGCTCATTTACAAAGTCCGGAATAAATGTCGCCATCACCAGCCCGTCGTTCGCCCGCAGTCCTGCCAGCACGTCATCCGGCACATTGCGCGGGTGGTCGCAGATGGCGCGCGCATTGGAATGCGAGAAGATGATCGGCGCCGTGCTGACCTGCAGCACCTGACGCATCACATCAGCCGAGACATGCGCGCAATCGACAATCATGCCCAGCCGGTTCAGCTCGCGCACCACGGCCCTGCCGAATTCGGTCAGCCCGCCATGGCGCGGTTCATCAGTAGCTGAATCCACCCAGTCCAGCGTGCCGTTATGGCATAGCGTCATCAGGCGAACGCCCGCCGCGTACCATACACGCAACGGCGAAAGGCTGTTCTCCAGCCCGACTCCGCCTTCCACCGCCATGATTGACGCAATCCGGCCGAGCCGCCTGGCGCGGCGAATATCCGCCGCTTTCATGACTGGAAGAAATATCTCCGGATGCGCCTCGTGCATGCGCAGGATGACATCGATCTGCTCCAGCGTGGCGCGAGCTGGCTGCCCGGTTGCACTCGGAATGAAGGCCGCCCATACCTGTGCGCCCACCCGCCCAGCACGCAGCCGAGGGATATCGGTATCGCCGTCCTGGTGCATACGGGTCAGATCATAAGCTGCCACATCACCCTTGGCGATCGGATCGTTACGGATGACCCAGGGTAAATCATTATGCCCGTCAACGAACGAAACTCTCTCCATCACTGCAACTGCCTTGCGAAGCGCCGCAGCGCGCGTGTCCTTCAGCCGGTTCAATCGTTGCCTCCCGCACCCTGGTGACGCCGCGCGAAAGTCGGGTAAACGGCGATCTTCTTGCGCTTCATCAAGCCCAGGCAATCATTGCACAGCTACAGCAATGCGGCAAAGCTTCAGAGCTTCAATGCCGGGTCAGTCGCGCGATCGACCCGCTCGCCCGGATACACTTATCGTCCGATACAACCTTGCCAGGCTGCGTCGGGCATAGCCGGGTCCTGCCGCGAATACGTGCCCGGCACCTCCGGCACGGACACCAGCCGGCCGGTCAGCCCGACCACGGTTTCTGCCCCACCCAGGTACAGCACGCCATCCGGGGTCATTCGCCGGACGATCGCGTCCAGTACCCGCACCTTGGTCGGTTGATCGAAATAGATCAGCACGTTGCGGCACAACACCACATCGAATTGCCCCAGCGGCCGCAGGTCCGATAACAAATTCCACTCTCGAAACGCCACTGCCTTCCGCAGCGTCGGGCTGATCCGCCACCCGTTCGCTTCCGCGCGGAAATGCCGGTTGCGCATTTCCTCTGGCAAGCCACGCTCTACCTCGAATTGCGAATAGAACCCCCGCCGCGCCCGCACTAACGGCGCCCGCGCAATATCGGTCGCGACGATCTCGACTCTGGCTCCGGCCAGCGTGGCTCCGTTGTCGGCGACAATCATGGCGACGGAATACGCCTCCTGGCCGGACGCCGCCGCTGCCGACCAGATGCGGATCGGCGCATCGGCGGAGCGCCGCCGCGCCAGACGGGGAAGCGTGCGCGTGCGCAGATCTTCAAACGGGATCACATCACGAAAGAACAGTGTCTCGTTGGTAGTCATCGCTTCGACCACCTGGTCCGCCAGGACGGGCGATCGTCCAGCCTGAATACGCTCGGCGAGCGTCGTCAGATCCCGCAAGCCTTCGCGCTGCACGATTGGTCCCAGTCTCGTGTGCAGCAGATATGCCTGGTCCGGCGTCACCATGAGCCCCGAGCGGGTGCGCAACAGTTCCGATAGAGCCTGGAACGTTCTATCTGATATCATACCTGTCACGGCGTGCGGCCGTCGCCGGACGTTGGTTCGTTCCGCGTCTCGCGCCCGCCACCAGCCCCCAGCAGCGCCAGCAGCTTCGGTGCGATCTCCGGCAACGCGAGCACCGCATGGCATAATCCCGCCTGTGCCACCGCGCCCGGCATGCCCCACACCACACTGGTCGCTTCGTCCTGAGCAATAGCGGTTCCTCCGGCTTCGACCACGCGTCGCGTGCCGGCCAGTCCGTCATGCCCCATGCCGGTCAGAATCGCCACCAGCACTCGGTCGCCGCACGCGAGCGCGGCGCTTTCCAGCATCGGATCGACCGCGGGGCGGCAATAGTTCACCGCCGGCCCGTTCAGCAGACGGACGCGCAGACCCGCTGAACCTGCCTCCACCGTCAAATGCCGGTCGCCTGGCGCGATAAGGATGCGACCGGGGATAAGCGCTTCACCGTCGACCGCCTCGGCACACGCCAACCCGCTCAGTCGCGCGAGGTGCGCCGCCAGAGTCATCGTAAAAGCCGGAGGCATGTGCTGCGTCACCAGCATCGGCACGGGCAGGCTGCGACCGAGCCCCTGCACCAACGTGAACAGCGCCTGCGGCCCGCCTGTCGAGCAGCCGACCGCCAGAAGCTCTGGCCGCTTCCCGGATGCTGGCCGCAACCGGCCTAACGAGAGAGCTTGCGGCGTGCTCTCGGCCGACCGTAACAGCCCCCTCACTTTGCTCAGCAGCTCGCGTCGGAACGCCTCGTTTCCCAAACCGACCAGCGCGCTCGGCTTCAAGATGTAATCGGCGGCACCAAGCTGGAGTGCGCGTATCGTCGCGTCGGCCATCCGAGCTGTGAAAACAGAGGCCACGATGACCCGCAGATCCGGATGGGAATCCAGCAGCAGAGGCAGTGCCGTCAGCCCATCCATGACGGGCATTTCGATGTCCAGCAGCACGATGTCGATTGCCGTCCGCCGCACAGCCGCGATCGCCTGCTGCCCATTCGCCACGCGGGCGACGACCTGGACGCCACGCTCCGCCTCCAGCAATTGGCTCAGAGCAGCCCGGACCACCGCAGAATCATCACACACCAGGACACGTGCCGTCGGTGTCGCGTCCGCTGTCGCGATGGGACTCATGGCTCGCCGGATTATTCGGTTATGGCCGCGAGCAGTCGCTTCACGTCGAGGGCGACCAGCAGGCGTCCGTTTACCCGGTAAATTCCGGTGCTGGCTGCCGTCCAGCCGACGGGCAAGGTCGGCGGCACCGGCTCGAGCCATGCCGTGGGGAGGCGGATCACTTCGATCACCCGATCCACCACGAGGGCGTACAGCTCCCCGCCCTGTTCCGTGACCAGCGACATATGGCGCGCAGCATCGCCAGCCGACGGCAGGCCGAGCTGCCGGCGCACATCGATTGCAGTCGCGATCCGTCCACGCAGGTTGAGGCAGCCGGCAATCTCCGGGGGTGCCAGCGGAACCGGGGTCAGCTTCTCGTGCCCCAGCACGTCCTGCACATCCAGGACCGGAATGCCGCAAAGCTGGCTGGCGAGCGTCAGGGTGACAAACTCCCGCTCTGTGTCAGCCGTTATCGCGGCGTGGCCATAGCCTGATCCATCATCCATGTCGTGGTGCTCGCGGCTCAGACCACTGTGGCGTCGGGCAGGTGCGCCCATGCCTGCTTCAACCAGTGCTCCGTATCAATGATATCCATCGCCTGACCGGCAATTACCGCGGTCCCGAGCACTCCCGGCAGCGTACTCGCCACCTCGATAGCCACCCGGTCTTCCACCAGATCGACTATCCCATCCACCATCAGGCCGGCGACGTGCTCGCCTTTCGTGAAAATCAAAACGGTTTGCAGAGCGGCACTCTCGTCGAGTCCATCTGCCAATGCGACCAGCGGCGTGAGACGTCCACGATACTGAGTAACCCGGTGGGTGGCCGTGAGCTCGATCGCGTCTCTCGCGATCTCCTCGATCCGCGACACCAGTTTCAGCGGTACCGCCAGCAGGTGTGGACCACCGGCACGCACCAGCAGCATCGGGCTCCGCGCGGGCGGCGTAGCCTCCTGCAATGGCGGCTCGAGAGGGGTTTGGCTGCCATCGCCGATCCCGCAGGCGCGGGCGATCCCGCTTGGATCGAGGATCATGATCACGGATCCATCGCCAAGAACCGTCGTTCCGCCAAATAACGTGATCCGCCGCAGGATCGGTGACACCGGCTTGACGACGATCTCCTCGGTGTCGAACACGCGATCGACAATCAGGCCCAGCCGCCCGCCGGCTGTCCGCAGCACCACCACGATCGCCGATTCGTCTGGCGTTGGGGGATCAGGTAGCTGGAGCAAAGTCCGTAGACGGATCAAGGGCAGAAGCTGGTTGCGCAATCGAAGCAGCGCTACGCCATCGATATGCTCGATCACCGCGCCGCCCTCGCCACTGACCCGGTTCAGGCCGACCAATTCTTCCACACCGGTCTGCGGGATTGCGAAGCGCGCCGCCCCCGCACCCACCAGCAGCACGGAAATGATCGCCACGGTGAGAGGGATCTGGATAGTGAACGTTGTGCCGGCACCAGGCACGCTACGCACGTCGATCGTGCCACCGATCTGCCCCACGTTGGTCTTCACCACGTCCAGGCCGACACCCCGACCAGAGAGGGGGGTCACCGCCTTGGCCGTGGAAAACCCCGGATTGAAAATGAAGTGGTACAACTCCGCGTTGCCGACGCCGGCGAGTTCGGCTTCCGTTGCCAGACCTTCTGCGACAACCTTCGCGCGGATGCGCTCCGCGAGAAGCCCGCGGCCGTCATCCGCCACCTCGATAATCACGCGGCCGCCTTCATGGCGGGCGCTGAGCGTCACCGTTCCGCTCTCCGGCTTTCCCGCGGCACGCCGTTCCTGGGGGGATTCCAACCCGTGATCCGCGGCGTTGCGCACCATATGGGTGAGCGGGTCACGGATCAGCTCCAGAAGTCCGCGATCGAGCTCCGTCTCCGCGCCATATATATTCAATTCGATCTGCTTCCCCAGCTCATGTGCCAGGTCGCGCAGCATGCGCGGCAGCTTGTTCCAGACAGTTCCTATTGGTTGCATCCGGGTGTTCATGATCCCCGCCTGCAGCTCTGACGTGAGTTGCGACAGAAGCTGTAGCGGTGCGGTGAAGCTGGCGGCCTGTTGAGCGCGGGCGAGCTGGAGGAGTTGATTGCGTGTTAGTACCAGTTCGCTGACGAGGCGCACCAGTTTTTCCAGCACATCCACAGAAACCCGAATGCTCGGCGGCACTCGCACCGGATCAATGACCGCCGGGAGTGATGCGGCGTCATCCACATCGGGCAACACGGCGGGCTCGTTCGTCGCGGTCTGTTCCAGGGCGGCAAGGAGCACCTGGTCGTTACCGGGAGGCTCGGTTCCAGATTCGGCAAGCCCGGCCAGGATCACCTTCATCCGGTCCAGTGCCCGCAGCACCAGCGTAACGACATTCACCGTGACCGGCGCGATTCCGTGCCGCAGCGGGTCCAGCACCGCTTCCGCCGCATGGGCCACGGTTTCCAGACGCTCCAGGCCGAGGAACCCGCACGTGCCTTTTATCGTGTGGACTAGCCTGAAAATCTGCGCCAGCGTGTCCGGATCATTTGTCTTCTGTTCCAATCGCACCAGAGCCACGTCGAGTGCGGCAAGGCTTTCGTTCGTCTCGGTCAGGAATTCGGCGAGCAGTTCGTCCACCCGTGGGGTCGATCCGATGCGTAAGGTCGGATGCTGCCCCGGAGAAGGCAAACGAAAGGTAAAATGTCAGGCGAGGCCGTCCGGGCTTAGCAACAAAGGTGGCATCGCCCGCCGGCCACGACCTGACGGCATAAGTATCGAGACGCGGACCGCAAGCTGCCGGGCCAGCAACGCGACTAACGCCGGCATGAGCACGCGCGGTCCGCTGAGCGCGGTCCACGCCCCTTGCTCATCGACGAGGCACGCGGCCAGGCCGGCTGGCCAGCCGCCACGTGGTCCGGCAATCGTTACCAGTAAGTCCTGTCCGCCGGCCGATACGAGACCGATCGTTCCTCCACGCGGCAGGCTTTCGGCTCCCAGCAGCAGCACGTTCAGGACCATGCGTGCCAGGCGGGGAGGAAACACGGTATCGGCGGGCAGACCGGACAGATCAAGCTGCAAACGCTGCGCTCCGGGCAGTCCGCGTGCCAGTGCTTGCAAACCCAGGAGATTCAGCCCCGTGCTCTCGCCGCTCCAGGCCTCGCGCAGCAGATTAAGCCGCCGGGTCAACTCCAGCGCGGCGTCGGCCGCGCCGGGTACTGGCTCGGCCGACTCATCCGAATCTACTGCCAGTTCCAGCAGGCCGGTCAGGGTCGCCACCAACCCCCCAACATCATGGCACAGCCGCGCGGCAACAAGTTCGGATAAACGCAGGAAGTCATCCATGCGTTCCACAGCCTCCCGTTGCAGGCCACGGCGCCCGCGTGATTTAACGTCTCATTAATGACTGATCGTCGCGCAAAAGTCGATAACAAAATTTTCCACCTTAGGAACATATTCGCGTATGCGACGTTCCACTTTAAGCTGCATGGAGGCTGACGCGCGCTCGCTAAATAGGTGCCATCCGGGCCACGACAAGTTCACCCCACCAACTCGCGGCCAGGTCTGCCACCGGTCAATTCCCTTGGCCCGATGGAAGCCAAGCTCTCCAATCGGTTTATTCTGCATTCACCCGCAGCAAATCGCTGCGTGGTGATCGCAGACAAATGTGGTGCAAACGTGGGATCGAGACACTAAAACGCAGAAAACTGCGTGCGCCGATCGCCTCCACAAATCGGCGCTGAATCTGGATAGGATTGCCGCTTCAGGCGGAGTTTCTATTGCATAGTCTCTACCTCGTCCGCCCCAAGCTGATTCACAACTGTGTCATGGAGAGTTTTGAGCGCGGCATCGACCGAGGTGTTCGGGTCTTGCGCGATCTGCCCGGTCGCCTCCTCGATGCCGCGAGCCCATACCGCGAAGCCGCCATTCGAGGGAAGCAGTTGATCATAGGGCAGGAATGTCGCGAACGCGGCGTTGAACGGCGGCGCATAATTCACATAGTCGGGCGCTTTGGCCACTTCGGTGTCCGGCGGAACAAAGCCGGCCTTGTTCGCCAGAAAGATCATGAATTTCGATTGCTGCAACAGGTCAACAAGGGCCCATGCAAGATCCTGATTTTTGCTGGCCTTGGAAACGGCAACATCCCATCCGCCGAGCGTGCCGCCTTGACCCGGCGGCTGGCTCTGTGAGGTTGGAAGCGCCGTTGCACCCGCCGCGGTGGAAGCGTCGGGCCAGTAGCGGTTCTTTTCCTTCCATGCCCCACCGTACCAGTTTGAACCGATCGCAATCGCCAGTTTCTGCTGCGCCATCAGGCTGACCGGTACCGCGACCGCCTTGGGCGAGAATAGGTCGGAAAGCTGAGCCCCAAGCCCGCCTGAATAAACATCCTTGTAGAACTGAAGCACCTCCCGAAGACCAGGACTGTCGATAACGTATTTCTGCGCCTTGGCATCGTAGATGACGGGTGTCTTCGATGAGTAGACGAGGGCACCGGAGCCCTGGAGCACACCTGTCGGCCCCGCGCTGGTTCCGGCGGCGATCCACAGTGGGACGACCCCGGGCACCTTTTCCTTGACTGCCCGCGATGCCGCGAGAATGTCGCTCCAGCTATGCGGGCTCCAGGGCACCGCGATACCCGCTTTCTGAAGCATCTCCTTGTTGTAATAAATGCCCGTGTTGTTCTCGCCGATATCCACCGCGTACACGTTGCCGTTGATCCGACCCTCGTCCTGGATGTTCTTCGGGAAACGTGCCCAGAACTCACTCGAACTCAGATATTTATCCAGTGGCAGCAGATAACCGGAGCTTTGAAACTGGCCGATATAGGTAGTGGGAAGCTGAATCACGTCTGGTGTCGTGGAGGGCGACCGATATTGCAGCGCGATAGCATTCATCTCGTCGGTGTCAGTCCCGCCGTGCGGTTGCAGCTCCAGCGTCACGCCTGGATGGTCTGCCTCAAACTGCTTTTTGATATCATTCCAGTAGGTAACCGAGTCCTCATCCTCATCGAACACATAAGCGGACGAGTAACCAACCTTGATGGTTGTCTGGGCTGGTGCTGGAGTGCCCCAGCCGAGACCGGCCAGCAGGGCACCGGCTGCCGTTGCTCCGCGCAACAGCGCGCTTCGCGGCATCAGCTTGATTGGGCGCATCCTCATATTTCGCTCTCCTGACATTTGTTTCTTTTAGGCTGCTGTTCGTGCATTCCGTCATATCCCGGTGATTTCAGCACTCGATCACTTCGGATTGACGGGCCTTCGTCGAACCTCCTGCTCCGGGGCGCCGCAGGTTTTGTTGCGTCACCTTGTCGAACATGTGCAGATGCTGTGTGTTGATCCCCAGCCGTATCCGGTCACCGATCGCAATCCGACTTCGCGGCGGTACCCGTGCCACGAGCGTGGTTGTATCGTTGCAGCGTGCCGTGACCAGGGATTCGGACCCGAGCGGCTCCACTACCTCCACGCAGCCGCCGATGTCGGTGGCTTCTGCCTCATCGGTATGACACAGCACATCCTCGGGCCGGATCCCGACAAGCAACTCACCGCTTCCAGTTGGATCGGGTAGCCGCAATGTCGCCGGGTCCAATCGAACCCGATGGCCAAGGATTTCCACCACGGGCGTACCGCCGTTATATGTGAGCTGCGCGGCGATGATGTTCATCTTCGGCAAGCCGACGAAGGTCGCGACGAACAAATCGGCCGGATGATCATAAACCTGCTGAGGCGTATCGACCTGCGCGAGATGTCCGTTGGACATAACGGCAACTCGCGTAGCCATCGTCATGGCCTCGGCCTGGTCGTGCGTTACATAGACGATAGTGGCATTGAGCCGCGTGTGCAGGCGGATCAGTTCCGCCCGCATCTGCGCGCGCAGTGCCGCGTCCAGGTTCGACAGCGGCTCATCCATCAGGAACACCTGCGGTTGGCGCAGCAATGCGCGCCCCAGTGCAACGCGCTGCCGTTCGCCACCGGAAAGCTGCGCCGGACGATGGTCCAGCAAACGACCGATGCCGAGCAGGGCCGCCACCTCATCGACCCGGCGCCGGATCTCCGCCTTCGGCTCCCGCCGTACCTTCATGCCGAAAGCCAGGTTTCCCCGCACGGTCTTGTGCGGATATAGCGCATAATTCTGGAACACCATGGCCACGTCGCGGGCCTTGGGTGGCAACGCATTGACTGTGCGCCCGCCGATTTCGATCCGCCCATATGTCGGCCGCTCCAGCCCGGCGAGCATCCGCAGGCTGGTTGTCTTGCCGCATCCGGACGGGCCGAGCAGCACGAGGAACTCCCCGTCGGCGATCTCCAGCGACAGATCGTCGACCACCGGTTGCGTCCCGAACAGCTTATAGACGTGGTCGAACCGGACCTCAGCCATCGGAATCGGCCAGCGTTGTCGCGGCAAGGTTCGTTTGCATCAGCCGCGCACTCCACCGCCGAAGGCGAAACCGCCCCTGAAGCTTCGCGCGATAAGAAGGTAGAGAATGACAACCGGTAGTGAGAACAGCAACGAGAATGCCGCCAGTTGCCCGAACTGTACAAAGCCATGTGCCCCAAGGAACTGATAGATCGCGACAGTGCCCGGCTGATCTTCCGGATTGGCGTCCAGAACCAAGGGAACGACGAATGCGCCCCATGCGCTGATGAAGTTATAAACCGCTGTCACCGAAAGCCCCGGCAGGATCAGCGGCAGGACGACAGAGAGCAGCGTGCGCAAAGTTCCTGCTCCCTCGATTCCCGCTGCCTCCTCAAGTTCCAGCGGAATTGCATCGATGTAGTTCTTCAGCAGCCAGATCGCGAAGGGCAATGCGGTCGCGGCGAGGAACAGAGATGTTGTAAAACTGGAGTTCGAGCCAGTGCAGCGTCGCGTACATCTCGTAGATCGGGACCAGCATCATCGTTACCGGCAGGCCGGACGCGAACAGCACCAGCAGCATCACCGTGCGTTTTCCAGGTACATGACGCCGGGACAGCGGGTATGCGGCCAGCAGAGCAAGTATGGTGGCCACAGCGGTGGTGACCACCGCGAGATAGAGGCTGTTCAGGAATGGCTGCAATCCATGCGCGGTCAGAACGGCCCGATAATTCCCGATCGTGAGGTTCGGCACGCGTATGCGCCAGCCGGCATTGCTATCGACCGACGCGAGCACCAGCCACAGCAGCGGCAGAGCGAACACGACGCCGACCGCAGCCAGAACGGCATTTGTCGCCACATCAGGCAGCGGAAAGCGCGCATGAGGGATAACGATCAGGGGGCCATCGGGGCCGGTCGGCCGGTCGGGTTTCCGCCGAGAAAATCTCATGTGGTCGGCCGTACGTTGCGTACGAACAGAAGCGACAACACGGCACCGATCAGGATCAGCACAAGCGAGATCATTGTGCCATAACCAAGCTCGTAATAAGTGAATGCTTCCTGATAGACGTAGATTGGCAGGGTCATCGTTGCGTTCCCCGGGCCGCCTTGCGTCAGCGTGTAGATAAGTGTGAAATCCGACAGATTAAGAATTGTCACCAGCAGCAGATTGGTCACGATCGTCGGTCCCAGCAGCGGCAACGTGATCGAGCACAACCGCTGGAAGCGGGATGCGCCCTCGACATCCGCCGCCTCCAGCACTTCGCCGGGCACGTTACGCAGTGCCGCGGAGAAAACGAGCATCGAGAACGCGGTGCCACGCCAGAGATTGGCGACTGATACGGTCGTCATCGGCGCTGAAAACAGAAAATTGGTCTGCGGTGCCCCGAGCACAATTCCCAACGTTCCACCAGCCTGCGAGAATGCGTACCAGATGAAGGCTGCGGTTACTTCCGGGATCACCCAGGCCGCCACCACGAGCGTGCCGACCGACAGGCGGATGGGAGCCAGCGAACGACGCATCAGCAGTGCGAGCGCTAGTCCGACCAGCGTCTGGCCCACCATGCCCGAACCTACCACGAAGATCAGCGTCAGCTTGACCGAATGAAAAAAGATCGCGTCGTTTGCCAGCCGCTTCGGATTGGCGAGGCCGGTGAACCACCACGCCTGCGCGTGCGGCCCGATAAGCTGAAGGTTGGTGAAACCAAGATAGAGCGCATACGCGATCGGCCCGACGAACAGGAAGAACAGAAAACCTCCGGGCAACGACAGCAGCACGGCGCTGCTCAGCTCGAAGCGCGGCCTGTCCTGTCGATGGTCCCGTTGGAATTCAGAGCCGCCCCTCATCACGACCCCACCCCGCTAACCGCGTTTCAGCCCGGCAGACGCTGTTCCGACCCCCAGCGCAGGAATTGCGGCTTCTGCGTCGGCTTAGGGTGCTTGGAACGTTCCAGAACGGTAGGTACAGCTCTCTTTGCCTGTCAAGCACCTTAACAAGGGGCCTCCGAGGGATCGGGACCGTGGGCCGCCCGCTGGACTTGGAACGTTCCATCAGATTAGGCTCTTCCGATTTTCCGGCCCTAGCGGGAGCGCACCAGACGAATGTTCGGCGGAGATTCTCCGCATTGAGAATCTAACCACCACGGCTGATCTCCCCGGCCGCCAGGTCGCGCTGGTGGAGCATGTCGCGTTTTCCATCAATCGCCACTGCACCACCTGCCTCGTCGGGGAATCCGGATCCGGCAAAAGCCTGACCGCCCGCGCGATCATGCGTCTCGTCGATCCCCCGCTGCATGTCGGCCATGACGCGCACATCCTGCTGGACGGGCGCGATCTCATGTCGCTCACCGAGGCAGAGATGCGCCGCGTGCGTGGCGCGGAAATCGCCATGATTTTCCAGGAGCCGATGAGCTTCCTCAACCCGGTCTATTCCGTCGGTGACCAAGTGGCAGAAACCCTCGTCTGGCACAGTGGCCTATCTCGTCGTGCCGCCCTTGACCGCACGCAGCAGCTGTTTCGTCTTGTCGGGATTCCCTCGGCTGAGCGACGGATTAAGCAATATCCGCACGAGCTGTCCGGCGGCATGCAACAGCGCGTCATGATTGCCATGGCGCTTGCCTGCGAGCCCAAGGTGCTGATCGCCGACGAACCGACCACGGCGCTGGATGTAACCATCCAGGCGCAGATCCTCGATCTCCTCCGCGATCTTCAGCAACGTCTCGGAATGGCGATCCTGTTGATTACCCACGATCTCGGCGTCGTTGCCGAGATGGCGACCGATATCGTCGTGATGTATGGCGGCACCGTCGTCGAAACCGGTGCTGCGGCGCAGGTACTCGAAACTCCCCGCCACCCCTATACGGAGGCGTTGCTCCGATCGATCCCACGCCTCGGCATGTGCCGCGACCAGCCGCTGCGGGTCATCCCCGGTCTTGTCCCTTCCCCGGGTCAGCGCGGACGCGGCTGCCGCTTCGCACCACGCTGCACGCATGCCTTCCAGGCTTGCGCCGAGGAGCCGCCAATATTCGGTTCGGAGCATCGAGCCGCCTGCTGGCTGCTCGCCGAACCGGCACGCATTTCCGCGCACGCGCAGGGGTCGTCGGTTTGATGTCTGCGTCCGCGCGCCCGCTGCTTGAACTGGACGATCTGGTCGTTTACTATCCGATACGCTCCGGCCTCTTGCAGCGGCAGGCCGGCTGCGTGCGTGCCGTCGATCATGTGAGCCTCACTCTCCGCCAAGGGGAAACTCTGGGCCTGGTCGGCGAGTCCGGGTGTGGCAAATCAACCTTGGGGCGAGCCGTGGTCGGGCTGGTCCGGCCCACATCCGGTGCAATTCGCATCGACGGCGTCGATCGCACCTTGCTGGATCGCAAAACGCTCAAGCAGATACGGCGCCAGATCCAAATCGTGTTCCAGGATCCGGTCGGTTCGCTGAACCCGCGCTTTCGCATTCGCGACATCGTTTTGGAGGGACGCCGGATCCAGCAGGTCAGGGATGGTAAATCCGATTCCGCGGTGGTGCGGGACATCCTGCACAAGGTCGGTCTGACTGAAGACCTCGCCGACCGCTTTCCACACGAGCTTTCCGGCGGCCAGCGCCAGCGGGTCGGGATCGCCCGCACCTTGGTGCTCGGTCCCCGTCTCATCGTCGCCGACGAACCCGTCTCCGCGCTCGACGTCTCGGTCCAGTCGCAAGTGCTGAACTTGTTCGCCGAACTTCAGCGCGAGTTTGGCCTGACCTATCTGTTCGTCGCTCACAATCTGGCGGTTGTCGCTTACATCGCGGACCGGATCGCTGTCATGTATCTTGGCAGGATCGTGGAGCTGGGGCCTAGCGAAGATGTTATCTCGCGTCCGCTCCATCCCTACACGGTCGCCCTGTTGTCCGCGGTGCCGGATGTTTCCGGCGGGTTTCGTAGCAACCGCCTGAAGTTGACGGGCGAAGTTCCCAGTGCCATTGCCCCGCCCAGCGGCTGCCGGTTCCGCACGCGCTGTCCGATCGCACAGGACATCTGCGTGCGCGAGGAGCCACCCCTCGTTTCCCATGCGACTGCCCACCGCGCGGCCTGTCATTTCGCCGGAGCATTTTCCCCGCCGACAGCAGCGCCACAGCACCACGCCATAGAAAGGACCGCGCCGTGATCCGCGCTTATCCCCGCTTTCCCAGCCTTTTTCCCGGCGAAACACTGGTGCTGCATGTCTCCACCACCAGTCCGCGCTTTCGCGTCGAGTTCTTCCGGCAAGGCGTGACTCTCGAACGTGTCACCAGCCTAAACCCGGGCACATTTCGAGGTATGGACATTCCCGACGGACCGCCCGACCTCGATTGGGGCTGGCCCGGTTATGAGTTTTCCATCCCGCCCGATTGGCGTACCGGGGTCTACCTTGCCGTGTTGATTGAAATCGCGGCCGACGAACGCGAATCGATCCCCGACACCACGACCACATTCGGCACGGAAGCCAAGGCGCTGTTTGTCGTCCGCCACGCCGGTCCGATTGCCGCCGGCACGCCGCTTTATAAGCTATCATGGGCGACCTTCGTCGCTTACAATGGCACTGGGTACGGCAGCCTTTACACGGAAGCCGTCTGGTCCCGTGAACAGCCAGCCCCAGGCTTCAAAGTGACCTGGCGACGACCCGGCTGCGGCACCGGCGGTTTGGTCATGCCCGGCGATTCCGAGGATTTCTACGACACATCCTCACGGCGCCAGACCTTTGAACACTGGGACGCACCGTTCGTGCGCTGGCTCGAAGCCGAAGGTTTTGTGCCGCACTATTGCACCGATTGGGACCTGCATCGTGATCCCGCGTTGCTGCGCCCGTATTCGTTGCTGTTGAGCACGGGGCATGATGAATATTGGAGCGACTCCATGCGTGGCGTGCTTGATGCGCATGTGGCACGCGGCGGCAACATCGCGTTCTTCAGCGGCAATATTTCCGGCTATCGCATCCACTTCACCGACGACGATACCGCCTTCACCTGCGCCAAGATCATCCCGCCCACCAAGGATCCGGATCGCTGGACACAAGAACTCCTGGATGCAGGTCAATCCCGAATGCCGCCTGACCGGAGTCGCCACCGCCTTCGGTGGCGGATGGTGGGATGGCAAGCGCCAGACCCTCGGATATACCGTGCAGCACGCCGCGCACTGGATATTCAACGGCACTGGCCTTGCCGAAAGAGGCACTTTTGGCGATGACAACGACTTTCCTTTGATCGGCTACGAAGTGGATGGAGCCGCATTCCGCCGCAAGAACGGCCGTGCCGTCGCGACCGGCGAAAAGGGCACGCCGCGGGACTTCCTTATTCTCGGCATCGCCGAACTCGGCGAGAACTGGGTTGCCTCGCGTGCCAATGCGGCGGCCACGATGGGGCTTTATGTCAGCCCACAAGGCGGCATCGTGTTCCAGGCGGCCACCACCGATTGGCCGATCCTGGTCCCGCGCAACAGGCACGTCGGATTGATCACGCGCAACATCGTGGACCGAATGCGCTGGCCGGCTGCACGCATCGTCGGCCCGCTACCAGCGCGTGCCGGCCGAACGCTGGCAGCCGTCGGAGAGACCGTGACTTTCCACATCGACACCGCCAACTTCGGCCACGCTGCGGATTACACCTACGAATGGGAAATCGCCGGGGCGCGACTGATTGAAGCAAACGGCCTTAAAGCGCACGTACAACTGCCTCCCAACGCGGATTTCGTCACGATCTCCGCCTTCGCCATTAAAAACGGCCGGCGCACCGGCTTTGGCACGCGAAGTCTTCTGCCGCTGACCGCGGAGGAAGCACTGAAACTTGATATGCTGATCAACATGCGGGAGATGGTCATGGCTGGAGAGCCGTCCAATCCCCTGGTCAGCCCGACTTATGACCCGGCCGACCACAACTGGCTGATTTTCTCCATCCGGGTGCCCTGGATACGTGAACGCGCCGAACGCTTGCAGGCGGCAGCAACCCAACTGATGCAGCGGCACGGTGGCGGCTGATGGATCGAAGCATGCCGGGCGGGCCGCTTAGCACGAACCGGTTGCGCCACGACAGACGCCGTGGTGTAGTCTCTGGAACGTTCCAAAAAGATGCGGCCGGGGGTCACGAACATGGCAGTCTCTACTCTGACGCGACGCAATTTCCTGGCTAGCGGCACGGCAATCCTCGGCGCCGGTGCGTCGCTCCGCGGGTTACTGCGCTCCGGTGCCGCCAGGGCCGCCGACACCCAGACCCTGACCGTCGGTACCAACATTCCCTTCACCACCCTCGATCCGAACACGATCAATACCTCGGTCTTCCCGTTCCGCAATGCCGCGTTCGACCCGTTGATCGATATCCTCGTCACCGACATCGCCAGGTATCAGCTTGGTGACATCCAATCGGACCTGGCCAGCGGCTACACGGTGAACAAGCAATTCACCGAGATCCGCATGCGCATCCGTGATGGCGTGAAATTCCACGACGGTTCGGCGATGACGCCGGATGCCGTGGTGGCATCACTCAAATATGCGATCGACCCGAAGACCGGCGGCACCATGGCCGGCAGTCTCGCCGATATCACCTCGGTTGCCGCAGACGGGAACGAGGTTGTCATGAAGACCTCCGCCCCCAGCGTGGATGCACTGTACCGGCTGACCCTGTTCCGTGTGCAAGCGCCGAGCGGCTTTGCACACAATGCCAACACGCCGATTGGTACCGGCCCGTTCAAGTTTGTCGAATACGAGCCCGGAGACCACCTGACCCTGGAGCGCTTTCCTGGCTACTGGAAGCAGATCCCGTCCAACATCAAGACGCTGACGTTCCGCTTCTTTACCGACCCGGAGGCGATGCTGAACTCGGCCCTTTCGGGTGAACTCGATATCCTTCAGTTCGGACTGCTCAAAGACGCCAGCGCGCTGAAGTCGGGCGGCTGGACCGCCTATGCCGCGCCAATAGCCGACTATGAGATGCTGGTGCTGAACTACACCGACCCGAAATCTACCCTCAGCAATGAGAATATTCGCCAGGCCATCGCCCGCGCGATCGACCGCAAGGCGATCGTGAAGAACGTGTACTACGATCTCGTGCAACCCATCACCATCCCGATGTCGCCCGCCAGCCCCACTTACGACCCGGCGATCGCCGCCGAGTGGGATTTCAATCTGGCAGCGGCAGCCGAGTTCGTGAAGAAATCCGGCATTGCCAGCCCCAGCTTCAACCTGCGGACGGGCACGAACGACCCGGACGGACAGAAGATTGCGCAAATTGTCAAAGATGATCTCGCCAAGATCGGCGTTACCGCCAATATCGCGCTCGTTGATCCCACGACACTGGTCAATGATGCCGTGATTGGAAACTTCCAGGCTAATGTCTACGCCTGCTCGATCGGTGTGCCGGAAGTGCAGGACTTCGAGGATTGCAGCGTCTATCGTCCCAACAAGGGGCCATTTTCCGGCGATAAGACTTTCCCCAACTATAAGCAGGCCTACTATTCCGCTGCCGCCGTGGTCGATCCGCAGGCACGCATCGCGGCTTTCAAGCACGTGTTCGAGATTGTGCACCAGGACGCCTGGGCCATCCCGATCTGCATGCGTGGCCTGCTCTGCGGCCAGTCGAAGCAGATATCCGGTGTAACCTACGACGCCAAGACCCATCTCGTGTACCAAGGCATCGTAAAGTCCTGACTCCATGTGGGCCTTCGTCGGCCGGCGCATCCTTATCGCCGTCCCGGTGCTCTTCGGCGCCTCGATCGCGCTGTTCCTGCTATTATACGTGCTTCCCGGCGACCCGGCGGCTTTCGTGCTGGGTGACAGTGCAACACCGATCCAGCTTGCCACGCTGCGTCACACGCTCCGCCTCGATCAACCCGTTCCGCTCCAATATCTCTACTGGCTGGGCAGCCTGTTGCGCGGCGATCTCGGCGATTCGCTGGTCAACGGCTACCCGGTCGCGCGGCTGATTGCGCAACGCCTGCCGGTCGCCCTGCAACTTACGGCCGGATCGCTGGTGATCGGCTGCACTCTCGGCGGCGCCGCGGGCATGATTGCCGGCATCCGCCCGGATAGCAGGCTGGCGCGCCTCATCGATTTCTTCAACGCCACCGCAATTGCGGTTCCCGT
Organism: uncultured Pseudomonadota bacterium; assembly: GCA_963777625.1. GTDB lineage: Bacteria > Pseudomonadota > Alphaproteobacteria > Acetobacterales > Acetobacteraceae > DATDIC01. The sequence continues at coordinate 7,431 of CAVZRO010000015.1, read as the reverse complement.
ATTCTGGCTCGGCCTGCTGCTGCAGATTCTGGTCGCCGTGAAACTGGGCTGGCTTCCCGCGGGAGGGTACGTCGCCTTCACGACCGACCCGGTCCGCTGCATCCGCTCGCTGGTGCTGCCCTGCATCACCCTGGGGATCGGCACCGCCGCAGTGCTGGCGCGCTTTCTCGCCAACGGCATCGCAGAGAGCCTACACCGCGATTTCGTCCTTACCGCCCGCGCAAAGGGCCTGCCGCCGAGGCGCATTTTGCTGAAGCACGTTCTGCGCAACGCCGTGATCCCTGCGGTTACGGCGCTCGGTATCCAGTTTGGACGGCTGATCGGCGGGGTGGTCCTGACCGAAGCGGTGTTCAACCTCCCTGGACTGGGCACGCTGTTGTGGACCGCTCTCGTGCAACGCGACTATTTCGTAATCCAGGCCGTGACGCTGCTGGCCGTGGCTGCGTTCATCCTCGTCAATCTTGCAACGGATATCGCGTACGGCGTCATCGATCCGCGTATCCGCGCCGGACGGCTATAGAGATGACCGAGCTAGTCGCGGCTACCTCCCGTAATCCGATACACCTTCCTCGGCTGCGAGTGGGTGAATCGATATCCGCGATCTTTCTTGTCGCGCTTGTATTGATTGCCGTCACCGCTCCCTGGATCACGCCGTTCGATCCGCTGGGTCAGGACCTGACCAACGCGCTTGCGCTACCGACACTCCGGCATCTGCTCGGTACCGACGATCTCGGCCGTGACATTCTCAGCCGCTTGATGCTCGGCACGCGTATCTCGATAGAGGTGGGCTTCGGCTCCGCGCTGCTTGCCTTGCTTGTCGGCACCAGCCTCGGTCTGTGGGCCGCCTATCGCCCTGGTCTCGTTGCCGGCGCAGTCATGCGCATCTCCGACGTGCTGCTGGCGTTTCCCGCCGTCCTGCTTGCGATGATTGTCGCGACCGTGCTGCGTACCGGCTCCGTCGGCGTGCTGCTGGCGGTCGCTCTTATCAGCGTCCCCACCTTCGTCCGGCTGGCCTACGCCATCATGCTCGCCCAGCGCCACCAGCAGTATGTTGAAGCGGCGGAGGCGTTCGGAGCGTCCAGCCGCTATATCGTTTTTCGCTCTGTTCTGCCGAACGCGCTCGGGCCGCTCGCCGTCCAGACAGCCTTCACCATAGCCAACGCCGTGCTGCTCGAGGCGGGCCTGAGCTTCCTCGGTCTCGGTATCCAGCCGCCCACTCCATCGCTCGGCCTGATGCTGCAGGAGGCTCGTTCCTACATCCGCACCGATGCCTGGTTCGGTATCTGTCCCGGCCTCACCATCGTGGCGATGGTGCTGGCGCTGAATGCGGTAGCGGACAACTTGGCGCGACGGGCCGATCCGCGTGGCGCCGCCCGCCGGCTCCGCCACTCCGGCCTCTGAGCAATACAGCGGAGAGCAAGTGCAATGCAGATTACACGCGTGCACAGTCAGGTCGTCGATTTGCCGCTTCCAGCGCCGTTTCATCCCGCCTGGGCGCGCGGGCGCAACCAGCCGAACATCCTGATGGTGCTGGTCTCGGTTGAAACCGATGCCGGCATCACCGGCTATACCGCGGCTCACGCCGGAATGGAGGCCGCGATTGCCGTCGAACGTTTCGTATCGCCTTATCTGATTGGCCAGGACCCGACGGCGATCGAGCGGCTCACCGCCATCCTTCGGGACGCTGAAATTCTCGGACCCCCCGCCTATTTCATGGAAATCGCGCTGTGGGACATTGTCGGCAAACAGGCCGGATTGCCCGTTTACAAGCTTTGGGGCGGCGCGCAGGACCGCGTGGCGGCCTACTGCGCCACTGCCGAGTTGCGGTCGCCGGAGCAGCGGGTCGAGGATGTCCATCGTATCCTGGCCGAGGGCTACCGGGCGGTGAAGCTGCGCTTCCACCACGACAATGTCGGCGACGATCTGAAAGTCGTCGAAGCGATCCGCAAAGCCATCGGTGACCGGATAGAGATCATGATCGATGCCAATCAGGCCGGCATCGAGCCGGGCCTGACCGCGCATCGCATCTGGGGGTTTCAGAAAACCCTCGCAGTTGCCCGCGAGTTGGAACAGCTTGGCGTCCTTTGGCTGGAGGAGCCGCTTCCGCGTTACGACTACGACGGCCTCGCCCGGCTACGCGACAGGCTTGACCGCATCAGGATCGCCGGGGGCGAGGACAATCACGGCCTGCACGAATTCAAGCTGCTGGTCGATCGCGGCTGCTTCGATATTCTGCAACCTGATGCGCTGCTCTCCGAAGGCATCTTTCAACTCCGCAAGGTGGCGGCGATGGCCGAGGCCGCGAATCTGGAAATCGCGCCACATACCTGGGGTAACGGCATTGGCCTCTTGGCCAATCTGCATCTGGCCGCATCGACCCCGAACTGTTTCTGGCTGGAGTTTCCTCATGACCCTCCGAGCGGTTTCACTGCTGACAGCCGCGACCAGATGCTCCGCGAAACGCTATCGATCGACCCGCAAGGTTATGTAGCGGTTCCCGACCGCCCGGGATTCGGCTTCATCCTCGATGAGGACCGCATCGCACACCACACGGTCGGGCAATTCGGGTGAATTCGTGCTCTCTCGCTTGACACTCCAGCGGTTCCGGCGATATCCACCAGCGGGGCTTTGGAACGATCCAAACGGGATTTGGGCGGGATGTACAACGGTCCGGTAATCGACTGCGACGTTCACCACGCTCGCGCTACGGATCAGGAGCTGCTCCCGTACCTTTCCCGCGGCTGGCATGAGTTCATTGCCAATCGCGGCCCTGCCGGGATCATGCCATTGACCGTGCAAGACGGACTCCCCAACCCGCATGGGTTCATGCGCGCCGACACGTTCCCGCCCGACGGCCGCGCGCCTGGTTCGCACTTTGAAACCCTCTGCCGCCAGGTGCTGGACCGTGGCGATGTCCGCCGCGCCATCCTTACCTTTGGCGACGACAGCCATGTCGCCGGCCACCACAACCCTTATTTCGCGACGGAGCTTGCCCGCGCCCTGAACGACTGGTCGATCGATCGGTGGCTCAGCCGTGACCCGAGGCTTGCTTCCTCCATCATGGTCGCCTGCCAGCTACCCGAGCAGGCCGCCGCCGAAGTCCGCCGCCATGCCGACAATCCGCGCATGGTGCAGGTGATGCTGGTGGACAATCCCCACCATTACCCATTCGGCCACCCGTTGTTTCACCCGATCTACGCCGCCGCCGAGGAAACCGACCGCCCCATAGCTATCCATGGCGGTGCCGGTGGCTGGGCCAATCCGGCCAGCACCGGCGGGGGCAACGTCAACCTGTATTTCGAGGCGCATACGCTCTGGCCCCAGGTGGTCATGACCCACCTCGTCTCCTTCGTCAGTCACGGCGTGTTCGAGAAATTCCCGCGCCTCCGCCTGCTGCTGATCGAAACCGGGGCCGCTTGGCTGCCGAGCCTGCTTTGGCGCTTCGACACCGAGTACAAAGGCTTGCGCCGCGAAGTCCCCTGGCTGCGCAAGCTGCCGAGCGAGTACGTCAAGGAACATGTCTGGCTCACCACCCAGCCGCTCGAAATCTCGCCGCAGCGGGAGCAGGTCACCGAGCTGCTGGGTTGGATGAATGGAGCCGACCGTCTCTGCTATTCCTCCGACTACCCGCACTGGGACGCCGACGAGTTTGACTATATCGCCGCTCGCCTGCCCGAATCCTGGCATAGGCGTATCTTCTTCGAGAACGCGCTGAACCTGTACGGCTGGCAGGAAGCCGACCTGACGCCCGCAACTGGAAAAATCGCGGCGTGATCACGGACATTGGATCAGTCCGGGACTTTCGGGACGGCCAGGTCGCGATCGTTACCGTCGGCCGCACCGAGATCGGCATCATCCGCTGGTACGGGAAAATCTACGGCGTCAGCACCGTATGCGCGCACCAGGGCGGCCCGCTCTGCCGCGGTGTCCTTGCCGGCCGCCTCACCGCCCTTCACCCGGGTGACATGACACTGCAGGACGCCGCTCCGGTGATTGCTTGCCCCTGGCACGGCTGGGAGTTCGACGTGAGTACCGGCGAAGCCATCTGGGATCCCGCCATGCGAGTTCGCACCTTCCCCGTCGAGATCGTTGCCGACCGTGTCCTGATCGAGACCGGCGCGGCCCCGGGACGCTGACGCGCATGCCCGAAAGCCTCCGTCTCGGCGTTGTGCTGGAGGCGCTGCTGGCACGTCCCTTTCCAGACGTGCTGGACTGGCTCGTCAGCCGTGCGCCGACCATCACCGACCTGGAAATCGGCAGCGGCGGCTACGCGCCACACCCGCACTGCGACCGCGATCGCCTGCTGCGCGACAGCACGTTCCGCACCGACTGGCAGCACCAAATCACCCGCCGCGGTCTGCGCATCGGCGCCCTGAACGTCTGGGGCAATCCGCTGCACCCCGACCAGGCCCTCGCGGACAAGCACGATTCCGACCTGCGCGACACGATCCGCCTGGCTGCGGAACTCGGCGTGAATCGCGTCGTCGCCATGGCTGGCTGCCCGGCCGCGGCGCCCGGCGATACCACACCGCATTTCGCCGCCGGCGGTTACCTGCCCTATCTGGACGGCATTCACCTGGCGCAATCCCAGCGCGTCCTGAGCTACTGGTCAGGCATCGACGACTTCGTCCGGCAGACCTGTCCAGGCCTGCTGGTCTGCCTGGAGCTGCACCCCGGCACGGTCGCCTACAATACGGAAAGCTTCCTCGCTCTGGCCGACGCTGGTCCGTCCATCGCCGCCAACATCGACCCGAGCCATTTCTTCTGGCTCGGCATGGATGCCAATCGCGTGGTCACCCGTCTCGGCGCGCTTGTTGGCCATGCACACGCCAAGGATCTCGCCTTCATCCCCGACAACTTGGCACTGAACGGCCTGCTCGACCGGCGTTGGCCCACCCCGCCGCTGGAAATGCCCTGGAACTTCGCCACCGTCGGCCGCGGCCACGATGCCGCATGGTGGAAGACATTGCTGGCGGACCTCGCTCAGACCCGCGCACAGGTAATCACGATCGAGCACGAAGATCCATTCGTTGCGCCTGAGATCGGCATCCCGGAAGCGGCCCGGCTGCTCGCCGGGCTACTGAACCACCGACGCCAGGGAGGCATGACATGAACATGGTTCGTGCCGCGGTCACCGAACGGCCCGGACGCATTTCCGTGCAGAGCTTCCCCATGCCGGATCTCGAACCGGGCGCCGTGCTTATGCAGGTGCGCTTCTCCGGCATCTGCGGCACCGACAAACACACGTTTCGTGGCGAGAGCAAGCAATATGCGGGTACTCCGCATGAGCGCGACCTGACCTACCCGCTGATCTGTGGCCACGAGAATGTTGGCGTTGTTGTAGCAACCGGCGGCACCGTGCTGGACAGCGAAGGGCGTGCTCTCCAGCCCGGCGACCGCATCGTCCCAGGTGCCAACGTCCCCTGCGGCACCTGTCATTTCTGCCGCAACAACTATCCCTACTACTTCTGCACGCAGATGGAGGATTACGGCAACAGCCTCCATTGCGGCCGCGCACCTCATCTGTTCGGCGGCTGGGCGGAGTATATGTATCTGCTCCCTGGCACTCCCATCTTCAGCGTGCCCCCCGACCTTCCGGACGAGGTGGCTGTGCTCACGGAAATCATGGCTGTCACACATGGAGTCGAGGCTGCCCTGACCTTGCTCGGCACCATGGGCGGCAGCCGGTTCGGCAACTCGATTGCGGTTCTGGGCGTCGGTCCGCTCGGTCTCTGTCATCTCATCAAAGCCCGCCTCCTCGGCGCCGGCACCCTGATCGCTACCGACGCGTTCGATTCCCGCCTGCGTATCGCAGAGGCGTTCGGGGCTCGCCTGACCTTCAACATCACCACGACTGACCCCGATGAACGGCTCGCGCGCGTGCGCGAGGCCACCGATGGCCTCGGCGCCGATCTTGTGCTCTCCTGCAGCGGCGTACCGCTGGGCTTTCTCGAAGCGCTCCGGCTGGTCCGTGTAGGAGGCGTCGTGGTCGAAGCGGGTACATTCGTCGATATGGGGTCGGTCAGCATCAACCCGAACTCCGATATCTGCACCCGCAATGTCAGCATCATCGGCATCGGCGGGGAAACCGCCACTTCCTATCTTCCCTCCATGCATCTGATGGCCGCCAATCTGGACCGCCTGCCGTTTCATCGCATCGTCAGCCATCGACTGCCGCTCGCCCGTGCGCAGGAGGCCGTCGAACTCGCCCAGACCGACGAGGCGATGAAGGTGGTTATCGCGCCGCACGGCGGATGAAACGGCAAGCGACGGAGTTCGCCAAACTCCCCACCATCGTGGACGTTGCCCAGCTTGCCGGGGTGTCCAAATCGACCGTATCGAACGTCATCCGCGACGCCGCCTGCGTCGCGCCGGCGATGCGCGCCCGGGTCACCGAGGCAATCGCCGCACTCGGCTACCGTCCGAACGTGCTGGCGCGCCAGCTCGTTCAGCAGCGCACCACCATGCTCGGCGTGGTGGTCGGTGATCTGGCGAACCCGTTCCACGCCGAGATGGCCAAGCAGGTCGAACAGCACGCGGCCGCGCGCGGCTATCGCGTCATGTTCGTCAATACCCAGACCGACGAGGTGGATACGGCCGGCCTGGAAAAGCTATTGGAATACCGCGTGGCCGGCGTCCTCTTTCTCGCTCACGCCGGCATGTCGGAACGCGCACGACAACTCGTTGATGGCAAGCTGCCGGTCGTGTTCGTCACCTGCAGTGCGGAGTGGGGTGACGTCGTGTCCGGCGACGACCGCCGCGGCGCGGAAGACGCGACGCGGCACCTGGTTTCACTGGGTCATCGCCGCATCGCCTATTTCGCCGATCCGATCGTGGAGGACGCCGCCGACAGGGCGCGCCGCGCGGGCTATCGCGCTGTGATGGCAGAGGCTGGGCTGCAGCCGGCGGTCTTTCATTGGCGCCGCTCGCCGCCCGGATTGCTGCGCAACAACCGCGCGGTCACACCAGAGGAACTGCTGCTCGGCGACCGCCGGGTGACTGCCATTTTCTCGTCCAACGATCTCGGCGCGATCGAAATACTGGACTGCGCGGACCGGCTTGGTATCCGGGTCCCCGAGCAGCTCTCGGTGGTCGGCTTCGACGATATCGTGTTGGCACGGCTGGCACGCATCAATCTCACGACGGTCGCCCAGCCGCAGGAGACGCTTGCCGAGCTGGCAATCGATATGCTCTCCGCGCGTGTCACCGGAAGCCTGCCTGCTGACCCTGTCCGACGCACCGTTGAGCTGCAGCTCGTGGTGCGCGGATCGACCGCGCCGCCTGGGTAGCACGTCAGCTTGAAATCGGCCTCGGCTCGCGTAGCGGAATGTACCGGTAAACGCATCGCGCGCCGCGGGGATCCAATCTCATACCAACCCGCGTTGATGCTGACCCTTTCCGTCATGGCCGGCCCCTTTCCGTCATGGCCGG
>CAVZRO010000014.1:0-32711 GCA_963777625.1 uncultured Pseudomonadota bacterium | reverse complement strand
GGGAATGACGGGAAATGGGAATGACGGGGAACGGGAGTGGGTCTGGTTTCGGGGCGGGTGGCGTAGCGCTCAGTCAGAAGCCGAACATGTGATCCAGCGAGAACCCGCTTCGGTCGTCCATCAGCCCGTGATAGCCGAACAGACGGCACGTCACGTCACGCACCAGCACATAGCCGTTGGCTCCGGCGCGGCGCAGCAGTGAGGCGCCGAATACCTCGTCGGGCCAGACCATCCGCGAGCCGCGGCACGGAATTGCCAGGGCGTGTTCGGCGATGACTTCGCCGGTGGAGTCATGCAGCAGCAGTGTGGTGGTGGAATGCGGCAGCCACGGCGCGGAGGCCGCGTAGATCAGCACCGCGAAGCTGCGGCGGTCGCCGTCTCCGAGTTTCAGGAACAACCGCGTGGACAGGCCCGGCGGTGGGCCGGAATAGGATTGCGGCTCATCCCGGTAGGTCATGACGGTGTTGAAGATATGCGCGCCGAAGCTCGATTCGGCCGCGTGGCCGCTGGCGCGGTCCTCGTAGCGGAACAGCGCGTGCAGCCAGCCGTTTGCCTGACCGCCGGCGCGGAAATCATAGACCAGCTCGGCGTGTCCGGCAGTGGTAGCCGGAATGGTTTCCAGATCAAGCGCAACATCATGGTCGCGGGGCAGGCAGCCGAGGAAATGTGCGGCCACAAGATTGCCCTCCGGGTCGAACAGATCGAGCCGGATGGGCAGCGAGGTTTCCGAAACCGCCATCGGCGTCGGCTGCGCGATGGTGCGGAAGCGCGCCGGGTCCAGCACGGGGAACGGCAGCAGGTAGTTGCGGCCGAGCTGTTCGGGCAGGTTCGGAATGGCAGGATCGGGCTGCAGGTCGGCCCGCTCGACATTGACGTGTGCGATACGGGAGCGGCCGCCGCGGATGACCTCGTAGCGCGGGCGCACCATGTGACGGCCGGCGCGCACTTCCACCTGCGCCGGCCAGGCGACGCCGGGAAGCACGGAGCCGACATCGACGGCTGCGGTCGCGAAGGGGGCAATAGGCGCCGCCAACGGCACCGGCCGATCGGCGCCCATACGGTCCAGCGTGATGGCGCCGGGCGGGATCGGCGCGGCGTGGCTGTTCTGCAGCCACAAGATCACCCGTTCGTCGGCGCGCGGCGCGGGCAGCCCGGCGTAACGGTCCGACGGCCAGGCATTGGCGTCATGGGTGCAGGACAGGCTGGCGCCGCCATCCGACGCGAACGTATCGATCACGTATTTGACCACATCGTGCCCGGCGCCGCCCACCACGTGAACAAACAACTGGCCGGTGAATTCGGGCAGGTTGAAGCGGGCGCGCACCTCGCGGCTGTCGACCGCAAATCCGGTGGGTCCGGGCGGGATTTCCTGTTCCCAGGTGGCCAGCTCCGCGCCATCCGCGCCGAACAGGCGCAACCACATGCGGATCGCGCGGGCGCCGTAGCCGGACCAGTAATTGGCCGAGGTCAGGCGGGTCGAAAGCCCCCCCTGGTCGCGAAAGAAGGCGAAGTTGGTGGCGAAATTCAGCTTGTCGAGATAGCGCGCACGGTTGGTCAGCAGTCCGGGCGGCAGCCTGATCTCGTCCAGCGTCAGCAGTTGGGCGCCGGCCGGCAGCAGATGGTTGACGCGAGCGGCAGCGCGGCCGGCATCGAACGCGGCAATCAGCACGGTGCGGGCACCGGAGCGCGGCAGCTCGGTGATCGGGCGTGCTTCCCTGCCGGCGCGAGATTTGCCGACCAGGCTGGTGTCGTGCACGAACAGCGACGCGGGGCGGGGGACGGAGGGATGCAGCGCGAACAGCGGCTCCAGCAGATTATCCGCGTCATAGATCGCCAGCGGGGCCAGCAGCCGGCGGCTGAGGTCGGCGATCCGCTCGGCCGCCAGCGGGTGGGCCAGCGCCTTGTAGATGACATTGCCGCCAGCCCGGGCGTCGAAGGTTTCAATCTGCAGCATGGGATCCGTGAATGCCGAGCCGCCGGCACATTTCCGCCGCGGCGTCGGGCGTGTCGTTGAGAGGGGAGACCGGCCAGGCCTCCAGCCGGCCGGCAAACGGGCGGACGCGATGTTCGGCCAGCAGTGCCTGGGTGAACAACCCATTCCTGCGGGAATGTCCGGGGAGCTGAGCTAGCATGACCGGGGCCGTGGTGGCCACCGCCTCGGAGATCATGGAGACGCTGTCGGTGGTCACGACGATGGCGTCGGCCAGGGCGAGCATGCCGAAATAAGGGTTTGGACCGGCGCCGTCCCACACAAAGGCACCGAGTGGCGCGAGATGGTCGCGCAGGACCATCAGGGCGGCTGGATCGGTCCGCCGCGACGGGGTCAGCGCGACGCCGACGCGGTCCTGGCGCATCATCCCGGCAAGCTGGTTGGCGAGCTGGCCGGCAACCACAGGGTCGAACCGGAAGCGGCCGTTATTGCCGCCGACCAGCACCGCAACCAGCGGGCGCGGCAGCGGCGCGAGTTGTTCCCGCCATTCGGCCGCGGCGGCGGCGAGGCGGGTTTGGGTCACCCGGTGGAGCGCGGTTCGGGTGACCAGGACGTTGGGACCGGTCAGCTCGTCATGGCGGTTGACCACGACAAGGTCGAAGCGGGACGGGGGCATGCGCGGATGCTGCACCTGCACCACCGCGGTCCCGCGGCGGCGCAGCGCGGCGCCGACCGAAGCGGCAACGCCCCCGCAGCCGATCGCCAGGTCGGGAAATGGCGGCCCGATTTGGCCGTCAACGGCGGCCAGTGCGTTCGGCCACAGCGAGGCGGCGAACCAGCGCCAGGGTGGGCGCGGGGTGAGCGGGCGGATAGCCGGTACCAGCCCGGCGGCCTCGGCCAGTCCGATCGCCTGCGCCTGCAAGCCGGCATAATCCTCGCTGAGGACCCAGGTGTCGGTGGTATCGGTCACCGGCCGCTGAACACAGGCCGACGCTTTTCCTTGTAGGCGCTGATGCCCTCCCGCATGTCTTCGCTGCCACGCACCGTGGCGATAGTGCGGCTGACCGCCACCATGCGCTCCACCGGCCCCACCGGCATGATCTGCGTGACCAGCCGCTTGAGCGCCGCGATCACCAGGGGCGCGCTGTCGAGCAGCTCCTCGGCCATGCGCAGCGCCTCCGGCTCGTGCGTGCCGTCCGGCACCACGCGGTTGACGAACCCCACGTCGTAGGCGCGGCGGGCGGAGATCTTGCTGCCGAGCAGCATCATCTCCATCGCCAGATGATGCGGCAGGCGCGACACCAGCGAGCTGACCATGCCGCCGGTGGTGCCGAGCTTCGCCTCCGGATAGTAGAAGGTGGTGCTTTCAGTGGAGACGAGCAGGTCGCACATCATCACCAGGACCAGTCCGCCGCCGACGCACCAGCCGGTGGTGGCGGCGATGATGGGCTTGTCGGTGGTGAAGCCGACGCCCGGGATGCAGCGCCACAACTCCGGCAGGTCGGACACGTCGGCCCCGGCCGTGAAGGCGCGATCGCCGGTACTGCTGATGACGGCGACGCGCTGGTCCGAGGCGTCGAACGCCTGGAATGCGGCCTGCAACTCGATCGCGACGGCGCTGGAGATCGCGTTCAGCCGGTCCGGCCGGTTGATGCGGATCAGCGAGACGGCGCCGCGCTGCTCGACCGTGACGACGGCCATGGTTGCTCCTGCTGCGTTGCGGGCCACGGCATGCACCGGAACCGAAGGCGCCGCAATCCGGGGGATCAGAAAAGGCCAGGGGCGCTGCCCCTGGACCCCGGCAAAGGCTGTGCCTTTGCGATCCATCCGTTTGGGTTGGGTGTGGGGGGTGGGCGCCGACCTCGCTGCTGGTGACAGTGGCGTAGGTGCCCACCCCCACACCCAACCCAAGTAGCGGGTTCCAAGGGCATTGCCCTTGGCGGGGCGCGGGGCAGCGCCCCGCGCTTGCCTTCGCTGTCCCGGTTGACGTGGGCTGGCGGCTTGGCCATAAGCCCGGCTTTCCCGAAGGGGTTCCGCGATGTCGCGCCGATGCCAGATCACCGGCAAGGGCGTGCTGACGGGCAACAACGTCAGCCACGCCAACAACAAGACCAGACGCCGTTTCCTGCCCAACCTGCAGGTGGCCTCGCTGCTGTCCGATACGCTGGGGACGCCGATCCGGCTGCGGCTGTCCACCCGGGCGATCCGTACGGTGGAAGCGAAGGGTGGTATCGACGCGTTCCTGCTCGGCACACCAGCGCGGCGTCTGCCGGCCGCGGCGCTGGCGGTCAAGCGCCGCTTGGTGCGGGCGCGCGCCAAACGAACCGCCTGAGGCCGGCGCAAGCTGAAGTGAGCGGCGGCGCTGCTCGCTGCGTGTCTGCGGCGGAACCGAGGCGGCGATGGGGCGGTTACACCCCGGGGCCATAATGGCACCAGGGAGAGATACCATGCGCAGTCTCGTCATCACGGCCGCCGCGCTGGCGGTTGGTTTTGCATTGCCGGCCGCGGCACAGAGCCAGTCCAGCCAGCAAGGTTACGGTCAGCAGGGCCATGATCAGTCCGGGCAGCAGGGCAGCGGGTCCAGTCAGGATCAGTATGGCCAGGGGCGGCTCAACCAGGGCCAGTTCACTCAGCGCCCAGGGATTTCCGGGGGAAAATCCGGGGCGAATTCCGGGTGGAATTCGAGCAGCAACTCGCAAAGCGAGGGGAGCCAGGATCTCTCCAACAACAATCATACCTGGCAAGATCAGAACACGACTGGCCAGAGCAGCAATGTGCGGCAGCGGATCTACCAGGATCTGTCGCAGGCAGGCTTCACGGATATCCACATGATGCCGCGGGCTTTCGTGGTGCACGCGAAGGATCGCGACGGCAATCCGGTGGCCATGGTCATCACGCCCAACTCGATGACCGCGCTCACCACGACGCCCCAGACCGGCAGCAACGAGGGCCGGCAGAACGGCAACGGCGTCGCGCAGAACTATGACAACAACAGCTCTGGTCATAACAGCAGCGGCACGATGGGGACCAACGGAATGAACAATTCCGATCAGTCCGGCAGCTCCATCAATTCCTCGAATGGCAACGGGACCTACTCCCGCTGATCATTGGCCGGCTTGCGCAGTCTCGGTGTGTTCGCCCAGCCGCGGGGCTGGGCGGCGCACCGAGCCGGGAGTCGCCGAGAGCTTCACCGGTACCCCGAGCGTGCTGAACCGCCCGGTCACCGGGTGCTCGGTGGTGGCCACCATGTCCCGCGCCAGCATGTGGGGATCGGTGAACACCTGATCGAACGGACGCACCGGCCCGGCCGGAATGCCAAGTTTCTCCAGCGCTGCGAGCCAGTGTTCGGACGGTGCCTGCCGCAATTTTTCGGCCAGCAGCCCGACAAGCTCGGCATTGTGGTTCACCCGTTCGGCATTGCTGGCGAAGCGGGGATCGGCGGCCAGCTCCGGCAATCCGAGCAGGTCGCACAACGCAGTGAAAAAACCCTGCTGCGACGCACCGACGGTGATCCATCCGTCTTCGGTTCGGAACACCTGATAGGGGGAGCTGCCGCGATGCTGCTGCCCGATGCGAGGCGGGCACGTGCCGGTGGCGAAATAATGTGCGGCCTCATACACGCAGAGCGACACGGCAGCTTCCAGCAGCGATGTTTCCACGCGCTGGCCGAGCCCAGTCCGGTGGCGTGCCTCGACGGCCGCCAGCACGCCGAACGCCAGAAACATTCCGGCGGTGACTCCGAGATGGCGATCGGCAGGCGGAATGGCGGCCCGTCCTGCGGCCCGTTGATGCTCATCAGTCCGGACATGGCCTGGGCGATCAGGTCGTAGCCGCCGCGCTTCGCCTCCGGTCCGGTCTGCCCGAACCCGGAGATCGAGCCGAGGATCAGGCGCGGGTTGCGGACGTGCAGCACCTCCCAGCCGATGCCGAGCCGGTCGAGCACGCCAGGCCGATAGTTCTCCACCACGATATCGGCGGTGTCGGCCAGCGCCAGGAAACGCTCGCGCTGTGACTTCAGGTCGATCACGCAGGAGCGCTTGTTGCGGTTCCAGATCATGAATGGCGCGCTCTCGCCATTCACGAAAGGCGGCATCTGCCGCGCCGCATCACCCGACGGCGGCTCGATTTTCAGCACGTCCGCGCCGTGATCGGCGAGCATCATGCAGCAATATGGACCTGACAGGTTGCTGGTGAGGTCCAGCACGCGCAGGCCGTCGAGTGCGCCGGGCATCGTTCGTCTCCACCCGCTTGGCGATGTGCGGGCGTGATGGCATGGTCCTGTTGGCAAGGCAAAGGTGAGCCATGACGGCCAGGGACGAGATTCTGGTGGATCGGGACGAGACGGGGATCGTCGTGGTCACCCTGAACCGCCCGGCCAAGCGCAATGCGGTTTCGTTTGCAATGTGGCAGCGTCTGGGCGAGCTGTTCACCGGGTTTGCCCGGGACGGCGACGCGCGGATCGTGATATTGACCGGCGCGGGCGGGCATTTCTCCGCCGGCGCCGATATTTCCGAATTTCCGGCGATGCGCTCCGAACCCAAAGCCGCGCGCGCCTATGGCGAAGCCGGACACGCGGCGACACTGGCGATCCGCGATCTGCCGGTGCCGACCATCGCCGCCGCGCACGGCTTTTGTGTGGGCGGTGGCTGCGGCATCGCGCTCGCCTGCGATCTGCGGGTGGGCGATGCGACCACGCGGATGGGCATCCCGGCAGCGAAGCGCGGGATCGTTTACAGCGTGCTGGATACCGAGCTGTTGCTGCGCACCGTCGGGCTGCCGCGGGCGAAGCTGGTGTTGTATTCCGGCAATATCTTCCCGGTGCAGAACTGTCGGGAGATGGGCCTGCTCGACGTCGTGCATGAACAGGGCGCGCTGGCCGGCGCGATGGCGCTGGCACGCGACCTGATTGAGAGTGCGCCGTTGTCGCAGCGGGGCTCCAAGCTGACGCTGGAGGCGATCTCGCGCGGCGACGTTGCCGCCCGGCAGGACGATATCCTGGCGGCACAGGCACGTGCCGCCGGCAGCGAGGACTACCGTGAAGCGACGCAGTCTTTCATCGAGAAGCGCCGGCCGGTGTTCCGGGGGCGGTGAATGGATGCGGTTGCGCTCGCGCCCGGCAAGTTCCGCGACCCGGCGCTGACCGCGAAAGGCGAGCGCCGCGCCTGGGTGAAGCTGCGCGAACTGGAGACGCTGTGGTTCAATACTGGTACCCTGTGCAACCTGACCTGCCGGCATTGCTACATCGAGTCGTCACCGCGCAATGACCGGCTGACGCTACCTGACGCGCGACGAGGTGCGGGACTATCTGAACGAGATCACCGCCGGCGGGCTGCCGACACGGCTGATCGGTTTCACCGGCGGCGAGCCGTTCATGAACCCGGATATCATCGGCATGCTGGAAGACGTGCTGGCGCGCGGCTTGCGGGCGCTGGTGCTGACCAATGCGATGCGGCCGATGCAGAAGCTGCGGGCGCCTCTGCTGGCACTGCGCGAGACGTTCGGCGATCGGCTGACGCTGCGGGTTTCGCTGGACCACTACGGCGCGCCGGTGCACCAGGCGGAGCGCGGCAAGCGAAGCTGGAAGCCGACGATCGATGGGCTGGTCTGGCTGGCGCGCAACGGGTTTTCGATTGATGTCGCCGGGCGGCGGTTTACCGATGAATCTGAAGCGGAGGTTCGCGCCGGCTTCGCGCGTCTGTTCGCCGAGCTGGGCGTGGCGGTCGATGCGTTTGATCCGGTTCGGCTGATGCTGTTTCCGGAAATGGATGCTGTGCGGGATGTGCCGGAAATTACCGAAGCGTGCTGGGGGATTCTGGGGCGGTCGCCGGACAGCGTGATGTGCGCGAGCTCGCGGATGGTGGTGAAGCGGCGGGATGCGGCGGCGCCGGTGGTGCTGGCGTGCACGCTGCTGGCCTATGACGAGCGGTTTGAACTCGGGCGGACGCTGGCGGAGGCGTCGAGGCCGGTGCCGCTGAACCATCCGCACTGCGCGAGTTTCTGCGTGCTGGGTGGGGCGGCGTGCAGCCGGGGGTAGGGTGACCTTGCTGGCGACCGAGCCTGAAGTCCGCTGCTGCTGCCGGTCAATTTCTCCGGCGCGGCGTGCGCGGTTGATAGGGCGGCGAAGCGGTTTATAGTCACGTTGGGTCTGATACTTGCCGTTGGAGGGGTGACGCTCCCTCGTGATCCTCGCGGTTGCATGGGCAGGCGTTGGATTCCCGCCTTCGCGGGAATGACGGGGGGCGGGAATGACTGGGGGCGCAGGGATGATGGGGGGCGCGGGGATGATGGGGAATTCGCGGGAATGACGGGGAACGGGAAAATGACGGGGAACGGGAATGGGTCTGCGTTCAGGACGATTGGTCTTATTGTAGACGAGTGCGCTGACAAGCCGGTAAAAGATCCTGGCGGTCGAACAGGGAAAGCCGTCGTACGGCGTGCTGAACGAGACGGTGAACATGCTGTTCGATCACTATGGAAAGCCGACGATCGTAGGATAGCGAGATAGCGTGATGAGCGATCTCTATGACACCGACGTGGTGAGCTGGTCGGAACGCCAGGCAGCGCTGCTCCGGCGCGTGGCTGCCGGCGAGCGCGTCAACGATCAGGTCGATTGGCCAAACGTCATCGAGGAGGTCGAGAGCGTGGGCCAGAGCCAGATCGACTCCGTCGAGTCGCTGCTGTTCCAAGCGTTCCTGCATGATCTGAAGGCCGAGGCATGGCCGCTCGCCCGCGACGCACCGAGCCGGCGCGGTGACGCGCGCGGTTTTCGCGCGCAGGCGCGGCGCAAGTATCGGCCCTCAATGCGCCAGAAGATCGACGTTGCCGGGCTCTATGCCGATGCGCTGAAGGCGCTGCCCGAGACGATGGACGGACAGACACCAATGCCGACGCAAACGGCTTGCCCGGTGCAATCGATCGATGAACTGCTGAGCCAGCCTTGAGTTTTCGATGACCTGATTGATGCTGCGCGTTTCCCTGGACCATCACAGCACGGCGGTGGAGGCTGGAACTCGGCTTTGATCGATGGGTTCGAGATACAAGGAGACAAAGGATGTCCGACAAGATCACCCCCTGCCTGTGGTTCAACGGCAATGCCGAGGAGGCCGCGGCTTTCTACGCCCAGCATCTGCCTGACTCACATGTCGGCAAGATTTTCCGCTCGCCCGCCAAAACGCCGAGTGGCCCGGAGGGCAGTGTACTCCTGGTCGAATTTACCGTAGCCGGCCAGAAATTCGTCGGCCTCAATGGCGGCCCGCAGTTCAAGTTCACCGAGGCGGTCTCGTTCCAAATTCATTGCGACGATCAGAGTGAGGTCGATCGGCTGACCGAGGCGCTGTCGGCCGTCCCCGAAGCGGAGGTGTGCGGCTGGGTCAAGGACAGGTTCGGCCTGTCATGGCAGATCGTGCCGCGGCGGCTGATCGCGCTGCTCCAGGATCCCGACCGAGCGCGCGCCAAGCGTGCGATGGACGCGATGATGCAAATGAAACGGATCGACATCGCCGCGCTGGAGGCGGCGGCGGACGGCTGAACGGTTCAGCCCAGGGATTGTCTATCCCGCCGCGGCGCGCCTGGGCCGCCGCGGCTCCGGTATCGCCGGCGGCTCTTCTTCGCTGCCCAGGGCTTTCAGCAGGGCCTCGCGCAACTGCCGCAGCTTGCGTTCGTTCTCCACCTTCAATCCGAATATATCCTTGACGTAGAATACGTCGACCGCGCGCACACCGTAAGTTGTGACGTGCGCTGACGCGATCTGCATGCCCGCGGCGCTGATTGCCGCCGTGACATCGTGCAGCAACCCCGGGCGGTCGCGGCCGTTCACCTCCACCACCGTGTGCGTGTTCGATGCACGGTTGTCGATCACCACCCGCGGCGGCACGTGCATCACGTGCAGGCGACGCCCCAACAATGCCTGGGACGCTTTCTGGATCTCCGGTTTCAGCCGCAACCGCCCGGACAGAGCCTGCTCGATCAGCACCGACAGGCGGGCGAGCCGGTGCGGTGCGTCGAAGGTGCCGCCGGCGGCGTCCTGGATCCAGAACGTATCCAGCGCCATGCCGTTGGTCATGGTATGGATGCGGGCGTCCACGATCGAGGCGCCCGCCACCGACAGCGCGCCGGATATCTTGCTGAACAGCCCGGAATGGTCGGCGCAATAGACGGTGACCTCGGTCACCGCTCGCGCCGGCAGCGGCTGCGTGGCCACGGTCAGCGGCGCCTTCCGATGCTCCGCGTCGCGCACCAGCCGCGCATGCCGCGCGTGGGTTTCCGGATCGAAGGACAGCCAGTAGCCGGCGTAACCCAGCGCGGTGAATGCCTCGATATCCGCTGGCGACCAGTCGGGCAGCAGCGCCGCGGCGGCATCCTTGGCGCGCTGCACGCGCACGTCGCGTTCCGGCGTCGCCAGTCCGCCCTCCAGCACCTCGGCGACGCGGGTGTACAGTTCGCGCAGCAGCGTGGCCTTCCACCCGTTCCACACCTTGGGCGACACCGCCCGCATGTCGGCGACCGTCATCACCAGCAGCAGCCGAAGCCGCTCCGGCGATTGCACCGTGTCGGCGAGATCGAGGATGGTTTTCGGATCATCGATGTCGCGCTTGAAGGCGATCGTGCTGAGCAAAAGGTGGTGCAGCACCAGCCAGGAGACGGTTTCGGTTTCTTCGCCGGACAGCCCGAGTTCCGGGCCGACGCGCAGCGCGATCTCGGCACCGAGTTCGGAATGATCGCCGCCGCGGCCCTTGGCGATATCGTGCAGCAGCATCGCCAGATACAACGAACGGCGCGACTGGATATGCTCGAACAGACCGGACGCGACGGGCGCCACCTCCGCGAGGCCGCCGGCCTCCAGCGTGTTCAGCACGCGGATCGCCTCGATCGTGTGCTCATCGACGGTGAAGATGTGATAGGTATCGAACTGCATCTGACCGACGATGCGCCGCCAGTCGGGCAGGAAGCGGCCAAGGAAGCCGGTTTCGTTCATGATACTCAGCCAGCGCGCGCCGTCCGGACTGCTGCGGCCATGCTCCACAGGTAATCCGCAGAGCAGGTCCATGAACAGCCGCGCTGCTTCCTTGTCGCCGCGCAGCCGGCTTCCTTCACGCTCGTTGCGGATCATCGAACGCAGTGCCAGCGGATGCGGCTGGAGGCCGCGGTCGCGCGCGAGCTTGAGCATCCGCAGCATCTGGATCGGCGCGCTGTCGAAATCCTGGCCGGGGGCCGGCAGCAGCATACCTTCCGACAGCACAAAACCAGCCGCCAGCAGCGCCTTGTCGGCTTCCGGCGAGCGTGCCGACGGCCCGAGGGCGGCGCGCAAAATCGCCGGCTCCAGCACGCGGGTCAGGCGGACTACATCGCGCGCGGTGAGGAAATAGTGGCGCATGAAACGCTCGACGCCGTCCTGCCGGCCATGTCTGGTATAGCCCATGCGGGCACCGACAACTGGTTGCAGATCGAACGTCAGTCGCTCCTCCGCGCGTCCGGCGACGTAGTGTAGATGGAAACGAACTGTCCAAAGAAACTCCCAGGAGCGCTTCGCGTGGCGCGCTTCCTGCTGCGACAGCACGCCGGCAACGTCGGCCAGCTCGCCCATCGTCTGGGTGTCATACACGTAGCGGGCGATCCAGTACAGCGTTTGCAGGTCGCGCAGGCCGCCACGGCCCTCCTTGATGTTCGGCTCGACGACGAAGGGCGAATCGCCGAACCGCTTGTGCCGCGCGTTGCGCTCCGCCTGCTTGGCCATGATGAAGGCGGCGGCGCCGTCGTTGCGGCACGCGGCCTGGAATTGCTGCTGAAACTCTGTGAACAGGGCGGCATCGCCGGACAGGTGACGGGCATCGAGCAAAGAGGTGCGGATCGTGGTGTCGCGCGCGCTGTCGTTCAGGCATTCGTGGATCGAGCGGGTCGCGTGGCCGACCTTCAGCCCCAGGTCCCACAGGAAATACAGCATGTATTCGACGACCTGCAGCGTGTGCTCCGCCGGTTCGCTGGCGGTCAGGAACAGCAGGTCGATGTCGCTGAACGGCGCCAGCGTGCCGCGCCCATAGCCGCCGGTGGCAGCAACCGACAACCGTTCCGGTTCCCCTAGAACGGTGGCGGTGTGCTCCATCAGGGTCGTCACCAGCCCGTCGACCAGCCCGGCCAGCATGCGTGCGGCCTGCAGACCGGTGATCTGGTCCTGCTCGAATGCGGTCTGCACGTGGGTCTGAATACGCGCGAGATGGCGGCGGAAGGTCACGATGACGGCGTCACGCGGCGCGGTCCGCTCGTTACCCAGGCTGGTCAACGCCTCCGCCAGGACCGACGCGGCAGCGTCAGGGCTTGCGGGAAGGGGGGCCGGAGTGAACATGAGCGTGATCGTACTATCAGAAGTTTGCGCCGGAAACCGGCAGCAGCGCTTTCAACCGATAGAGCGTGTCGAGCGCCTCCCGCGGGGTGAGGCGATCCGGCTCCAGCTCGGTCAACGCGGCGGCAAGCGGATCAGGCTGGTCCGAAGATTGGGTCGCCTCGGTCTCCGGTGAAGCGGCGGCAACGAATAGCGGCAATGCCGCAAGCGGACCGTTGGCGCCCAGCGGCCCATTATGTTTCTCCAGGGACGAAAGCAATGCCCCGGCGCGGCGGACCACCGGCGCGGGCACGCCGGCCAGCTCCGCCACGTGCACGCCCCAGGAACGTTTCGCGGCGCCTTCAGCGACCTCGTGCAGAAATACAACCGTCTTCTTCCACTCCTTGACGCGCATCGTGTGCGGTTTCATCCGGGGCATACGGTCCGACAATTCCGCAAGTTCATGGAAATGTGTAGCAAAAATCGTCCGGCAGCGAATCGCGCCGTGCAGCGCTTCCAGTACCGCCCAGGCGATGGCAAGCCCGTCCAAGGTCGCGGTGCCGCGCCCGATCTCATCGACGACCACCAACGAGCGGGGTCCGGCCTGATGCAGGATGGCGGCGGTTTCAGTCATTTCCACCATGAAAGTGGAGCGGCCGCGGGCCAGGTCGTCGGCGGCGCCGACGCGGCTGAACAGCCGATCGATCACCCCGATGCGTGCGGATTCTGCGGGAACCGGCAGGCCGGCCTGCGCCAGCACGGCGATCAGCGCATTCTGCCGCAGGAAGGTCGATTTGCCGGCCATGTTGGGACCGGTCAGCAGCAGCAGCCGGTTGTCTTGTGACAAATCGCAATCGTTGGGGACAAAGGCGGCCTGCCCCGCCAGCGCCGCTTCCACCACCGGATGGCGTCCGGCGACGATTTTGAACGCGTCGTCGTCGGTGACGGCGGGCCGGCACCAGGCGCCGGACTGGGCCAGGCGGGCGGCGGACTGCAGCACGTCCAGCAGCGCAAGGGCTTCGGCGCAGCGGCCGATCGGTTCGGCGTGGCGCAGCGCGGCCTCGACCAGGTGGGCGAACAGGGCGCGTTCGCGCGCAGCCGCGCGTTCGGCCGCCTCCGTGATGCGACGATCGAGGTCGGAGAGTTCCGGGCTGGTGAAGCGGGCGCCGCTGGCCATGCCCTGGCGCAAGGTCAGGTCGGGTTGGGCGCGCAGCTTCTCGACCGCCGGCGCCGGCGCTTCGATGACGTAGCCGAGCTGGGCGTGATGGCGGATTTTCAGGCTGGCGACGCCGTAGCGCTGGGCCAGGTCGAGCTGCATCGTCGTCAGCACGCGGCGGCTGTCGTCGCGCAGGGCGCGCTCGGCGTCGAGGGCGGGGTCGAAGCCGGGGCGGATCACCCCAGCGTCGTCCAGCCGCAGCGGCACCGGATCGGCCAGGGCGGCGGCGAGCATCCGTTCCAGTTCGAGATCGACCAGGAGCCCGGTCAGGGCGCCGGCCAGCAGCGCCGGCACGGGGCCATCGAACAGCGTGGCGGCGGTGCGGGCGGCTTGCATGCCGTCGCGCAGGACCGCGAGGTCGCGCGGGCCGCCACGGCCGAGCGACAGCCGGGCGAGGGCGCGCGCCATGTCGGGGGCCGCGCGCAGGGTGGTGCGCAGCCGGTCGGCCAGGATCGGGTTCGCCAGCATCCAGCCCCAGGCATCCTGGCGGCGGGCGATGGCGTCCGGATCGGTCAGAGGCGCCGACAGCCAGCCGGCGAGCAGGCGGGCGCCCGGCGCGGTGAGGGTGCGCTGGACGGTGCCGAGCAGGCTGTGCGGGCCGCCGTCGCGCGCCTGCAAGATATCCAGGCTGGCGCGGGTGGCGGCGTCCAGCGCCAGCACGCCCGACTGGCCTTGCGGGGATGGGCGGGCGAGCCGCGGCATGCTGCCGGCCTGGGTCTGGCGCACATAGTCGAGCGCGAGGGAGGCCGCGATCGCCTCGCCGTCCGTGAAGCTGCCGAACGCGTCGAGGCTGGCGGTACCGAATGCCTCGGCGACGCGGCGGCGGGACACCAGGGGCGGGGAGGCGGTGGTTTCCGGGCCGCGCCTGGCTTCGTAATCGCCCAGGGCGAGCGCGGCGGGGGCGAGGATTTCCGCCGGCTCCAGGCGGCCGAGCAGGGACGGGAGTTCGGGGCGGGGGAGGGAGGCGGTTTCGAACAGGCCGGTGGAGACGTCGAGCCAGGCGGCGCCGATGGTTTCGCGGTCGGGGGCGAGGGCGAGCAGGAGGTTGGGGCGGCCGGGTTCGAGGAGGGCGTCTTCGATGAGGGTGCCGGGCGTGATGAGGCGGACCACTTCGCGGCGGATGGGGCCTTTGCCGGTCCGGGTCTTGGGGTTTTCCATCTGCTCGGCGACGGCGACGCGGAAGCCGCGGCGGATCAGGCGGGCGAGGTAGGCGTCGGCGGCGTGGACGGGGACGCCGCACATCGGGATGGGATCGCCGGAATGCTCGCCGCGGGAGGTGAGGGCGATGTCGAGGGCGGCGGCGGCGGCTTCGGCGTCGGTGAAGAAGAGTTCGTAGAAGTCGCCCATGCGGAGGAACAGGAGCGCATCCGGATGATCGGCCTTCATGGCGAACCATTGGGCCATGACAGGGGAGGCGCCGGTGGGGTCGGGGCCGGGGGGTGGACTGATTGGTTGCGGGACGGCCATCGCGGAGTGGTTTACACGCGGGGATCGCCGGAGGGCGAGGGTTGGGTGGCAGTGAGGCGGCGGATGCTGCGGATGTACAACGGGGGTTGTTGGGCCGGGCCGGGTGCCGGGTGATGTACATGGGCGGGGCGAGGCTGGCGGGGCAGTAGGCAAGGACTTCCCACTCCCGGCGTCAAACTGCTTCTAGCTTAAGGAACGAATTCTGCC
Organism: uncultured Pseudomonadota bacterium; assembly: GCA_963777625.1. Lineage (GTDB taxonomy): Bacteria > Pseudomonadota > Alphaproteobacteria > Acetobacterales > Acetobacteraceae > DATDIC01. The sequence continues at coordinate 17,576 of CAVZRO010000014.1, read as the reverse complement.
CCTGTTATGATCGCAACTGCGAGTGGCCAAGCCCTTCGCTATAGAGGTGCTGGCCAACCGCATCCGTGACCTCATCGCTGTGACCTGACCGGCGGTGCCGGCATGCGAGGGTCTGATGCAACCAGCATGAACGCCTGGCTGCAAAACTCAAGACTTACGCAACGCGCAGCGCCGCCGGAATAGCCACGGCGGCCATTCCGTCTCTTCCACATTCGGCATCTTGCGCGCAAAATAGATCGAATGGAGGCAAGCACCCATGGCAACGCAGGGCATTCGGTTCGCGGACGGGGCTAGCTACGAGCGAATGATGGGAACCTGGAGCCGGCTCGTCGGCGACGTGTTCCTCACCTGGCTGGAGCCGCAACCGCGGCAGCGGTGGATTGACATCGGGTGTGGCAATGGTGCCTTCACTGAGTTGCTCGTGGAACGGTGTGCGCCAATGGAGGTTCAGGGGATCGATCCTTCCGAGGAGCAACTGACCTTTGCACGCACACGGCCAGCCGCGCGCGTGGCCGAGTTTCAGCAGGGCAATGCGATGGCGCTGCCTTTCCCTGAAGAGAGATTCGACGTAGCAGTCATGGCATTGGTGATCTTTTACGCTCCCGAGCCGGCCAAGGCCGTTGCCGAGCTGTCTCGAGTAGTCAGGCGAGGCGGGACTGTCGCGACCTATATATGGGATATGGAGGGCGGCGGATCTCCTACATACCCGGTGCTTGGAGAAATGCGCTCGGCGGGCCTCACGCATCCGATTCCGCCTAGGCTTGCTGCCTCGCGCATGGACGTTTTGTTGGACTTGTGGACTGGAGCGGGACTTCAGGCGATCAAAGCGCGCGAGATCGTGGTGCAGCGCACGTATGCTGATTTCAATGATTTCTCGACCACAACTCTGTTGCAGCCAAGCGTCGGCCCGGCTGTAGCCGCGCTATCGTCCCATGATGCCGAACAGCTCAGAGTCCGCGTGAAGTCACGTCTCGCGCCCGGCTTGGATGGCAGCATAACCTGCACTGCACGTGCGAACGCGATTACGGGCTGTAAACCAACATAGCAGACGCGGAATACCGAGCTGCTTTTGTGCGAATTTCAAGAAAAACGCAGCACGTATCGCCTGGAGCCGGAAGCCGCCGCGCGCCATAAACAAGCTCGGCAGAACGTCCGTGGGGAGACCCTGATGAAGAGAATTGCCCTTCTCGCTTCGATCGCCGCTATGCTGTTGTCGCTGGTAGCGGTGGCGTGGGCCGACGAATTGAAGGTGCTGAGCGCCGGGACCATGCACTTCGCGCTGAAGGACGTGGGCGACAATTTCACTCGGAAGGCGGGAACGAAGATCGCGATCACGTATGGTGGCGCGGGCAAAATTAGGAGCGATGTCGAAAAGGGCGAGCCCGCCGATGTCGTAATTCTGCCGAAACCGGATATCGCCGCGCTCGCTAGGGCGGGCAAGATCGTCCCCAACTCGGTGCATGACATCGCGCGCACAGAGTTGTCGATTGCGGTGCGCAAAGGCCAGCCGAAGCCGGACATCAGTTCCCTAGCGGGTGCCAAGAAGGCCCTGCTCGCGGCCAAGACGATCGCGTATTACGCTGCGGCAGCTGGTGGCGCCGACGGCGTCCTGGCCGAGCGCGACTTCGCCCGCCTCGGCATCGCCAACGAGGTCGCGGCCAAGGTCAAGCTGTGGAAATCCGTGCAGGAGGTGATTGCTGAGAAAAACGCCGATCTGCTTGTTGGCTGGCAACCGCCGCTACTGTCGAAGGCGGCGGATTACGAGTTCGTCGGCACTCTGCCACCGGAATTGCAGGATCCCGAGAATTCCACCTGGACCGCCGGCGCGTCCGCCAAATCCGCCGACCTCGGGGCGGCCAAGGGCTTCACCCAGTTTCTCGCCTCGCCGGAGACCCTCGGCGTCTTCAAAGGCAAGGGGTTCACGCCGCCCTGAGCGGACAAATTGATCCGAACCGGACAGAGCATCGCCAGGGGCACGGGGGTTCGGATTCGGGGCAAAAGCGACCAACGTAGTTGGGTGCCGCGTGAGAGGTCCCAGGCGGGTTGCAGGCACAATTAGTTTCGTCAAAGGTGCAGGGTGGTTAAGAGCGCCCCGCTGTGTGCGAAACTCAAGACTTTCGGGAACGCGGGCTTGTCGGTGGATGTGAACGAATCCGCTCAATGTGCTGGGCGGATGTTATGGTTGCTACGGAACAGATTCGTTGGGTCGAATTTACGCTTCAGCGCGGCAAGGCGCGGGTAATTGTCGCCAAAACTCGCCTTGATCCGGCCTTCGCCCTCGTCTCCCATCATGAAGTTGGGATAGGCGCCGGCGCGGTCGAACGGATGCACCGCCGTCCAGTATTCTCGGTCGCCCACGCCTTTAGCTCCGCTGCTTTCGCTGCGTCGGGATCGATGCCGGCAATCACCATCGACCAGGTCGCGTCGCGCGCGCTCCACGGCCGTGTCGGCTCTTGGCCTTGTTCGATGCACCGCTCCGTTAATCGGATAAAGGTGCATCAGAGAAAACGTGCTCGGCAGCTTCGCCGCATGTGCGAGGTGGCCGTCGATCGCCGCATCCGGCAGCGTGTCAACGAAATCGCCCTTCCAGTACCATTGCATCCCCGGCGGTATTGAGCGCGTCGAACATGCCTATGCAATGTCAGATAGGAAAGCGGCCCGACCCAGTCGATCAGCGGCGTCGGCAGGGCCGAGCGGACGGAGCCGATGGCCGCGGTGTGCCGTCTCGTCTTTTCCGTGTGCGCCAGCAGCAGGACGCACATCTTCTTGCCCCAGTGCTCCCCGTGGAAAGAGATCACCGGGCGTACCGTCTGCAACCCAAGGAAACTGCCGAACTCCTCCGGCGCCGATCGTGAAAAGTCGCGATACCAGCGCATCACCGCCGCAGCGTCCGAAAGATCAAAGATGATCGGGCCCTCCATAGCAGCATTTTCGCCGGATGCGTGCGAAACAAGAAACTCGTCACGATACCAAAATTCCCACCGCCGCCACGCAGCGCCCAGAGCAGGTCCTGCGTTTTCGGCCTCGCTCGCGGTTACGAAGCTGCCGTCTGCCAGCACAACATCCGCCTCGATCAGGCTGTCGCAGGCCAGCCCGTACTGGCGGCTGAGATAGCCATGCCCGCCGTTCAGCGTCAGCCCGGCGACGCCGGTTGTCGAGATGATGCCGAACGGGACTGCCTGGCCAAACACAGCGGTAGCGTGATCGACGTCGCCGGTCGTGCACCCGGCCCCGACCCTGACAGTCCGGCTCTTCGGTTCGACCCGAACGCCTTTCATCAGAGACAGGTCGATGACCAGCCCATCGTCAACACTGCCAAAGCCGGCACCGTTATGGCCCCCGCCACGAATGGCGATCGGAAGACCGTGATACGCGGCCCAAATCGACGGCGGAGATCACATCGGCCACATCGGCGCAGCGCGCGATCAGTCGCGGGCGCTTGTCGATCATGGCGTTGTAGAGCTTGCGAGCCTCGTCGTACTCCACGTCGCCAGGCTAAATCAGCGAGCCGCGCAGCCCAGCCGCGAAGCGGGCGATGTCGTCCTCGGTCATGCAAACCTCCCGTGGCAGGAAGAAGGTGGACGAGGTCTACCAGTCCCGGGCTTCCGTTTACATGCCAGCGCATCCGCCTTTCTTGCTCGATCGGCCGGCGGGCGTGGTATAAATGCGGCTGACCGGGCCCCAAGCGGCCCCCCTCGGCTTGGCTTTCGCTCAGATCCGTATTGAACTTCAAGACGCTTCATAACCAAGCTTACCGCCCGTTTGACTAGTCTCACCGCTCGCCGGAAGGTCTGGTGCTATGGATGTCTTGTCCGATGTGCTTCGGGCCGTTCGCCTCTCAGGCGCGCTTTATTTCGACATCAATGCGGGCTATCCCTGGACCGGCAAATCGCCCGGCAGCCGTGAAATTGCAGCGGCCGTCATGCCCGGCGCGGGACACGTCATTTCCTTTCATGCGATTATCGCCGGTACGTGCTGGGCCGCGCTCAGTGACGGGTCGGCGCCGCCAGTCCGGCTGCACGACGGGGATGTCGTGGTGTTCCCAGGTGGCGCTCCCAATGTCATGAGTTCGACGGCGGGGGCACGGGGAAAGCCCGATATGACCATGTATTACCGGCCCATCGCCCAGCATCTCCCGTTCACCCTGGTGAACGGCGGAACCGGGGAGGAGCGGACACGCTTCGTGTGCGGCTATCTCGGCTGCGATGTCCGGCCGTTCAATCCGCTTGTCGCAGCGCTGCCTCCAATGATGTTGGTTCGCCGGCCGCCAAATGAGGACAACTGGATCATTGACATCCTGCGCCTGACGCTCTCCGAAGGTGGCAGGCAGCTTCCCGGCGGCGAGACGATCCTGGCTAAGCTCAGCGAGCTCATGTTCGTCGAAGTGTTGCGCCGCCACCTCGCAAGCCTGCCCGCGAACTCGCGCGGCTGGCTGTCCGGGCTCCGCGACCCTCATGTCGGTGAGGCGTTGCGGTTGTTGCATTCGCGCCCGTCCGACGACTGGACGCTGGATCGGCTGGCGCATGAGGTCGGCCTTTCGCGCACTACCTTCGTCAGTCGCTTCACGGAGTATGTCGAAGTGCCGCCGATGCAATATCTGGCGCGCTGGCGCCTGCAACTGGCAGCGCGGTCACTGGAACGGCCTGGCGTAGGTATCGCGCAGGCAGCAGCCGAAGTGGGCTATGAATCCGAGGCCGCCTTCAATCGTGCCTTCAAAAGGTTCGTTGGTGTACCGCCGGGGACCTGGCGCAGGAGCTTTTCATCTATGAAGGGGAGTAATCTTACATCGGAACAAACGGCATGACAGCGCTGCCTCGATGAACTTAGGCAGGCATCGCCGCAGTGGCCGACTACGACCCTTTCCCCGCTGGAAAAAGCCGGCTCCCATCATAGATGGCCCAACCAAGAGACCGCAGCTATGCAGTTGGCCGATATCGAACCGGGTCTTCATGCCATTTGGGACTACAGCCCATCTGTCGAGACCCGCAACAACCTCGTCCAGAAGATTGAGGCCTTTCATCACCGCACATTCCCGTCCAAATTCGAATGGTTCGCCCTGTTATTGCAGGACGACGCCGCTTGTCTCAAGGGCGGGGTCTCCGGAATGATCTATTGTGATTGGCTCCGTGTTGATGGCCTTTGGATTGATGACGGTTTGCGACATCGAGGTATTGGGACCGAGTTGATGATACGTGTCGAAAACCACGCCATCGCGAGGGGTTGCCACTCATCGTGGTTAACGACCCTTCAGGCGCGCGGCTTCTATGAAGCAGTGGGATATGAGCTGTTCGGCATGCTGGACGATCATCCCACTGGCCAACAGCAGTATTTCTTGAGAAAGCAACTCATCCCCTGAAGGAAAGTAAGTGCCGCTCGGCAACCGCACGGTGATTGGTGCAAATTCAAGAATTATGCACAGTCGCGTCATTCTCTATAGGCGATCAATATGGTAGTAGGAAACATGACGGAACGCCGCTTACGCCCTGCCACACGCGCTGACCTCACTCGCATCCACGAAGTCAGGCATGGAACAACCGAGAACCGTCTAACCAATTCCGCGCTCGTCACCGACGCCGAGGTTGCTTGGTATTATGGATGAGGCGATTTTCCTTGTTTCCGAAGATGAGACAGGCGTGCAAGGTTTCACCTGCGCTAATCACCAGACGAGCTATATCTGGGCATTGTTTGTCATAGATGGCTCGCAGAGGCGGGGCCACGGCACAGCACTCCTCGATGCCGTTTTGGCGCGGCTGCGGCAAGTGGGGCATCGGCAAGCATTCCTAACGACGGGTAGAGGCACGACCGCCGAAAAATTCTACCGGTCGAAAGGTTGGGAATCGATGGGAGTGAACATCGGCGGCGAGACAGTTTTCCGGCTCTGGTTATGATGAAACGGAGCCGGTTCGAAAATCAAGAATTATGCACCCGTCAAACATCCAGAAGGAGTCGGGAGGAATCCAGATTGATAGGACTATCCCCCAATAGCGCGCCCGACGACGCGCGCGACGGCTGTGCGTCCAAACCGGTCAGTTTGGAGCAAGTGCCTTACGGTTCCGGTACCAGCGGCTGAAACCTGGTCCGGAACATTTGGGCACCGACCTGGCGTAAAGCGTCATTTCGCACATTCGAGGGAAGCCGGAAGCTGGCGGCCACAGCGGCGCTTTCCTGATGCACCCAGCGCACGCGCGGCAATCGCCGCGCCTCAAAGGAGGCGAGCGCCTCGGGCAAACTATCGCAGTTGACCAGCTTCTCGGCCAGCACCCACGCGTCCTCCATCGCCATGCAGCCGCCTTGTCCCATCATCGGCGAACTCGCGTGTGCGGCGTCACCGATTAGAATTACTCGGCCAACATGCCACCGATCGAGTGCGACCCAATCGACGGGGCCACAATGGATCTCTTCGTCAGTTGTTAACGCTCGCAGGTAATCCTGCACGATTTCCGCAAACCCGACGAAGTGGTGGCGCAGCCGATCGAGCCGGCCGACGATTGGCTCGTGTGTTCGAGGCCCCGTTATGTTACCAAAACCATAGGTGCGTCCGTCGGCGACCGGGCAGAGCCCGAAGAAGCGGCCCTCGCCGAGCAGGAATTGCAGGTTTGTGAGACCGCGCGGGCGGATCGGCGCGATGCTTCGCCATGCCATCGCTCCCGTGTAGGCCGGCGAGATCGCCTCGAACGTCAATCCACGAATTGTGGATGTTATACCATCCGCGCCCACCACAAGATCGTAGGCTCCGAGCGAGCCGTCACTGAAAACGACCGATACGTGGTCATCGCGCTGGGTCAGACCGCGGATCGCGGTGCCCAAGCGGCAGGGCAAACCGGCAATGCCGCCGACCAGAATCTGCTGTAGGCGCATGCGCTCGATCCCAATAAAGGACCCGGTATCGCCCCACAGATGATCTTCAAGATCATTGCGGCATAAGATCCCGCCGTCCTGGTCGCAGAAGGACCAATACCGCAGACGCTCGCCGTGCTGCTCTACGGCACCGCCGAGGTCGAGCAACCGCAAAATGCGCATCCCGTTTGGTTGAACCGCGATGCCGCCGCCCTCAGCACGCCACTCGGTGCTGCGCTCGATCACTTCGACCGCGAGCCCTTGCTGGTGCAGCGCGCGCGCTAGCGAGAGCCCAGCGAGACCTCCGCCGACAACCAGGACCGTCTTTACCGCGGACATGCCTCCTCCTCAGGTGCCCGGCTAAAGGGAAGTATATAGCCGAATCCAGGGAAGACGGTTGGTTTGGCTTGCTGTGGGCACGGTGGGTTCTGATTCGCATTGCTCGTTCGCGTGACGGCACCCGGTAGAGACGCAGACTGCCGACCAGGCTCAATGCCCGCGATGGCCGCCTGTGCTTGCAAGCAGACCGGCGGCTACCAGCCGGATGCTGTCATCCAGAAGTCATGACAGGAATGCCGGCCCCTCGCGCATCTTCGCTAATCGGCTGGCAAAGCCGAACGGCGATTTTCCCCTGACAAGCGCCCCTCCGTGCAAATCTCAAGAGTTTCGGGAACTTTTCTTGATCCCGCTTTGTCAGAGTGGACGGCCGGCGCCAGGCGGTAGAGACCGCCTGGCGCCTGTTGCGCGTCAGGACAGCACCTCGCGCGTCGCCGCTTGCAGCCGCTGCTCCGCGGCGTGCAACCCGCTGCGCCGCTGCGCCTGCCGCTCGCGCGCAGCCGCCAGCGCCATGCCGAGCGCGGCGGCGCGGCGGCGCACCTCGCCTGGCTCCGGGCTGCCGGTGGTGCGCCGTGCAGCCACCGCCTTGGCCGGATCCAGGCACTGCGCCACCAGCTCCGCCGATAGCCCGAGCGGCCGGCCGACCACCTCCTTGGCCGCGTCATCGACCATCGAAGTGGTGATCTGATTGGCGCCCAGCCCCTGATCCATCGCCATGCGCACCACCCCGCCGGCCACGTGATGCGCGTCGCGGAACGACAGTCCGCCTTCCCGCACCATCGCATCCGCCAGATCGGTCGCGGTGGAGAAGTTGCGCTCGACCAGATGCAGCATCCGCGCGCGGTTCGGCTGCGCCGCGTCCACCATCAGCGTGGCGATCTTCAGGCAGCCATCGGTCTGCTCGAACGCCTCCCAGGCCTGCGCCAGAGCCTCGCGGTTGCCGTCGATGGTGTTGGAGAAGCTGGTCACCCGCATCCCCGCCGCCGCTGACACATAGGCACCGAGCACCAGCGCGCTTTTGCCCTTCAGATGCTCCATCACCACCGGGTTCTTTTTCTGCGGCATGATGCTGGACGTACCGGCGACGCGGTCCGGCAGCTCCAGCGTCTGGAACTCGTGCATCACCATGACGTAGAAATCCTGCGCCAGTCGGCTCCAGGTCACCGCCATCTGCACGCACACCCCCAGCAGCTCCAGCGCGTAGTCGCGGGAGGCGACGCTGTCCTGCGTGTGCTCGATCAGCGCGTCGAAGCCGAGCAGCGATGTCGTCAGGTCGCGGTCGATCGGGAAGCTGGTCCCGGTCATCGCCGCCGCGCCCATCGGGTTCAGGTTGATGCGCGGCCACACCGCATCCATCCGGTCGCTGTCGCGCATGAACGCATCGGCGATGCCGAGCAAATAGAAGCCATAGGTCGAAGGCTGGGCCGGCTGCATATGCGTATAGCCGGGCATCACCACATCGGCGAACTGGATGGCGCGCCTGGTCAGCACGTCGATCAGCCCGTGCAGCGCGTCGGTCAGATCGAGCGCGATGGCGCGGCAATGCAGCCGCTGCAGTGTGGCGCCCAGATCGTTGCGGCTGCGGGCGATGTGCATCCGCCCGCCGGCATCGGCGCCGATCAACGAGATGACCACCGTTTCGTAGTTGAAATACGGGTCTTCCAGCCGCGGGTCGGGTGGGTAGGACGCGGCGCCGGCTTTTTCCATGGTGGCGAAGGCGTTCAGCAGCGCCTTCGCCACCTCCGCCGTGATGATGCCCTGACGCCGCAGCATGACGACGTGCGCCCGGTTGATCAGCGTGATGGGGGCGAAATTGAGCGCGAAATCATGATCGAGCCGCGGCTGGAAAATCAGCTCCAGCACTTCTTTCGCGACCGGTTCCTTCAGCCGTTCACTGACCTGGGATTTCATGGCGGCGCTCCTGTGTGATGTGATCGGGATCAGGCACCCTGCTGCACGCCGTCCTGCGCCAGCAGCACCCGTGCATCGCGATGGCGCGGGTCGTAGCGGCGCTCCAGGTCACGGGTCATGCGGGTCAAAAACGAGCACACGACGAAGTAGGTCAGCAGCACGGCGCCATAAACCAGGAAGGCCGGGCTGCTGCCCTGCTGGATGACCGCGCGCTCCACCACGATGCCGGCGTTGCGGAACAGCTCCGGCACGCCCACCAGCGAAGCCAGCGCGGTGGACTGCACCAGCAGCGTGAACATCCCCGCCATGGCCGGGATGATCGGGCGCAGCGCCTGCGGCAGGATCACCTTGCGGAAGCCGACCAGCCGCGGCAGCGCCAGCGCCCGCGCGGCCTCCCGCTGGCCTAGTGGCACCGCCTGCAATCCGCCGCGCACGATCTCGGCGCAGTTCGCGCCGCCCCATAGCGACAGGCTGAGTGCCGCGGCGGTGAAGCTGTTGAGCGCCAGGCCGAACATCGGTGCCACGAAATACACGAACAGCACATTCACGATCAGCGGGATGCCGCGCAGCACATTGACGTAGCTGCGCACCAGCAGCCGCGGCACCGGATGCGGCAGCGTGCCGACACCACCCAGCACCACGCCGATCGCCGTGCTGCAGATCAGCGTTACCACCGCGAGCGCGATGGTGAACCCCAGCCCCAGCGCGAAGAACACCAGATTGCCGTAGAGCAGCGCCATCGCTACACCCGGAACGGCCGATGCAGCCGGATCTCCAGCCGGCCGACGCAACTCGCCAGACCCAGTCCGACCGCCAGGTAGATCGCCCCGATCGTGCCGAACATCTCCAGCGTGCGGTAGCTTTGCGACGCCCGATCGACCGCCACGAAGGTCAGCTCCGCCAGCCCGATCGTCTGCAGCAGCGCGGAGTTCTTCAGCATCGAGATGGCGGTGTTCAGGATCGTCGGCAGCGCCAGCCGCAGCGCGACCGGCACGGCGATGAAGCGGAAATACTGGCCGCGTCGCAGCCCGAGCGAATAGGCTGCCTCGCGCAGCCCCTGATCGACCGATCCCAGCGCGCCGCGCATGCTCTCCACATTGTAGGCGCCGCCCCACAAGGTCAGCATCAGCACGCCGGACCAGAACGGCGATGGCTTCATGCCGAGCTCCGGCAGGCCGTAAAAGATGAAGAAGAGCTGGGCGAGGATTGGCGTGTTGCGGATCAGCTCCACGTAGCCGATCACCAGCTCGTTGGCGCCGCGCAGGCGGAAGATGCGGATGAAGCCGCCAGTCACCCCGACGATGATCGCCAGCACGATACCGATGGCGCTGACTTCCAGCGTGATCTCCAGACCGCGCAGCAGCGGCAGCCGCGATTGCCAGATATAGGACCAGTCGAAATCGTAATCCACGTCGGTCGGGCGCGGGGCTGGCTAGTCCTTCGGCTTCGGCGTCAGGAACTGCTTGTCCATCAGCGGCTGCAGCGCCGGCTGCACCCATTTATCGATCGATTTCTGGAACAGCCCGTCGGCTTTCATGTCCGCCAGCTCTGCGTTCACCCACGCCTGCAGGGCGGTGTCGCCTTTGCGGATGCCGATCGCCGCGACATTGATGGCGTAGGGCGTGCCGATCAGCCGCAGGTCGGGGTTCTTGGCGGCGAGCTGGGCCAGCACCGAATCGTCATGCGCATAGGCATCGACCCGACCGCCGCGCAGCGCCTGCATCGCGTCGGCGACGCTGTTGAGTTTCAGCAACTCCAGATCGGGCATCTTGTCGGTGAACCACGCTTCCTCGGTGGTGCCTTTCAGGACCACCACCTTATGGCCCTTGAGGTCGGCCATGGTGTGGATGGGGCTGTCCTTCGGCACCAGCACATCGCCGCCGCCCCACTGATACGGATCGCTGAAGGCGATCACCCGCGCCCGCTCCGGCGTCGCGCCGAGCGTGGCAATGATCAGGTCGATCTTCTTGCCGATCAGCGCCGGAATACGGTTTTCCGCCGTTACGCATTGCAGCGCCGCTTTACCGGGCGATCCGAACGCCTTGGTTGCCAGATAGCGCGCCATGTCGACCTCGATGCCGGCAAAGTTCCGGTTGGCATCCAGAAAGCCTGACGGCGGATAGTCGCATTTCACGCCGACCCGGAGTACGCCGAGGGCGGCAATGTCGGGTGGCAGTGGCGGCGCCGCGCGTGAAGCGACCGGGAGACAGGCAAGCAGTGCCAGCAGCACCCATGATGCACGGATCACGATTCGCATTGCTAACCTTCCTTGCCCGATATGTCCGTGGGGGGGCGGGACACCGATCAAGCGCCCAGGTTAGCTGTCTGCGGAAACCACGCAATGGGACCAAGCGGGATATTCCGCCATAAGAACATGTACGGGACACGAAACAACCGTTCCCCTGTCGCCGGGGGGCATGGCGAGCGTAGCGGCCGCGTGATACCATGAGGTTGCGACGCGAGCGGCCGCGGCACTGGCAAATCTCGATGTGGGGTCAGCAATTCCATGGATCATCCAGTTCAGAGTGCGTCCTACCAGGAACCGGCCGGTACGGCCTCGCATCCGCTGGATCCGCTCTCCGCGGCGGAGATCGCCCGCGCCACCCAGATCATCCAGGCGCATTTTCCCTGGGGAGCGGACCTGCGGGTCGAAACCATCGACATCGAGGAACCCGAGAAGCAGGTTGCGCGCAATCATGTGCCGGGCGCGCCATTCTCCCGCATTGCGCGGTTCAATATCTACCGGCGCGGCGTGATGGGGGTGTGGCAGGGGCGGGCTGATCTCGGTACCGGCGAGGTGATCGCGAAAATCTTCCGGCCCGACGCACGCGCGATGGTCGCCGTGGAAGAGGTTTTGCTGATTGAGAAGACGGTGAAAGCCGACCCGCGCTTTCAGGAGGCGCTGCGCCGCCGCGGGTTGCTCGGCGAAGTGGACAATATGTGCATCGACCCGTGGACGGTCGGGGATTTCAATCACAAGATCGAGCAAAATCGTCGGGTGCTCAACTGCTTCGTCTGGATGCGGAATTTCCCGCTCGACAATTACTATGCCCATCCGGTCGAGGGGCTGCACGCGCTGATCGACCTCAGTACGCTGGAGGTGCTGCGCATCGAGGATCACTTCGAGGCGTCAGGCGACTATATTCCCGTGCCGCGTACGCCGCGCAACTTCGACGCTGATGTGCTGACGGAGTTTCGGGCACCCTCCGTCCCGCTCGACGTGGTGCAGCCGGACGGTCCCGGATATCGCGTCGCCGGGAATCATGTGAGGTGGGAGAACTGGGATTTCCGCGTCGGCTTCAATGGCCGCGAGGGTCTGGTGCTGCACCTGATCGGCTATACGCACGAGGGGCGGCGACGTCCGGTGCTGTACCGCGCCTCCATCGCGGAAATGGTGGTGCCGTACGGCACGCCGGAGCGCAGCCATTACCGGAAGAACGTGTTCGATAGCGGCGAGATCGGCTTTGGCCGGATGGCCAACTCGCTGAAGCTCGGATGCGACTGTCTGGGCACGATCCATTATTTCGATGCCGTGGTCCCCGATGTGTTCGGCGTGCCACGCACGATCGAGAACGCGATCTGCCTGCACGAGGAGGATGCCGGTCTCGCCTGGAAGCATTTCGACGTGCGCAGCGACCGTACCGAGGTCCGCCGCGCCCGGAAGCTGGTGGTTTCCTCGATCTCCACCATCGGCAACTATGAATACGCGTCCTACTGGTATCTGCATCAGGATGGCCGCATCGAGTACGAGATGAAGGCGACCGGCATCATCAACACCGCCGGCTGCCATCCCGGCCAGCCCGGCAAATACGGGTCGGAGGTGGCGCCCGGCATCGTCGGCCATATCCACCAGCACATTTTCAGCGCCCGGCTGGACATGGATGTCGACGGGCCGGCCAACACGGTCGTCGAATGCGACACGATCGCTCCGCCCAGCGGGCCAGAAAATCCGTACGGCAACGCGTTCTTTGTCGAGGAACGCAAGCTGACGAAGGAAAGCGAGGCGCGGCGGGACTTTGACTTTTCGCGCATGCGCTATTGGAAGATCGTCAACCCGGGGACACGGAACTGGGTCGGCAAGCCGACCGCCTACAAGCTGGAAGCCGGGTCCGCCGTGCAACCTTTCACCCATCCCGACAGCCCGTCCGGACGGCGTGGCCGGTTCATCCAGCATCAGCTTTGGGTGACGCCGTTCCACCCGGACGAGCGTTTCCCGGCCGGCGAGTTCGTCAATCAGTCGCGCGGCGACGACGGCATCGAGACCTGGACCGCGCGCGACCGCAATATCGAGAACACCAACGTCGTGCTGTGGCATAGTTTTGGCGTGCATCATCTGCCGCGGCCGGAGGATCATCCGGTGCAGCCCTGCGTGACGTGCGGTTTCAAGCTGGTGCCGTTCGGCTTCTTCGACCAGAATCCCGTCATCGACCTGCCGCGAACGCAGAACGCCGCCAGTTGCTGCACGTCCGCACAGTCCGACTGCTGCGAGTGACGTAACGGGCGCCCACGCGCTCGACATTCCGGAGGTTTCCCAACGGTTGACCCTGCTGTAAAGCAAGGGTCAACCATTGGGGGAAACGTAGATGCCGGAAGACGCCTACGATGTGGTCATCGTGGGATCCGGCGCGGCAGGTCTGTCATGCGCGGTTGCCGCGGCGGAACTCGGACTTAGTTGCATTGTGCTCGAAAAGGCCGAGAAGTTCGGCGGCGGCACGGCAATCTCGGCCGGCTCCCTCTGGGTCGGCGCCAATCACCTCAACGCAGCGGCCGGCGGCAGCGATAGCATCGAGGAAGTCACCGCCTATCTTCGTTATGTCGGCGCCGACGGGCTCGATATGGAACGCATGCACGCGTTCGCCAGCCACGCGCCGCGCGCACTGGAATTTTTTGAATTGTGCGGACTGGCTGTCCAGCTCACGCCGCGCATCGATCACTATCACGGCGTCGCGCCTGGCGCGAAGTCAGGCGGCCGGATCGTCGAGGTGCCGCCGATTTCCGGCAGCAAGTTGGGCCAATATCAGAGTCTGCTCGCGTTGCCGGCGGGCAGATTGTTCCGGCTCGACGGCAGCGAGGTGATCAGGCTCGGCGGCGTGAACAGCCAGGCGGCATGGGACGCGGCCACGCAGCCGGAACGCGAGCAACAGGATCTGCGTGGCGCTGGCGCGGGCCTGGTGGCTTGGCTGTTCACCCTGGCTGCCGAGCGGGGAGTTGCATTCAAAGCCGGCGTGCCGGTCGAGCGGTTGGTCACTGAAGGCGGCCGGGTGACAGGGATCGCTACGAGCGACGGTGAAGTGATCGCTGCCCATCGTGGCGTGGTGCTCGCTTGCGGAGGATACGAATTGAGCCCGAAGCTGGTGGCAAACTTTGAAGCCCTGCCGGGTTGGCAGTCCATGTTTCCTGAAACCATCACCGGCGATGGCCTGATCATGGCCACCGAAATCGGCGCCGCGGTGCGCGTGATCGGCAACAACCTGGGAGTCTTCCTGGGCTTCCGCAATCCGGACGATGCGCCGGACGGGACCCCGGTGTGCCGCCTGTCGGGCACGCAGGAGCTTGCCGCGCGGCACACGATGGTTGTGAACCGCGCCGGCCGCCGGTTCACCGACGAGACGTTCTTTCAGGCGATCACACCCAGCCTTCGGCAGTTCGATGTCAGGCGCCGGGAGCAGCCGAACCTGCCCTGCTTCCTGGTGTTCGACGAGCAATATGCCCGGACGCACTCCTTCGGTGGCCGGCCGCCGGGTGCGGCCATTCCCGGCTGGGTGGAGCGCGGCGAGACCATCGCGGCGCTCGCCGCCGCGCTGCATATCGACGCCGACGGCCTGACAACAACAATTCATCGTTTCAACGAAGATGTCAGGCAGGGTGCCGACACGGAATTTCATCGCGGCGAGACACCGTGGGGACTGACACAGTTCAGCCCGGCGACCACGCTCGGCACGATCGAACGGCCGCCCTTTTATGGCATCGAGTTGCATCCGACCGCAATGGCGTCGGCTGGAATCGACGCCGACCAGCGGGCGCGCGTGCTGCATGTCCGCGGCCGGACCATTCCCGGCCTGTACGCGATCGGCAACGCCGCGGCGCGTACCGAGACGGGTTCCGGCTATCAAACCGGTTTCTCCCTGGCTTCCGCGATGACGTTCGGCATGATCGCCGCCCGCGACATGGCACAAACGAATTAGGACGGCAAAATCATGGACGTGAATACGATACCGGCTGTGCGGTTCGACAGCACGATGCAGAATGCGTTGTTCCGCAAGCTGCTTTGGCGCCTGATACCGTTCCTGTTCACCGCCTACGTGGTCAGCTTCCTGGACCGGTTGAATGTGAGCGTGGCGGCGTTGACCATGCGGCATGACCTCGGTCTGGGGCCGGAGGCCCTGGGACTTGGATTTGGCATTTTCGCCGCCGGCTACGTGTTGTGCGAGATACCAAGCAATCTGATGCTGCACCGGTTCGGTGCGCGGCTGTGGATCGCCCGCATCATGATAAGCTGGGGTATCGTGTCGTCGGCAACCTTCCTCGTCAACACCGCCACTCACTTCTATATCGTGCGATTCCTGCTGGGTGTGGCGGAAGCAGGGTTCGTGCCGGGCATCTGCTATTATCTCACCCTGTGGTTCCCCAACGTGTGGCGCGCCAAGGCGATGGTGGCGTTTCTCGTCGCGGTGCCGATTACCGGCGTGATCGGTAATCCTATTTCGGGCGCCTTGCTCGGGCTGAACGGGATCTGGGGGCTGCATGGCTGGCAGTGGCTGTTCATCCTAGAGGGCATACCGGCCATCATTCTGGGCTTCGTCTGCCTGCGCGTGCTGACGGATACGCCCGCCAAGGCCGACTGGCTCACCGAGCCGGAGCGTTCCTGGCTGCAGAACGTGCTGGCCCGTGAACGCGCGGAACTGGAGCAGCGGCACAAATACACGCTGGTCCAGGTACTGACGAACGGGCGCGTGCTGACGCTGGCGCTGATCAATTTCTGCTACATCGTCGGCAATTCCGGCATCAGTCTGTGGCTGCCGACGGTGATCAAGGAATTTGGCCTGACGAACCTGCAGGTCGGTTTCGTTGCCGCCATTCCCTATCTGTGCGGCGCGATTGGCATGATCCTGTGGGCGCGGCATTCGGACCGGAAGCTGGAACGGACCTGGCACGTGGCCACCGCCGGACTCCTGGCGACGGTAGCGTTCGGTGTCAGCGCGGCGATGAACTCGCCGGTACTGGCGATGGTGGCGCTGACCCTGGGCATGGTCGGCACGTTCGGGTTCTTCGGCACGTTCTGGGCAATTCCCCCGTCGTTCCTAAGCGGGCAGGCCGCCGCCGCGGGGATCGCGCTGATCATCTCCGTCGGCAATCTCGGTGGCCTGGTCGGTCCGTACGTGGTGGGTTGGACGCGGCAGGTGACGGACAGCTTCGCGCTGGCATTCGTGGCGATGTCAGGATTTTCCTGGTCGCTTCGATCCTGATCGTGGTGCTGCATTACGCCGTTGGGCTGCGGGACGTCAGCCAGCCGGTAAGCCCGTAGGCGAACCGGCTGGCTGTTGTCGTTTCGGGTGATCGAGACGCTACGCCAGTTCCGTCACCCCGAACGCCTGCGCGAACCGCCGGCTCGGTTCCTGCACGTCGCCATATTTGCGGTGCACGGCGGTGTGGTAGGCGGCGGCCAGCAGCAGCTTATCCTTCTCCGCGCTGCGGTTCTTGCCGAAATCCTGCAGCATGCACTGGGCGATCTCCTGGTTGTGGGGATCGTTGCCCATGCGGCACGCAGCCAGCGCCACGCGCTCCACGATGGGTGCGCGGTCGGCGATATTGTCGAGATACGCCTGCGTCCATGCCAGGCTTTCGGGTCCGTTCAGTGACAGGATGGCGCCTTCCACCCGTTCCAGCAGCTTGCCGGCGGTCATCCGGTCCGCCCCCGCCGGCGGCCTGATGACGGGCTGGTTGGCGTCGCCGGTCCGCGCTGATGCGAGGCGGCGCGGTTCAGGAACGACGCCGCCACGTAGAGGAGTTTCAGGCGCAACGGGTGCTCGAAATGATCGTAGTACCAGCCCAGCGTGTTGCAGTATTCGTAACAGTGGTGCGGCATCGAGAAGTTGCTGTCCTTCTGCGTCTCGATCACCACCTGGGCAGCGGCGATCTGGATCGCATCCAGGATGCGCCGCGGGCTCTTGCCGGCCAGCAGCAGGCGGCTGAGCACCTCGATGAAGGCTGGCTCGGGTTCGCGAATGATGGCGCGGGTCAGCTCCGCCGCTTCCTGCTGATCGAGCGTGCCGGTATTTGCCAGCAGGGCGGTTTCGCGCTCGCCGGCCCCGCCATAGGGGACGGCATGCAGGGTTTCGCCATCGATGAACATCCTCACGGCGTTGCACGCCATCTCGTAGGTGGAGTGCCAGCGCGGCCCGACGGCGATGTCCAGCGCGCCGGCGTACAGCACGTGATGGGCGTTTTCCCAGCCGATGAAATTGCCGATCTCCACCGTGGAGCGCGCGCGA
>CAVZRO010000013.1:0-137822 GCA_963777625.1 uncultured Pseudomonadota bacterium | reverse complement strand
GCTGTCGCTGGATTCCCGCGTTCGCGGGAATGACGGGAGGGGGGCGGGAATGACGGTGGATGGGTCTGCCTCAATGCCGTCGGGTGTTATTGATTTCGCGCGGCGCTACCAGCGGCCGATGCAGGCGGTGCGGGCGTGGACGGTGACGTAGCATAGCCAGCCCAACTGCGGCAGCAGTGTCAGTAACGGCACGAAGGGCTTGGCCTGTGTCGGGGCGGCAATGAACAGCAGGCAGCACAGCCCGCCAAAGACGGCAAATGCCCAATGGACCAGGGCGACGGACCAGGCCGGCATGCCGGACCGTTGCGCCACCTGATAGAGATGGCCGCGATGG
The DNA here is from genome assembly GCA_963777625.1 of uncultured Pseudomonadota bacterium. Classification (GTDB taxonomy): domain Bacteria; phylum Pseudomonadota; class Alphaproteobacteria; order Acetobacterales; family Acetobacteraceae; genus DATDIC01. The sequence continues at coordinate 137,488 of CAVZRO010000013.1, read as the reverse complement.
GGGGTGGTGAGGCGCTCGCCGAGGACGGCACGGCGGGCGAGCGTGAAGGCAACGTCGAACAGCACGCCGGACAGCAGCATGGGGACGAGCAGCAGCGATAGTTCGACGCCGTCGAACCGGCTGGCGACGACACCCAGCATGGCCAGCATGAAGCCGCAGAACTGGCTGCCGACATCGCCCATGAAGATGCGGGCGCGGGGAAAGTTGAACGGCAGGAAGCCGATCAGCCCGGCGGTCAGCAGCAGGGCGGCGAAATAGGCGAACCAGCCGCCGTGGGACGCGGCGATGCCGGCCAGGAAACAGGAGGCGATGAGAGCGACGCCGGCGGCCAGGCCGTTCAGCCCGTCGATGAAATTCATCGCGTTGGTGACGAAGAGGATCCAGGCGAGCGTGGCCGGGCCGCCGATCCAGCCGATATAGAGCGGACCCGACATAGGGCAGCCGGTAGTCGCGCACATAGACGCCGGTGCCGACCGCGGCGAGCGCGGCCAGCAATTGGGCGCCGAGCTTGACCGAGAACGGCCAGTCCTTGAGGTCGTCGAGGAACGCTACGATGGCGATCAGGAACGCGGCGCCGATGACGCCGAGGAAGTACTGGTTCGCCAGCCGGGAGAACTGGGCGAACCAGTAGAGGATCAAGAGTCCCACGAGGAAGGCGGCAACGATGCCGATGCCGCCACTTTTCGGCACTGGCTGGGCGTGGGCCTTGCGCGGATCGGGCGTGTCCATCACGCCGACCGCGATCATCAGCCGCACCACGGCGGCGGACAACAGCGCGAGCGCTCCGGCGAACACAAGATGGCGGAGCAGCGCGAGTGCGGTCATCGGGAGCGCCGCGAAGTTTGCGTGGGGCTATTTCTGGCGCCAGGGCAGACCGTCGGCTTTCCAGCCGGTGACGGTGCCGCGGTGGCCGTTGGGGTCCGGCGGCCCTTCGAACCCCTCGACGACGTTGTTGGCGTGCGGGAAGCCCGCCTGCTGCGCGGCACGGGCGGCGGCGGCGCTGCGCCCGCCGGTGCGGCAGATGAAATAAAGGTGATGCTCCGGCGTGAGGCCGGATTGTTTCAGGTGATCCACGAATTGCCCGTTCACCTGCATGGCCGGATAGACCTGCCAAGGGATCAGAAGCGGCTGCTTGCCGGCCTCCGACAAATCGGGGACGCCGACGAAATTCCACTCGGCGTCGGTGCGGACATCGACGAGCTGGGCCTGCGGGTCGGATTTGAGGGCTTCCCAGGCCTGGGCGGGCGGGACATTTTCGACCATTCTGTGAACTCCGGTTGCATGAGGGAGCGATGACCCAGTTGTATCACGGCTCAGGCTGGCAGGCAGACCTGGCGGCGGCGATCGGCGACACACCGCTGATCCGGCTGCGGCGCGCGTCGGAGGCGACCGGTTGCACGATCCTGGGCAAGGCGGAGTTCATGAGCCCGGGCGGGTCGGTGAAGGACCGGACGGGGCTGTATATCATTGCCGATGCCGAGCAGCGCGGCGTGCTGAAGCCGGGCGGCACGATCGTGGAGGGGACGGCGGGGAATACCGGCATCGGGCTGACGCTGGTGGGCAACGCGCGGGGCTATCGCTGCGTGATCGTGATGCCGGAGACTCAGAGCAAGGAGAAGATCGACTTCCTGCGCATGATCGGCGCCGACCTGCGGCTGGTGCCGGCCAAGCCGTATCGTGATCCCGGCAACTATGTGCACGTGTCGCGGCGGATGGCGGAGGAAACCGGCGCGGTGTGGGCCAATCAGTTCGACAATCTGGCGAATCGGGAGGGGCATAAGGCTTTCACCGGTAAGGAAGTATGGGACCAGACCGAGGGGAAGGTGGACGCGTTCACTTGCGCGTGCGGCACCGGCGGCACGCTGGCAGGCGTGGCGATGGCGCTGAAGGAGCGCAACCCGAAGGTGCGGATCGTGCTGGCCGACCCGGAGGGCAGCACGCTCTATGAGTGGGTGAAGGGCAAGGAGATGACGTTGACCGGCAGCTCGATCACCGAGGGGATCGGGCAGTCGCGGGTGCCGGGCAACCTGGAGGGTGCGCCGATCGATGACGCGGAGAAGATACCGGACGGGGAGGCGCTGGAGCAGATCTACGACCTGCTGATCCACGAGGGGCTGTCGGTGGGCACTTCGTCGGGGATCAATATCGCGGCGGCGGTGCGGGTGGCGAAGGCGATGGGGCCGGGCCACACGGTGGTGACGATCCTGGCCGACGGGGGGTCGCGGTATCAGTCGAAACTGTTCAACGTGGAGTTCCTGCGGTCGAAGGGGTTGCCGGTGCCGCAGTGGATGAGCTGAGCGCGGCGGCTGGCTGTCCTTCGCCGGCCGGCGGTGGGATGTTATTCCGGCCGGCCGACATCTGACGGAACAAGGCTGACTTTCCCTCCTCGGGCCCGCGCTGGCGTGGGCTGGCGGTCACCCGCGCCGAGGTCGCGGTTGCATGGGCTGTCGCTGGATTCCCGCCTTCGCGGGAATGACGGGAGGGGGCGGGAATGACGGGAGGGGTGCGAGGACGACGGCGTTGCGCGGGGATGATGGCGTTGCGCGGGGATGATGGGGTTTCGCGGGGATGACGGCGATGGGTGTGCGTTCGGGGCGATTGGTTTAGATCAGCCGCGACAACACGCCAGGGAGGACAAGGTGCCGGACACGACAAAGCTCGAAAAAGGCCGCGCGATGCGGCGCAGGCTGATGGGCGATGCCTATGCGGATCGGCTGGAGAAGACGGTCTATACCGACGAGATCATGGGCAAGTTTGCCGAATACTCGACCGAGGCGGTGTTCGGCGGGTTGTGGTCACGTCCGGGGCTCGATCTGAAGACGCGGGCGCTGATCTGCGTGGTGTCGGACACGGTCATGGGGCGCGAGCCGGAGCTGGCGATCCATCTGCGCATGGCGCGTCGCCAGGGTTGGACAGAGGATGAGCTGGTGGAGGCGCTGCTGCACCTGTCCGGCTATTGCGGCCTGCCGCTGGTGCGGGAGGCTCTGCTGACGGCGCGCAAGGTGTTCGAGGAGATGCGGGCGGAGGGGTGATCCGAACATTGTTGCCGGCCGATGCGGCGTCGTTTCGCGAGATACGGCTGGAAGCGTTGCGCGACTGCCCGGCGGCGTTCGGCGCGTCGTATGAGACGGAACGGGAGTGGCCGATCGAGGCGTTCGCGCGGCGGATACCGGGCGGGCCGCCGGATGCGGTGTTCGGGGCGTGGGAGGACGGCGACGTCGCGATGCTGGCGGGGATTGCCGGGTTTCGCGTGTGTTCGGGGCTGAAGGAACGGCACAAGGGCATGGTCTGGGGGATGTTTGTGCGGCCGGTTGCCCGGGGAAGCGGTATGGGGCGCGCGCTGCTGGGCGCGGTGATTGAGCATGCGGCGACGGTGGCGGGGGTGGAGATTGTGCAGCTCAGTGTGGTGACGGCGCAGGCGGCGGCGCGGGCGTTGTACGATCGGATGGGGTTCGTGCCGTACGGCATCGAGCGGCGGGCGCTGCGGGTGGGGGCGGAGTACTATGACGAGGAGCTGCGGGCGCTGGTGTTGGCGACGGGGGGTGATGGGCGCGCCAGGCCTTGGATGGGCGGGACGGGTGCGTTGATGGCCGGGACAAGCCGGACAAGCCCGGCCATGACGGGGTGGATGGGAAATCGGGCGGGTTGGAGTTTTGGGCGACCCGCGTCATCGTGGGGGCATGAGCCAGCGCATCGCCATCGGCGGCTTCCTGCACGAGACCCATTCCTTCGCCCCGCGGCCAACGGGCTGGGGTGATTTCCTCCAGCCCGGCGGTTTCCCGCGGCTGCAACACGGTCCGGGGCTGCTCGACGCGCTGCGTGGCACGTCGGTGCCGATTGCCGGCGCGATCGGGGAGCTGGAATCGGTCGGGCATCGCGCCGATCCCGCTGGCGTGGACCATCGCCTCGCCCGCCGGACCGATCGAGGACGAGGCATTCGAGCGCATCGCCGCGCTGATCTGCGCGCGCCTGTCGGACACGCTCGAGGAAGGCCCGCTCGACGGGGTCTATCTCGACCTGCACGGCGCGGCGCTGGCCGAGACGTTCCCCGATGCGGAGGGCGAGCTGTTGCGGCGCGTGCGGGCGATCGTCGGGCGGGGGCTGCCGCTGACCATCAGCCTCGATCCGCACGCCAACCTGACGCGGGCGATGGTGGAGCTGGCGGACGCGGCGGTTCCGTTCCGTACTTATCCGCACGTGGATATGAAAGCGGCCGGGGCGCAGGCGGTTCGGTTGCTGATGCAACGGATAAGCCGCGGTGCGCCGTGGGCGCGCGCGTTCCGGCAAGTGGAGTTCTGGATCCCGCTCGGCAGCCAGTGCACGCTGATGGAGCCGATGGCCTCGCTGATGGCGGAACGCGCCGCTGGCGTGGAGCGGGACGGGCTTGCGGAGCTGGCCTGGTGCTTTGGGTTTCCGTATGCCGATTTCGCGGATTGCGGGCCGGCGCTGGCGGCCTTTGCCGAGACGCAGGCGGCGGCCGATCAGGCTGCCGACGCATTTCTGCGCCAGGTCGCCGGCCGCGAGAGCAGCTTCGTGCAGGACACGCTGCCGGCGGCCGAGGCGGTTGCGGAAGCGAGGCGGCTGGTGGGCGGGGGTGTTCGTCCGGTTGTGTTGGCCGACACGCAGGACAATCCCGGCGGCGGCGGCCATGGCGACACCACCGGGCTGCTGGCGGAGCTGGTGCGTCAGGGTGCGACCGGGGCTCTGGTTTGCCTGATCAATGATGCGGAGAGCGCCGATGCCTGCCACGCGGCCGGGGAGTCCGCCAGGGTTGCGCTGTCGCTCGGCGGCAAGTCGGACGGCATGCCGCTGCGCTGCACCGCGCGGGTGGTGAAGCTGACCGATGGGCGCTTCATACTGACCGGTCCGATGGGGGCGGGAAATCCGGCCAATCTCGGGCCAAGCGCGCTGATCGAGATTGATGGGGTGCGCGTGATCGTGGTCAGCCGGAAGATGCAGGCACTGGATCAGGCGATCATCCGCCATTTTGGTATCGAGCCGGCGGACTGTCCGATCATCGCACTGAAATCATCGGTGCATTTTCGCGCCGACTTCGCTCCGGTTGCCGGAGAAATCATCGTGGCGATCGCGCCGGGGCCGGTGGTCGCCGACCCGGCCACGCTAAACTTCCGGCACGTCCGCGCCAGCGTACGCCGCCGGCCGAACCGCTTATAGGAAGCTGCCGCTTATACCAGACGGCATTGAGAATGACTCATCCCACCGGTGTTGCCCGGAGTAACGTGAGGCGAACGAGCGGCGCGGTGGGCGGCAAAGTCATGGATGGCCGGGACAAGCCAGGACAAGCCCGGCCATGACGGGGGGGCGGAGAGGGGCCGGCCATGACGGAAAGGGTCAGCATCAACGCGGGTTGATATTATAGGAAGCTGCCCCCTTGGGCGCAGCCCAGCATGCAGAAAGTACCGTTCATCGCCCCTTCCGCCTCGATGGTCGCGACGTTCGCCATATGGATGAAGGGCAGGTTGGTGAGCAGCGCCAGAGTCTGGTCCGGTCCGAGCGTATAGATCGGACCGCTGAGGAAGGTCAGCGCCGCCTGTCGGTCACCGTGTGTCATTGCGGCCGACGCGTTCAGCATGCTGTTGACCACGAACTGCGACGATGCGGTCGGCGCGATCCCGAGTTTGCGGCGCATCGACGTCCGCGCGTCACGCATCTGGTCGGCGATGATGGGGCTGAACGCCATCCAGGCCGGATTGTTGAGCAGCGCGCCTCCCAGGTAATCCAGCGTCGCTACTGCGCGGGCACCCGAGACCGGGTCATTGCGCGTGCGGCTGGAGCTGGCAAACGCCCAGGCAGCGTACTGGATGGCATTGGCGGGGTCGCCGAGCCCGCTCTGCCAGGGCATCTGGGCCGCGTCGACCCGCGGGCCGGGCGCGCAGCCGGCGAATGTCAGCAGGCAGGCCAGTAGCGCAAAACGGAGCAGCATGGCTGAACTCCTGGGCAGAGATCGACTGGGTGAGACGTGGATGCCCGGCCTTCGCCGGGCATGACGAGGGGGTAAGGCTGGGTGCCCGCCGGCATAGTTGCGGTGCCGCGGGAAAGTTACAAGGGATAGAAGATCAGCCGCTGAGTTCCGCCAGCATGCGGACGGCCGTGCCGATCTCGGCATAGCGCAGCGTGAGCGGGGTGATGCCGAAGCGAAGCACGTCCGGCGGGCGGTAGTCGCCGATCACCCCGCGTGCCGCCAGACGCTGCATGATCGCCTGGGCGTTCGGGTGTCGCAGGCACACCTGGCTGCCGCGCCGGTGTGGGTCGGTCGGGGTGATGACGGTGAAGCCGGCGGTGGTTGCCGCTGCCATGAACAGGCCGGTCAGGCGCAGCGATTTGTCGCGCACCGCTGCCATGTCGGCGGACAGCGCGATGTCGACGCCGACCTCCAGCGCCGCCAGGCTGAGTATGTGCGGGGTTCCCACCAACGCGCGTCCGATCCCTTCCGCCGGGCGCCAGGCGGGCGAGAATGCGAACGGCTCGGCGTGCCCGATCCAGCCGGTCAGCGGCATCTCGGCGTGCTGGTGCGGGGGGGCGATGTAGAGGAATGCCGGCGCGCCCGGGCCGCCATTGAGAAACTTGTAGCCGCATCCGACGGCGAAATCGGCCCCGCACGCCGTCACGGCCAGGGGGACGGCGCCGGCGGAGTGGGCCAGGTCCCAGATGGTCAGCGCTCCGACGGTGTGCGCGGCATGCGTCAGGCTCGCCATGTCGTGCATCCGCCCGGTCGCGTAGTTGACGTGCGTCAGCAGCAATAGCGCGACCGAGTTCATCGAGTGCCGCCTCGATCGCGTCCGGCTCCGCCAGCCGGATCTCGTGCCCGCGTCCGAGCAGCCGGGCCAGGCCTTGCGCCATATAGAGGTCGGTCGGGAAATTGCCTGATTCAGAGAGGATCACTCGCCGGTCGGGCCGCAGCGAGAGGGCGGCGGCCAGCAGCTTGAACAGGTTCACGGAGGTGCTGTCGCAGGCGACGGTGCAGCCGGGGGCGGCGCCGATCAGCCGGCCGATCTTGTCGCCGACCCGCAGCGGCAGGGCCATCCAGCCGTTCTTGTCCCACGAGCTGATGAGATCGTGGCCCCATTCGCACTGGATCAGCTCCGCGAGGCGGGATTTGGTGGCGCGTGGCAGGGGGCCGAGCGAGTTGCCGTCCAGGTAGATCACGCCATTCGGCAGGTCGAACAGGTCGCGGAACCCGGATAACGGGTCTTCCCGGTCCAACAGCTCCAGGTCCGTCATGACATTGTGATACCGGCGGCTCTATTCGGGGGACTCAGCGCGCGACCCCTCCCCTAGCCCGTCCCGCAAGGGGAGGGGAAGTAGAAAGCATTCGGTGCGCAACCCGCCCGGTCGCGTGACGTTTCGGTTGTGGTCATGATCATCGCCTGCTCCGATTGCGGGACCATCCAGCGGTTGCCGCATTTGCATCGCGGCAGCCGGCTGCTGTGCCGCCGCTGCGACAAGGTGCTGGAGCGCACCGCCGGGCGGAGCCTGGACGCTGCCCTGGCGCTGTCGGTGGCGACCCTGATCCTGTGGTTTCCGGCCAATTTGGCAACGCTGCTGAGCATGCAGGTGCTCGGCATCGAGCGGTCGAGCCGGCTGGGCTCGGGCGTTATCGCGATGTGGAACGAGGGCTGGCCGGAGCTGGCATTGGTGGTCGGGCTGCAGGGAGTGGTGCTGCCGTTCGTGCGGCTCGGGCTGCTGACCGCCACGCTGGCCTCGATCCGGTTCCATTTCCAGGGGCGCTGGACCGGCCCGGCGTTCCGCTGGGCGCAGCGGCTCGATCTGTGGGCGATGCCGGACGTGTTCCTGTTCGGGGCGATCGTCGGCTACAGCCGCATCCGCAGCCTGATCCCGGTGACCATCGGTGTCGGCGGGTGGTCGCTGATCGCGGCGGCCGGACTGACCATGCTGACCCGCGCCAGCCTGGATGCGTTCTCGGTCTGGCGCACGATCCAGCCGCCCGACAGCCCGCCCTCTGGCCCGCGCATCGCCTGCACGGCGTGCGACATGGTGCTGCCGGCGCGCATGAGCGGCGGGCGCTGTCCGCGTTGCGCCGCCCGGCTATGGGCGCGCAAGCCACGCGCCAGCGTGCGCGCGGCGGCGCTGATCGTGGCGGGCTATCCGCTGTACCTGATCGCCAACTACTTCCCGATGAACGTGCAGGACCAGTTCGGGCAGGTCAGCAACCAGACGATTTTCTTCGGGATCGAGAAGTTGCTTACCAGCGGCTTCTGGCCGCTGGCGGCGATCATCTTCGTTACCAGCATCCTGATCCCGTTGGCCAAGCTGCTCGGCATGAGCTGGCTGCTGTGGTCGGTGCATCACCGCTCCGGACGGCGGCTGCGGCGCAAGACGCGGATCTACCGGTTCATCGAAGAAATCGGCCGCTGGTCCAATATCGACGTGTTCACCATCACCATCTTCCTTCCCATCATGCAGCTTGATGGTTTCGTGCGGATGCACGCCGGCACCGGAGCGTCGGCCTTTCTGGCAGTGATCGTGCTGACGATGTTCGCGGTGCGCGTGTTCGATCCGCGGCTGATGTGGGACCATGCAGGAGAGCCGGCGTGAGCCCCGACGAAGGCATCCCCCCGAACCACGAGCCCGATCCGGGCCCCACCTCCTCGCGGGTCGAACCCGATGCGCCGCCCGCCAAGGAACAGCGCAGCCGTCTGCCGGGGTGGATCTGGGCGATTCCGATCGCGGCGCTGATCGTCGTCGGGTGGCTCGGTGTCAGGCAGTTCACCACCAGCGGGCCGCTGATCAAGGTGACGTTCGATGGGGCGAGCGGCATCCAGGCCGGCAGCACCGAGGTGCATTATCAGGGGATGAAGGTGGGGCAGGTGGACAGCTTCCATCTGCAGAAGGATCTCCGCCATGTGGACGTGTCGATCCGGATGGATGCGGACATGGAGGGCCATCTTGGCAAGGGGACTGAGTTCTGGATTGAAAACGCCCGCCCGAGCCTGACCAACCTTTCATCGCTGAAGTCGATCATCTCCGGCCCGACGATCGGGATTTCGCCGAAGCCGGGACGCAAACAGGGCCATTATGCGGGCCTGTCCGAGGCGCCGATCGTGCCCGATACCGTGCCGGGGCGGTATTACGTGGCGCAGACGGGTGCGCTCGGCAACATTTCGCGAGGGTCGGACATCTATTTCCACGATCTGCAGGTGGGGAAGGTTACCGACACCGCGCTACGGCCGGACCGCAGCTTCGACGTGACGTTCTTCGTGCAGCAGCCGTATGACACCCTGGTGCGCACCGGCACGCGGTTCTGGAACGCCGGCGCGGTGCAGCTTTCGATGCAAGGCAACGGTCCCAGGCTGCAGATGCAATCGCCTGCCGCCTTGCTGCAAGGCGCTATCGATTTCGCCACGCCCGACGATGCGCGCGACGGGCCGGAAGCGCCGGATCATCAGCGCTTCGCATTGTATGAGAGCAAGGACGCCGCGCAATACGCACCCGGACCGCACGCCGTGACCTACCGGGTGGTATTCGATGCGTCCGGGGGCGGGCTGGACGCCGGTGCGGCGGTGGAACTTGCGGGCAAGCGCGTGGGCACGGTGCAGGCCAGCACGCTGCAATACGACTCTGCTTCCGGCAAGCTGTCCGAGCTGGTTACGCTGGCGATCGAGCCGACCAACATCACGCTGGTCGGTAGCGCGGGCTGGCCGGCCGACGCGCGCCACGAGATGGACGCCGTGCTGGACCGGCTGATCGGGCAGGGGTTGCGCGCGCAACTCGGTGCCTCGGTGCCGGTGGTGGGGGCGAAGGACGTGGAGCTGGCGTTCGTGCAGGGTAGTGGGGCGGCGGGTCTGCTGCCTGGCGATCCGCCGGAGATTCCGGCGCAGTCGGGTGGCGGCGGCATCGCCGGAATGATGACGGCGGTGAACAGCATTGCCGGAAAGATCCAGTCGCTGCCGCTGGACCAGATTGGCGACAACATACGCACGATCACGGCGCATATCGCGGAGCTGACGAGTTCGCCGCAACTGAAGGACACGTTGGACAATCTCGATCATTCGGTGGCCAACGTGGAGCACATGACCGCGACGGCCGACCGGCAGGTGCCGCAGATCATCACCGAGCTGCGACGCGTCGCCAGCGAGGCGGAGGCCACCATTGCGTCGGCGCGTGGCGTCATCAGCAACGAGTTGGGCGTGACGGCGACCGGGGTGGACACGACTGGGCTGGCGCAGACGTTGTATCAGCTCAGTCAGGCGGCCCGGTCGGTACGGGAACTTGCCGACGAGTTGCAGCGGAATCCGGCGGCGCTGATCCGGGGCCGGGGGTGACGGGTGTGCGGAGGCAGGGCGCCCGGCGGTTGCGTCGGCTGGTGGTCGCCGGGGTTGCGGCGTTGCTGTTTGGGTGCAGCAGCCCGGCCACGCATTTCTATACGCTGGACGCGGTGCCCCCTGCCTATCCGGTCACCGGCGGCGTCGCGGTGTCACCACCGATCGAGGTGGGTGATGTGCCGGTTCCGGCGGTGCTCGACCGCGATGCAATCGTGCTGACCGCGGGCGGCGACCGGCTGGATGTTTCCGGCGGCGACGAGTGGGGGGCGCCGCTGGGCCGGCTGGTGCGCCAGACCCTGACCGCGGATTTGATGTCGCGCCTGCCGCCGGGTTCGGTGCTCGCACCCGGCAGCACGGCGCCGCGGTCGGGGCTGCGGATCGTCTCGGTGAATATTCAGCGCTTCAGTGGCGATGCGACGGGGATGGTGGTGCTGGATGCGAGCTGGTCGTTGCTGAAAGCCGGCACGTCCGATGTGCTGCGCAATGGCCACGAGGTGATTCATATGCGCGCGGCGTCGGGCAGGGTTGCCGATGTGGTACCGGCGATGAGCCAGGCGCTGGGGCAGCTTGCGGACCGGCTTGCGGCGGCGATTGCGGGGTGATTGAGGGCGACTGCGGACGGATGGGCCGCGATCGGGTCGGCTTTGTACCTGACCGCACTATTGGGGGACTCCCGGCGCGACCCTCCCCTAGCCACTCCCGCAAGGGGCCGCGAGGGGAGGGGGATTTTATACTAGACCGCATTGAGGATGACCCATCCTGCCGGTGTTGCCCGGAGTAGCGTGAGGCGAACGAGCAGCGCGGTGGGCGGCAAAGTCGTGGATGGCCGGGACGGGTGCGTTGATGACCGGGACAAGCCCGGCCATGACGGGACGGCCGGGACAAGCCAGGACAAGCCCGGCCATGACGGAACGGGTCAGCATCAACGCGGGTTCGTATAACCGCACTATCGGGAGACTGCCCGCGCGACCCCTCCCGCTGCCGCACTCCCGCAGGGGGAGGGAGATAGTTAGTGCGCGCTGGAACTCGCTGGCGCGTTTGCATACCTTGCCACGCTTGCAGAATGTAACGGACCTGCACTGCATGTCAGCAAGGAAACGACATATGACACTCCCGCTCAGCCGGCGAAATCTTCTGATCTCGGGTGCGACATTCGGCGCCGTCCGGTCGCTTCCGGCGGCCCGGGCGGAAACCGCATCGGCGCCGATAACGCTGACCGCCGGGCGCCGCACGCTGGACGTGAACGGCAAAGGCGCCAGCGTGTTCGCGATCAGGCAACCGGACGGCACGTCCGGCCTGATCACGTCCGTCAACGATCCGTTTCGCGTCCACCTGGTGAATGACGCCGGCGTGGAAACCCTGATCCACTGGCACGGGCTGACGCCCCCGTACCAGCAGGACGGCGTGCCGGGCTTGTCCGCCCCGCCGATCGCCCCGGGCGCCACGGCCGACTACGACTTCCCGCTGCGCCGGCCCGGCACGTACTGGATGCACTCGCATGTGGGCTTCCAGGAGCAGCAGCTCATGACCGCTCCGCTGATTATCCATGCCGGTTCGGCGCCCACGGAACGAGAACTGGTGGTGATGCTGCACGATTTCTCTTTCACCGGCCCGGACGAGATTTTTGCCCGGCTGCGTGGGAAGTCGGGCGGCGGTGCGATCCAGAAGAGCGGCATGACGATGCGGAAGGACGCGGCGCCTGACTTGAACGACGTGTCCTACGACGCCTTCCTGGCCGACGATCGCACGCTCGCCGATCCGTCCGTCGTGCGGGTGGACCCCGGCGAGCGGCTGCGCTTGCGCATCATCAACGGTGCCTCGGCGAGCAACTTCCACCTCCAGCTCGGTGCGCTGCAGGCACGCGTGATGGCGGTGGATGGACAACCGACCCAGCCGATGACCGTCAGCAGCTTTCCGCTGGCGATCGCACAGCGCGTCGATCTGCTGGTGCGACTGCCAAACGCCCAGGGCGCCTGGCCGGTATCCGCCGTCGTGGAAGGGCTGACCCAGCGCACCGGCATTATCCTGGCGACATCGAAGGCTCACGTTTCGCGGCTTTCGGACCAGGCCGAGCGGCCATCCGCGGCGATGGGACTCGAAATGGAACGCCTGCTGCGGCCGGTGTCACCGCTGCGGCCACGCCGCGCGGACCGCGTGCTGCGAGTTGCACTGACCGGTGACATGCAGGCCTATATCTGGACGCTGAATGGCAAGATTTACGGCCAGGACACGCCGCTGGCGGTCAAGCAGGGGGAGCGGGTCGAGATAATCATGCCCAACGAGACCATGATGTCACATCCGATGCACCTGCACGGGCATACTTTCCAGGTGGTGGAGATCGACGGGCGGCGGTTGTCCGGCGCGATGCGGGACACGGTGCTGGTGCCGCCCAAAAGCACCGTCACGATCGCGTTCGATGCCGACAATCCCGGCAAATGGGCGTTCCACTGTCATAATCTGTATCACCTGGAGGCCGGCATGATGACCTCGGTCCGCTACGAGGGCTTGTAGCCGGCAATTACCGGCAGCGGCTGGCGGAACGCCGGTCGGCGGAGGAGCTGAGAGCCTTTCAGTCTCGCGCAAGGCGCTATAGCTTTAGCGTTGCTGCTGATTGCCGGGTGCTTTCGCTCCGTATGCTGACCGATCTGCCCAATCTGCTGACCCTGTCGCGCATCGCCGCCATTCCGGTGGTGGTCGCGCTGGTCGCGATGGATCGCCCGGCGGCGGACTTGGCGGCCTGCGTCCTGTTCAGCATCGCCGCAATCACCGACTATCTCGACGGGCATTTCGCGCGGACGCGCCGGCTGCAATCCAGCTTCGGCCGCATGCTGGACCCGATCGCCGACAAGCTGCTGGTGGGCGCCGTCCTGATGATGCTGGCGGGCCAGGGGCGCTTCACGTACTGGACCCTGTACCCCGCCATCGTGATTCTGTTGCGCGAGATACTGGTCAGCGGGCTGCGCGAGTACCTGGCGGAGATGCGGGCCGGCCTGCCGGTGACGCCGCTGGCCAAGTGGAAAACGGGGTTCCAGATGGGCGCGCTCGGCACGCTGCTGGCCGGCGATCGCTCGGCCGTGCTGCTGCACGTGCCGATCCTGCCGGTCACCCTGATCGGCTCGCTGATGCTGTGGGTCGCGGCCGGGCTGACGCTGATCACCGGGTGGGATTACCTCACCACCGGCGTGCGCCACGCCACGACCGCGCCGCGCAACGTCGTGCCGCCCCGGCCCGCACATCCGCCGTCGTGATATTCATATGCGTGACGTGAGGATGCCGGTACTCGGCGTCGTCGGCTGGTCGGGGAGCGGCAAGACCACGCTGATTACCGCGCTGCTGCCGATTCTGCGCGCCCAGGGCCTGGTCGTGTCCACCGTGAAGCACGCGCATCACGGGTTCGACATGGACCGTCCGGGGAAGGACACGTTCCGTCATCGCGTCGCGGGCGCGCACGAGGTGCTGGTCGCCTCCGGCCGCCGCTGGGCGTTGCTGCACGAGATCGAAGGCGACGAGCCTGATCTGGCGTTCCTGCTGTCGCGGCTGGAGTCGGTGGACCTGGTGCTGGTTGAAGGCTTCAAGACGCATCCGTTCCCGAAGCTCGAGGTGCACCGCCCGGCGCTCGGCAAGCCGCCGATCTGGCCGACCCAGCCGGACGTGATCGCGGTGGCCAGTCCTGACCCCGATCTAATCGGCTGTACCTCGGCCGATTCTTCCGCTCGACGACGCGCCGGCCATTGCCGGATGGATCCGCGGCCGGCTGGGTGTCTTCTCAGACACTTGAGCCGCGCCCCTCATATCGGCAATGTGCCGTCCGATCGGCGTTGCGGCCCCGGTCGGTCTGCACCTGCTGTTTCGGAGCCTCGACCCATGTGGCGCCTCGCCTTGCTCGGTCTTTGCGTGTGCCTGTCCGGTTGCGGGTTCCAGGCATGGCATCAGTTCCCGTTCGTCGCCGGCCAGGATCCGTATATGCCGGCGGGTGACAGCGAGAATTTGCGGCGAGCCGAGGGGATTCCGGTGACCGTCGAGCCGCTGCGGCAGGAACCCGGAAATGTGTGGCCAAGCCAGATCGAGCAGGAACCGACGCTGGAGACGCTCGAACAACAGGGCGGACAACTGCCCAGCGCGGTGCCGCCGCCGGCACTGCCGCCGCAACGGGGCAGTTCGGTTCCGCCGGGCAACATGCCGCCGGTTCCATCTACGGTGATCCCGCCGGTGGCTCCTTTGGCGACGCCGGGTAATTCCCCCATCGCGGGAGCCCAGCCAGTGGCGCCCTCGCCAATGCGGGTTCCCTCGGTGCCGCGCGCAAAGGGACCCGGCAACGCGCCGGTCGCCGGTACGCAGCCGTACCAGACGCCGCAGGGGCTCGGCATTCCGAGCGGCGGCACCAACGCTTACCAGACCATCACCCTGCCCAACGGCACCACGGCGATCGTTGTGCCGAACGGCAACGGAACCAGCACGGTCATCCGCTCGGACGGGACGGTGGAGACGGTGCCGACGCCCAAATAGCACCCCATATGGGCTGACATGGATGCTGCAACGCCGGAACTGACCGTGCTCTATTTTGCCTGGCTGCGCGAACGGGTCGGCACAGGGGAGGAGACGCTGTCTCTGCCCGCCGGCGTGCGCACTGTGGGTGACCTGATCGCCTGGCTGGTGGAACGCAGCCCGCGTCATGCGGCGGCGTTCGAGAATCGTGGTGCGATCCGCTGCGCGGTGAACCAGGATTTCGCCGACAGCGCGGTTTTGCTGCGTTCTGGCGACGAGGTCGCGTTCTTTCCGCCGGTGACCGGGGGCTGAAATGGCCCACGTGCGTGTCCAGAACGAGGATTTCGATGCGGGTGCGGAAATCGCGGCGCTGACGCGCGGGCGGGCCGGTATCGGCGGTATCGGCTGCTTCATCGGCACGGTGCGCGACGACCAGGCCGGCCGGCCGCTCGCGGCCTTGGTGCTGGAGCACTATCCGGCGATGACGGTGCAGGCGATGGCGCGAATCGCCCAGCAGGCGGAGCAGCGCTGGGGGCTGCTGGGCTGCACGGTGATCCATCGTGTCGGGCGGCTGGTGCCGGGGGCAAACGTGGTGCTGGTACTGGCCGCGGCGGGGCATCGCCAGCCGGCGCTGGACGCCACCGCGTTCCTGATCGACTGGCTCAAGACGAAGGCGCCGTTCTGGAAGAAAGAGCAGTTCGTCGACGGGGCGGAAAGCTGGGTCGCCGCCCATGAAGCCGACGAAGCGGCTGCCGCGCGATGGGAGCAGCATGGGCGGGTGCCTGCGGGCGAGTAGCTGCGTTTGGGGGAGCCGGCGTTGCGACGATGGCCAGGGTTGTCCTGATCGCGCATCGGCTGCCGCCACAGTCCGGCGTGAGATGAAATGTTCCGGTCTGTGATGCGCGTCACAGCGGCCGCCGGGCGTGTGGGGGATTCTGCTTTCAGGATTCAGGGAGGCCGCCACCATGCCGCTCAATACGGTTCAGATGAACTTCGCCCCATACGACGAGGGCGACCCTGGTGTGGTAACGCGGGTGTTGTCGCTGTTCGCCTGCCCAAGGGCCCGCGAGATGTTCGGCTCGACGGCTCGTGTTGAGGGGCACTTCGCCGCGGCGGGAACGGGTCGGGGTTCGCAAGACCTGCCTGGGGACCGGTGCAGCGGCGGCAATCGCTCCACGACCGTTCGCTTTCTCGCCTGACCCGTGGAGCAAAGTGTCATGGCTCAATCATTCGGCCCGTACTCGATAGAAGAACATGTGGTTCACGGCGACACATGCTGGGTGGCGATCCGCGCGCGCGGGGCGGAGTGGTCGTGGCTTACGCCCGAGGAAGCTGCCGCGATCGGCCGGGCGTGGGTGGAGAAATACGCCGGCGCATCCCGGCCTGATCCGCGGGGGACCGGCTGCGGCGCGTGAGGCCGGGTTCAGGCCGCCTTGCGGAAGGTCTTCGGGATCCCTGCCTTGGGGACCTGGCCCTGCATTGGCTCCTCCGGCAGTCCCTCGTGCAGCAACTGGCGCGCAGCGATCAGCTTCGGCAGGTCGATCCCGGTTGTGAACCCCATGCTTTCCAGCATGAACACCAGATCTTCCGTCACCACGTTGCCCGAGGCCCCCGGCGCGTAAGGACATCCCCCCAGGCCGGCGAGGCATGAATTCGAAGGCCCGGATGTCTTCCTCCAATCCCGCCAGGGCGTTCGCCAAGCCGAGCCCCATCGTGTCGTGCAGGTGCAGCCCATGCAGCACCGGCCCGATCGCTTCGCGCACGGCGCGCACCACTTGTTTCACCTGCGCCGGATGGGCGTATCCCACGGTGTCGGCGAGCATGATCTTGTCCACGCCGGCGCGGGCCAGGCCGCTGGTGACCTCGATCACCTTGGCGGTCGGCACCACGCCGTCGATCGAGCACCCGAACGCGGTGGAGGCACCGGCAATCACCTCCATGCGTCGCGGCTGCGACTTCACCCATTCCATCAACCGTTGCATCTCGGCGATGCTTTCCGCCGGCGTGCGGTTGAGGTTGGCGCGGCTGTGCCCCTCGCTGACGGAAACCGGGACGCTGATCTTGTGCGTGCCGGCGGCATAGGCGTTCTGGGCGCCACGCAGGTTCGGCACCAGCGCGATGACGGTGAGGCCGGGAATTTCCAGGCAGCGGCGCACCACTTCCTCGGTGTCAGCCATCTGGGGGATGACGCGGGGCGGCACGAAGCTGCCGACCTCGATCTGTTTCACGCCGGCGGCGGCCATGGCGGCGATCCAGCGCACCTTGGCATCGGTCGCCATGCGGGATTTGGCGATCTGGAGGCCGTCGCGCGGGCCGACTTCACAGATATTCACATGCTCGTTCATGGCGGAGGCACCTCGCAGGACAGCAGGCTGCCGGTTTCGGATTCGGTGATCACCAGGGTTTGCGCGTTCGGCGCCAGTGCACAATTGGTGATGTGCCGGCCCACGACCGACGGTGATGAGCCCTATCAAACCATCATAGACCATGGATACCAAGGGAGCTGAAGGGAGAGTGGAGAGTGGACGGCAGGATAAGGGCGATAATGTCGTTGGTCGGTTTTTCGCGCCTGGTCAGCGTTTTTTTGTCGGGACTTGCGATAAGGGCTTAGGGGTTGTTCGGAAACAACCGCGTCATCTCGTCATTCCCGCGAAAGCGGGAATTTACCGCCGCCCGCTGGATTCCCGCTTTCCGCGGGAATGACGGTCGATTTGGTTATTCCATGACGAGCCCTTACACCTTGATACCGCTGTTTCAGCTCGGATTGCGGTGGCCCGAGGCCATTGCTACGGTTTTCGCTGGAGCATGGTGGCGATGAGTTTCGGACCTCTGGAGCGGCCGGACGGCTTGTGGTGGACGGTTCCTTATGCCGGGGAGCCGGCGATCAAGCTGTTCCTGCCGATGGCCGCCGACGCGGACGAGCCGGTCGTCCTGATCTGGCAGGGAACGGCGACGGCCGCCGTGGTCCTGTTGTTTGTCGGGGCGATCGACCCGCATCTGCGCATCGGCAATGTCGAAAGTCTGGCCGAAGAGCCGCCCAGATCATTGTCACCGCCCGAGCTGGAGTTGTTGCTGGAAACCGCGGCTGGTCCGGACGGACATTTCTTTCTTCGCGTGCATGGGCGGTCCGAAGCGGGCAATGAGGAGCTGAGCATCTGGGGCGATGGGCCTCGTTCCCGGGCGGAGGGGCTGACGCCGGAACTGGGGCTCGCGATGCGTTCGTCGTTGCTGCAAACCGAGCCGATGACGAGCGCGATCATCCCCCTGCTACGGGCAAGTTTCCGGTGGCAGGATGCTTCCCCGGGTGACATCGCCCGCGTAGTGGGCGATCTGGTCACCGAACAGGCGCGCATTCATCGTCGGTGGCTGAACCAAGGGTATGCGCGAGCATAGGAGGAAACGCGAGCGATGCCGAAGCGGGCGTCCCTGAGCAACGGCGCGTGGTTGGAGACCCAGCTTCACGACGGGAGCAACGAGATATTCGCCACCGGCACGAATGCCGCCGGCGTGTCGCAAAAGATTGAAGTGGCCTGGCGCTGGAGCGGGCGGACGACGGATATTACGGTGACGAATGATATCGTCCAGGGGCAGACCGCCGTCAGCTATGGCGGGGGTGGCTCGCAATGGAAGGAACCATTCAGCAAGGTTCAGTACCGGAACCAATCGGCACGCGGCGAAACCGCTGGTGATCGGCAATGACAGCGTACAGGCGGTGTTCGACTGTGCGACGGTGGCGGTGTTCGACATCTGGACGAATTCCTGGGTGCATGCCTCGCCGGGCCTGCAACTGACGTTGCAGGTGACCTGAGCTGCATGGCTCTGCTGGATGCCCTGGTTCCGAGCGTTCTGGCGAACGTAGCGGTCGGTCTTTCGTTTTTCGATGCAAGCGTGATCCGCGCGCGGGTATTTCACGAACTGCCGGATGCCGTGCTCACCAGCGACGACAAGCAGCAACTTTTGCAGGCGGGCGAGGACATCTCGCGGCTTCCGAGCCTGTCGCTGCTGCAGCGGGAACAGATCGCGGGGTTGTGTAGGGAGCTGCGTCTTTCGGCGGGGTTTTCGCGCGAGAGGCGCGAGCAGATCGTCCAGCTCTGCGCCGGCGCAGCGCTGCTGACAGGGTTTGTTGCCAATGTCGTGGTGATTATTGCGACCGCGGTGTTCAGCCTGCTCTCGGTGCGTCAATCATTCCGTGTGCTGGCGAACCTGCTGGTGGTGGTCGGGCTCGCGGCGGTCATTTTCCAGGTCTGGTACAGTCTCAGCCGACTACCTCTTTCGGCGGTTGAGGAGTATCATCTCTCGTTGCCCGGAACCCGCGGCGACCGCGGCCCCACCTGGGGGCTGTTGCTGCGGATCGAGCTGATTGTGCTGAATTGCCTGCTGTTCATCGAGCTTGCGGTGTCGCAGCCGGGCTGAACGGTTTTCGGGGAAGCGACGGACAATCGGCGCCGCGCATCCGGCTATTGACCGGTGCCGGTCTGACCTTCTACCGCGGCTGGGTTGTGTCCTCGTCGCGCACGCCCATGTGACCCGCGGCCCGTTGTGCTGCCCGGCTGGAGAAATCGCAGGATGGCTTTTCGCTTCCCGGCCGCATTGGTGGCGGCCGCCTTACTGGTTGCACTGCCCTTTGGGTCCGCCGCGCGTGCCCAGGTTCCGGGGCAGGGAAAGCCGTCGGTCGGCGTGGCCCGCGCGGAGAAACAGCCGGTCACCGAGACGTCTGAATTCATTGGCCGCATCGAATCGGTGAACCGTGTTTCTCTGGTCGCCCGGGTGACCGCGTTTCTCGAGCAGGAGAAGTTCGCGGAAGGGTCCGAGGTCAAGAAAGGCGATCTGCTCTATGTTCTTGAACAACCGCCGTTCCAGGCCGATCTGGCGGCGAAGCAGGCCGCGGTGCAGCAGACCCAGGCGCAGCTCACCAACGCCACGTTGGCGTATCAGCGCGCCGAATTGCTGCTGAAGACACCGGCCGGCCAGCCGTCGCTGGTCGATGCGGCGCGTGCCACGATGCTGTCCGATGCCGCCCAGGTCCTCGCCGCGCAGGCGCAGGAGAAACAGTCGGAGATCAATCTCGGCTATACCGAGATCCGCGCACCGGTCGACGGCAAGATCGGCCGTACCGCGGTGACTATCGGCAATGTCGTCTCGCCGAGCTCCGGCGTGCTGACGCGCATCGTCAGCCAGGACCCGATGTACGTGGTGTTCCCGGTGCCGCTGACGACCGCGCTGCAGCTTCGTGAGCGCTATGCCGACAAAGGGGGGCTGAACGCCGTGGTGATCCGGCTGCGGCTGCCGGATGGGCGCAAGTACGACCAGACCGGCAAGCTGGACTTCATCGACAACACCGTTTCGCTGAACACCGACACACTGTTGCTGCGCGGTAGCATCCCCAACCCGCTGTTGACGGATGCGAAGGTCAACGGCGCCACGGTGCGGGAGCTGGTCGATAACGAGTTCGTTACCGTGCTGCTGGAAGGCGCCCAGCCGGTGGAGCTGCTGGCGATTCCGCGTGCCGCGGTGTTGTCGGATATCCAGGGCGATTACGTGTTCGCGGTTGATGCGCAGGACAAGGTGCAGGAACGGCGGATCACCATGGGGCAATCGACGGCGACCGTTGCGACGGTGCTGACCGGCCTCAATCAGGGTGACATGGTCATCGTCGATGGTGTGCAGAAGGTGCGTCCCGGCGAGGTGGTGTCGCCCTCCCCCGCCACGCCGACGGCGCCGCCCAGTGCGGCGCAACTGAATCGGCAAAGTGCGGAAACATCGCCGGCGACGCGCAAGAGTCTCGCCGCAAAGGAATGATTTCCGCTGTATTCATTCGCCGGCCGCGGCTGGCGATCGTTATTGCGATCATTATCACGCTGGCCGGCGCCATCTCGCTGACCCGCATCCCGGTCGCGCAACTGCCAGACATCGTGCCGCCGCAGGTTACCGTGAGCGCCACGTATCCGGGTGCGTCGGCGACCACGGTTGAAAGCGCGGTGGCGCAGCCGATCGAGGCGCAGGTGGTCGGCGCCGACAAGATGATCTACATGAAATCGACCAGCGGGAACGATGGCAGCTACAGCCTGACGGTCAGCTTTCAGTTGGGCAGCGACCCCGATATCGACACCGTCAACGTCAACAACCGCGTGCAGACCGCGCTGTCTCAGCTTCCGGTCGAGGTGCAGACCGAAGGGCTGACGGTGCAGAAGAAGTCCTCCGCCATCCTGGAGTTCCTCGCTTTCTACGGCGACGACCCGAAGATGGACCCGCTGTTCATCACCAACTACGTGCTGATCAACGTGCTCGATACGTTGTCGCGCACACCGGGTGTGGGTCAGGCGAGCCTGTTTTCGAAGCTGAACTACTCGATGCGGGTGTGGTTCCACACCGATCGCCTGGTCAGCCTGGGCTTGTCGCCCAGCGACATCATCGCTGCGATCCAGTCGCAAAACGTGGTGGCGCCGGTGGGACGGATCGGCGCCCGACCGATCGGCAACGACCAGCAGTTCCAGTTCAACCTGCAAACCCAGGGACGGCTGGTCACCGCCCAGCAGTTCGGCAATATCGTGATCCGCGCCAATCCGGACGGGTCCGTATTGCGGCTGCGCGATGTCGCCGACGTGCAGCTCGGCGCGCAGAACATGGACAGCGAGACGCGGCTGAACGGCCGGCCCGCGGTGCCGGTGGCGATCTATCTGGCGCCGGGTGCCAACGCGGTGCAGACCTCGGACGCGGTGAACCAGGCGCTGCAGCACATGTCCACGCGCTTTCCCGCCGGGCTGCACGCGATGGTGATGTATGACACCAGCGAGTTCGTCCGCGACACGGTGAGCGAAGTCCTCACCACGCTGCTGGAAGCATTCGCGCTGGTGGTGCTGGTGGTGTTCCTGTTTCTCGGCAGCGTGCGGGCCACCATCATTCCGCTGGTCGCGGTGCCGGTCAGCCTGATCGGTACGTTCGCCGCGCTGCTGGCGCTCGGCTTCACCATCAACACCGTGTCGCTGCTGGCGATGGTGCTGGCGATCGGCATCGTGGTCGACGATGCGATCGTGGTGGTGGAAAATGTCGAGCGTGTGCTGGAAGAGGAGCCGACGCTGACCCCGGCGGAGGCGACGCTCAAGGCGATGAACCAGATCACCGGTCCGATCATCGCCATCTCGCTGGTGCTGCTGTCGGTGTTCGTGCCGGTGGGATTCATTCCCGGGCTGTCCGGTATCCTGTTCCGCCAGTTCGCCGTGACCATGACCTGCGCGATGCTGATTTCGGCAACCAACGCGCTGACCCTGTCGCCGGCCTTGTGCGCGCTGTTCCTGCGGCGTCACGGGCAGCGGCGCGGGCCGATCCGCTGGCTGCTGCGCGGCGTCGATTACATGCGGGACGGCTATGCGGCGGTGGTGCGCCGATTGGTGCGCGTGTCCGTGCTGTCGATCCTGTTGGTCGGGGTATTCGGCGCCGGCGCGTTCTGGATGATGAACCACACGCCCACCGGCTTCCTGCCGGAGGAGGATCAGGGCGCGTTCTTCATCTCCGCGCAGTTGCCGGACGGCGCCTCCGTGGCGCGCACCAGCGAGGTTGCTTCGCGGGTGGAAGCGATCCTGAAGAAGATGCCGCAGGTGCAGGATACGCTGGCGATCGTCGGGTTTTCATTGCTGGACGGGGTGCAGGAGCCGAACGCGGCGTTTCTGGTGGCGCGGCTGAAGCCCTTTTCTGATCGGCGGGCAGCGGCGGACCAGGCGGGCGCGCTGGTCGGGCAGACGTTCGGCGCGGTGCAGGGCATCCGATCGGCGGTGATCTTCCCGTTCAATCTGCCGCCGATCATCGGCTTGGGCACCGGATCGGGATTCGAGTACGAGCTGGAGGCGCTGGAGGGTCAGGACCCGGTGGAGAACGGGCAGGTGATGGGCGGGCTGATTGCCGCCGCCAACCAGAACCCGGCGCTGACCCGCGTGTTTTCCACCTACACGGCGACCAACCCGTCGCTCTATCTGGATGTGGACCGCGACAAGGCGTCGGCGCTGGGGGTGAATATCAGCGACGTGTTCACCGCCCTGCAAGCGACCCTGGGTGGTATCTATGTCAACAACTTCAACCTTTATGGCCGCACCTGGCAGGTGAACATCGAGGGCGGGGCGGTCGATCGCAGCGACATCCCGGATATCTGGCGCATCTACGTGCGCAACAAACTGGGCGACATGGTGCCGATCCGCTCGATCGCCAGCCTGCGCTTCGTGACCGGGCCGCAGGTGATCACGCGCTACAACAACTATCGGGCGATCACCATCGATGGCGGTCCGGCGCCGGGCGTTTCATCCGGCACGGCGCTGACGACGATGGCGGCGATCTCGGACAAGACGCTGCCGCGTGGCTATGGTTTCGAGTGGACAGGTACGGCGTATCAGGAGGAGCTGGCGGCGGGGCAGACCGGGCTGATCATGGGTCTGGCGGTGCTGTTCGCCTATCTGTTCCTGGTGGGGCTTTATGAAAGCTGGACCATTCCGGTGCCGGTGCTGCTGTCGGTCGTGGTGGGCGTGCTGGGGGCGTTCGTCGGGATTACCATCGCCGGCCTGTCGGTGGACCTGTATGCGCAGATCGGACTGGTGGTGCTGATCGCACTGGCGGCCAAGAACGCCATCCTGATCGTGGAGTTCGCGAAGGAGCGGCGGGAGGAGGGCATGCCGATCCGCGAGGCCGCGGTGCTGGGCGCGCGCACGCGGTTTCGCGCGGTGATGATGACGTCGTTTGCCTTCATTCTCGGGCTGTTGCCTTTGGTGACGGCGCATGGAGCGGCGATGCTCAGCCGGCGGGATGTGGGGACGGCGGTGTTTGCGGGCATGATCGTGGCCAGCTCGGTGGGGATTTTCCTGATCCCGATGCTGTATGTGGTGTTTCAAACCATGCGGGAGTGGACGAAGGCGCGTTTCCGGCGGAGCGGGCAGCATCCGGTGGCGACGCCGGGGGAGTAGGGGTCATTTTTGCGGGGAGGGTGCCCGCGCTCTGCACCTTTGGGTTTGCCGCGATGAAGACGTGGATGGCCGGGACAAGCCTGGACAAGCCCGGCCATGACGAATTTGGCCGTGGCGGATTGGTGCGGCCGCGACGGATTGGGTTTGGCGACGGTGGGGGTCGTTCAGCTTCGTTCCGGGAATAATGAAACCAGTCCGGGAGCGGTTGCGGCGCAGCAGCCACGCTCAGTGATCAGGCCGGTGATCAGGCGGGCCGGGGTGACGTCGAAGGCCGGGTTGCTGGCGGGGCTGCCCTCGGGTGCGATGCGTACCGTGACCACGGATCCGTCGGGCGCGCGTCCGGTCATTTGCGTTACTTCCGCCTCGCCGCGCTGCTCGATCGGGATGTCGGCGAGACCGTCGGCGATGGTCCAGTCGATGGTGGTGGACGGGACCGCGACCCAGAACGGCACAGCGTTGTCGTGTGCCGCCAGCGCCTTCAGATATGTGCCGATCTTGTTGGCCGCATCGCCGCCGCGGGTCACGCGGTCGGCGCCGACGATCACCAGATCGACCTCGCCGTGCTGCATCAGGTGGCCGCCGGCGTTGTCGGCGATCACGGTGTGCCTCACGCCATGCTTGCCGAGTTCGAACGCAGTCAGCGCGGCGCCCTGGTTGCGTGGCCGCGTCTCGTCCACCCACACATGCAACGGCACGCCCGCATTGTGCGCGGCGTAGATCGGCGCCAGTGCGGTGCCCCAATCCACGGTCGCCAGCCACCCCGCATTGCAATGCGTCAGCACGTTCACGCGTCGGTCCGGGTGTTCGCGCGCCACCGCCTCGATCAACGGCAGCCCGTGCTGGCCGATGGCCTTGTTCTGGGCGACGTCCTCATCGGCGATCGCGGCGGCTTCGGCGTAAGCGACAGCCAGGCGTTCCGGTACCGCGGTGTTACGCAGCCGCGTCAGCATCCGCTGCAGCGCCCAGCGCAGGTTGATCGCTGTCGGACGGGTTTGTGCCAGCAGTGCCGCGCCACGCTCCATGGCGTCGGTGGAGCAGTCGGCACGCAGCCCCAGGCACAGCGAATAGGCCGCGGTGGCGCCGATCAGCGGCGCGCCACGAACCTGCATGTGGCGGATCGCGTCGGCGCCCTGTTGCAATGTGGTCAGCCGCACGATGTCCAGCGCCCAGGGCAGTTTCGTCTGATCGATGATCCGCACCGACCAGCCATCCTGATCGAGCCAGACGGTACGATACTGAACGCCATCGATCTTCATGTCAGCGACCTCATATGCGCTGGTGCAGGACGCACATCAGCGTAAACAACCGCCGCGCGGTCGGCAGATCGAGTTCGACCTTTCCGGCCAGGCGCTGCATCAACAGCGCGGCGCCCTCGTTGTGCAGGCCCCGGCGGCCCATGTCGATCGCCTGGATGCGCGCCTCACGCCCTTCCTGCACCGCCATGACGTGGCTTTCGACCAGCAGCCGGTAATCCTTCATCAGGCTGCGGAACGGCCCCAGCGCGATCCCGATGGCGCCCAGCTTGGTGGCGTCGGCATTGCGGATGTCGAACACCAGCCGTCCTTCCTGGATCGACAGGTGCAGCACGAAGGGCCCCGACGGCGGGCCCCACTGCCGCAGCAGGGGCATAAATCGATTTTCCGCCGCCAGGTCCGCGACTGCCTGGGCGCGATCCGCCTCCATCAACGGCGACAGCCGGCTGAGCGGCTCGCCATCCAGCTTCACCGCGGCAATCCGCGATTCCGGCGAGCCGGACATCGGTCGATCAGTCGGGCCGAGGTTCGAGTTTCACGATGCCCAGGCTGACGATCGCACCGAGGACGGCGCCCTTGACGGGGCGCAGCAAAGCCAGCGCAAGCACCAGGGTCAGCGGCAGGAAGATCACGGCCAATTCCCAGCTCGGTGGGTTGCGCAGCTTCTGCATGACCAGCAGCAGCGGCACGACGATATGCCCGGTGATCAGGATGACGAAATAAGGCGGCGCATCATCGGCGCGGGCGAGGCCCAGCGGCGCACCGCAGTTTTTGCAGACCGGGACGATTTTCAGGAAGCCGTTGAACAGGTGCGTTTCCCCGCACGCGGGACAACAGCCGCGCAGCCCGCGCTTCATTGCGGTGAGCAGTGGCGGTGTCGGCCATGGGGACGGTGGTATCCGGCGGTCGGGCTGCCAGCGAACTGTGGGCATGTGACACGGGTCCTCGGCGCGACGGAGTGAAGCCGGGAATAGTCCACCCCGCGCCATCACGCCATATCGGCGGCTGGCGCGGACAATCCAGCCCGGGGGCCAGGCCGGGGCGGTTTTTGTGCTGCATGGCTGCCACGGTTGCGGGCCATGCCGGAACCGCCGAAAACCCGGGTATGGAGACCGATAGCGCGAAAACCGCTCAGGCGCGGCCGACCCTCGGCGTATTGGCCGGTGGAGGCAGCTTTCCCGGGCAGGTAGCCGCCGCCGCGCGTGCGGCCGGGCGGCCGGTGTTCCTGGTCGGCCTGGACGGCTTCGCCGACCGCGCGGTGCTGGCGCCCTATCCGCACGAATTCATCCGCATGGGCGCTGCCGGCCGGATACTGGAGGCGTTGCGCGGGCATGGATGCCAGGACCTGGTGCTGGTGGGCCCGGTACGGCGCCCCTCGTTGCTGGATATGCGTCCCGATGCCGAGGGCGCGCGCATCCTGGCCCGCGTCGGTCGCGCCGCGTTTGCCGGCGATGACGGGCTGCTGGCGGCCGTCGTGCGGGTGCTGAGCGAGGAAGGGTTCCGCGTCATCGGCGCGCACGAAATACTGGATGAGGCGCTGGCCCCGCGCGGCCTGCTGACCGGGGCCGCGCCGGACGCGCTGGCGGCTGCCGACATCGCGCGCGCGGTGACGGTGGTGCGGGCGCTGGGCGCGGTGGATGTCGGGCAGGGCTGCGTGGTTCAGCAGGGCATCGTGCTGGCGGTCGAGGCGTCCGAGGGCACCGACGCGATGCTGGCCCGCTGCCTCGGGCTGGCGCGTCCAGGACCGGGCGGGGTGCTGGTGAAGCTGGTCAAGCCGGGCCAGGACCGGCGCGCCGACCTGCCGACGATCGGGCCGGAGACGGTGCGCCATGCCGCGGCGGCCGGGCTGCGCGGTATTGCGTTCGAGGCCGAGGGAACGTTGCTCGCCGATCGGCTGGCAACCCTGGCGGAGGCGGAGGCGGCCGGGCTATTCCTGCTCGGTCTTGATCCGGATGAAGCAGCGAAAGGAAACAGCACATGAGCCGCTTTTTGCACACCATGATCCGCGTCGGGAATCTGCAGCGCAGCATCGATTTCTATACCAAGCTGCTGGGGATGAAGGAGCTTCGCCGGCGCGATGTGCCGGATGGAAAATATACGCTGGCCTTTGTCGGCTACAGCGACGACGGCACCGCGGAGGTCGAGCTGACCTATAATTACGGTGTCGCGAAATATGAGCAGGGGACGGCGTTCGGACATCTGGCGATCGGCGTGCCCGATGTGGCCGCGACCTGCGAGAAGGTGCGCCACGGTGGCGGCAAGGTGACCCGTGAGGCCGGGCCGGTGAAGTTCGGCACGACGGTGATTGCGTTCGTGGAGGATCCGGACGGCTACAAGATCGAGCTGGTGCAGCGGGCCTGAAACGGGCGCGCGCGGCCGGGGCGTGATGAGCAAGCCCCGGCCCGGGTATCCGGCGTCGCGAAGGACAGGGTACAGTTAAGTTATTCTCGCCAACCTTGTGCCATCATCTGGTGTTTCTCTCTTCGCGTGGGTTGGAGATTGAGCAAATGCGCCTCTTTCGATGTGGGATGGCCACGCTGGGGCTGGTTGGCCTGATCGCGGCGGCATCCCCCGCAAGCGCCGATTGGCATGGCGGCGGTGGCGGTGGTTGGCATGGCGGCGGTGGTGGTTGGCACGGCGGTGGCGGTGGTTGGAATGGCGGAGGGTGGCACGGCGGCGGCGGCTGGAATGGCGGAGGTTGGCACGGTGGCGGCTGGCATGGTGGCGGCTGGCATGGTGGAGGCTGGGGCGGCGGCTGCTGCGTCGGTTGGCGCTGGTATGGCGGACGCTGGCTGCCGCCAATAGTGATCGCACCGCCGGCCTATTACCCGCCTCCGGTCTATTATCCGCCTCCGGTCTATTATCCGCCGCCGATCGTGTTTGGGCCGGGCTGAAGTTGGGTTCGCCTTGCCGGCGACGCGCGGAGTTCCGTGTTTAGAGCGGACGGGTTCCGGGACGTGAGCACGTGGCAACCGAAGAGCGCCAGGGAAACAAGATGAAAACCATGATTGCGCCGGCGGCGGTTGCGCTGGGGATGGCTCTTGCCATTGCCGGCTGCACGGACCCGTATGACCCCGGACAGCGTGCCGCCGGGGGCGCATTGCTGGGCGCGGGCACTGGGGCGGCGATCGGCGGCATTGTAGGTGGCGGCCGAGGCGCCGGCATCGGCGCCCTGGTCGGCGGAGCCGGTGGTGCGCTGGCCGGCGCGGCCACCACGCCGGCGCCACCGCCACCCGCCTATGGATACGGTGCCCCGCCACCACCGCCGGGCTATGGGTATGGTTCTCGACCGCCCCCGCCGGGCTATGGATATGGCTCCCCACCGCCCCCGCCGGGCTATTACCAGGCGCCGCCGGGGTACAGCTATTAGTTTAATGCGAACAGGTCCTGCCGGTCGGCGTGGCCCGCCGGCGACAGGCGTGCATTCAAGGCGGCGATCGCAGCGCCGGCATCCCGGTCGAACAGCTCCAGCGGGGCGTGGCGGCGCAGCACGTTCCGGCTTTCCTCGCTGAGACGGTCGCGCGTGAGCGCGCTCGCATCCAGTGTGCGCTGCATCCTTTGCGGATCGATCCGCGTGACAGGGACCGGCGACGCACAAACACTGAGAACGAAGAGCACCACGAGCAACGCCCCACCGCAGCCCAGGCGCTGCCCGGCCGCCGGTCTCGACCACGGCCTGCCAACCATCGCTGCATCGCGTCATCCCTCAAGTTCGCAGAGGCTTTCTGGTAAGGAGTCGTTCAGAAATAACCGCGTCATCCCGTCGTTCCCGCGAAAGCGGGAATCCACCGCCGCCCGCTGGATTCCCGCTTTCGCGGGAATGACGGTCGATTTGGTTGTTTCATGACGCCCTAAGTGTCGTCAAAGCCTGCGGTAAGCTTGTGCTGGCAGTCCGGAAACCATGCTGGATGTCCCAATCGACACGTCCGGGAATGGCCGCCATCAACCCAGCCCCCCCACCGCCGACACGTTCTCGCGCGAACGGGCCTGCATCCCGTGCTCCTGCAGGCCGGCCGAGAGCCGAAGCAACATCCGCTAATCCGAACTTTGCGGATTTCTGAGTGCAAAGCGTTGATCCGGTTGGCTTTGCCTGCTGGGGTGCTGTCTACGCGAGTTGGGTGACGCCGAGCAGAAGAAGTGCTCTGCGCTGTAGCTTTGTTGGTACGGCGAGGACGATGTCTTTGCGATCGGCTGCGAGCTGGACGAGATTTCGCGTCAGCGTTGCCAGATCGGCGAGCAAGGTCCGGAAGCTGTGCACTGGCAACGGTTCGCCATGCGCTGGATCGGTTTGCTTGCTGGCGGCTTTGTCGCTGGCGGCTGGCGAGGGCTTTGCCTTGGCGACCGGGGAGGAGCGTTGCGCGTCGCGTGCCAGGGTGTCGTGGTCGTCGAACAACATCGGGGCCAGGCGCCGGCGCATATGCCATTCCAGATAATAGGCGAGCATGCAGAGCAGCACGTGAGCGCGCACCCGTGGCGCGGTCCAGTGGAACACCGGACGCAGTTCCAGATCCACGGTCTTCATGGATCGGAACGCACGCTCGACGCTGGCGAGGCTCTTGTAGGCGCGCACGGTAGCGGCGGCATCAGTTTGGGCGGCCGGTAGATTCGTGCGCAGCACGTAGATGCCGTCCAACGCAGCTTCGGCAGCGATGGCGCTGTGGTTCCTGATGAAGCTGAAGCTGTCATCGGTGATGGTGGTGTCGAAGTGCTTGGCCACCTTGCGCCGACCGAAGATGGCGCCGAGCGCCTGGCCGATCGCGCCGGCTCCGCGCAACGGGTTGCGTGCCCGCTGCACGCGGGCCTGGATGCGCGCCAACTCGGTCTCGGTCGCGGCCAACAGTTCGTCGCGCTTGCGGGCACGCTCGGCAGCCAGCAGCGGGTTGCGGCAGACCACCAGGCGCTCGCCGGGATAGTCGGGACTGGTGATCTCCGCCATGTCGCGGTCATCGAACAGCGATAGCTGCAACGGCCCATCGTCAGTGGCCAAGGCCTTGATTGCGGGCGCCCGCAGCGCCGTGATCCAATCCAGCCCGGCCGGGCGCAGCGTCTCTCTGATCCGCGCCTCGGTCAGCAAACCACGGTCGCCGATCATGACCACGCGATGCAGGTTGAAGCGTTGCTTCAGCTTGGCGATCTGCGCGCTCAGCGTGGCCGGATCAGCGGTGTTGCCGGCAAACACCTCCACCGCCACCGGGCAGCCATCCGCGGCACACAGCAGGCCGATCACCAATTGCGGGCGGTCGCGCCGGTGGTCGCGACTGTAGCCGTAGCGCGCCAGTTCGCAGCAGCGTCCTTCCAGGTAGGTCGAGGTGACATCATAGAGCAGCAGTGTGCCGCTCTTCAGGTGGCGTCGGGCCAGGCTCGCCTCGATGAAGCTCTGCTCGCGGCCCAACCAGTCGAGCGTGGCGTAGACCTCGCCGGCGGAGACGCGGCCCAATCCCAGCACCTCGCCCAGTGAGTGACTTGCGGTGGCCGGATCGAGCATGCGAGCCGTCGCCAATTTGGCCGCCGGATCGAGCAACCGGGCGATGATCAGCGCCAGTGCCAGATCGCGCCTGCGGGGTGGCGCCCGACGCGGCAACAGGGCATCAAGTTCGATCCGCCGTGCCGTCGTCAGGGCACCCAGCACGTGACCGTGCGGCAGAGCCCGGACGATCTGCACCGCCGCGGCGGCAGGCAGCAGATGCTCGCCGCGCAGGACGGCACGCAGCAACTCGATGCGCTCGCCCGCCCAGCCGGACAGGTTGGCAAGCGTGCGGTTCTTGGTCTTACCGTTCTCGCGGTAGCTCTCCCGCAGCAGGATCGCTGGGGGTGACCCGCGATTGGGTATGACCGCAACATACATGCGCGCACCGAATCAGGCCGATTCGCGTCGTGTCAAGCCAAATCAACCAACCACATGACCGCGCCAGTTCGCTAAGCTACGATTTATCAACAGCATAGACCGAAAAGGGCGCAAAGTTCGGGCTAATCCGAACTTTGCGGATTTCTGAGTGCAAAGCGTTGATCCGGTTGGCTTTGCCTGCTGGGGTGCTGTCTACGCGAGTTGGGTGACGCCGAGCAGAAGAAGTGCTCTGCGCTGTAGCTTTGTTGGTACGGCGAGGACGATGTCTTTGCGATCGGCTGCGAGCTGGACGAGATTTCGCGTCAGCGTTGCCAGATCGGCGAGCAAGGTCCGGAAGCTGTGCACTGGCAACGGTTCGCCATGCGCTGGATCGGTTTGCTTGCTGGCGGCTTTGTCGCTGGCGGCTGGCGAGGGCTTTGCCTTGGCGACCGGGGAGGAGCGTTGCGCGTCGCGTGCCAGGGTGTCGTGGTCGTCGAACAACATCGGGGCCAGGCGCCGGCGCATATGCCATTCCAGATAATAGGCGAGCATGCAGAGCAGCACGTGAGCGCGCACCCGTGGCGCGGTCCAGTGGAACACCGGACGCAGTTCCAGATCCACGGTCTTCATGGATCGGAACGCACGCTCGACGCTGGCGAGGCTCTTGTAGGCGCGCACGGTAGCGGCGGCATCAGTTTGGGCGGCCGGTAGATTGGTGCGCAGCACGTAGATGCCGTCCAACGCAGCTTCGGCAGCGATGGCGCTGTGGTTCCTGATGAAGCTGAAGCTGTCATCGGTGATGGTGGTGTCGAAGTGCTTGGCCACCTTGCGCCGACCGAAGATGGCGCCGAGCGCCTGGCCGATCGCGCCGGCTCCGCGCAACGGGTTGCGTGCCCGCTGCACGCGGGCCTGGATGCGCGCCAACTCGGTCTCGGTCGCGGCCAACAGTTCGTCGCGCTTGCGGGCACGCTCGGCAGCCAGCAGCGGGTTGCGGCAGACCACCAGGCGCTCGCCGGGATAGTCGGGACTGGTGATCTCCGCCATGTCGCGGTCATCGAACAGCGATAGCTGCAACGGCCCATCGTCAGTGGCCAAGGCCTTGATTGCGGGCGCCCGCAGCGCCGTGATCCAATCCAGCCCGGCCGGGCGCAGCGTCTCTCTGATCCGCGCCTCGGTCAGCAAACCACGGTCGCCGATCATGACCACGCGATGCAGGTTGAAGCGTTGCTTCAGCTTGGCGATCTGCGCGCTCAGCGTGGCCGGATCAGCGGTGTTGCCGGCAAACACCTCCACCGCCACCGGGCAGCCATCCGCGGCACACAGCAGGCCGATCACCAATTGCGGGCGGTCGCGCCGGTGGTCGCGACTGTAGCCGTAGCGCGCCAGTTCGCAGCAGCGTCCTTCCAGGTAGGTCGAGGTGACATCATAGAGCAGCAGTGTGCCGCTCTTCAGGTGGCGTCGGGCCAGGCTCGCCTCGATGAAGCTCTGCTCGCGGCCCAACCAGTCGAGCGTGGCGTAGACCTCGCCGGCGGAGACGCGGCCCAATCCCAGCACCTCGCCCAGTGAGTGACTTGCGGTGGCCGGATCGAGCATGCGAGCCGTCGCCAATTTGGCCGCCGGATCGAGCAACCGGGCGATGATCAGCGCCAGTGCCAGATCGCGCCTGCGGGGTGGCGCCCGACGCGGCAACAGGGCATCAAGTTCGATCCGCCGTGCCGTCGTCAGGGCACCCAGCACGTGACCGTGCGGCAGAGCCCGGACGATCTGCACCGCCGCGGCGGCAGGCAGCAGATGCTCGCCGCGCAGGACGGCACGCAGCAACTCGATGCGCTCGCCCGCCCAGCCGGACAGGTTGGCAAGCGTGCGGTTCTTGGTCTTACCGTTCTCGCGGTAGCTCTCCCGCAGCAGGATCGCTGGGGGTGACCCGCGATTGGGTATGACCGCAACATACATGCGCGCACCGAATCAGGCCGATTCGCGTCGTGTCAAGCCAAATCAACCAACCACATGACCGCGCCAGTTCGCTAAGCTACGATTTATCAACAGCATAGACCGAAAAGGGCGCAAAGTTCGGGCTAATCGGGCCTGATCGCGCTCGTCAGACTTGAGCCGCCTAGTTCCGGAACGATGCCGATCGGGCCGATCGCCGTGATCGGCGATGACATCGGGTTCGTCAGACGCGCCTGACCGAGGGCTTCCGGCACGGCGCCGGAAGCGGTAACAGGGAGTCGCATGAGCATCGCCCTGGCATCCGAGCGCCGGTCGCTGGCGCAGGACGAGTTCGATCCGATCATCCGAAGCCACTATCTGGTGGCCGAGACGCTATCACGCATCGCCCGCGGCAAGGCGGAAGCGCTCGGCACCGCGGCCGAGCGGGCAAGCGAGCGCGGCCTCGCGGCCAAGAAGCAGGTGTTTGCGAACGCGCTGAAGCGGGTGAACGCCCGAATCACAGCGCTTGAGGAGTCGGAGCGCCGTGCCCTTGCGCTGACGCGGCTGCGGACGGCGGTTGCCCGCAAGCAGGCGATCGCCCCGCAGCATCCGCAGCCTGGCCGGACCGTCCGGACGGGGATGCGCGTGCGAACGGGCGAGACGCACCGCCGGGTGGTGCAGGCGGCGCGGATCGGTCAGGTCTCGCAGTCTGTGCGGAACGCTCAGGCGGCGCGTGACGGTGGGGCAGGGTGATGTCCGGCGTCGGTCCTGGCCGTCCCGACGGGCCGGGCCCCCCCGTTCGCGCGACCCTCGCCGTCGATCTCGCGCTTCAAGGCGGCGGTGCGCACGGTGCCTTCACCTGGGGCGCGCTCGACCGACTGCTGCAAGAGCCGTGGCTGCGGATCGACGGCATCTCGGGAACGTCCGCAGGCGCCATGAACGCCGCGGTTCTGGCCGACGGGTTTGCCGTGAACGGCGCGGACGGAGCGCGCCTGGCACTCGAGCAGTTCTGGCGCCGAGTCTCTCGGGCGGCGGCCTCGAGCCCGCTCCGACGCGGACCGCTGGACATCCTGCTCGGGCGGTGGACGCTTAATTCATCACCCGCCTTCGTTGCACTCGACATGATGTCCAGGGTGTTCTCGCCCTATGAGCTCAACCCGCGCGGCTATAACCCGCTTACGGACATCCTGCGCGAGAGCGTGGCGTTCGAGCGGCTTGCCGCCTCGCCCATCCGCCTCTTCGTCACCGCCACCAATGTACGCACCGGGCGCGGCCGGGTCTTCCGCAACCCGGAGATCACACCGGAGGTGCTGCTCGCCTCAGCCTGCCTGCCGACCATGTTCCAGGCGATCGAGATCGACGGCGAGCCCTATTGGGACGGCGGCTATGCCGGCAACCCGACGATCACGCCACTGGTGCGCGAATGCGAGTCTCGCGACACGATCCTGGTGCAGATCAACCCCGTGGAGAGGCCAGGCACGCCCCGGACCGCGAGCGAGATCCTCAATCGCCTCAACGAGATATCGTTCAACTCCACGCTGCTGAAGGAACTGCGGATGATCGCCGTGCTGCGGCAGGTCGCCGAGCCTGGCAACACAGAGGGCGCGCGCTGGGCCGGGATGCGCATCCATCGGGTGAGCAGCGAGGCGATGGTGAAGCTCGGTCATTCCTCTAAGCTGAACGCCGAGTGGCCGTTCCTAAGCATGTTGCGCGATGAGGGACGGCGCGCGGCGGAGGACTTCCTGTCGGTGCATCGGGAAGACCTCGGGCGCGTCTCCACGCTTGACCTCGACTCCATGCTGCTGGAGGCCTGATCCGGTGGGCCTGGTCGAAGTCCGGGCCGCTTTCTTCCCGCCGGCCATCGGTGCCCCAAGCGGTGAAGGGGCCAGCGCTCTTTGTCGCCGTCCTTCGGCGCGCGGCGTGGCCGCTGGTGGTGTTCGGGGCGACGATGGACCTCGCTGCGCTGTTCAGAGCGATTTCCCGTGGGCAACACCCTCACCCGGCTTGCTTCGCAAGCCGACCTCTCCCGCAAGCGGGAGAGGTTGGCGGGCATGTCGGCAGGGTGACACCGCGCTGGAACGTGATCGCTTCGGGTTGGCTCGAAACTGCATTCCTGAAGCATGAGTTTCTGGAGCAACCCGCGCCTGCGACAGCTCGTGAGTGGCCGGCGACATGGATCCCGCGTTTCGCGGGAAGCTACAAAAGCGCCAGCCGATCGGCGAGCGTGATGTCGGCTCGACGCTGGGCCTGTGCCGCCATGCGCACCGCCGCGTTGGCGGCGCCGAATTGCTGGTATCCGCGTCGCTGCACGATCTCGATGAAGAACCGGTCGCGGAACGCGGTGGTATAGGCCTGAAAGTAGTCGCCCGAACTCGTCGCGGTCGTACAGCAGATTGAGCTGCTTCAGCCGCGCCAGCAGGTCTTCGTCGATATCCAGTCGGCTCAGCAGGTCGTCATAATAGTTGGCCGGGATCGCCAGCATGGGGGCCTTACGCGACATGGCGTCCTGCACCTGGTGGACGATATCCGCGGCAGCCAGGGCGATATGGTGCACGCCGGCGCCGGCATAGGATGAAACGAAACGTCCGGTCTCGGTTTCCCGGCTCTGCGAGATATTCAGCGGCAGCCGGATGGAGCGGTCGGTGCTGACCATCGCGCGGCTGCGGATCAGGCCGAACGGGTCCGGCAGTTCCCAAAGCTGCTCTGGCACAAAACCGAACACCGCTTTGTAGAACAGCGCGAAGTGATCCATCCGCCCGGCGGGCAGCGCCTGCGCGACATGGTCGATTGCCAGCAGTCCGCCCGGCGGCGGGCCGGGCGCGAGCACGAAATCATCATCGTAGATGGTGTGTTCGTTGACGCCTTGCTCGATCAGGAAAATCAGGGTTCCGTCCGGGGCGCGGATCGCCGGGATCTCGCGCTCTCCGGCGCCGGTGCGTTCATGCCAGGGCGGCGACAGCAGCGCGGCTGCCCGGGCGCAGGCGCGCGCCGCGTCGTCGACGCGGAACGCCATCGCGCAGACCGATGGTCCGTGCAGATGGAAATGCTCGGCTGCGGCGCTGTCAGGCTCGCTGTTCAGGATCATGCTGACCTGGCCCTGCCGATAGAGGTCCACCGATTTGGAACGGTGATGTCCGGCCTGGACGAACCCGAGCGGCGCGAGAAATTTGGCAAGTTCCTCGTGTGCCGGCGGGTCGACGGCAAATTCGATGAACTCGAAACCGCCATATGAGGCGGGCGAGGGCAGGGCGCTTGCCATTACGGCCGGACGCGCCTCGGCTTCCACCAGGATCAGCGATCGGAGTCCGTCGCGTGCGTTGAGCGTTGCCGGCGCGGCCCGCATCTCGTCGTTGAACACTTCGAGCGACAGCGGGCCGTCGTAGCCGGCATCCAGCACCGCGGCCACGAACTGGGCGACCGGAAGCTGCCCCTGGCCGGGGAAGTTGCGATAGTGACGACTCCACGACAGCACGTCCATCGACATCATCGGCGCATCGGCGATCTGCACGAAAAACAGCTTGTCGGCCGGCACCTGATCGAGCCCGACCAGGTCGTCGCCCACCGCCAGCACATGGAAACTATCGAGGATCAGGCCGAGCGCCGGATGATCGGCGCGTTGCACGATCCGCCAGCTATGTCGCCATCGGTTGACGTGCCGGCCCCAGGCCAGCGCCTCATAGCCGACGCGCAGGCCGCGCGCGGCCGCACGCTCCGCCAGCGCGTGCAGGTCCGCCGCCGCGCGTGCATCATCGTTCAGCGCGCCTGGCTGGACATTGCTGCATGCCAGCATCATCGGCGCGCCGAGCGCCACCATGACGTCGAGCTTGCGTTCGGCGCGTTCCAGGTTGCGCGGCAGGCGGGTCGGGTCCATCGCCTCGAAATCGCGGAACGGCTGCCACAGATAGACTGTCAGCCCAAGGTCCTCGGCAATGTGCCGGATATGCGTCGGCGTACCGTCGAAGGTCAGCAGGTCGTTGTCGAAAATCTCGACGCCGTCGAATCCGGCGCGGGCCGCGGCCTCCAGCTTGTCGGGCAACGCTCCGCTGAGGCAGACGGTGGCGATCGAACGTGGCAAGGCTGGCATGAGCACCTCGACGAGGTTCGGTTGAGGGGCAGCCGTTGGGGGCTCGTCATGACGTAGCGGAATCAACCGTCATTCCGGCGAAGCGGGAATCCAGCGGGCGGCCTGGATTCCCGCTTTCGCGGGAATGACGAGATGACGCGGTTGTTTCCGAACGCCTCCTAATTAGCCGCTAAGGGCAGCCTAGGCCCCGCCGCTGCTGCCTGCCAGCCTGGCCGACGCGTTATATAGATTTCGCGCGCAGCCGCCACACCAACCCTGCGCGCATACCAGTCGGCCCTTCGGGCCGCTGGTATTACTTTCCGAGCGAAACCTTTTCCATGTCGAAGAACATCTGTGTCGGGTTGAGCTGGTAGCCATGCACGTCCGGGCGGACGGCGCGCACCTGCTCCACCGAGTTGATGAATACCCACGGCGCGCCCTGCCAGACGAGCTTCTGGATCTGCTGGTAGATCGCCACGCGCTTGGCGTGATCGGTCTCCGCCAGGCCCTGTTGGCACAGCCGGTCCACGTCGGGGTTCTTGTAACGGGTGGTGTCATCGGCGGCGTTGCGCGAGCTGTACAGCTCACAGACGAAATTATCCGGGTCGCCGTTGTCGCCGGTCCAGCCGATCATGAAGAGGCCCTGATATTTGCCGCTGCGCACGGTGGACAGGAAGGCGCCCATGTCCAGCTTGCGAAGCTGCGCGTCGATGCCGACTTTCTTCAGGTAGCCCTGGACCGCGACCGCGAGGTCGGCGCCTGCCGGGTTGTATCCGCGCGGGCTGTTATAGGTCAGGAAATCGACCGAGAGCGGTGTCTTCACGCCCGCCTCGGCGAGCATTTTTTTGGTCAGCTGCGGGGTTGTAGTTGTAAGCCGGCTGCTGCGGCTGATAGCTCCATTCCGAAGCCGGCATCGGCGCCAGCATGGGCACGGCGAAGCCCTTGAACAGCGCCTTGTTGATGGCGTTGCGATCGATGGCGTAGTTCAGCGCCTGGCGCACCTTCACGTTGTCGAACGGCGCGACGTCGGTCGGCATGCCCATGCCGCTTTGGGCCAGCCCCGGCTGGGTCAGCAGCTTGATCGCCTTGTCGGCTTGCAGGGCAGGAACCACCGTGGAGCTGACGTCGGCGAGGATCTGGATATCGCCCTTCTTGATCGCCAGCAGCGCGGATTGCGGGTCCGGATATTCCTTGAAGATCAGGTGGTCGATATGCGGCTTGCCATTCCAGTACGCCGGGTTGGCATCAAGCGTGACCGAATCGCGCGACTTCCATTCCTTGAAGACGTAAGGACCGGTGCCGACCGGATTGTTGCGGAAGTCCTTGCCGTATTTCGCCGCCGCGGCGGGGCTGACCACGCCGTTCCAGACCATCGCCAGGCTGGTGACGAAGGCGGCGTTCGGCTGCTTCAGTTTGAACTCGACCGTCTGGTCATCGACCTTGCTGAGCGACGCGACATCGCCGTAGGTGAAGTCGATATATCCCTCGACCGGGCCGGTATTGTAGATGTTGATCGGGCTCGATTTATCCAGCAGCCGATTGATCCCCTGGATGTAGGTATCGGCATTGAACGGCGTGCCGTCCTGGAACTTCACGTTCGGGTGCAACTTGAACTGGTAGGTCAGCCCGTCTTCGGAGACGTTCCAGCTCTGCGCCAGTCCTGGTTCCGGCTCGACCGTGCCGGGTTTGTATTTCACCAGGCTGTCGTAGATCGTCGCCATGATGAAGCCGGAGGTGTTGTTCAGCACCGCTTCCGGGTCGAGCCCGGTGGGATCCGCGGCGATGCCGATGACCAGCGTGCTGTCGGCGCGGGCGGCGCCGGCGGCGCACATGGCGGCAAGGCACGCCGCCGCTATCAGTCGCTTCATTCTCCGTCCCCCTGTTGTTGGTTGCCCTCAGTAACGTTACCGCGCCGGGTTTCCCCCGCACAAGCAGGCGGTCTCGCCGCGCCGGTGTTCTTGGTGCAATATCGCGGCCTGACCGAGCAAGGAGATGGCGATGGCCGAGAGAACCCGCAGCGAGCAGGAACAGGCTCTGGCCGAGACCGCCCGCCGCGTGCTGCCGGCCGGCAGTTTCGGCAACATGCCGGCCGACGTGATCATCCGCGAAGGCCGTGCCGGCCGGGTGTGGGACATGAGCGGCAACGAATATGTCGATTTCCTGCTCGGGTCGGGGCCGATGTTCGTCGGCCATGCGCATCCCGAGGTGGTGGCGGCGGTGCAGGCGCAGCTATCCCATGGGTTCACCTTCTTTACCGAGAATGAGCACGGTATCCGGCTCGCGGCGGAGATCGTGGACGCGGTGCCGTGCGCCGAAAAGGTGCGTTTCGTCAGCAGCGGCACGGAGGCGGACGCCTATGCGATGCGCGCCGCCCGCGCGTTCCGCCAGCGCGACAAGATCCTGAAGTTCGAGGGCGGCTATCACGGCATGAGCGACTATTCGCTGATGAGCCTGTCGCCCAAGCGGCCCGGCAACTTCCCGCAGCCGGTGCCGGATTCTCCCGGCATTCCGCGGAGCGTGCGCGACGAGGTGCTGATCGCGCCGTTCAACGATGCCGATCTGGCGGCCAGCCTGATCGCCGAACATCACGACGAGCTGGGCGGGGTGATCGTGGAGCCGTTCCAGCGGCTGCTGGCGCCGCAGCCCGGGTTTTTGCAGGCGCTTCGCGAGGTCACGCGCAAATACGAGATTCCGCTGATCTTCGACGAGGTGGTGACCGGGTTCCGGTTCGCCTGGGGCGGCGCGCAGGACTATTACGGCGTGACGCCGGACCTGTGCACGCTGGGCAAGGTCATCGGCGGCGGCTTTCCGCTGGCGGCGATTGCCGGGCGGGAAGACATCATGGCGCAGTTCGACCGCGCCCGCGTGGGCGACGAGCGCTTCCTGTTCCAGGTCGGCACCCTGTCCGGCAATCCGATCGCCGCGGTGGCCGGGCTGGCGACGCTGGAAATCCTGAAACAACCCGGCGCCTATGAGAAGGTGTTCGCCACCGGGCGCACGCTGATCGAAGGCATCCAGCGCATCATCCGCGATGCGCATCTGCCGGCGCAGGTGATCGGCGCGCCGGTGATGTTCGATATCGTGTTCACCGAACATGAGGTGCGGGACTATCGCGATATTTTGTCGGCCAATACCGACAGGGCGAAGCGGTTCACCCGGGCCGTGCGGGAGCGCGGCGTGCTGAAGAGCGACGGGAAGTGCTACGTTTCGCTGGCGCACGATGCCGAGGATGTCCGGCATACGCTGGCCGCGTTCGCCGCGGCGGCCGAGCAGGAATCACGCGCGCTGGTGGGGTGAGGAAGCACGGGGCTCTGCCCCGGCCCCGGGCAGAGGGCTCTGCCCCTGCACCCCGGCAAAGGCTATGCCTTTGCAACCCATCTATTTTGGTTGGGTGTGGGGGTGGGCGCCTACGGCGCTGTTGGTGAGAGACGTGTAGGCACCCACCCCCACACCCAACCAAAGTAGCGGGTTGCAAAGGCAATGCCCTTGGCGGGAGCCCAGAGGGCAGCGCCCTCGGCGGGGTCGGGGCAGAGCCCCGCGCTTCTCTGCGCACGCGCCGCTTGCGTCGGGGCAAACGGGTGGCTTAGAGCATGTCGCGCAGGAGGCAGACATATGTGCGGCATTACCGGCATTTTCGATCTCGGCGGGGCGCCCAGGATCGACCCCGCACTGCTGCGGCGAATGACCGCGGCGGTCCATTATCGCGGGCCGGACGGCGACGGTTTCCATGAGGAACCCGGCGTGGCGCTGGGCCACCGGCGGCTGGCGATCATCGACCCCAAGGCCGGGCACCAGCCGATGTACAACGAGGATGGCTCGGTCGCCATCGTGTACAATGGTATGATTTACAACTTCCAGGATCTGCGGTCGGAGCTGGAGGCGCGGGGGCATGTGTTTCGGACCCGCTGCGATACGGAAACGATCGTGCATGCGTGGGAGAGCTGGGGGCCGGAGTGCCTGCAGCGGTTGAACGGGTTCTTCGCCCTCGCGCTCTGGGACCGCAATCGGCGAGAGCTGTTCCTGGCGCGCGACCGGATGGGCAAGAAGCCGATCTACTACGCGACGCTGCCGGACGGGCGGTTCGTGTTCGGCTCCGAGATGGCGGCGCTGAAGGTGGTTCCCGGCCTCAGCCGCACGGTCAGCCCGACCGCGGTGGAGGATTTCTTCGCGTATGGGTATGTGCCGGACCCGGCGTCGATCTACCGGGAGGTCCGCAAGCTTCCGGCCGCGCATTATCTGCTGCTGCGGCACGGCGAGAAGGTGCCGGAGCCGAAACGCTACTGGCGGCCGGAGGTGAAGCCGCGCCGGATCACGGAGCATGAGGCGATTGCCGAGCTGAGTTCGAAGCTGACGGCAAGCACGCAGAGCCGATTGATCGCGGATGTGCCGCTGGGGGCGTTCCTGTCCGGCGGGGTGGATTTCAGGGGGCGTGGTGGCCACCGCGGCGCGGCTGCGGGACGGGCTGGATACGTTCACGATCGGCTTTGCCGGCGCCGAGGATGAAACGCCGTTCGCCGATATGGTGGCGCGCCGCTACGGGACCGTGCAGCACAACGAAACGGCGGCGGCGATCGATTATATCGACGCAGCGCGG
The DNA here is from genome assembly GCA_963777625.1 of uncultured Pseudomonadota bacterium. Classification (GTDB taxonomy): domain Bacteria; phylum Pseudomonadota; class Alphaproteobacteria; order Acetobacterales; family Acetobacteraceae; genus DATDIC01. Next base: position 96,091 of record CAVZRO010000013.1, on the reverse strand, counting down.
GAACAGGGGCGGATTTTCGGGGAGCCGTTCGGAGACCAGTCCTCGGTGCCGACGCATCGCGTGTCGGCGCTGGCGCGGCGCCATGCCACGGTGGCGATTTCCGGTGACGGCGGCGACGAGGTGTTTGCCGGGTACCGGCGCTATCGCTGGCACAGCCTGGTCGATGCGGCGCGGGGCGTGTTGCCGGCGTCGGTGCGGCGGCGGGTGGTCGGGCCGCTGGCGCGGCTGTATCCGAAGCTGGACCGGGCGCCGCAATGGCTGCGGGCGAAGCACACGCTGACCGAACTCAGCCTGGACAGCGCGATTGGATACTACCGCACGATCGCCCGGGTGCAGGACGAACAAAGGCGGGCGCTGTTCTCGGCGGAACTGGATGGGGCGCTCGACGGGTATGACCCGAGCGCGCGCATCCCGGCACTGATGGAGGAAAGCGGATCGGACGATCCGCTGGTGCAGGCGCAGTATGTCGATATCAACACCTGGCTGGTGGGCGACATACTGACCAAGGTGGACCGCGCCAGCATGGCCAATTCGCTGGAAGTGCGGGCGCCGTTGCTGGATTACGAGCTGGTGGAGTGGGGGCTGTCGCTGCCGGCCGCGTTGAAGCTGCGCGGCGGGACCGGAAAGTATGTGCTGAAACGGGCGCTGGAGCCTCTGCTGCCGAAAGAGCTGCTGTATCGGCGCAAGCAGGGGTTTGCCATGTCGCTGGGCACGTTGTTCCGGCAGGAGCAGTACCGGCTGCGCAACCGGCTGGACTCCGCGCTGATGCTGGATAGCGGGTTGTTCGATCGAGGCGCGATCCGCCGATGCCTGGACGAACATGCGACGGGGCAGTTCGACCACAGCCTGGTGCTGTGGCATCTGCTGGTGTTCGAGGGGTTCCTGGCCTCTGAAATCGGCGGCGAGGTTCCGCCCGAGCGGACGCTCGACGCTGCCGGCCTGAGCGCAATGGCGGCGACGGAGGCGCAGGACCAATGGGTGTGCCGCGTGCTCGGCGCCGATCTGTCGCGCGACGGCGGTCTGGCGGAGCGGTGGCAGGCGGCGCGTGACGCCTATCAGGCGTCGCTGGTACTGGCGGACGCGCAGCTTGCGGCCCTCGCCCGGGAGCTACAGGCGTCGGAAGACGACGATCTGGAGGAGATCGGTGCGAGCCAGCTCGATACGCTGACGGAGGCTAACCGCGCCGCGGTGCTGGCGGCAATCCGCTCGATCGGTGCCGGCGAAGCCGCCGCGCTGCGGGCGGGCGCCCCCGCGGTGCTGGCGGCGGTCGAGGCATTTCGCCAGCAGCTCGACGATGATCGGCGCATCGCCGCCTGCGATGCAAATCCGTTTGGCGTACGGGTAGCGATCCGCGCGACGTTGGCGGGCGCACTGGTTGCGCTCGGCGAAGCGGCGCGGGGTGGTCTGGGCGGTTGAACACGGAACGGTGAGCGGGGCCGGGGGATGTTGGCCGGGGGATGTTGGCCGGGGGGTGTCGATGGACGAGAAGCAGTTGCAGGCGTTCCGGACCGCCTTCGGGTTCGGCGGGAAGACGAAGTGGAAGGGCCTCGCCTGGGAGGAATTGCCGGAGCAGCAGGTGGAGCAGTTGCTGGGGAAGGGTGAAGTCGCGCGGATCAGGAAGGGGCTGGCGAGCGGGCTGAAGACATTTCCGGACCCGAAGACACTGAAGAGTGCCACCGAGAACGATCTGGAAGACGAGGAGTGGGAAAAGGTTACCAATGGTACGCTCCAGGCGCAGGCCGTGTTGATCCAGAATCCGGAGCTTGCCCCGCCCAACGCCCTGAAAGGGGTGGACGCGCTGGACGATCAGAAAGTCGAGAAGTTCAACCAGGACCTGGCGGCCTTCAACCAGAGAATGGACGCGCTGGCGAGCCTGCCCGGCAAGCAAATGACGAAGGAAGACGGTTATCTTCTTCGGGCCGTGATCGGAATGCGGTTCAATGTCAATCTGCAAGGCCAACTCGGCGGCCAGGCGTTGCGGCGAATTTATAAGTTGCTGATGAACCTGCCGATTGACCATTACAGGAACAATTCGAAGCTGGGGGCGATCAAGCGGACGAAGCCGGATGGCACCGGAACCAGCGATCCGCCGGCCTATCAGAATTTTGGCGGCATCATCACGTTGCCGGTGGCGCATGCGAAACAGGAGTTCTCCGTCACGCTCGATGGAGAGTTTGTCGGGAAGCCGGTGTCGTATTTCGATCATTCGACGCTGCACGAGATCGGGCACAGCGTCGATGACCACATGAAGTTCATGGAGTTGCGGGGCAGCCTGGTAAGTTATGGCGGCTGGCAGGACGAGACGATCGCCAGCGTGGCGACTGCGGTCCGCGAGCGCTTCGGACTTGGCGATGAATTAACGGCGACCGTGGAACAGGCATTGGAGGGAAACGTCGATCCGCCCGAAACAACGAGCGAAGAAGTTGCGCCAGTGGCGAAAGCGATCAACTGGTGCGCCACCATGCGATTGAAAGGCGATAGTCAGGGTGCGTGGCGGCTCAGCGGCGGTCAACTGGAGGAGCTGGCGATCAACAATCGGGTGATCCAGGAAACCTACAAGGGCAAATGGCGGAGCTATAGTCTCGCGGCACGCGACGATGCGGTGACCAGCTATCAGTTCCGCGCGCCGGCGGAGTGGTTTGCCGAGATCTACGCGGCTTATTACTGCGGGCTTATCAAGCGCACCGACCCGCGCGTGGCGTGGTTTCCGCTGCTGGTGGACGCCCCTTGGAAGTGAAGGGACCGCGCCGATGTCGCTGTTCGACACTATCGAGGTAGCCTGCCCGGCGTGCGGACGCACTGCCGAGATCGATGCCGTGAAAAGCATCAATGCGGATCGCCGGCCGGATCTTCGCACGGCGGTTCTGGAGGATTGCCTGCAGCGGCTGACCTGCGCCGGGTGCGGCGCAGCGGTGCGGCTGGAACCGCAGCTTCTCTATCTATCGCTCCAGGATGGGCTGTGGATCATCGCGCAGTCCATCGCTGACCTGCCGTCCTGGCCGGCAGCGAGCCACGAAGCCCGCGCATTGTTCGAGCGCAATTTCGGCGCCGCCGCGCCCGGGTCCGCCGGCGAGATCGGACGCCGATTGACGCCGCGGCTGGTGTTCGGCTGGCCGGCCCTGCGCGAGAAGCTGGTGTGCCGAGGCGCCGGGCTGGATGATGCGGTGGTCGAGCTGGCGAAGGCGCTGCTGCTGTTCAGCGAACCGGCAATGCCGGCCGCGGACGGCACTGAGCTGCGGCTGACTGAGGCAGCCGAGGACACGCTGCGGTTCGCCTGGATTGAGCAGCGGACAGGCTTGATCCGCGAGTTTCTGACGATGCCGCGCGTCCTGCTGGAGGAGGTGGGTGCCGATCCCGCGTGGCGGGAGACCGGACAGAAGCTGCGTGGATGGCCGTTCGTCGATCTGCAGAAGCTGCTGCTGCCGGCAATGGAACCGGCGTAACGCGGCGGAATTGCCTCAACTGTCGGTGCCGAGCATCTTGATGCGCACTTTCATGAGATGGTCGCGGAGCGCATCGGCGGTGCCCTTGGCATCCCGCGCGGCGATGCGCTCGGCCACGCGCCGATGCTGCTCCAGATAGGATTGCCAGCGCTGGGCGTCTGTATGCCCTTGTTTCAGGCGCAACCAGGGCTGTTCGTGACGAATTGCGACGATCGCCTGATAGAGTCCGATGGCGAGCCGATTATGCGTGGCCGCGACCACGCTGACGTGGAATGCACGGTCCCATTCCTCCCACTCCGGCCAACTATCGGCGGCATCGCCGGCTTCCACGCAGTCCCATATTTTCTGGATGTCGCGCGCACTGGCGTTCAGGACCACCGCTTCCGCGAGGCTGGGTTCCAGGGCGAGGCGGAATTCGAGAAGCTCGGTCGGGCTGGTATCGAGCAGCGGCAGGGCTGGGTCACTGTCCGGCGGCGCCAGCACGATGGTGCCGTGGCCAACTCGGCGGGCGATCTTTCCCGCCCGGTGCAGTTGGGCGAGCGCATTGCGCACCACGGTGCGGGAGGCGCCGAACTGACTGGCAAGTTCACGCTCGGTGGCGATCTTTTCACCGGGACGGAGCCGGCCCTCGTCGATGTGATGTTCCAACGTGGCGAGAAGTTCGGCCGCCTGTCGGCGCGCGCGATTCCGGGCGCTGCGGCGTGATGCGACGGAACTGACGGGCCTGATCAAGGCATTCCTCTTGGATTAGACGACCAATTGCGATAACCGCGCGAGAGTCAGGACATCCCATGGCGAGATTCGGTACTTGACGGCGATGCTGGGCGTGTCAAGGTTTGCCGGAGCCAAATTAAACCAATCCGGACCAGCAGGTGAAGCTTTTTCCGCGCCCCGCCCCGCCGATTTCGGCCGCGCCCATCGGATCGGGGGCAGCGGTCCTGTGCCGGGGATTGAGCAAGAGCTTTGGCTCGGTCGCTGCGCTGAACGATGTCTCGCTCGCCATCGAACCGAATGAGTTTTTCACCCTGCTGGGACCGTCCGGCTGCGGCAAGACGACGTTGCTGCGGGCGATTGCCGGTTTCATCGGCCTCGATCGGGGCAGCATCAGTGTCTATGGCCAACGCGTCGATGGGCTGGCGCCGCACAAAAGGCCGGTGAACACGGTATTTCAGAGCTACGCGATTTTCCCGCACATGACGGCGGCGCAGAACATTGCCTTCGGGCTGGAGATGGATCGCTGGCCAAAGCGCCGCGTGGTGGCGCGGGTGGAGGAAATGCTCGACCTCGTGCAGCTCCAGGGGCTCGGGGATCGGCGGCCGGCGCAACTGTCCGGGGGCCAGCAGCAGCGAGTCGCGGTGGCGCGGGCATTGGCGAAGAATCCGCGTGTGCTGTTGCTTGACGAGCCGCTTTCCGCGCTCGACCAGAAGCTGCGGGTCGGAATGCAATCCGAGCTCAAGCGGTTGCAGCGCGAAACCGGGATCACGTTCATCTTCGTGACGCACGATCAGCGCGAGGCGCTGACGATGTCGGATCGGCTGGCGGTAATGAACGCTGGCTCCATTCTGCAGATCGGCTCGCCGCAGGATATCTACGAAAGGCCGGCGGCGCGCTTTGTCGCTGATTTCATCGGCGAGACGAATTTCCTGCGCGCCGAGGCACTGGGAGGAAATCGCTACCGCCTGGCATGCGGGGTGACGCTGGAGGCTGCCGACGCGGGGCAGGAAGGATTTTCCGTCACGCTGGCGATACGCCCGGAGCGCGCGCAGCTTTCCGCGACAGGCCCGGTGACCGGTCGGGTGCAAGAGATCGTCTATGAAGGCACTGACACGATCTTTCGGCTGGTGCTTCCGGGCGGCGAAAGCCTGCGCATCCGGGAGCAGAACCGGGATGGGGCCAGGCCGCGTTTCGCCATCGGCGACGCCGCCTCGGTGATGCTGCCGCCCGGGTCGATCCGGGTGTTGACGACATGAAGCGGGAACAGCCGCGCCTGTTGCTGGTTTCGCCGGCCGTGGTGGCGCTGGTTGGTCTGCTGGTGGTGCCGCTCGGCATCATGGCGTTTGTCTCCACCTTGCAGCGTGGCGAGGACGGCGGCGTTCTCTGGGGGCACCATACCGTCGAGGCCTATGTCCAATTCATCTACGAACGCGACCTGTTCAATAATCTCGCGGTCAACACCGACTATCTTCGCATCTTCCTGCGCTCGTTCACGCTCGCGGCGGCAACCGCGATACTCACGCTGCTGCTGGCGCTGCCGACCACGATATGGATGGCGTTTCAGCCGGCCCGGCGCCGCACGCTTCTGCTGATGATCGTAACGGTGCCATTCTGGACCAATCTGCTGGTGCGCAACTACGCCTGGATTCTGCTGCTGCGCAACGGCGGCGTGATCGATCGGGGGTTGCATGCGATCGGTTTCGCTCATGCCTCGATCAATATTCTGTACACCCCGGCGGCGACGCTGATCGCCCTGGTCTACTCGTTCCTGCCGTACATGATGCTGCCGATCTATGTCAGCATGGAGAAGATCGACCGGCGGCTAATCGAATGCGCCTACGATCTCGGGGCCGGTCAATTGCGCGTGGTCCGCCGCATCATTCTGCCGCTGTCGATGCCCGGCATCGTCGGCGGCCTGATCCTGGTGTTCGTTCCCTGTCTCGGTGCGTTCGTCAGCCCGGAGCTGCTGGGCGGCGGAAAGTCGATGATGATCGGCAGCCTGATCCAGGAGCAATTCGGCGATGCGCGCAACTGGCCATTCGGCGCGGCGCTGTCGTTCACCTTGCTTGCCATGGTCCTGGTCGCGCTCTGGCTGCATCACTTGGTATTCCGCCGCCGGGCGGAAGCGCGCCCCTGATGACCCCGGCACGGCTGTTCCATTTCCGCGTCGCGCAATGGGCCGGATGGGCGGTGCTGTGCTTCCTGTACGGCCCGATCCTGGTGCTGATCGTACTCTCGTTCAACGGCGCCGATTCGGCGCTCAGCGGCTGGTCCGGTGCCAGCCTGCGCTGGTACCGTGCGGTCGCCACGGACCACGACATGCTGCATGCGACAGGCGTTTCGCTCGTGGTCGCCTGTGTGGCGACAACGCTGGGCACGGTGATTGCCGGGCTCGCCGCGCTTGGCACCAGCGGTGTGCGATTCCGCGGGCAAGGCGTCGTGGAGGTGCTGATCGGGCTGCCGCTGATTGTGCCGGATATCGTTGCGGCGATTTCGATGCTGCTGCTGTTCGTCGCCATCCGACTGCCGCTCGGGTTGATCAGTCTGATGCTGGCCCACACGGTGTTCGCGATTCCGATCGCCTATCTGCCGATCCGCGCCCGATTGCAAGGATTGGATCCGTCGCTGTCCGAAGCAGCATCCGATCTCGGCGCACGGCCGGTCACCGGGTTTCGTCGTATTCTTCTGCCGTTGCTCTGGCCGGGCATCGCGTCGGGTGCGATGCTGGCTTTTGTCGGGTCGCTCGGCGATGTCGTGGTGAGCTATTTCGTGTCCGGTCCGGGATCGACCACGTTGCCGGTCTATGTCTTCAGCATGGTCCGTATGGGCGTCACGCCCGAGGTGAACGCGATATCCTCGCTTCTGGTGGTGCTTTCGGCCGTGCTGCTGGGCAGTTCGTACATCTTCGCGCGCCGCGACCGATAGGCGCAATCAGTTGGCAGGGAGCACGTGACATGAAAAGACGCAGTTTCGGGCTGGCAGCGATCGGGCTTGCCGCGGGAGCCTTGCACAGGCCCGCGCGCGCGGAGGGCAAGCAGTTGTTCCTGTATAACTGGTCCAACTACATGCCGCCGGACCTGCTGAAGCGCTTCACGGCAGAGACCGGGATCGCGGTGACGCTCGATACGTATGACTCCAACGAGACGATGCTGGCGAAGATCCAGGCGGGCGGCGGCGGTTACGATGTTGTGGTGCCGACCGGACCGACCGTCCAGCGCATGATCCGCGACAAGCTGCTGATGAAGATCGATGCCGGCGGGTTCGCTAATTTCAAGAATGTCGGCAAGCCGTTCGATCATCCTGATTTCGACCCGGATCGCGCCTATTCGGTTCCGTATATGTGGGGCATGACGGCGATCGCCTATGATTCGGCGAAGCTGCCGGCGGGGACGAAGCTGGAGAGTAGCTGGAAAGAGATTTTCGAGCCGCGCCCGGAATTCGTCGGACAGATCGGCATGCTCAAGGATATCGGCGAGGTGACTTCGGCGGCCGAATTCTATCTCGGCTATGATATCTGCACGACGGAGCCGCAGCAGGCGCAGAATGTCCTGACGCTGCTCGAAAAGCAGAAGCCGGCGGTGAAGCTGTATAACTCGGAAGGCACCGTGGATCGCGTCGCCAGCGGCGAAGTGGCGATGCAGCAGATGTGGAACGGGTCGTTCCATCGTGCTCACAAGAAGCGGCCCTCGCTGGTTTATATGTTCCCGAAGGAAGGGATCAATCTGTGGGGTGACAATCTTGCCATCCCCACCGGCGCGCGGAACATCGACAATGCCAAACAGTTCCTGAACTGGATGATGGATCCGAAGAATGCGGCGGAAGCGTCCAACTTTACCGGCTACAACAACACGATCAGCGGTGCCGACGCGTATCTGACGGAAGACATGAAAGCCGACCCGGCGATCAACATTTCGCCCGCGGTCGCCGCGCTGCTGCGGCCCACCCACGACTGCCCGAAGGCCGCCCTCGATATCCGCGAGAAGATCTGGACGCGGCTGCTGCGCTGACCGAATGGACTACGTCGATAGCTACTACGCCCGCACGCTGTCCGAGCCGAGCCAGTATCCGTCGCTCGACGGGGATCTGGAGGTGGAGACGCTGGTTATCGGCGGCGGGCTGGCGGGTTGTGCGACCGCGCTCGATCTTGCCGAGCGCGGCCGTTCGGTCGCGCTTATTGAAGCGAACCGGATCGGCTGGGGCGCGTCCGGCCGCAACGGCGGCTTCGCCTCGGAGGGTTTTTCCAAGGGATATGAGTTGCTGGTGGAGCGGGTCGGGCGCGAGCGCGCGCGGCAAATACAGAAAGTGGCGCAGCTCGGGCTTAACCTGGTGCGGCAACGCATCGCCGACTACGCGATCGCCTGCGGCCCCAACCAGGAGGGCGCACTGCGCTGCAATATTGCCGGGCATGGCGACAATCTTCTGCAATTCCGCGAGTTCATGGCGGAGAATTTCGGTGTGCAATTCGATTACTGGCCGCGTGAGCGGGTGCGGGAGGCACTGTCGACCGATCGGTATACCGACGCGCTGTTCGTGCGGACCACGATAGCGGTACATCCGCTCAATCTTAATCTTGGTCTTGCACGGGCCTGTGTGGAACGCGGTGGACAGATCTTCCAGGAAACCCGGGCGCGAGGGATTGCTGCACGCGCCGACCGGCATGAGGTGCGTACCGCGCAAGGGCGCATCCGTGCCGAACATATCGTCATCGCCTGCGGCGGCTATATTGGCGGGCTGGAACGGTCGTTGTCGCGGGCTACCATCCCGATTGCGACGTTCGTCATGGCGACCGAAACGCTCGGCCCGCATTTGCGCGACGCGATCCGCGTGCCGTACGCGATTTTCGATAACCAGACAGCCACGAATTATTATCGTCCGCTGGCCGACACGCGGGTTCTCTGGGGTGGGCGAGTGCTGGCCTGGGAGCCGTCCCCGCCGAAGATCGCGGCGCTTCTGAAACGGGACATGGTGCAATTCTATCCGGCGCTGAAGGATGCGAAGGTCGAGGTTGCGTGGGGCGGGATGATGCCGATGACACGGCATCGAATCCCGGTGATCGGCCAGGTTGCGCCGAATGTCTGGTATGCGACCGGCTTTGGCGGCCTGGGTGTCACGCTGACATCCGCGTTCGGCCGACTGATTGCGGATGCAATCACCGAGGGTGACGATCGCTGGCGCTTGTTTGGCGACGGATTGCCTTTCGCCGGGGGCAAGCTGGGACGCATTCCGGCGCAACTGGTTTACTGGTCGCACCAGTTTCGCTCGGCACTGCCGGCAAGAGCGTCGTGAGGTCGGTGATCGGCGTTTGACCGACAGCGCTTCCGCCTGGTCTTTGCCGGCGGTTGGACAAAGCAGGCTACCGATGGGTATCGTGGCTGACAGCGTTCACAGGGGGAGAGCGGATGGCGGCGGGCGCGGCCTGGAAGGAGACGGCGACCGAGGTTGCCGGAAGCCGGATGCATCTGCTCCGGGCGGGGCAGGGCCGGAAGCTGCTGGTGCTGCACCACGATATCGGCACGCTCGACCGGCTGCCGTTGTATGACCGGCTGGCGGAACAGTTCGATGTGCTGCTGCCGCATCATCCCGGCTGGGGCCGCTCGGAACGGCCCACCTGGATGCGCAGCGTGCGCGACGTGGCGGCGATGCATCAATGGCTGCTGGCCGAACTGGACGTGACGGACTGCGCGCTGCTGGGGTTGGGGTTTGGCGGCTGGATCGCCGCCGAGATGGCGAGCCTGTCGCCGCGACAATTCGGTCGGCTGGTGCTGGTCGGTGCGCACGGGGTGAAGCCGCCGCAGGGCGACATAATGGACCAGGCGATTGTCAGCTATGTCGCGTATCCGCAGGCGGGCTTCCACGACCCGGAGGCGTTCCATCGGGTTTACGGCGATGTGTCCACCGATCAGCTCGAACAATGGGACATCGCCCGCGAGATGTGCTTCCGGGTGGCGTGGAAACCATACATGTACAGCCAGACGCTGCCGCATTTGCTGGGCGGGGTGCGATCGCCGGCGTTGGTGGTGTGGGGCGATGAGGACCGCATTGTGCCGCGGAGTGCTGCCGATATCTACGTGAAAGCGTTGCGCCAGGCGCGGCTGGAGTTGGTGCCGGCCTGCGGGCATTTCGTGGATATGGAGAAACCCGATGAGCTGGCGAAGCTTGTCGTATCATTCGTGACCGCGAGCTGACGGTCGCACCGACCGACGGAGCATACCATGCACCTGATGTATTTCACCGAGCAGCCGATGTCGGCCTATGACGCGAAGGAGGGGCTGGATTACGGCGCCACGGCGCTGACCTTCTCCAACAAGCATTTCGACCCGGTGGCCGGCAGCCGGTTGTACAACCAGTATATCGAGGACTACATCTACGCCGAGGAATGCGGCGCCGACGGTATCATGCTGAACGAGCACCACAATGCGCCGTTCTGCATGCAGGCGAAGTGCAACGTGTTCGCCTCCATCCTGGCGGCGGTGACCAAGCGGGTGAAGATCGTGCTGCTGGGCAATCCGCTGCCGCTGGCGGAAAACCCGGTGCGGCTGGCGGAAGAGCTGGCGATGATCGACATGATCTCCAAGGGTCGGCTGGTGTCGGGTTTCGTGCGCGGCGGCGGACAGGAGCAACTGGCGACCGGGGTGAACCCGGCCTACAACCGCGAACGGTTCGAGGAAGCGCACGATCTGGTGGTGAAGGCCTGGACGCAGCAGGGGCCGTTCCGCTGGGAGGGCACGCATTACCAGCACCGGGTGGTGAACCCGTGGGCGGTGCCGCTGCAGAAGCCCTATCCGCGGGTGTGGATCCCTGGCGTGCTTTCCAAGGAAACCGTGATCTGGGCGGCGAAGAAGCGGTATCCCTATGTGGCGCTGAACACCTCGATCGATGCCACCAAGACGATCTGGGACCTGTATTCCAAGTCCGCGGCGGAGGTGGGCTACACCGCCGGGCCGGAGAATTTCGGCTACCTGATCCGCGTGCATGTGTCGGACAACGAGGAGAAGGCGCTGAAGAACGCGCGGCAGTTCATGTGGATGCAGGGCGAGTTCACCGGGCTGGCGCATCCGGTGTGGGCCAACCCATCGGGTTATTTCTCGCCTTCGGGGCGGCGCAACTTTGTGGAGTTCGCGGTGGGGCGGGCGAAGAACCCGCGCGGATCGCCCAGCTTCGAGGAGCAGCTCGCCAGCACCATGATCATCGCCGGTACTCCGGATACGGTGATCCCGCGGCTGAAGACGCTGATCGAGCAGACAAGGCCGGGCATCATGGGATTGTGGGCGAACGACGGCACCGTAAGCCCGGAGGACACCCGCACCTGCATCCGGCTGCTGTGCCAGGAGGTGATGCCGGCGATCCGCGAGCACGGCAAGTCGCTGGGGCTGAACAGCCCGTTCGAGGCCGACGCGCCGGTGGGTATCGATTATTCGCGCGACTTGCGGCGGGTCGCGGCGGAGTAGAGGCGGCCGCGCAGGCTTTCCGGGAGAAGAAGTAGATGAAATCGATTACTCGCCGCCAGTCGCTCGGGGCTGGTGCCGGCCTGCTGGCCGCGGCGCTGCCGGGGGCGCGGGCCGGCGCCGCTGTTCCGGTAGCTGACGTGAAGCCCCCGTCCTATCCGATCGAGAAGGGGGCCACGCTGCACGTGCTGCGCCCGACCAAGTTTGTCGATCCGGATGAAACGATCTTTCGGGCCAACAGCAAACGGTTCACCGATGCCACCGGCGTGCCGGTGCGGCTGGATTTCGTCAACTGGCCGGACATGCCGACGCAGACGGCAATCGCCGCCAACACCGGCGCGGGTCCGGATATCATCATCGCGTTCGGCCCCGACCCGCATCTGTTCCTGGGCAAGATTGTCGAACTGACCGACCTGGCCGAGTATCTGGGAGCGCGCTATGGCGGCTGGTACAGGCTGGCCGAGATCTATGGCAAGAAATGGAACAGCAATGACTGGATCGGGTTGCCGATGGGCGGCTCGACCGGTCCCGCGGTGTATCGCACCTCCTGGGTGAAGGAGGCTGGGTACGACACGATTCCGAACGATCTCAATGAATTTCTGAAGCTGTGCCAGAGCCTGAAGAAGACTGGCCATCCGTGCGGGTTTGCGCTGAGCCACGCGGTGGGCGATGCGCCCGGCTATGCCAACTGGCTGCTATGGTCGCATGGCGGGTCTCTGGTGGACGAGCAGGGGAAGGTGGCGCTCGATTCGAAAGAGACGCGGTTGGCGGTGGAATACGCGCGGGAGATGCAGCCGACGATGATCTCCGGCACCATGTCGTGGGACGGCGCCAGCAACAACAAGGCGTTTGCGGCGGGACAGATCGGACTGACGCAGAACGGCGTGTCGATCTATTACGTGCTGAAGAATTCCCCCGATGCGGCCATGCAGGCGATGGCGGCGGATTCCAATCACGCGGTGATGCCGATGGGGGTGGCACCGGCGCCACCGGAAGCCGCGTTGACGCTGAACGCGATGCTGTTCCGCTACAGCAATACCCGAATGCGGCGAAGGAATATCTGCGCTTCATGATGGAGGCGCCGCAGTACGACCCATGGCTGACCGGCTGCCTGGGTTACTGGTCGCAACCGCTGAAAGCCTATGCGGCCAGCAGCGTATGGGCGTCGGACCCGAAGATCGCGGTGTATCGCGAGGCGATGTCCACGCCGTACTACGACGGTTACAAGGGACCGATTACGGCCGCTGCCGGCGCGGTGCTGGAGAACTGGATACTGGTGGATATGTTCGCCAAGGCGGTGACCGGCGCGGCGTCGCCGGATTCGGCGATCAAGGAGGCGGTGCGGGGGGCGGAGCGGTACTACAAGGGATGATGTAGGTCCCATATGCGCTAAATTGTCATATGCTGCTTGACAGCATACCACTCGCGTTGCCATATGGCGCGTGACGAAGGCGGTTCTGCTCCTGCATCGGAAGCGCCATTATGACGACGGCGCGATCTCCGAAGTGAAGCTTTGGCTGGTGCCAGAACCGGTGGCCGGATCAGTGCACAGGCTGAAATACAGCCTGTTTTACGGCTACCCGGGAGGCCGCGTGGTTGCCTATGACAACGAGCGTGGCAAAGGTGACCACCGGCACCTGGACGAGGTGGAGGAACCGTACCGGTTCGAAACGCTGGACAAGCTGCTGGGAGATTTCGCGGCCGATGTCGCTGCGCTGCGGGCGAAGGAGCACCGGGATGGATGACGATGTAAAACTGCGCGTGGGCGGCAGCTTCGCGGAAGATCTGGCGGCCTTTCGCTCCGCCTGGGAGCGTGCGGAGCGGGGCGAGCAAGTCCAACTGGAGCGCGTGCTGGCGTTCGAGTCCTGGGCCGGCCTGTCGCGCGTCCTGACCGGGGAGCGGTACAAGCTGCTTCGGCATCTCCACGCGCATCCGGAGCCTTCGATATCAGCCCTGGCCCGTCACCTGGGACGCCATCTCCGGCGTGTGCAGGCCGATGTGCGGGCACTGGAACGTGCCGGGTTGGTGGACCGCTCCGACGGGCAGGTACGTGCCGCGGCGGACCGGCTAACCGCGGAGATTGACCTGTAGGCGTCCGCTTAGAAAGATAACGACGTTGTCAGGTGGATCGATGATTTTGGAATATCCGTCGCCGCCGTGATTCCACCGAGGCCCATCGCGAATTGCTGCCAGCCGAACAGGCGTCGTCGCTTGCCATAAAGCTTTCCGCACATAGACAATTATGGCTATACCGGAATCAACCGGGACGGGAAACGGCATTTAACATGGTCCGAGGCAGCCTGTTCACACGCTTTTTCCTGGAAGACGGCATTCGTCAAACTGCCGCGTATCGAGACCTTGATTCGGTTCGGGTTGAAGCTTTCGCCGCAGAAGTGCAAAACCGCTGGGCGGCGTTGGCCGAGATGCACCGTCCGTCGGAAGCAGAAACCGAGTCCGAATTCATCTATCCGATCATCGGCGCGCTCGGCTGGCAGCACCTGCCGCAACAGGAACCGGGTCGCGGCCGGCGAGACATCGCGGACGCCCTGCTGTTCGTTGACGAGCAAGCCAAAGCGAAGGCCCGCACCGAGCGTTTTAGCGTCGATCGTTTCCGCTTCGGCGCTGTTGTGGTTGAAAACGAAGCGCGCGATACGCTGCTCGATCGCGCCAGCGGCGACGCGGAAACCCCATCGACACAGATCATTCGCTATCTCAGCCGCGCGGAAAGCCAGTCTGGCGGCGTACTTCGTTGGGGCCTGCTGACCAACGGCCGCTCCTGGCGGCTGTATTGGGCGAACGCCCGTGCCCGCGCCGAAGGCTTCGTCGAGCTTGATCTGCCCGGTTTGCTCTCCCCCCTGGCACCGCCGATCCCCGGTGATGCTCCGCCGGATCACTGGTTGCGTGTGTTCCTGTTGCTGTTCGGCCGCGGCGCGGTGCACCCGCCTGATCCGTCCGGGCAGACCTTTCTTGACCTCGCGCTGCATGAGGGGCGCCGCTACGAGCAGCGCATCACGGCCGCCCTCTCCCGTGTGGTCTTCGACCAGGTATTTCCCGGGCTGATCACGGCCATCGCGCGGGAGGCGCCCGACGCCACGTTGGCAGAGGTCCGCGAAGCTTCGTTGCGGCTGCTGTATCGTCTGCTGTTCCTGCTCTATGCCGAGGATCGCGACCTGCTGCCGGTGCGCGACGCAGGCTATGCAGCGTACAGCCTGCGCGGACTGCGCGAAGATGCTGCACGGATCGTGGATGATCGCCGGACGCTTTCACCCTCGGCCCGCACCTGGTGGCCGCGACTGATCGCGCTGTTCGCTGCTGTCGCTGAAGGAGATCCGGCGATGGGCCTGCCGCCGTATAACGGCGGCCTGTTCGAGCACACGAGCGACCTGCTATCGCGTGTCACTCTCCCCGATGCGGTGCTGGCGCCGCTACTTGATGCGATGT
Organism: uncultured Pseudomonadota bacterium; assembly: GCA_963777625.1. GTDB lineage: Bacteria > Pseudomonadota > Alphaproteobacteria > Acetobacterales > Acetobacteraceae > DATDIC01. Next base: position 81,048 of record CAVZRO010000013.1, on the reverse strand, counting down.
CCCGCGACCAGGTGGGCATGCTGCGGCGCTGGATCAACTATCGCGACCTGTCGGTCCAGCATCTCGGCAGTATTTATGAAAGACTGCTCGAGCAGGACCCGGTGCCGGACGGCAAGGGCGGAGTGAAGCTGCGGCCCAATCCTACGCCCGCAAAACCACCGGTTCCTACTACACACCAGACGAACTGGTGCAGTTGATCCTGCGCCGCGCGATCGGCCCACTGCTGGATGAGAAGCGGGCAGCATTCACCGACCGCGGTTCAGGCACTTGCACACGATCGGCGGCCCAGAGCGGTGCGGCTTGCCGAATTGCGGCAATACGATCCGGCCGAGGCGTTTGTCACTCTGCGGGTCTGCGATCCGGCGATGGGTTCGGGGCATTTTCTCGTGTCGCTTGGTGGATTATCTCTCCGACCAGGTGCTGTTCGCCATCGCCGATGCGCCGAGCGATGCGTCGCTGGGCGGACGAGACGGCGCCCTATCGCTCGCCGCTGCCGACCGCATCGAAACGCTGCGCCAGCGAATCCGGCCGAAGCCGAAGCGCGCGGCTGGCCTGTGCGCGAGGATCAGCTTGATGATCGTCACATCGTCCGTCGGATCATCCTTAAGCGGGTGATCTACGGCGTGGACCTGAACCCGATGGCGGTTGAGCTCGCCAAACTCTCACTCTGGCTGCATTCCTTCACCGTTGGCGCGCCGCTGTCGTTTCTTGATCACCATCTGCGCATCGGCGATAGCCTGTTTGGCGAATTCGTCTTTCCGGTGGAGGACGACCTCGCCGCCCGCTTTGGCCTCGCAATGAGCCAGTCGGTCGTGCGGGCCCGGAAGTCCGCGGCAGGGATGGCGCGATATCGAAGCGCGGCCCGACGCCGATATCGGTGAAGTTCATGCCAGCGCCGCGGCGTTTCGCGGCGTCGAGGAAGCCACTGCGGAATTGCGCGCCTTCCTCGATTTCTATCATGCTGCGCGCTGGCTGCCGGAGGCGGATACGGTTGAAGCCGCCGCCCGCGCCGCACTGTTCGGCGGCAATTTCGGTGATCCCGCGGCGATCGCCGCCGGATCACCGATGCCCGTGCCGCGTGACGATGCGGTGCAATTCCGGCGCGGGCAGGTGCGTATCAGCGCCAAGGAGGCACACGCCCGAGCGGCGGCCTTTGTGAACCGGCGCCCGCGACCTCGCGCGGCGCCGCCGCTTTCTGCACTGGGAGGCGGCCTTTCCCGGCGTTTGGGACGAATGGGAACGACAGGAACCATCCGGCGGCTTTGACGCGGTGATCGGCAATCCGCCGTGGGACCGCATGAAGATGCAGGAGGTGGAGTGGTTCGCCGCTCGGGTCCCGGCGATCGCGCACGCGCAGCGCGCGTCCGACCGCAAGTGCATGATCGAGAAGCTGCGCAAGGCGAATGACCCAATTGCTGCCGCGTACGACGAAGCGGCTGCTACTGCCGAAGCAGCCGCCGACGTTGCTGCTGGAATTTCGCCCTTTGGCACCGCGAAGGAGCGGCGGGAGTGGCCCGCACGCGACTACCCGCTGGTATCTGGCGGCGACGTCAACCTCTATTCACTGTTCGTAGAACGCGCGGCACGCCTGGTGCGCAAGGATGGCATCGTCGGTCTGCTGGTCCCCTCCGGCATCGCCGCCGACAAAGGCGCGGCACCGTTTTTCCGCAGCATCAGTACCACCGGCCGGCTTGGTGCGCTGCTTGACTTCGAGAACCGTCGCACCACGCTGAACCAGGACCCATTCTTTCCCGACGTGGACAGCCGGTTCAAGTTTTGCGTCCTGGCGTTCGGCCGGCAGGCCCACCGGTTCGCGCAGGCTGATTGCGCATTTTTCCAGCAGGACGCAGTGCTGGCGGAGCGCACGGCGTTCCCGCTGAGCCCGGAGGACTTCGCGGCGGTCAACCCCAACACGGGCACCGCACCGGTGTTCCGCACCAAGCGCGACGCCGAGATCACCCGCGACATCTACCGCCGCCTGCCGGTGCTGGTGGACCGAAGCGGCCCGGAACCGCGCGCCGTCTGGCCGGTGCGCTACGCGACCATGTTCCATATGACCAACGACTCCGGCAAGTTCCGCACGGAACGGGAACTGATCGCCGCCGGCGCCTACCGCGTCGCCGGCCAGCGCTGGGAAAAGGGCAGCGCGCGATGGGTGCCGCTTTATGAAGGCAAGATGGTACAAGCATATGACCATCGCGCTGCATCAGTGGTGGTGAACGACGGCGAACCTGAACGTCCCGCCCAGCCTGAGCCAGCGACAGACACGCAACACACTGATCCGAGTTGGTCGGCGAGGCCCGCAGTTCTGGGTCTCGACAGAGGATTGCGCTGATGTAGCAAGCAAAGTGGACCATCGGGTTTAAGGATATCTCATCGCCGACCAACGTCAGGACGTGATCGCGGCGATCTGCCCAAGGCTGGATTCGGCAACAGCTGTTCCAGCTGCTTGACCATGAAACGAACGTGCCGCAACCAGCCTTCGATTGCTGGGCCCCACTGCTTTGTGCCAACCTGAACTCTTTTCCCCTCGACTTTATCGCTAGATCAGAAGCTACATGGGCAAAATCTGAACCTTTTCGTTATCGAACAGCTGCCAACGGTACCGGCGGCTATGTTCGCCCGTCGCTTCGGTCCCGAAAACCGCCGAGCAGATCGTCCGCGACGACGTGCTGCACCTCACCTACGTCTCGAACGATATGAGCCGACTTCGCCGCGCGACCAGGGCTACCACGGCGCACCCTTCCGCTGGAACGAGGAAGACCGCCTGCGCCGTCGTGCCCGGCTCGACGCACTGTTCTTCCATCTCTACGGCCTGGACCGCGATACCGCCGATTACGTGCTCGGCACGTTCCCGATCGTGCAACGCGAGGAGCGCGCCCGATACGGCGGCCGTTTCCGCTCCCGCGACCTTATCCTCGGCTACATGGCCGCGCTCGCTGCCGGCCATCCGGATGCGGAGGTGGAAGGATAACTTGTCGCTGCAAAAAGGGATCATCATTCCCCCCTGATCCTCGTGCGGCAGGTGATTGCAGCGGGAATCCAGGCGAAAGCCCGTGAAATTCCGAGGGTTTGTCTGGATTCGCGCTTTCGCGGGAATGACGGTGGATTTGGTTATTTCATGACGAGTCCTTAGCCTGGTGTTGCACTTCGTTTGTGAACTCAACGAGTCCAGGCAAACCTCTGGAATTTCGTGGCTCTCGCCTGGATGCCGCGTTCGCGCGTTTTCTTGGGCATGACGAGACGAGCGCGAAGACCCCTCTTCCGCAGCGAAAGTCAGGCCGCGGCGCGAAAGATGATGCTGGCGTTGGTGCCGCCAAACCCGAAGCTGTTCGATAGCGCCATCTTGATCTTCCGCTCCTGCGCCATGTTGGGAATGCGGTCGATCACACTGGGACGGCTTGGCGAGTTCAGGTTCAACGTTGGTGGCGCGATGCCGTCCCGGATCGCCAGGAGGGAGAATACCGCCTCCACCGCACCGGCGGCGCCAAGCAGATGGCCGATGGCCGATTTGGTGGACGACATCGCCAGTCCGTCGGCGGCGCTGCCAAAGACGCGCTCGACCGCCTGTAGCTCCAGATCGTCGCCCAGCGGCGTGGATGTACCGTGGGCGTTCACATACTGAATATCTTCCGGCGCGACGCGGCCATTGCGCATGGCCGCCTGCATGGAGCGGACAGCGCCGGCGTGACCTTCCGCCGGAGCGGTGATGTGGTAGGCGTCCCCCGACATCCCGTAGCCGACGATTTCACCGTAGATTCGTGCGTCCCTCGCCCTGGCGTGCTCGTATTCTTCCAGCACGACGGTCCCGGCACCTTCGCCCATCACGAACCCATCCCTGTCCTTGTCCCAGGGCCGGGAAGCGGCTGGCGGGTTATCATTGAACGCGGTGGACAGCGCCCGCGACGCGCAGAACCCGGCGATACCAAGCTCGCACACCGCCGCCTCCGCGCCGCCCGCAACCATTACGTCGGCGTCGCCAAGCATGATCAGCCGCGCCGCATCACCGATCGCATGCACCCCGGTCGCACAGGCCGTGACAACGCAATGGTTGGGGCCCCTGAACCCATATTTTATGGAGACGTGGCCGGAAGCCAGGTTGGCCAGCGCGGACGGAATGAAAAATGGCGACAGCCGCCGCGCGCGACCCTGATGCACCTGCACCGACGCCTCGAAGATCGTCTCCAGCCCGCCAATGCCGGAACCGATCATCACGCCGGTCCGGTCGCGATCTTCATCGCTTTGCGGTCTCCAGCCGGAATCCTCCACGGCTTCAGTGGCGGCGACCAGGCCAAGATGGATGAAGCGATCCATCTTCTTCTGGTCCTTTACGGGGATCCACTCGCCGATATCGAGACGACCGTCGGCCTTGGTTCCGTGCGGCACCTCGCCGGCTACCTTGCAGGGAAGGTCCTTGGTATCGAAGGCCTGGATTGCCCCGATACCGGAGTCGCCGTTGATCAGCCTGCGCCAGACATGCTCGACACCGAGACCCAGCGGGCACGCAATACCCATGCCCGTTATCACCACGCGCCGCATTACGTTATGCCTCTCGCCGATGGCTCAGGCGGCTTTCTGCTTTTCGATGTAGTCGATCGCATCCTTGACGGTGCTGATCTTCTCGGCGGCGTCTTCCGGGATTTCCACGCCGAAGGCCTCTTCGAAGGCCATCACCAGCTCGACGGTATCGAGGCTGTCGGCGCCGAGGTCGTCGATGAACGACGCCTCGGGCGTGACTTTCGATTCGTCAACGCCCAGATGTTCCACAACGATCTTTTTCACCCGGTCGGCGATCTCGGACATGGGTTCTGCCACTCCATTGAATCTCATGTTGTTTCGGGGGGTTGGCCTCGTCTGCCCCACCCGGCCGGGGCGCCCCGCTGGACAGTCCGGGACCGGACCCGATTCCCGCAGAACATACGCCGGAGTACGTCGGGCCGCTTAGCATGGTTTGCGCACAGGTCCAAACCGGCTCGGAAGCGTCTCAGACCATCACCATCCCGCCATTCACGTGCAGCGTCGCCCCGGTCACCCAGCCTGCTTCGTCGGAGGCGAGATACACAACGGCGGCGGCCACGTCATCCGGTTGGCCGAGTCGGCCGAGCGGAATCGCCTGCACCGCCCGGGTCTTGTTCTGTTCCGAAAGCCGCTCGGTCATGGGCGTCACCACGAAGCCGGGAGCAACGACGTTCACGGTGATGCCGCGCGACGCCACTTCCTGCGCCAGTGCCTTGCTCAGGCCGATCAGGCCAGCCTTGGCGGCGGCGTAGTTGGCCTGGCCGGCGTTGCCGGCCACGCCGACCACCGAGGAGATATTGATGATCCGTCCGGCGCGTCGGCGGAGCATGCCGCGCAAGGCGGCGCGGGTCAGGCGGAACGGCGCGGCGAGATCGACCTCCAGCACGGCGTTCCAATCCTCGTCCGCCATGCGCAGCGCTAGCATGTCCCGCGTGAATCCGGCATTGTTGACCAGGATTGCCAACGGGCCGGCGGCGGTTTCAGCCGCGGCAAGCAGCGACTCGGGGGCGGCGGGATCGGCGAGGTCGGCCGGATGCACGTGAACCCGCTCGCCCAGTTCGGCGGCCAGTGTATCCAGCGCGTCACGCCGCGTGCCGGACAGCACCACCACCGCACCCTGGTGGTGCAGCGCTCGGGCGATGGCGGCGCCGATGCCACCCGAGGCACCGGTGACCAGTGCGGCCTTGCCGTCGAGCCGGAACATCAGAGCTGCTTCAGCACGGCTTCGATCTCGGCCGGCATGGAGGCCGAGATCGCGCGTGCGTCGGGCGCGATGCGGCGGATCAGCCCGCTCAGCACCTTCCCGGGGCCCAGTTCGAGGAAGCTGTCCACGCCCAGCGCGGTCATGGCCTGGACACTCTCGCGCCAGCGCACCGTGGCGGTGACCTGGCGGACCAGCAGATCGCGTATGTCGTCGGGATCGGTGGCCTTGGCCGCGCTGACATTGGCGACCAGCGGGACCACGGGCGGCTTGGGTCTGGTTTCCTCCAGCGCCTCGGCCATCACGTCGGCGGCCGGGGCCATCAGCGCGCAATGGAACGGCGCCGAGACGGGCAGCAGCATGGCACGCCGGACACCACGGGATCGGGCAATTTCCACCGCCCGCTCGACCGCGCCGCGATGGCCGGAGATGACGATCTGGCCGCCGCCATTGTCGTTGGCTGGCTCGATCACCTGGCGTTCGCCGGCATCGCTATCGGGGACGGGGGCTGCCTCCTGGCAGATCGCCTGTGCGGCGTCCAGCTCGATGCCGAGCAGGGCCGCCATGGCGCCGTCGCCGGCCGGCACGGCCTGCTGCATTGCCTCGCCGCGACGGCGCAGCAGGCGCGCGGCGTCGGCGACGGTGAAGCTGCCGGCGGCGGCGAGCGCGCTGTATTCCCCCAGCGAATGGCCGGCAACGACGGCAACCTTCTGGCGGAGCGTAAACCCGCCTTCCTTTTCCATCACCCTCAGCACGCCGAGCGACACGGCCATGAGCGCCGGCTGCGCATTCTGCGTCAGCGTGAGCGTTTCCAGCGGGCCTTCGAACATCAGGCGGGAGAGGTTCTGCTTCAGCGTCTCGTTCACTTCCTCGAACAATTCACGGGCGACGGAGAAGGCAGCAGCGAGATCCCGGCCCATGCCGACCGACTGGCTGCCCTGGCCCGGGAAGACGAAGGCGTGGACTGGCATGGAACACGAATCTCCCAAGGAAGCGGGACGGCGGGTAAAGGTGGGGTGCGGATGTGTCAATCAGGGACATCCGCCAGGGACATCCGCACGACACCAACCAGGAAATCCTCTTCGCGCGGGGGGGGACGCAAGCCTTGCATGCAATGCTGTCATTGAGTACAACGCGCAAATGCCACGGACCGAATCTCCCCCAGCCACGCTGACGATCCGCAATCTCGACCGTGCGGTAAAAGAGCGGCTTCGGGTCCGCGCGGCGCAACACGGGCACTCCATGGAGGCTGAAGCCCGTCAAATCCTTCAGACGGCCCTCGCCAGGGATCCAGCGCATTCCCCCGGCAACCTCTATGACCGCATTCATGCCCGCTTTGCCGCTCTCGGCGGTGTCGACCTGGAACTGCCACCACGCGAAAACTGTCGTGAGCCGCCCAGCTTCGACTGATGTTTATACTCGATACCAATATTCTTTCCGCGATGATGAGCCTTCAGCCGGTTCCCCAGGTGGCGGGTTGGATGAACCGGCAGCCCGAAGATCTTCTGTTCACCACCTCTATTTCTCAGGCCGAAATCTTTGCGGGGCTCGCCATCATGGCTGACGGTCGCCGCCGGCGTGGTCTTGAGGCGGCAGCGATGTCAATCTTCACGGACGAGTTCGACGGCCGCGTGCTGGCTTTTGATATGGAGGCGGCGATCGCCTACGCGGGCATTTTTGCCGCGTGCCGGCGTGCCGGCCGGCCGACCGCGACGCTCGACCTGATGATTGCCGCGATCGCGCGTTCCTGTGGCGCAAGCGTGGTGACGCGTGACACGGACGGCTTTGCGGATTGCGATATCACGTTGATCGATCCCTGGACGATATCTTGAGCCGTCTCGCAAAATCGTTGCCTGGAACTCAGGCCCGGTAGTCGAGCCCGATATCCAGCACCGGAACGCTGTGCGTCAGCCAGCCGATCGAGATCAGGTCTACGCCCGCAGCCGCAACCGCCGGCGCGGTGGCCGGTGTGATGCGGCCCGACGCCTCGGTGATCGCGCGTCCGCCCACCATTGCCACGGCCTCGCGCAGCATGTCCGGCCCCATGTTGTCCAACAGCACCGCGTCCACGCCGAACGCCAGCGCCGCGTCGAGCTGGGCCAGCGTATCCACCTCCAGCTCGATCTTCACCAGATGTCCAACGCCGGCACGGGCGCGTTCCAGCGCCTCGCGGATGCCCCCGGCGATGGCGACATGGTTGTCCTTGATCAGCACCGCGTCATCCAGCCCGAACCGATGGTTCGACCCACCGCCCGCCCGCAGCGCGTATTTTTCCACCGCCCGCAGCCCCGGCATGGTCTTGCGCGTGCACACGATCTGCGCCTTGTGTCCGCGCACCGCATCCACGACCGCAGCAGTTGCAGTTGCAACCCCACTCAGATGGCACAGGAAATTGAGCGCGGTGCGTTCCGCCGTCAGCATGCCGCGCGCCGGTCCTCTGATCGTCGCGATCACATCCGCGGATGCGACCCGCGAACCATCCGGGCGGGCGACGGAAATATCCAGCCCCGGCTCCATCAGCCGGAACGCGAGCAACGCCAGGTCCAGCCCGGCGACCACGCCCGGCTGACGCGCGACCAACGCGGTGGACGCGCGCGCATCCGCCGGGACGATCGCGCTGGTGGTGATATCGCCGGCCCGTCCGAGGTCTTCCAGCAGGGCCGCCCGCACCAGCGGCTCGATCATCACCAGCGGCAGTGGCGCCAGCGTGGTCATAGCGCCAGCATCCGCTCGACGGCACGGCGCGCGGGCGCGGCAACTGCCGGGTCGATGGTGACCTCGTGGCGCATCTGTTCCAGCGCGGTGCGGATGTTCGCCAGCGTGATCCGCTTCATGTGCGGGCATAGGTTGCAGGGGCGGACGAACTCCACGTCCGGGTGCTGCACGGTGAGATTGTCGCTCATGGAGCATTCGGTCAGCAACACCACGCGGGCCGGCGTGCGCTGACCCACATAGTCCGACATCGCCGCCGTGGAGCCGGAGAAATCCGCCTCAGCCACCACCTCCGGCGGGCATTCCGGGTGGGCCAGAACCACCACGCCGGGATGGCCCTGCCGCAACTGCCTGATATCCGCCGCCGAGAAGCGTTCATGCACCTCGCAATGGCCGCGCCAGGCGATGATCTCCACATTGGTTTCAGCCGCTACGTTCTGCGCCAGATATTCGTCGGGCAACATCAGCACCCGCGGCACGCCGAGCGATTCCACCACCTTCCGCGCATTGCCGGAGGTGCAGCAGATATCAGACTTCGCCTTCACCGCGGCGGATGTGTTCACGTAGGTGACCACCGGCGCGCCAGGATAGCGTTCGCGCATCAGCCGCACGTCGGCCGGCGTGATCGAGGCCGCCAGCGAGCAGCCGGCCCGCAGGTCGGGGATCAGCACGGTCTTGCCTGGGTTCATCAGCTTCGCCGTCTCGGCCATGAAATGCACGCCGGCAAGCACGATCACGTCGGCCTCCGTGCGCATGGCCTGCCGTGCCAGTGCCAGGCTGTCGCCGACAAGATCGGCCACGCAATGGAAAATCTCCGGCGTCTGATAGTTGTGGGCCAGGATGACGGCGTTGCGCCGGCGCTTCAGCGCCAGGATGGCGTCGATATCCTCGGCGAAGACCGGCCATTCGATCGGCGGTATGACCCGGCGGACCTTCTCGTAGAGCGGAGCGGTGCGGTCCAGGGCGTCGGCGAGCATGTTATACTCCCTTCGAGTATATCTCGCCTTATACTGGCGCTGAGCATAACCGGTGTCAAGCGCGTGACAGCGGCAATTTGGTGCCGACGACGGCGCGTTCGGCCAGCACGTCTCGCCGGAACCTGAAAAGCTTGGCTGGACGGCCGCCGGAATTGGCGCTGACCCCGGTTTCCTCCACCAGCTCCTGCTGCTCGATCAGGCGGCGGAAATTCTGCTTGTGCACCCGGCGTCCGGCGATGGCCTCCACGCATCGTTGCAATTGCAACAGAGTGAAATTGTCCGGCATGAGCTCGAATACCACGGGTCGATATTTGATCTTCGCCCGCAGACGAGCGATGCCTGTGGCAAGGATCCGACGATGGTCGGACATCATGGGCTGGCCCGGTACCCGCTCGGCGTCACCCGGCGCTTCCGCTACCAGTCCGGCCTCGTAGAGCAACTCGTAGCGTTGCAGGATCAATTCCTCGTTCCACGGATGGTGATCGAGGCCGAAGGTGATCGCCGCGCGTTGCCGGCGAGCCTCGTGGGCCGCTCCGGACGCGCCGGCCGCCCAGGCCGCCAGGCGGGCGGTGAGCGTTTCGTGCAGCGGCGGCGGCCCGGCGCGCCAGTCCTCCCACGGAAACATGTCGTACCAGCTTTGCCAGCGCGGATGAGTGGCCGCCTGGGCTGGGTGCTCCCGCGTCAGGCCGAGATAGCTGATCGAGATCACGCGCTGCCCGATGCCAAGGCCCGGCCGGTCACGGTCGGCGAACGTGTAGAGCTGCTCGACATAGCCAAGCGGATGATGGGTCTGCCGCTCCACCCAGGCACGCAGCCCCGCCTGCAACGACCCGTGCCCGAGTTCCAGCGGACCGGAGGGTAGCGCGCTCGCATCCTCGACCGTGAGCACACGCGGGTCGCCTTCGGTGACGGCAACCAGCACCGCGATCAGGTTCACGGATATCGTGTCGGCGGTGTCGAGGGTATTATCCATTGGCTGCAACGAATGCTGGCCCTACGCTGCCATCCGGGAAAGCGGGCCGCAAACACCCGCAGGCAAGCAAAGGGGGACGGGGATGAAAGATCGGTTGTGGCTGCCGCCGCGCGTACGGTCGGCAATGTCTCGCCGGCAGGCAATGGCGCTGGGATTGGGCGGCACGGCGGCCTGGGCCACAGGACTGCGCCGGGCGGCGGGGCAGAGGGCGCCGCGGCCGCCGAGCAAGCCGACCGGCCAGGTCATTATCGGCCTGTCGCAGGAACCCACCGTGTTCAATCCGCTGATGGCGCACATCGAGGTGGACCAGGGGGTGCATTTCAATGTGTTCAGCCCGCTCTGGGGCGTGGACGACAAGGGTAACTTCTTCCCGCAACTCGCCGCCGAGGTGCCCAGCGTGGAGAATGACGGCATTTCCGAAGACGGGCTGAACTGGCGGATCAAGCTTCGCCCCGATGTGAAATGGCACGACGGCGAGCCGTTCACGGCCGATGATGTGAAGTTCACGCTGGACCTGATCAACAACAGGGATTTTCGTGCCTGGAGTTGCCATGGGCACGAGCTGGTCGGCGACATCAGGGTGGTCAGCCCGACCGAGATCACCTGGCGGATGCAGAAGATATTCGCGCCCTACATGTCGATCCTGTCCTGGACCTTCATCGTGCCGGCGCACATTCTCGGGAAGGCGGATGACCCCAACACATCGCCATTCAACAACGCACCGGTCGGCACGGGACCGTTCCGCTGGAGCGAGCGCATGCCGGGCGATCATATCACCCTGGTTGCCAATGAGCATTTCTTTGGCACCGGTCCCTATCTGGAACGGCTGGTGTTCCGCTACATCCCTGATGTGACCGTGATGTTCACGCAGTTCCAGACCGGCGCGATCGATTACACCGGCATCCAGGGGATCACCGCCGACCACTACGAGCAGGCGACCAAGATCCCCGGCCGCAAGGTGTTCTCCGGACCGGCCGGCAGCGTCGAGAGCATCACGATGAATCTGGGGCACCCGGTATTGCAAGAACAGGCGGTACGGCAGGCGCTCTATTACGGGATGGACAAGAAATCCATCATCGACACCATTTACTACGGATTGCCAACCGAGACCGAAAGTTTCCTGCCGCGCCAGTCCTGGGCATTCAACCCGGACCTGCCGAAGCACGTGTATGATCCGGCCAAGGCGAAGCAGATATTGGACGCTGCCGGGTGGAAGCCGGGTGCCGGCGGCATCCGCGAGAAAAATGGTTTGCGGCTTGCGTTCTCCAACTCCACCACCGCCGGCAACCACGTGCGCGAGCAGGCACAGGAACTCCTGCAACAGAACTGGCGCGACATCGGCGTGGAGATGCAGATCAGGAACATGCCGGCGGCGGTGATCTGGGGTGAGTTTTACGGCCGCTCCAAATACGATTCGGTCATGGTGAGCTGGAACGAGATGACCGGCCCCGATCCGGATGTAACCATCTACTACAGCAGCAAGGCCATCCCGGTGAAAGGCGGCTCCGGCCAGAACACGATGCAGTACGTCAATCCGAAGGTCGATGAACTGCTGACGCAAGGCGCCGCCACGATCGACCGCAGCAAGCGGGCGGCGATCTATCGCGATCTGCAAGCGGTCGTGCGGGACGACCTGCCGGCGCTGCCGATCTACCAGGGCGCCCGCGTCGAGGGCACAAACGCGAAGCTGATCGGCTACACGCCCAGCGTTTATGTGTGGTCCAACTGCTGGAATGTCGGCCAGTGGGACTGGGCCTGACGGCCATTGGCTGCGGCACCGGCACGCTGTACGCTGCGATGAGGGATCGCGGGTCGCCAACGCCCGCAAGGCAAGCAGGGGGAACGGCAATGAGAGACCAAGTGTGGCTGTCGCCGGACGCGGGGCGGGGCCTGTCCCGCCGCCAGGCGCTGGCGCTGGCGTTGGGCGGCACGGCAGCAGCCTGGGCCTCTGGGATATCGACCGCGGCAGGGCAGGGGACCCCGCAGCCGCCGAGCAAGCCGACTGGCCAGGTCATTGTCGGACTTTCCCAGGAACCCACCGTCTTCAATCCGCTGATGCCGCATATCGAAGTGGATCAGGGCGTCCATTTCAACTTGTTCAGCCCGCTCTGGGGCGTGGACGAGAAGGGCAACTTCTTCCCGCAACTCGCCACTGAAATACCCACCGTGGACAATGGCGGCATCTCCGAAGACGGCCTGGACTGGCGGATCAAGCTTCGGCCGGACGTGAAGTGGCACGATGGCGAGCCATTCTCAGCCGATGACGTGAAGTTCACGCTGGACCTGATCAACAACAAGAATTTCCGCGCTTTGAACCGCGCCGGGCACGAGCTGGTCAGTGATATCAAAGTGGTCAGCCCGACCGAGATCACCTGGCATATGCAGAAGGCGTTCGCGCCCTACCCGTCGATCCTGTCCTGGACCTTCGTCGTGCCGGCGCACATTCTTGGGAAGGCCGCCGATCCCAACACCGCACCTTTCAACAATGCGCCGGTTGGCACTGGTGCGTTCCGCTGGAGCGAGCGTATGCCGGGCGACCACGTGACGCTGGTTGCCAACGAACATTTCTTTGGCACCGGCCCATACCTGGAACGCTTGGTCTTCCGCTACATCCCCGACCTGACCGTGCTGTTCACGCAGTTCCAGACCGGCGCCATTGACTACACCGGCATCCAGGGGATCACCGCCGATCACTACAACGAGGCGATCAAGATTCCCGGGCGCAAGGTGGTCCCGGGGCCGGCGGCGTTCGTGGAAAGTATCACCATGAATCAGGGCAAGCCGGTGTTCCAGGACCCAGCGGTGCGGCAGGCGCTCTATTACGGGATGGACAAGAAGTCGATCATCGATGCAATCTATTACGGAGAGGCAACCGAGACTGAAACTTTTCTGCCGCGCGAATCCTGGGCGTTCAATCCGGACCTGCCCAAACACGAATACGATCCGGCGAAGGCGAAGCAAATCCTGGATGCCGCCGGTTGGAAGCCGGGTGCCGGGGGCATTCGCGAAAAGAACGGGCTGCGGCTGGCCTTCTCCAACTCCACCACGGCTGGCAACCACGTGCGCGAACAGGCGCAGGAGCTGCTGCAACAGAACTGGCGCGACATCGGCGCGGACATGCAGATCAAGAACATGCCGGCCGCGGTGATCTGGGGCGATTACTACAATCTATCCCAGTATGATTTGGTGATGGTGGGACAGGATCAGATGACCGGCCCCGATCCGGATGTAACCACCTATTACAGCAGCAAGGCCATCCCAGCAAAAGGCGGCGCCGGCCAGAACACCATGCAGTATGTCAACCCGAAAGTGGACGAGCTGCTGGTGCAGGGAGCCTCCACGCTGGAGCAGAAGAAGCGTGCGGAGATCTATCGCCAGATGGAAGCGATCATCCGCGACGATCTGCCGATGCTGCCGATCTTTCAATATGCGCGGATCGAAGGCACCAAGGACAAGCTGATCGGCTATACGCCGAGCGTGTACGTGTCATCGAACTGCTGGAACATCGGCCAGTGGTACTGGGCCTCCTGAGCGTCGGGCGGCATCATTCCGCCGCCGGAACGCTGCCCGGAGACAGAAGCTGACCGCCTTCCTGCTGCGTCGCCTGGGGCAGAACGTCCTGCTGCTGGTGCTCGTGTCGATGATCGGCTTCGCGATCATCCATATGGCGCCCGGCGGCCCGCTGGCCCAGTTCTCGCTCACGCCCGGCATGACCCAGGCCGACCTGGCGCGGATCGCGCACCAGATGGGATTGGACCGGCCGCTGCCCGCGCAGTACTGGGAATGGGTGCGGCGACTGGCCGTCGGCGACTGGGGCCGCTCCTACCGCGATAACCAGCCAGTGCTCACGATCATCGGCGGACACGTGCCCGCCACCCTGGAGTTGATGATCACCTCCACGCTCATCGCGGTGCTGCTCGGCACCTGGGTGGGCGTGCTGGGCGCGCTGCGCCGCTATTCGCTGTTCGACTACCTGGCGACGATCGGCGCCATGGTGGCGTTGTCGATCCCCACCTTCTGGTTCGGCCTGGTGGTGATCTACGCATTCTCCGTGAAGCTTGCCTGGCTGCCGGCCGGCGGCATGTTCACCATCGGGAATGGTTCATTTTGGGACTATATCCACCACCTGATAGCTCCGGCGATGGTGCTTGCGTTGGTAACTGTCGCGATCTGGAGCCGCTATATGCGTTCCTCGATGCTGGAGGTTACCGGGCAGGATTTCGTCCGCACCGCGGTGGCAAAAGGATTGCCGCGACGCGTGGTGATCATGCGGCACGCGCTGCGCAACGCACTGCTGCCGATGATCACGCTCGCCGGCCTGCAGCTTCCCACCCTGCTGGGCGGCGCGCTGGTGACCGAAACCATCTTCACCTGGCCGGGGATGGGACGGCTCTATCTCGACTCGATCGGCTATCGCGACTACCCGGTCATCATGGGGCTGCTGATGTTCACCGCTTTGCTGGTGCTGGCGGGGAATCTGATGGCCGACCTGTTGTACGCCGCGGCCGATCCACGCATCCGCTTGAATTGAAATGGATGGCTCCGCCCCACCCGCCAGCTAGGGAGTCGTTCGGAAACAACCGCATCATCTCGTCATTCCCGCTTTCGAGTTTGTCGAAAGAATGCTTGAATAGCAGAATGCCGTCCGTCAGCATCTGGATAACGCTATTCTCTGTCTCAATGAGCACTGGCCCAATATCGTCGAACCGCTCGGCGGTGCCGAAGCGCTGAGCCTGAGCGCTCGCGCCGCAACGCCTTCCGACGCGGCCGCGTGATCCCCAACGCGATCACCCTGCTGCGGCTGGTGCTCGCCTATTGCCTCGGCTCCCATGGCCTGCGCGGCACCGCCGCATGGGCCAGCGCGAGTGGTCTGACCGACATCTCCAACGTGGCGCTGCTCTATCGACTGCGCCAGTGCGGCGATTGGCTGAACGCGCTGATCGGCCAGCTGCTGAGCTCTGCCGCGCCGAAGCCCAGCCGAGGGCGCTTCATCCGCATCCTCGATGGGAGCGCGGTGGCGCAGGCGGGAGCGGACGCCGCGCCAACAACAAGCTCTGGCGCATTCACGCCGCATTCGCCTGCCCAGCGAGCGCTTCGGCTTTTCGAACTGACCGACCAGCATGAAGCCGAGCGACTGGACCGGGTGCCGGTGGTCAAGGGCGAATTCGCCTCGCCGATCGGGTGTATTTGAAACCGGATCGCATGGCCACTGTGCTCGCCGCCGGCGCCGATCTGGTAGTGCGTGCCGGCTGGCGCAGCGCGCGCTGGCTCGAGGCTGACGCGACGCCGGTCAATCTGCCCCGCGAGCTGCGCAAGCGCCAAGCGCGCCTGATCGATCGCGAGATCTGGCTGGGCCGCAAGAACGCATCGCCCCTCGCACTGCGTATGGTGGCGATCAAAAAGCCTGAGCCAGCGGCCGCCGCCGCCCGGCGAAAAGCCCGCCGGAGGCGCAACGAGAGCGCTACCAAATCTCCACGGCGACGCTGATTGCCGCCGGATGGGTGATCCTGATCACCTCGCTGCAAGCCGATGACTGGCCGGCCCAGGATGTGATGGCCCTCTACCACCTGCGATGGCGGGTCGAGCTTGGTTTCAAACGGCTGAAAAGTCTGGTTGGCCTGCATGGCCCGCCGGCCACCGACGCGCGCTCTGCCAGACCGTGGGTGCTGGCTCATCTGTTGATGATCCTTCTGCTCGAGCCGCTTGTCGATGAGCTCGAGGATCTCCCCGCTGGGCCTGCGCCGCCTGACCCGACCTGGCTTGTGGCGGCGCTGCGCCAACTGATCGCCATACTGCTTCACGCCATCATGCCGCAACCGAGCGTTGCCCGCCTGCGACGATGTAGAGCGCGGCTCAGACGGCATCTGCACGAGCCGCCCCGACGAAAACGCCAATATCAGCGAATGGCACCGGTATTTTAGCGCCTATGCGCATTCGCGGGAATGAGTGCGTCCGCGAGGACGCTTTGTCAGCACGGTGCGAGTCCGTGCGAGAGCCTGTCGCAGGCTCTGTATTCGAAGGTAACTGCGTCGCCGCAAGGCGGGGTGGAGAGCAACCGGAGGGGAACCGACAGTCCGTAGGATAACGAACCTGATTCGGCGTGAAGCTGCGGCGAGCCTGCTCATTTGTGGCGAAGCCTGGAAGCAACCGCTGGCGCTGAGGCGACTGATAAAGCGACCGGAGGGCAGCCCGCGTGGTTGAGGACGGAATGTTGGGACGGCAAGGCGGAGTAAGCGGAGAGACCTGTCGATCGGGGTGAGATGGACAGAAGTCAGAGCCTTCATAGTACCGAGGCTGCGAACAGCGGCGAAGGAACGGGAAGCAAAACCGCTCCGAGGGAAGGGAGGCAGGAAGTTGGATGTGCGAGGTCTGGGATGGAGCAAGGAACAGTCTCGGCAGTGCCCGATCGGACTAAGCAAGGGACAGAGACCCACGAGCGCCAATGGTGGTGGGTGGAAGCTTCGATCTGGACAGAGCGCATGGTGTCGGCGCTGGACAACGGCGTCACAGGAGGCAAATGGTTCAGCCTGGTGGACAAGGTCATCCGACCGACAACTCTCGACGGCGCATGGCGGAAAGTCGCGCGGAACAAGGGGGCGTCGGGGGTGGATGGCCAGAGCATCGAGCGGTTCGCGGCGCAGGCGGAACGGTATCTGCACGAGCTTCATGACGATCTGAAGGACGGCAGCTACCGGCCGAGCCCGGTCAAGCGGGTGGAGATTCCCAAGGGCGATGGACGAACTCGGCCGCTGGGGATACCGACGATCAAGGACCGTATCGTGCAGACGGCTCTGAAGATGGTCATTGAGCCAATCTTTGAGGTGCAGTTCCGGCCGGGTAGCTACGGCTTCCGTCCGGGACGGCATTGCAAGGAGGCGCTGCGGGAAGTCGATCGGCTGGTGAAAGAGGGGTTCACCTTCGTGGTGGACGCCGACCTCGCGAGCTACTTCGACACGATCCCGCACGAACGGCTGATGACCCTGGTGGAAGCATCGATCAGCGATGGCCGCGTGCTGGCGCTGATCGAGAGCTTCCTGCGGCAGGACATCATGAAGGGCATGGAACGGTGGCAACCGACGAGCGGCACGCCGCAAGGCGCGGTGATCTCGCCGCTGCTGGCCAACCTGTATCTGCATCCGCTGGATTGTCTGATGCAGCGGAGCGGACGACGGATGGTGCGCTATGCCGATGACTTCGTGATCCTGTGCCGCACGCAAGCGGAGGCCGAGGCTGCCCTGCACGACGTGCAGGCATGGGTGGCGGAGAACGGGCTTACGCTGCACCCGGACAAGACGCGGATCGGTGACTGCCAACAACCGGGGCGGGGGTTCGACTTCCTCGGCTACCGGTTCGAGGCAGGCCGACGGCTGGTTCGCAAGAAGAGCCTGAAGGCGCTGAAGGACAAGGTGAGGGCGCGAACGCTCCGTAGCCGAGGCGACAGCCTCGGGCGGATCATTCACGACCTCAACCCGATACTTCGGGGATGGTTTGGCTACTTCAAGCATGCCACGCCAGCTTTGTACGGCGTCCTCGACGGCTTCGTGCGCCGACGCCTCCGCGCCATCCTGCGCAAGCAGGAGAAGCGCCCCGGCATCGGGCGATGCGCGGCCGATCACCAACGCTGGCCCAATGCCTTCTTCGCTGCTCATGGGCTGCTCACCCTTCGCACCGCCTTCGAGCAGGCGAGACACTCCCGATGAGGAAACCAACAACTGGAGAGCCGTGTGCGGGAAAACCGCACGCACGGTTCGGAGGGCGGGGAGGCAAGCCTTCCCGACCCCTATCGGTCGATTCGGTTATTTCATGACGAGCACTAACCTCAACGTGAACTACGCCGCCGCTGGCTCCACCGCCTCGTATGGCAGCCGCCGGACCTTATCCATGTTCATGCCCTCGATCCGCAGCAGCCGTGTGGACCCGTCCCGCCGCGGAGAGTGCAGCACCCCTGGCTCGTACAGATACGCCATCCCCGGCGCCAGCGTGTAGTCACGCACCCAGCGCGCCTTGCCGGCCGTGGTGCCAGTCGGGCGCTCCAGGCACTCCCAGTCGGTCATGATCGTTTCACCCGATGCCTGCCCGTAAATCGCCCAGGATGGGCCATGATCGTGCGGCTTCGAGTTCTTCGCGCCATGATAGCTGTGCGCCAGGATGGTGAACCCAAGCGCCGGGTCCTCGTACAGCACTTTCCGCTCCGGACCGTCCGGATCGATATTCGCCTCTATGAACGCCTTGTCCTTCAGCGCATCCTGCACCAGCGCGCAAACTTTTCCGCGACCCTCCGGCCCCGGATGCTCGCTTAGCGCCTGCCGGCATCGGCCGGCGAATTCGTCCAGCGTGATGGCCATCGAACCTGCCTCCTTCTCTGGTTACCTACGATACGGATAACACCGCGCGCGGTCCAGCGCGAGGCCGAGATGATCCCCCAGGGCACGGATCGCCTCACCGTGACGCGGATAGGGATCGGCATTCGCCGGACCGACGATGATCGGGGTGAAGGAACGGTCCGGCTTGCCGCCGGGTGGCAGCATGGCGGTGACCAGCGCCCGGCCGTCCATGTCCCGCAGCGTCAGGAAAAGCGGCATCTGCGCGCCGGATGTGCCCCTCCAGCCCGATGGCCTGCTCGAAGAACACGTTGGAGGCGGGCTTGAAGCTGGCTTCCGCCTTGTCGTGCTCACGGCGGAAATATTTCTCCACGGCATGGCCCATTTCCTCGGATTCCGCGACTGCCTCCCCCTCCGTCACGATTTGGAACCATGTCAGGTCGCCTGACGCGTCACAGACATACTCCATGCGCTTCCTCCTGGCGTTGCGTGCCGCCTTGGAATGCCGTCGGTGCCAAGCTTAGGATGCCAGCAGGCGACAATCAAACGCAGCAGGCGACCGGGAGGTAACGTGGCGGACAGTGACGCAGACGAATTTGATTACGTCATCGTCGGCAGTGGCGCGGCCGGTTCGGTGCTGGCGCATCGGCTGACGGAAGATCCCGGCGTCACGGTTTGCGTGCTGGAAGCCGGGCCGCCGGACCGGCATCCATACATTCATGTGCCGGGCGGCTTCATCAAGATGCTGTTCAATCCGGCGTATACCTGGCAATTCAAGACCGAGCCGGGGGAAGGCACCGCAGGCCGACCTATTCCCACCACCCAGGGGCGCACTGTCGGCGGCTCCAGCTCGATCAACGGCATGGTGTACAACCGCGGACAGCGTGCCGATTTCGACAGTTGGGCGCAGCGGGGGAACCGTGGCTGGTCGTACGTTGACGTGCTACCCTATTTCCGCCGCACGGAGCGCCGGCTGGGCGTCTGCGATACACGCTATCACGGCACCGAGGGACGCCTGCCGGTGACCGATATCGACTGGATCCATCCGATCACCGAGGCATTCATTGACGGCGCCGTGGCCATGGGGATCCCGCGCCGCGACGACTACAACGCCGAGCGCCAGGAGGGCGTCGGCTACTTCCAGCGCGCCATCTTTCGTGGCTGGCGGCACTCCGCCGCGCGCGTGTTCCTGCATCCGGCCCGCGCCCGTGGTGTGGAGCTGCGCACCGATGCACGCGCTGCTGCGATCCTGTTCGAAGGGCGACGTGCGGTGGGCGTGCGTTATGTGCACGAACGTCATCGCAACGAGACGCACCGAGTGCGGGCGCGGCGAGAAGTCATCGTATCGGCCGGAACCGCCAATACCGCGAAGCTGCTGCAGATATCGGGTATTGGGCCGGCCGGTTTGCTCGGCACGATCGGCGTGCCGGTGGTGCACGAACTGCCGGGCGTCGGAGAGAATTTCCGCGATCACTACGCCGTGCGGCTGGTCGCCCGGGTGAGGGGCATCCGCACCATGAACGAGATGTCGCGCGGTGTTGCTCTGGCCGGGCAGATCGCGCGATGGGCCACCGGCCGGCCCAGCATTCTCGCACTCAGCCCTTCATTGGTGCACTGGTTCTGGAAATCCGATGAAAGCCTCGACTTTGCCGACATCCAGGGCGTGTTCAGTCCGGCAAGTTACAAGCAGGGCTTTGTCGGGCTGCTGGACGACTATCCCGGGATGACAGTCGGTGCATGGCAGCACAGGCCGGAGAGCACGGGATATGTGCGCGCCCGCTCCGCCGATCCGTTCGAGGATCCGGTGATCCAGCCGAACTACCTGGCGCATGCGCATGATCGCGCTGTGTTGCTGGCCGCCATGAAGCTGGCGCGGCGGCTGCTGCGCGCGCCGGAGCTGGCGCCATATTTCGATCATGAGTTGCTGCCGGGGGATGGCGTGCAAACTGACGCCGAGCTGCTGGATTTCGCCCGCCGGTACGGGTCCACAGCGTACCATCTGATCGGCACGGCGCGCATGGGGCCGGACAGCGACCCGAGTGCGGTTGTCGATGATCAGTTACGCGTCCGCGGGGTGGATCGGCTGCGCGTGGTCGATGCGTCCATCATGCCGCTGATGCCGTCGGCGAACACCTACGCCTCGACCATGATGATCGCGGAGAAAGCGTCGGACATGATTCGCGGGCGGCCGGCAATGGCGCCGGTAGAAGGGGTGGCCGCGTAGAGAGGTGTGCGCGGTAATTATTCGGCGGAATCGTCCCCGCCAGCTTTCTTCGGATGACGCCGAGGACGATCAGGTGTGGATGACGCAGGCGTGTCCACCGTTGCGGCGCTCGCCTTGTCGGCACCAAGCTCTCGCGCTGCGATCGACTTGCCGAGCGGCCCGGCATAGCCGGTGCCCTCCACGTAGAGCGAATGGCCAGGCGCAAGATCGGCAGCCCTTGCTTCCGCGGCCGAGGGGGGCAGGTATATCTGCGTTCCGTCGGCCAGCATGACCCCGTTCAGTTGGCCGCGCGGATCATAAAGCTGCAGCTTGATGGGTCCTTCCGCCTGCATCGATGCGGCGTCTGCCTGACCCGGCGGCGTCCTCTCGACCTTCTGTCCCGTCTTGTCGTTGGTAACGGACACGGCGTCGACCATGGAGCCATCTTTGGGCTTGGTGCCTTGCACCGTGACCGTGTCGCCGGGCCGGACGGCAAACACCAGCGCGACAGAAAGATGCGGCGGCAAATGGACCTGCTGCCCGTTGTCCAGGATCAGCCCATCGACGTCCCCGCGCGGCGTGATGCTGTACGCCGTCACCTGTCCCTGCACGCTGCTCGTCTCACGCGGATGGGTACACGGTGCGCCGCCGGCAACGGAGCAGCGGCGACGCCGACCAGCAGGGCTGCGATGGCAAGACCGGAACGGGCATTTACGTGCATGGGCGCCTCCTGAGCGTGCAAACGAGGGCGGCTTCCAGAGCCGAAAGCGTCTGGCATCAGCATGACGGGAAAGCGGTTACCGGCGTATGACCGGTGCCGGACAAACAGGTTGGGAATCAGGCTTGCTTCCCCGTCATTCCTGCCCCCCGTCATCCCCGCCTCCCCCCGTCATTCCCGCGCAAGCGGGAACCCAGCGGCTGCCCATGCAACCCGCGACCTCGGCATGGATGCCCGCCGGCTCGGGCATGACAAGGATAGAGTCAGCCTCTCGAACGGCTGACATTACTCCCCTGTTTCATCCCGCCGCCGAATCTGGAACCTGTTCCGCGGGTGCCGCGGGGGTTGCCGCCCGCAGGGTGACGGCTGCCAGCACCTCGGTGCCATAGCGCCGCAGCCGGGAGCTGCCGACACCTTTGATCTGGCCCAGCTCCTCCAGTGATCGCGGTTGCACGGCGGCAATCTCCCGCAGCACGCTGTCGTGGAAGATCACGTAAGGCGGTACGTGTTGCGCCTTGGCCTGGGCTGTTCGCCAGCGGCGCAGCGACTCGAACAGGCCCGACGGCGCCGCCGCGGCAGGCGGCATTGCGGGGGCGGGTCGGCGCGGACGCCGCGGTGCATCCGGATCGCCGCGGACCATGACGGCGGTTTCGCCACGCAGGATCGGGCGGGCTTTGTCCTCCACCAGGAACAGTCCGCCATGCCCGGCGGTATCCACGTCGAGCGCGCCGGCAGCGATCAGTTGGCGGACCAGCCCGCGCCAGAACTCGATGGAGCGCGCCGCGCCGACGCCGAACGTGGGCAGGCTGTCGTGGCGGTGACGGCGCACCGCTTCGGTGGCTTCGCCGCGCAGGACCGCGATGACGTGCAAGGCACCGAATATCTGCCCGGTACGGTATACCGCCGACAGCAGTTTCTGTGCCTCGGTGCTGCAATCCATGGTCGATGGCGGCGCCACGCAATTGTCGCAGTGCCCGCACGGATGCGAAAAGTCCTCGCCGAAGCAGGCCAGCAGCGCGCGGGTGCGGCAGCCGACCGTCTCGGTCTGCGCAATCATCGATTCCAGCCGCGACCGCATGACGCGTTTCTGCGCCTCGGGCGCAGCCGACTGCGCCAGCCAGTGCCGCGCGCGGGCGATGTCCTCGCCGCCATACAGCAGCAGGGTCTCCGCCGGCTCGCCGTCCCGCCCCGCCCGGCCGATTTGCTGGTACCACGCTTCCGGGCTGTCGGGCATATCGAGATGCGCGACGAAGCGCACGTCCGGCCGGTCGATCCCCATGCCAAAGGCGATGGTTGCAATCACAATCAGCGGCTCACCGGAACGGAAGCGGGCGAGGGCGGCACGCTTGTGCTCGGGATCGAGGCCGGCATGGAACGCCACCGCGGGCCAGCCTTTCGCGCGCAGGCGTTCGGCGACACGCTCGGTTTTGTTGCGAGACCCGCAATAGACGATGCCGCATCCGTCCGGATGGCGGCCCAGCAGATCGAGAAGCTGCCCGGTCTCACCGATCTTGGGTTCGGCGAGCGAGGTGCAGGTTCGGGCGATGGAAGCTGGCCACGAACAGGGCGGCATTTTCCATGCCGAGCGCGCCGAGGATGTCGGTGCGCGTGCGCGGATCGGCCGTTGCGGTCAGAGCCAGCCGTGGCACGCCGGGAAAGCGCTCCGGCAGGCAGGCCAGGCCGCGATATTCGGGACGGAACTCGTGTCCCCATTGCGAGACGCAGTGCGCTTCGTCGATAGCGATCAGCGACAGCCCGATGCGCGCCAGCCGGTCCATCGTGCCGTTACCCAGCAGCCGTTCCGGCGACACATAGAGCAGGTCGAGCTCGCCTTCGATCAGGTCGCGCGTCGCACTGCGCGCCTCCGCCGGATCGAGTTCCGAATGCAGCGCCGCCGCTGCGACGCCGAGCTGGCGCAGCGCCGCCACCTGATCATCCATCAGCGCGATCAGCGGCGACACCACGATGGCCGTGCCGGGACGGCACAGCGCCGGAAGCTGATAGCAGACACTCTTGCCGCCACCCGTGGGCATCAGCACCAAGGCGTCGCCGCCGGCCAGCACATGGTCCACGACCGGCTGTTGCAGCCCACGGAATTCCTGGAAACCGAAGACCCGGCGCAGAACCTCGAGCGCGTCGGCACGCCCGGCGATATGGTTCATCCGCTCAGCGCGGGCGGAAGCTGACCTGTACCCGGCGGCTTTCCTGCCTGGAAAGGGCAGGCTGCACGGAACCCTCCCCCACCTGGCTGATGCGTGACGGGTCAATGCCGTCGGTAGCGAGCTGGTCCACTACCACCTGGGCGCGCAATTCCGAAATCAGGATATTGGCCTTGCGACTGCCGACCGGGTCGGCAAAGCCGGTGACCTGGATCGTCATGTCCGGATGCGTCTTCGCCCAGGCCACGGCATGGCCGATTACGCTATCGGCCGGACCATCCAGCGCCGCCGACCATTCCTGAAAGAACACCACGTAGTTCGGCGGAGCCTGCGCGGCCGCGCATCCGGCTGACAGACCGAGCAGCAGCAAGGCACAGATAGCGCGCATGCCCGAATCCCTCTCGACGACGTAACGCCGCCTGTCTGCCCAGCGCGCCGGTCCACGTCAACGGGACAGTACGAGAACGTGCATTTAACTGTCCCAGGCGACGCGGCGATAGCCGAGCCGTGGCACCATGCTCTCGACCCAGGCCCGCGCGCCCTCCGGCAAGGGGCCCCCTTGCGGGAGGGGCTAGGGGAGGGGGCGCAGTACTGATCGGTCAGTAATCGGGGCCGCCGGTATTATTCGCGATTTTCCTTCGCCGACACCAGCAAAGCTACAGGCGGCCGGAAAAAGTCCGGCCACAAGGACCATCGGGTGGCAGACAGTCGCAAGGCCGTTGCAGAAGCAACAAACAGCGCCAGATAGCAGGTTCCTCGTGTAATCAACAGCAGGAAAGGCGTTGCCACGCCGACAAGGCTGGTCGCCAGCAGCGCACCACATCCAACCGAGGCCGCCAGGGCAAGCGGCGGGAACCCAGCCGCCATGCACTGCGCCGCGCTGGCACCCAGCACGTGGGCGTTTCTATGCAGCATGTACGGTGTTCCGACCGCCTGCGCGCCGAGCCAGACCAGTGCGGCGGTGGTGGCGGATTCGGGCCGCAGGGCGGCTACCGCGCAGACCAGAACAGCGCAACCGATAAGGTTTCCCTGCAAGGCATATTGTGGGGCCGCGCGCGCAACCGCCGCCACCCCGGCCGGATAGCCGAGGAACAGCCACGCGGACAGCGCAATCAGCGGCAGCGCGGCTTGCGCGGAGCCGGCCCAGGCCGAGCCGAGCAGCCAGTGCGTAAGCGGTTGCACCGTCACCGCCATCGCCGCGAACACCGGAAACACCACCATGCCGGCAGTGCGCAGCCAGCGGTCCACGCTGTACCGCAGTGCCGCTGTGTCATGCTGTTTTTCCGCCATCCCCGGCAGCATCAGCCGCCACAGCGCGGTAAAAGCCAGTTCCCGAACCGTGTCCACGAGACGGAATGCAAGATGCACCTCGCCGAGGGCGGTGGTTCCGGCGGTGCCACCGATCAACAGCGCGAACAGCCGATACCGCCCACTTTGCACAAGCGTGCTCGCGGTCAATGGCGCCCCGAGCCGCAACATGTCCCACACCGGCGCCCAGCGGCATACCAGACCGGGACGCCATCCGCCGCCGAGCAGCAATGTCAGCGCTCCCGCAACCGAAGTGGTGGCCTGTTGCGCAGCCATGCCCCAGGCGCCCGCGCCCGCCATCGCACAGCCGATCCCCACCGCTGTACCGGCGCCTTGTCCGAGCAAGGCGCGGCATGCCAGCAGCCGGTAACCGCGGCGACGCGTGAGGCGGCCCTGCACCGCTCCGGCTGCCCCGACCAGCGGAAGCGTCGTGGCCAGCAGAACCGACATGCCGATCAGCCGTGGATCGCCTATCACCCATGCGAGTGGCCATCCGCTCGCGGCTTGTACCAGCCCCGCGCCGGCGCCGACCAATGACGATGCCCAGAACGCGCTGGCAGCCGCCGTTTCATCGAGCGTAGTACGCTGCACCATTGCATCGGCGAAGAGCGCGTTGACACCGACCCACAGCAGCACGTTCACGGCAACCACGGCGGCGCCGACGCCGAGTTCCGTCGGTCCAATGATGCGCGCGACCACGAGCGCGGATACAAGCGAGAACCCGGCGGAGGCCGTCGCCTCTACAGCCGACCAGAAAACGTCGCGGGCGGGTCGGCCGCTCATCGTGCGCTAGTCGCTTTTGGCGCTGACTCGTCGAAGCGCGGTGTACCCTGCTTCCGGATGCCTTATGCGTGACCGCGTTGACGAAGACTCTAGATCCGTCATGCCCGCGAAATTCCGAGGGTTTGTCTGGATTCCCGCTTTCGCGGGAATGACCAACGTAGGTCACCCTCAGTGCGATCTGATATTAGTTCACCCGTCATGGTCAGCCCGCCGACTCCACCGGCGATCGGCCCGAGTGACCGCGATAACCCCGGCCATGACGGAGTGCTGCGCTGCCGCCATGACGCAGTGATGCGCGCACCCAGCGGACGCATGGCGAACGGTGGCAGCGCCAGCACACCGATCAGCGCCGGCAGCCACATCAGGCGGCTTTGATACCTGTCGTGTGGACCGGACAGCCCACCCGTAATCAGCGCGTTACCGAGCAAGGCCAGCACCATTGCCAGGACAAACCCGGCGACCGGTTGCCGGCGCCGCAACGCCCCTGGCAGCAGCCCCAGGCACACGATCAGCCCGGTGACGCCAACCGCCGCATGCACCGCCGGCATCCAATCCGGCAAGATCTTGCGCCCTTCGGTCTGTCGCGCCTGTTCGTACTCGGCCCGCTCGAACGCCGGAAAATCGCGCTCGATCCAAGGGGTCACGGAGACCGGCCAGGGCTGCAACCCGTCGCCGGTGGAGAACAGGGCAAGTTGCCTTGCGCCATTCTTCAGCACCGCGTCCAGTTCACGCACCGGCTCGGCGCGCACCGCCGCGGCAATGATCGCGTCCGCCTCGGTGCTGATCAGCTTGGCGCCCCCGGCCCGGTACAAGGGACTGTCCGCCCGCCACAGAAAGTCGTCGGCGGTCGGGGGGAACTGGCCGACATAGTCGCACAGTCGCCAACCGACGTGCGGACAATCGCGCGCCAGCACGCGCAGGCCGGGCCCATCGTACAGCACCCGGGCCAGCACGAAGATATTGCCGAACGGCGCCACCGAGGTCTCCCGATACCCGGCGACGTTCACCGCCATCATCGCCGCCGCGGCAAGGATCGGTGCCGCGACCAACTGGCCAAGGCCACGGCGCCCCAATGGCTCAGATGCGCCCAACCGCCGTCGCAACGGGATCAGCAGCCCGAGCAATCCCAGCGCCAGCGGCAGGCTGGACAGGTGCGCGGTCATCGTGAACACGCCCAGGCCGAGCAGCCAGAGCCGTTCCCGCCCGCTCAGCCGATCCGGCACGAAGATCAGCAGCGCCAGGCACAGCACCAGCAGCGAGGTGAACAGGTCCGGCATCAGCTCCGCGGCCACGAACGGCAGCGGCGAGGCGAATGCCAGCAGCCCGGCAATCGGCACGACCGACCAGGCCGGCAGCTCCGGGCGCAGCGTGCGCCGCACCAGGTGCAGCATGTGCGCGGCCAGCAAAGCCTGCACGCAGATCACCGGCCATGTCGTGAGCCGCATGTGCAGCGGCAGCAGGAACAGGCTGTAGAAGATCGGCCGATCCCAACCGAGATAATGATGGATGGCCTGCGACAGGTATGTGCCGGTGTCGGAGAACACCAGCGGGTAGCCATTCACCAGCGCCGGCCAGAGCAGCAGCAGGGCGGCGAGCGCGACGGAGCCGGCGACGATCATTTCTATCAGTCCAGGAAATAGCGTGGGTTGCGCACTGGACAGGCTTCCGCGTCCGCGTAACCGGACCGGCCATGCGCGCGTGCATCGACACGGGTCAGCACCAGCCCGACGATGCTGGCCTGTGATTCGTCCAGCAGCTCGATGGCGTTGCGCGCGATCTCCCGCCGGGTACGCTGCCAGCGGGCACAGAACAGCGTGGCATCGGCCAGTCGCGCGATCAGGCGCGTGTCGCTGACGGCGAGCGCCGGCGGGGCATCCATCAGCACCAGATCGTACTCCTGCCGTAATGTCTGCAAGGCGCGGGCCATGGCATCCGACATGAACAGGCCGGCCGCGTCGGCCCCAGCCGAGCCTGCCGGGATGTAAGCCATTGAGGTTAACGGGTCCTTCCTGATGACATGCTCCAGCGCGGCGGTGCCGATCAGGCATTCCGCCAGGCCCGGCTGCCCTTCCGCCCCCAGAAGGCGTGCCAGCGCCGGGCGACGCAGGTCGCAATCCAGCAGCAGCACGCGTTCGCCGGACATGGCGGTGACGCGGGCGAGCGAGAGTGCAAGGGTGGTCTTACCTTCGGCCTGGCGTGCAGCCGTGATGGCGACCACGCCAGGCCGGGTGGCCCCGCCGCGCCATAGGCTGGCGCGCAGGCCACGCACCTGCTCGGCGAAACTGCTGAGCGGCTTCAGGGCTGCGTAATCCTCGACGCGCAATCGACCGATGCGGCGACGCCGCATCTCCGGGATCAGCGCGAGGCAGGGCAGACCCAAGCGCCCGCACTTCCTCGCCGCTGCGCAGGCTGGTGTCGGCCAGTTCCTGCACATAGACCACGAACAGCCCGAACAGTAAGCCGAACATCAGTGCCGCCGCGAGCATCGGTCCCGTGCGCGGGTAGCTCGGCGATTCGGGCGGCAGAGCCAGCGAGACCTCGCGCGCATCGACGGTTTCCACCGCCGCGCGCTGGGCGGTCTCCTGGATGCGCGCGAGCACCGCGGCGAGCAGCGTGCGCGACGCATCGGCGTCACGCTCCAATGCATTGAGCGGAATCTGCGCCTGCTCGTTACGATCGACCCGCGACTGCGACGCCGTCAGATCGGCTTCCAATGCGGCGACGCGGTCACGCGCGGCGCGCACCTCCGCCTCGGTCGCCGCTACCACGCGCGCGGTTTCCGCGGCGGTGTCGCGCTGGCTCTGCTCGATCTCCCGGCGCAACGCAACCACGTCCGGATGATTGGGACCGAGCCGCGCGTTCAGTGATTGAAGCTGGGCGGCCAGCGCGGAGGTCTGCTGGCGCAACTGCACCACGCTGGGCGCTACCCCGGCGAGGGTGGCGGCGCCGGCGTGATTGCGGGCCGCATCCTGACGGCCCTCGGCGCTGGCGAGATCGGCGCGGGCGCGCGCCAGATCCTCGGTGAGCTGGCTGCCCTGCTCGGTATCGAGACCGGCGTGCACACCGCGCACCAGTCCCGCCCGCGCACGATAGGCGGCGATGCGGTCTTCCGCCGTGCGCACCTGCGTTCGCAGCTCGACGGCGCGCTCTTCCAGCCAGGTTCGCGCCTTATCGACCGCGCTCAGCTTCGTCGCGAGCTGGGATTTGATGTACGTATCCATCAGATTGTTCACCACCGCCGCCGCCAGGACCGGATTTTCGGCGGTGAACGAAACTTGCAGGACGTGCGAGGCGTTCACCGGATGCACGTCGAGCGCCTGCTGCACATTGAGCAGCACCGCATTTGCCGGCGAGGTCGGCGGCGGCCCGGGCCTTGCAGCATCCGGAGAAGGTTGCGGGTGCAGCAGTCCGTGCAAGGTGGCCAGCGCCAGCCCCATCCAGGACGGCGCGCGCAGCGCGGGATTGAACTCCGGATCGGTGAACAGATCGAGCTGGTGCGCCACCGGCTCGATCACGCGCAGACCGCCCAGCACTTCGGCCTGGCTCGACATGACCGCTTCGGTGATCGGATCGACCTGCAGGATACTTTGCAGCTCGGGTGGTTTGAAACGGTTGGGCTCGTAGATCAGCGTGCCCACCGCGGTATAGCGGGGCGTCACGCGCTTGAGCGCGGTCAGCGCCAGCGCCGGGATGAGCAGCGCGCACGCCAGCAGCGGCAGCTTGCGGCGACGCAGAATGGCGATCAGCGCGCGACCGGTCAGCCCAGCGGCGGGTTCGAGGGGACCGCCGGACTCGCGCTCCGCCCCGCGGAATGGCGGCGCATGCGCGGGGCCGGCGGGCGTTTCGAGCATCAACGGATCCCCATCACCCGCAACGCGGGCCGGCTCCGTGATCGTTTTGATCAGGCGGTCGCCGATGCAATCATCAGGGACGGACCCTAAGAGAACGCTAATGCGTGTGCGTTAACTCTTCGGACAACTGTATGCGGCAAGTTGGCAGCCATGAGGATGATCCGACGCTGCATCTGCGCCGCGCTGACGCTAAGTCTGCTGTCCGCCTGCGCACCTGGCCGTGGACTGCCGCCTTTGCCGCCGGCTCCGGCGGGCGCCTACCGGCTTGGATCCGGCGATCAGGTGCGCATCATCACGGTCGGCGAAGATGCGCTGACCGGGGAGTTTCGCATCGACGATGCGGGACGGATCGCGGTGCCGATGCTGGGCAGCCTCCCGGCGGCCGGGCAAACCCCGGCGGCGTTGGGCGAATCCATGCGCCGGGCGCTGATCGGCAAAGGGCTGGTCGTGGCACCATCGGTTTCGGTTGAAGTGATCCAGTACCGACCGATTTTCGTTCTCGGCGAGGTCAACAAGGCGGGCGAATTCCCTTATCAGCCGGGCATGACACTGTTGAGCGCGGTGGCCCTTGCCGGCGGCTTTACCTACCGCGCGGTGGAGGATCGGGCATCCGTGGTACGGAACGAAAACGGCCGCGCGAACGAATGGCGCGTCGGGCGAGCTACGCCATTGCAGCCGGGTGACGTCGTAACGGTGTTCGAGCGGCGGTTCTGACCGCAACAACAATGGCTCGGCCAGGCTCAAGAACCTTGGCTCCCGTCATCCTCGCATGCCCGCCTGCGCGTGCATGACAAGGAAGAGTCAGCCTCTCGAACGTCCGGTATCACTCGAAATAGCATCGAGTCCTGGGATCCCCTCGGCGGGTTTGCCTTAGTCCAGCGTAACGGACCACCGGATCATGGGACGCAAAATTGAAACCGGTGTTTGATGGGCTGGACGCGCCCGATCCACCTCGTTAAGGCAACTGCACTCAGCCTCGGCGGGCGCCGGATGCTGCCGCTGGAGAGTATCTACACGATGAAGCTGGTGCGACGCGGCCACGCAACGCCACGCGGGCTGCACGCCACGCCACGCGACGTGATCGCCCGGACGCACCGCAACACCGCGGTGATAGCCTTGGCGATCCCCCAGTCGGGCTTTATCCCCGGTAGATAGTGCGGGAAAACAACTCTCCGCCGCGCGGGCTGGGGGAGGGTGCGCGGCGGAGAGCCAGGCTGAGACTTGGGATGGGCTGTGCCCGGTCCCGCGTCGATGTCACACGCCAAGGAGTGCGATCATGCCCGAAGGCTTGTTTGGTGACGTCCCGGTCAGACCGCCACATTCGGGAAAGACGCGGGGGCTGGCGAATTATTCCGCCCGTCAGCGGCGGCGAAATATTGCCGGCGGCGGGAATAAACCGGCGCCGGGTTCGTCAATGCACTGGCCGGTCGGGGGCGGGCGGCAGCCAGCATGGTAGGGGTGATGGCGAGCATGGAGGCGTGCATTCCGTCGCTTCGGCGCTACGCGCGCGCGTTGCTGCGTGACCGCGACGAAGTCGATGACCTGGTGCATGATTGCCTCGTGCGGGCGCTGGACCAGCTCCATACCCGCCGGGAGGATGGCGATCTGCGGGCGTGGCTGTTTGCTATCATGCATAATCTGTTCATCAGCCGTGTGCGGCGGAATAAACGTCGTGGTCAGTTGGTCTCACTTGACGAAGCAGGCGACGACAGGTTCGGCATGCCGGCAACTCAGGACGGGCACATGCTGGGACGCGACCTGTTGCGCGCCCTGCATGCGTTAAGCGAGGAGCAGCGCAGCGTGCTGCTGCTCGTCACGGTTGAAGACTTATCCTACGCCGAGGTTGCGCGGGTGCTGGATATTCCGATCGGCACCGTGATGTCCCGCCTGTCGCGCGCGCGGGACCGGTTGCGCGGGCTGATGGAAGGCGAAGCGCCGACTGCGCTCAGGAGGGTCAAATGAGCGGCGCCGACCCGCTGCCCATCGAAGAGGACGATCTGCACGCTTACGTTGACGGGCAGCTTACCGTGGCGCGGCGCGATGCTGTCGAGCGTCACCTGAGCACCGACACCGAGGCTGCGCGGCGTGTCGCGGCGTATCAGCAACAGCGCGCAGCGCTGCGGGCCGCGTTTGCCGGCGCGGACGAGCCGTTGCCGTCGCGGCTGCTGCTCACCAGCATCCTGCGTGAGCGGCGGCGCTCGCGTTTCCCGAACTGGCGGATCGCCGCGGGGCTCGTGCTGGGCTTGGTGCTCGGCGGCTCGGCGGGGTGGGCTCTGCATGCGCCGTCGGGACGCGGTACCCTGGCCATGGCGGCGCTTGGAGCAGGAGGCGTTCAGCAGCCATACGGTGTACGCGGCGGACCGCCGCCATCCGATCGAAGTTGGCGCCAACGAACCCGCGCTGCTTCACCAGTGGCTGTCCAACCGGCTGGAACGCACGGTCGCGCCTCCCGACCTGTCGGCGAGCGGCTATCACCTGATCGGGGGCCGGCTGCTGGCGACCGAACATGGCAATGCCGCGGCGCTTTTCATGTACGAGAACGCCGGCGGTCAGCGCGTGTCGTTGTTGTTCCGCCCGATGGCGCCGACACTGCGCGCGTTGCCCAAGGACATCAGCCAGGGCCATATGAACGGCTGTGCCTGGATCGACAATGGAATGGGCTACGCCGTTGTCGGCGCCATGCCGAACTCGGAGCTGGACGGCATCGCCGGCGATGTCCGCGCGGCGCTCAATACCGGTTGATACCAACCTTCCTGAAGGCAGACCCACTGCCGTTCCCCGTCATTCCGGTTCCCCGCCTGCGCGAGGCTGACGAACAAGAGCCACCTCTCGAACGGCCGGTATGATATCTCGCAGCGGAATAGATCGGCCTTCAGCCACGTCTGTCGTCGCGTGGCGGTATCCGGACGTGACGATGACGCTGCTCCCGCTGACATCTTCCTTGGCCCACGGCGTGCTGCTGTTTGGGCTGACGGCGCTGACCGTGGCATCGCCGGCCCGGACAGACTTTGTGTATACGATCGACCAGCGCTACGGCTCGATCGGCTTTTCAGTCGATCACCTGGGGTTGTTTTCCTCGCACGGACGCTTCGATCGTTTCACCGGCATGCTGGCACTGGATCCGGATCACCCGGGCCGGACCAGGTTCAGCATGGACATCGATGCCGCGTCGTTGGACATGGCGTGGAACCTGGGGGCGGCCATGCTGCGGGGTCCGAATTTCTTCAATGTCGCAGCCTATCCGGTGATTTCATACGCCAGTCGTTCCGTCGTTGCGCGGGACGCGCGCCACTACGCGATCAGCGGCGTGCTGCGGGTGCGCGGTGTCGAGCGCCCGCAGCAACTGGATGCAGTGCTGCTGGGCCGTCAGCTCGATCGGGAGCGCCATGTCGAGACGGCGGAGTTCGAGATCACCGGCCACCTGAAACGGTCGGATTTCGGCATGGTGGCGCAACCTCTGTTCATCTCTGACGAGGTGACGTTGGCGATCCAGGTGCGGATCGAGTTGCCGCACCCGCCGGGCGGCTGAAGCCTCCGGCGATGTGGCAGGCGGCAGCGGCTATTTCACCGACGAGAACGAGGTAGGCGCCAGGATCGAGTTGGTTACCTTCGCGACAATTGCGCCGTTCGCCTCGGTTTGCGCGCGTGCGGCCAGCCAGTCGCGATCAGTCTGGAACGCGCCCCATTTCTGCTCGCGCTCGGCCAGCGATTCCCACGCCAGCAGGTAATGCAGCGTCTGGTTCGAACTCGCCGATCACGGTGGTCCAAAACCCTGCCTGACGAATGCCGTGCTTATCCCACAGCTTCAGCGTGATGGTGTCGAACCGCTTGAGCAGGTCGGGCAGGCGGCCCGGCGGGCACTCATAGACGCGCAGCTCATACAGCATGGATTTCCTCCTGGAACTGGTGGGTCATCGCGGAATTGTGCCGTGCGTGCGGCAAGCGGGCAACCCGCGCGGCAAGGCGGCCCAGCGCCACGGGACGGTGATTACCAATGAACCTATCTCAGAACCGTTCCACCCACGGCCGCAGCTCCACCTCCCAGGTCCACGCGCTGCGTGGCTGGGTCAGCACCTGCCAGTAGGTGGCGGCGATCGCGTCCGGGTCCAGCATCGAATCCGGCTGGTCGGCGGGCTCCGCACGCCCCGGGTTGCGGATCATGCCGTCGATCACGAAATGCGCCACGTGGATGCCCTGCGGCGACAACTCGCGCGCCAGGCTCTGCGCCAGCCCGCGCAGCGCGAACTTGCCCATCGCGAATGACGACGATTGCGCATACCCCTTTACCGACGCCGACGCGCCGGTGAACAGGATCGCCCCCTGCTGCTTCGGCAGCATCAGGCGTGCCGCCTGCTGCGCCACCAGGAACCCGCCATAGGCGCTGACCGCGATGGCGCGCGCCACTTCCTCCGGCACCAGCGTAGTGATCGGCCCGCGCGCCCGCCCGCTGGCGTTGTACACCACCACGTCAGGCTCCCCCAGCGAGGCCACCACCGCGTCGAACAGCCCCGCCACTTCCTCCGGCTCCGCCGTTTCGCAGGCGAACGACGCGGCCCCGGTTTCCGCGCACAACGCGGCGAGCTTGTCGGGATTGCGGGCCGCCAGCGCGACTTGCAGGTTGTGGCGCGCGAACAGCCGCGCCAGCGAGGCGGACAAGCCCGCACCAGCACCGACGATCAAGGCAAGACGAGGCTCCATCACCGTTCTCCACCACCATGGCGCGCCATCAAAGCACGGCTGGACCCACCGCAGAAGCCGCGCCAGAGTGACGGAAAATACCGGGAGGTTCCGTCCATGCACGGCCTGATGCAGCAGCAACCGCTGATGATCTCGTCGCTGCTGCGCCATGCCGCGCGGCATCACGGCGGCACCGAGATCGTATCGAAGACCACCGACGGCACCCTTCACCGCGCCACCTGGGCCGGGCTGGAACGCAGTGCGCGCCGCCTGGCCCGCGCGTTACTGGCGCTCGGCATCCGGCCGCACGACCGCGTCGGCACGCTGGCCTGGAACGGCCACCGCCATCTGGAGATCTACTACGCAGCCCCAGGCATGCAGGCAATCTGCCACACCATCAATCCGCGGCTGCACGCCTGATGACATTGCTTACATCATAAACGATGCCGCCGACCGGGTGCTGTTCGTCGATACCACCTTTGCCGATCTGCTGCGCACCCTCGCACCGCACCTCGCCGGACATGTGCGCGCCATTGTTATGCTCACGGACCCGGCGAATATGCCGGAGATCCCGTTGCCCGCCGGCATGCAGATGCTCTGTTACGATGAACTGACGGCGGCAGCCGACGACGATTATGAGTGGCCGGATTTCGACGAAACCACCGCATCCTCGCTCTGTTACACCTCCGGCACCACCGGGCGGCCGAAAGGCGTGCTGTACAGTCACCGCAGCACGGTGCTACATGGCTACGCGATCAACATGGCCGACGCACTGGCGCTGCGCGCGGTCGATCGCGTGCTGCCGGTGGTCCCGATGTTCCACGTCAACGCCTGGGGCATTCCTTATGCCGCGGCGATGGCGGGCGCGGCGTTGGTGCTGCCGGGCCGACACCTGGACGGCGCCAGCCTGGCGGCGCTGATGAATGACGAACGTGTTACCATGGCGGCCGGCGTGCCGACCGTCTGGATGGGACTGCTCGCGCATCTGCGCGACAGCGGTCAGCCTCTCGCCACCACGCGGCGGATCATGACCGGCGGGTCCGCCTGCCCGGCGCTGCTGATCGAGGCGTTCGGCAAGCAATACGGCGTCAGCGTGGAGCAAGGCTGGGGCATGACCGAGCTGTCCCCGGTCGGCACCTATAATCGGCCAAAGCCGGCGCACGCTGGGCTGGACGAGGCCGGGCGGGTGCGACTCGGCCTCAAGCAGGGGCGGGCGCTGTGCGGGCTCGACATGCGGATCGTCGCGGAGGCGCGAGAGCTGCCGTGGGACGGGGTTCAATTCGGCGACCTGATGGTGCGCGGCCCCTGGGTGTGCAGCGCCTATTTCGGCACGCCGCCCGGCAGCGCGCTCGACGCCCAGGGCTGGTTCGCCACCGGGGACGTCGCCACCATCGATCCGGAGGGATTCGTCGGGATCACCGACCGCTCGAAGGACGTGATCAAGTCGGGCGGCGAGTGGATCAGCTCCATCACGCTGGAGAATATCGCGGTCTCGCACCCCGACGTGGCCGAGGCGGCGGTGGTCGCCGCGCGGCATCCGAAATGGGACGAGCGGCCGTTGTTGCTGCTCGTGGCGCGCCAGGGACACAGCATCGATCCGGCTTCGGTTCTGGCAATATACGAAGGCAAGGTGCCGAAATGGTGGCTGCCGGACGCGGTCCTGGTGTTGCCGGACCTGCCCCACACCGCCACCGGGAAGTTGCAGAAAATGGCGCTGCGTAAGCAGTATCGCGATTATCTGGCGACCCAGCATGCAACCTCGGGTGAAAGTTCCGCGAGCCCCTCAACCATAATTTAACGTGGTCTTGCCATTCTGTTGCTGGATCTTCATCTGCATGTCACCTTGGAGTCCATACGCGGCAACGGAGCGTGTGCGTGGGATTCGAGTTCGGTCTGTCCGGCCTTTCCGAAGCGATCGCGGACCAGGTATCGCGCGTGGCGCCGATGCTCGCCGCGATCAGCGTCACAGCCGGTGGGCATGTCAGCGGGATCGGCTGGCCGCCTGACCTGGTGGTCACCACTGAATTGGAACTGCCGCGCCAGGACGTCCTCGAGATCGTGCTGCCGGGCGGAGCGGCCGTAAGCGGGTCGCTGCTGCGGCGAGAGCCCGGCGTCCCGATCGCCGCGCTGCGGATTCCGGGAATGACCGTGGCGGCTGCCCTCCGGCCGGCGGCGCCGCCGCAGGTCGGTGCCCTGGTGGTGGTCGTCGGCGCCAAGGCAGACGCAACACCCACCGCCCGACTGGGCGCGATCCATAGCCTTGGCGAACAGGGCAAGGCCTTGCTGGACTGCCCGCCCGGATCGGTGATCGACGGCAGCCTGGTGCTGGACGGCGCCGGGGCGGTTCTCGGTCTCTGTGTCGCCGATGCCGATGGGCTCCCGGCAATCGTTTCTTACAGCACTATCGTGGCGCTGGCTGGCAGTGCTCCGCCCGGCATGGCACCCGCGCGCGGCTGGATCGGCGCCGCCCTGCAGCCCGTCACCCTGGTCCGGGAACTGCGCGCGGCGACCGGCCAGACCAGGGGGCGGCTGGTGCTCGGCCTGACCCCGCGCGGCCCGGCTGAACGAGCCGGCGTCCAGCCTGGAGATGTGCTGCTGGCGATCGACGGCACGCCGGTGAACGGTCCTGGCACGCTGCGATCGCTGCTGGATGCCGGACCCGTCGGACGGCAGGTGGAAATCCAGCTCGCCAGGGACGGGCAAATCGCGACCCGTTGGGTCGTGGTCGAGCCGTATTCCGCCGTGTGACACCAACCGCTCCCCCGTCATTCCCGCCCGCTTCCTCGTCACTCCCGCGAAAGCGCGCGAAAGCGGGAATCCACCGACAGTTCGCGCGACGCGACCTCGTTCCGGCCGCCGCTATGACGCGCAACGACCGGTGCGGCTACGGTGCATGAGGCATTGCCCTATCCGACGGAACCGGAAGCATTTGTTCGCGCCCACACCGTGCCGGAAACCCCGGCATTGTTGCCTGAACTGACGCTGCACCTCAGCAGCCTGGTCACGCCCATCTGGCAGGCGACCGAGGAGTGGCTGGCGGCCCGCAACATCCCGCCTCCTTTCTGGGCTTTCGCGTGGCCCGGCGGCCAGGCGCTGGCGCGCTACATTTTGGATCACTCGGCAACGATCCGCGGCCGTCGGGTGCTGGACTTCGCCGCCGGCTGCGGTGTTGCGGCGATCGCCGGCGCCCGTGTCGGCGCCATCGCGGAAGCCGCCGACATCGACCCGCTGGCGATTGCCGCCATCCGCCTCAACGCCGCCGCCAACAGCGTCAGAATCGCCGCTTTCGCCGGCGATATGATCGGCGCGGAATGCCGGTGGGATCTCATCCTGGCCGGCGATGTCTGCTACGAGGCGCCGATGACCGCGCGGCTGATGCCGTGGCTGCGGCATATGGCGACGTCCGCGGAGGTGTGGATCGCCGATCCCGGCCGCGCCTATCTGCCCACTACGGGATTGGCTGCGTTCGCGCGCTACACCGTCCCGACCACTCTGGAACTGGAGGATCGCACGGAACGGGAGGTCACGCTGTATCGGCTGGTGCGTTAGCGCGTGATCGCTTGAGGCGGGATCGTCGGAAAGCGTGAATCATGCTCTAACCTGGTCGGACTCGACGCACAGACGCATCCCCGCCACCGAGCGGATGATGACCGGTGTTCCCACCGGCAGATCCGGTCCTTCAGCGAGCCACACGGAATTGCCCACCCGGACCTTGCCGGTTCCATGTGCAATCGCTTCGTTCACCACGCCGTGCGTTCCGACCAGCGTCGCGGCGCGCTCGTTCAAGAGAGCGTTGTGGCCGGTTACCCTCCAGTTGCCACGATAGGCGAAATACCCGCACAAGCAGCTCAGCGCCGAGGTAACAACGAACAGCGCGAGCTGCACCTCGAGCGACATTCGTGCCGCGGCCGACACGATGGCCGTGACCGCCGCGCCGCCGGCAATCCAGATCAGATATCCGCCCGGCCAGTGCATTTCAGCCAGCGCGCCGAGTGCCGCGATGATTGCCCAGATCCACCAATGTATCATCGGTTCACCCGCCGCTGTCGCGCGCCGCGTCGCCGGCCCGTTTGGCCAGCTCGGCGATGCCGGCAATGGTGCCGACGAGGCCGGACATGTCGGTCGGCAGCAGCACCAGCCGCGAATTGGGGGATTGGCCGATCTGGGTCAGTGCCTCCACGTATTTTTGGGCGATGAAATAGTTCAGCGCCTGCACGTTGCCGCCGGCAACGGCTTGCGAAACGAAACTGGTGGCCTTGGCTTCTGCCTGGGCCAGCCGCTCGCGTGCTTCGGCGTCGCGCTGCGCGGCCGCCAGCCGCCCCTCCGCGGCGAGTATTTGCGCCTGCTTGGCGCCTTCGGCTTCCAGGATTGCCGCCTGCTTGACTCCCTCGGCGCGCAGCACGGCCGCACGCCGTTCCCGATCCGCCGTAAGCTGCTTGGCCATGGAGATCTGCACATCCTCCGGCGGGCGGACATCCTTGAGCTCCACGCGGGTGATCTTGGTGCCCCAGGGCTCGGTCGCGGCATCCAGCACGTGCAGCAGCCGCTCGTTGATCTCATCGCGGTGCGACAAGGTTTCGTCCAGATCGAGCGCGCCGATCGCGGTACGGATATTGGTCATGCAAAGGTTGGTCACCGCGTTTTGCAGATTCTTCACCTCATAGGCGGCGCGACTGGCGTCGATGACCTGGTAGAACACGATCCCGTCCACGATCACTGATGCATTGTCCTTGGTGATCACGTTCTGCGCCGGCACCTCCAGCACGGTTTCCTGGACATTGATGCGGCGTCCGATCCGATCGATGAACGGGTTGATCAGGCGCAGCCCGGGCAACAGCGTCACGCGGTAGCGTCCGAATCGCTCGACCGTCCATTGAGAACCTTGCGGCACCGTGCGCATCCCGCGCGCGATGATCGCCACCATGATGACCACCAGGACCGCCAGGAAGATCAGAACGCCCATTTGCCGCCTTCGTGCGTGTCCGCCGGATCGGCCGGACGCGGAATGCTCGTGCCGGTGCTTACCGGGGCTGCTTGTGCCCGTGGTTGGCCGCCCCCATCAGCGCCGACACATCAACCCCGTTCAGCGTGATGCCGCCGGTCCGGGTGGAGGCGAGATCCCACACCAGCCGATCGCCATCGGTACGCGCCAAGCCCCGCGCCAGGACCAGCACCGGCAGTGCCTGTTGCATATCGGGATTGCCGCGCACCACGTCCATCAGCGCATCGAAGCCGGTTGCGGTCAGCCGGGCCTGACCCTCCATCTCGGTTTCCGAGATCATCTGCAGGCTGCCGGCGCCCTGAAACTGCGCCGGTCCGATTGTGAAGGCCAACGCCTCCAGCCCCAGCGTCACGCTGCCCTGGGCGAACAGCGCCGCGATCTCGGGGTCGAGCCGATTCGGCTCGGTGCCCGGGCGGGTTGCCGCCACGGCCAGCTTGGTCAGTGCGTCCGTCGGCACGCCGGCTATACTAGGGCGGAACGTGATCTGGCGAGGCACCAGCTTCGCGGCGTCGGGCGGGACACCGTGCAAGGCAAGCCCATCCACCCCGATATCGAACCAGACGCGCAGCAGGGCGGTGGGCGCTTCGCCGCCGAATCCGATCCGCACCACGGAAGCGCTCGCCGCCCCCAGCCCGGCAATTTCCACCTTGAGACCCTCGATGGTCTCCTGCGCGTGGGCGGTCGCGGCCAGCCCGCGCAGTCCCTCCACCAGTGTCCGCAGGGCAGCGCGGGTGGCGGGCGGAAGCTGATCGACCGTAGGCGGCCGCCCGGAGGGCGCCATCGGCGGCCAAGCGGCGGCGAGCGCCGTAACCGCCGCAATGGCGGGGCCCGCACGGTCGCGGTCGATGCCGCTGATGGTCAGCTCCACCTTGGCGCGGTCGGCACCGAAGGCGACTGCGGGGCCGGCTTCCTTCTGGGCTGCGGCGCGCCAGCCTTCCGCGGTGGTCTGCTCGGCCAGGTCCAGCGTGTTGGCGGTGCCAGCGGACAGGCTGCCGCTCGCCCGGTAGCGGTCGATATGTTGCTGCTGATGCTGGCCCGCCCCTTGTGAGGCGAAGTCGATATTGTCCGCCTGGAGATCGAAGCTCGACTTGCTGGCCAGCGTCGGATCGATCAGTGCGTTGCCGTGTTCGGCGCCCAGGCCGAGCGTCGCCTGCACCGCGGCGTTCCCGGTGCCGACCCGGAACGTGGTTCGCGGCGGCAGCACCAGGTTATCGACTGACCAGCGATTATCCGGCAGCGGGCTGACCGTTGCGGTCAGGCTGGCCTGGTCAGTGCCAGCGCGCACGCCGGGCAGCGGCACACTCAGCAGGTAATGACCATCTTCCGGCGTGACGGTAAACGCCAGCTCCGGCGGCTTGGCGCCTGGCGGCATGAAGCCGCGGATCCAGTCCTGAAGCTGGTTGCGCAGCGCCTGGGCACCGTCCGGCCCCACCTCGGCCGCGCGGCCGGCACCGACGCAGATCAGCGGAATCAGCAGCACGGCAGTCGGAACGAAGCGGCGCATCCTCCGGCACGGGCTCCTGTTGTTACCGGCGGATCATAGAGCCCGCCGGCGCGGATGTCCCGGACTCATCGGGCCGCACCGCGGATTACAGCAGCCCGCGCAGCCGCAGCAGCCCGAGCGCGGCGACCGTCGTGGCGTCGCGGATGGTGCCGTCGCGCACCATCGCTTCCACCTGCGACAGCGGGAATGCACGCGCGATCAGGTCATGTTCCTCGGGATCGGGATCACTTGGGCCGGCACGCAGGCCGCCAGCAAGGTACACGTGATACGATTGGGTGGCATAGCCGTACGCTTCGAACAGGCAGCCGGCGCACAGCATGGTTTCCGCTTCCAGCCCGGTTTCTTCGCGCAGTTCACCACGTGCCACGTCCAGTGGATCGGCGTCGGGATCGGTCTCCCACGCGCCCTGCGGCAATTCCCAGAACCGTGCACCGACCGGGTAACGGAACTGCTCCACCAGGTGGATATGCCGCTCCTGCACGGCGGCGATGACGACGAAGTCCGGCTTCTCGACCACGCCATAGATGCCCGGCCTGTCGTGCCCGCGCAGGATGCTGTCCTCCCGCACCCGCATCCAGCGGTTCTGATACACCACCCGGCTGCCGGTGCACACGATGGAGTCCGGCAATTCAGCCACGTGTGTAACGTGTCGTCGTGGTGGACCGTGTCTCCGCGGAGGTGATCACGACCGGCTCGGCCGGCAGTGATCGCGGGGCGGCATCGCCGGCTTCCCACAGCCAGTATTTGTTGGCCCCGGCGCCGTTCACGGCGACCACCTTGTGGTTGCCTTTGTTATCGATCGCATGGATCGTGACGCGGCTGATCAGCCCGCCCTTCAGGTGCCGCATGTCGTCCACCGCCTCCATCACCGCGTCCGCCACGCCGGCGCCGGCCTTCATGTACAAAACGATCGAGCGGGCCGTGCAGCAGCGGATGGTCATCTCGCCGGCCCCGGTGCAGGCGGCGGCGCCGTAACGCGTGTCGGCGTAGGACCCAGCGCCGATGATGGGGCTGTCGCCGAGCCGACCGGGATATTTCCACGCCCAGCCCGAGGTGCTGGTGCCCGAGCAGATGTCCCCGCCATGATCGTGCGCAAGAAAGACCGTGGTGTCGCGGCCGACTTCGGGGTCGATGGCATGGCGGCACAAGGGGGCCAGCGGCGCGTCCGCCCAGCGCGCGCGATCGGCGGCGGGCACTTCATTCTCGAACCACGCCTGCCAGGCGCGACGGGAGGATTCGGTCAGGTTTTCCGCCACTTCGGCCCCGATTTCGCGGGCAAACCGCGCGGCGCCGTCGCCCACCAGCAGCTCGTGCGGCAGCCGGCGCATAAGTTCGTGGGCGACGCTGACCGGATGCAGGAAGCCTTTCAGCGCGCCGACCGCGCCGGTGCGCAAAGTGGTGCCGTCCATCATGCAGGCGTCCAGCTCGACCTCGCCCAGCAGGTTGGGCCAGCCGCCGCGGCCGACGGTGCGCACGTTCGGGTCGGCCTCGATCAGCCGGATGCCGGCCTCGATGGCGTCGAGCGCCGGACTTCCTTCGGCCAGCAGACGTGCCGTGGTCGGGGCACCGACCGTGCCTTCGTTGTTGGTGAGCAGGATCATGCGAACATCTCCGTATCGATTGCCATGAACGGTGCGAGGTCGGGCGAACCCGCCGCGAACAGCCACTCCGGTTTGCTTTTCGCCGGCAGCGCGATCAACGAGCTGCAGACCGTTCCAAACCCCGCCCGTGGCACCACATTGATCTGCTCGGCGGCGGAACCGGAACGGTCCGCCAGGATGGCGCGCCAAGCTTGCCAGTTATCGGCCTCGGGCGGAACGGCGGCCCGGAAGCGGGGCAGGTTGCGGGCCACGCGCAGGCTGTCGGGATCGTCCGGATCGTGCGCCGTGACCATGTGCAGCCCTGGGGAAAGGCGTTGCGTCTCCGGCCGGTTCTTGCCCAGTCCGCGAATGAAGATGGCATCGCGCCGGTCGGCCAGCACCATATTGAAGCTGCGCCATGCGCCGGCATCCAGACTGCCGATCGCCGCGGCAGCGGCCTCGGCGGACGCATGATCGAGCGCCAGCAGCGGCAGCTCGCCGCGGCTGCGCTTGCCGGGCGCCGGGCCCAGGCTGCCGGGCCGGTTCAGCACCGCCGCTACCACCGCATGCCGGTTCATCCCAAGCCAGGTTCCTCCGGCCGTGCGGTCGCGCGCCGGCCAGCACGCCGGGATGGTCGGGCCACCAGGCGGCGGGCGCATCCCACGCGCGGTCCTGCCGTTCATCGCGGTTGGCGGCGAGCGCGATCGGCCAGGCGTGGCCCGGCCGGATCAGGATGACGATGGTGCACAAATCGTCAGCCGGCCTTCAGCCTCTGCCCCGCCTCACCGAACACACGGGCGAAGATGCGGTCGAGTTCGCGGACGTGCAGCGTGGCGTCCATGGCGCGGTCCAGCTCCGTCGCGGGTACCCGGGAAGCCAGCTCCGGATCGGCCTCCAGGTTCTCGCGGAAGCTGCGCGCGCCGGGTCGGCCGAGCTGGTCCCAGGTGTCCATCGCGGCGCGCTGCACGATCCGATAGGCGTCCTCGCGCAGAATGCCGGCCCGGGTCAGCGCCAGCAGCACCTCCCCAGAATGCACGACGCCGCCGAGCGCTTCGAGATTGGCGGCCATCCGATCGGGATACACGGTCAGCCGCTCGATCATGCCGGCCAGCCGCGCCAGCGCGAAGTCCAGCGCAATCGAGGCATCCGGCGCGATCACCCGCTCCACGGATGAGTGGCTGATGTCCCGCTCGTGCCACAGCGCGACATTTTCCAGCGCCGGCACCACGGCCGAGCGGACCACGCGCGCCAGGCCGGTAAGGTTCTCCGACAACACCGGGTTGCGCTTGTGCGGCATGGCCGAGGAGCCCTTCTGCCCGGGATGGAAAAACTCCTCGGCCTCGCGCACCTCGCTGCGTTGCAGATGGCGCACTTCGGTCGCCAGCCGCTCGATGCCGCTGGCAATCACCGCCAGCGTGCAGAACCAGGCGGCATGGCGGTCGCGCGGAATAACCTGCGTGGAGACCGGTTCGGCCGTGAGCCCGAGCCGCTCGGCGACGTACTCTTCCACGCGCGGGTCGATATGCGCGAAGGTGCCGACCGCGCCGCTGATCGCGGCCACCGCGATCTCCTGCCGGGCCGCCACCAGCCGCCGCCGGTCCCGCTCGAATTCCGCATAATGTCCGGCGAGTTTCAGCCCGAACGTGGTGGGCTCCGCGTGAATCCCGTGGCTGCGGCCGATGGTAAGCGTGTGCTTGTGTTCGAAGGCGCGTCTCTTGAGCGCCGTCAGCACCGCGTCGAGGTCGCGCAGCAGCAGGTCGGTGGCCTGCGCAAGCTGCACCGACAGGCAGGTGTCCAGCACATCCGACGATGTCATGCCCTGGTGGACGAAGCGGCTGTCCGGCCCGATCGCCTCGGCGAGCCAGGTCAGGAACGCGATCACGTCATGGCGCGTCTCGCGTTCGATCGCGTCGATGCGGTCGAGGTCGGCCGGGGTGATCCGCGCGACCTTCGCCGCGCCGCGGTCGCGGATCGCGCGCGCGGCACTTTCCGGGATGGCGCCGACGCGCGCCATGCCCTCGGCCGCTAGTGCCTCGATCTCAAACCAGATGCGGTAACGGTTCTCGGCCGCCCAGACGGCGGCCATCTCCGGGCGAGTGTAGCGGGGAACCATGACGCGCCTGCCCACTTCCTGCTGAACCTGCGCGCAGCTAGACCGCAGGCGCTCGCGCCTGGCAAGGGCGTCGCGGTTGAATCACGCGAGACCAGAACGCATGCCGCATTGGCTGGTTCGGCCGCGAACTGGCGTCGTGCTGGTTCGTTGGCAACATCCGGATCATACTGTAACGTACAGTCAGCGACTCGTTCGGCACATCCCGTTCCTTCGCGACCCCCACCGCGGCCGATCGGAAACCGGGTGGGTCGGTAACGGAGTGAGTTTTACATCGCGGCGGAAGGACCACTGGAATGGTGCGGGGGCAGCAACTTGAGTTCCCCATAGTGAGCCATCCGGGGACCGCCACGACGCGGGTGGATGCCCT
Organism: uncultured Pseudomonadota bacterium; assembly: GCA_963777625.1. Classification (GTDB taxonomy): domain Bacteria; phylum Pseudomonadota; class Alphaproteobacteria; order Acetobacterales; family Acetobacteraceae; genus DATDIC01. Next base: position 36,081 of record CAVZRO010000013.1, on the reverse strand, counting down.
CATTTCTTCGGGGCCAGCCCTATCGATCGACGCGGCCCGCGCTGTTACCGCGGCGGCTGCCCTGGCATGGTGGACCAGCAAGGCGACTCGTCTCGGTGCCAGTACACGCGAGTTTCCGGCCCCCGTTTCTCCCATGCGAGTGGTCTCTATCCCATGCGACATCCAGGCTATTGCCGAGGATTTAGGGCGGGACCTCGCTCTATTCGCGGTCGATGACGCCATTGCGCAACTCGGCCGTGTTTACACGCGCATGCTTCCACCGGACCATCGGAAGAGGTACGGCGCTTTCTACACACCGCCGCCGTTCGTACGCCGCTTGCTCGACCAGGCCGAGCGTGAGGGCGCGGATTGGTCGCGATGCAGGGTCATTTCGCCATCCTGCGGTGCGGGCGCGTTCCTCGTTGAAGACGCCCAACGCATGCTGAGCGCGATGAGCGGGGCCGATCCATCCATCATCATTTCGTCCGTCGGAGCGCGGTTACGCGGCTGGGACATTGACCCCTTTGCCTGCTGGCTTTCACAGCTTGCCGTCGAGGCGGTCCTGCTGCCCCAGGTCATCGCCAGCGGACGTCGCCTGCCAACCGTGACCGAGTGCCGCGACAGCCTGTTGGCGAAGCTTGATCGACATGCCGAGGCTTACGACCTGGTCAATGACAACCCGGCGTTCGGAAAGCTGAAGGACCGGCCGGAGATCCGCGAGCGCTATGCGCGGACCCTGTATGGCCATCCCAACACTTACGGTCTGTTTACGGACTTGGCGCTTCGTCTCGCCAAACCCGCTGGCGGCATCGTGGCGTACGTGATGCCGACAAGTTGGCTGGGCGGCGAGTATTTTCGCAACTTGCGCCGTGTGCTGTCAGTTGAAGCACGCCCGGCGTCGGTCGACATCGTGGAGAGCCGTAAGGACGTCTTCGACGACGTGCTGCAGGAAGTATCCCTGTCGTGCTTCGTCCGTGGCCGCTCCGCCGCGGTGGCGGCCTGCTCGATCGCGCATGTGGAACCGGGCGGTCTGCGTGTCGAAGCGTCTGGCACGTTCACATTGCCCGATAAGCTCGAGAGCCCGTGGATCCTGCCGCGCAGTGCCGATGACTTGCCGGTCATCCAGGCGATGGCGACGATGACCGCTCGGCTGAAGGATTGGGGGTACAGGATTTCGACTGGACCTCTGGTCTGGAACCGGCACAAGGCACGTCTGTTTTCCGATCGCGGCCCGGGACGGGTGGTTGTGATCTGGGCTGAATCCGTTTCCCAGGAATGCCGGTTCGATTACCGCTGCGATAAGGCGACCCATCGCGCCTATTTCCAACCGCGCGATCCTGCTGACCCCAATCTTGTGCGACATCCCTGCTTGCTGGTTCAAAGGACCACGGCGAAAGAACAACGTCGTCGGCTGATCAGCGGGGTCATGACGAGATCTTTCCTAAGCCGGGTAGGCGGGGTGGTGTCCATTGAAAATCATCTGAACATGCTCGTTCCGACCACAAACAGGCCGGCAGTCTCACTGAGCCAGCTTGGGGCGTTTTTCGCCACCAGAGCAGCCGATCGGGCATTCCGGTGCATCAACGCATCAGTGGCCGTATCCGCTTCGGAGTTGGAGGCTATGCCGGTCCCGAACGCTTGTGATCTTCTCGCTGCGCTCGCCGCGCTGGACCCCGAGTCGGCGATTGGTCGGCTTTATGGGATCGACACCGCGAATGAACTTTCCGCCGCTTCTGTCGGTCAATGGAATACGCCAACGCCTGCGCCAGATATTTCCGGACGGCATTCCATCCCGGGAACACATCATCAAGCCGATTACCGCGAAATTAGTGTTTTGCGCGCTGTACGTGGGAGCGATCGCCAGCGGCCAAGAGGACGCCGCTGATCCGAGCATGCGATGGCTGGCCCCGCGTCATCTTTATCGGATGCGTGATGCGCTTGCCGGCGTTACGGACGAGACGACGCGGCTATCCTATTACCGGAAAGTTCCGAAGTCGTCCGGCGACTCCTGGTATGCCGATAACAGCCGCGAAGCTGGCCGAGACGAAGGCGTCCGACAAGGGCTGATTCCACTGAATGCAATGGTGAAGCGCACCGACGTGGATACAACGTCGAGCAAGGGACGCTATGCACTGCATCCCGACTTCGCCGCCCTGCTGGACCCCGCGCTAACCGGTCATGCGCTGACGATTGCCGTCAACGGGTGGCAAGCGACATACCTTGACGCCGCGGCGCGCGCACGAGCGGCCTTGGCAACCTCCCTGGGCGGCAACATCGTTACCGTCAATCACCCCCAGGGTGGAGCAACCGTGCTGCCGTTCGGTGAGAGTCCCGAGATCACCAAGGCGGTCGTGGAAGAGTTTTCGCGCCGCTTTCTCAAGCAACCGGCCCTGGTCTGGATGAGTGATTCCACCAAGAAGATTTTCAGCGACGACAAGCTGAACGACGTCCTCAAGATCACGTTGGATGTGGCCACACTTCTACCCGACGTGATCCTGGTCGATATGTCTCCTCCGAAGCTCAAGCTCGTGTTTGTCGAGGTGGTGTCCACGGATGGCGCGATTACGGAACAGCGAAAACAGCAGTTCCTGAAATTGCTAAGCGAAAGCCCGGTCGGCTACCAGCCAGGTGACGCCCTGTTTGTAACGGCCTATGCGGACCGAGGCGCCCGGCCGGTTGCAAAGGCGATGCGCGAGCTTGCCTGGGATACATTTGCCTGGTTCAAGTCGGAACCGGATTACGTCGTGCAATTTCGCCGCGCTCACCCGCCTGTCGCGCTCTCAACCTTTTGACACTACTGGCCGCCGGCAGGGTCTGCTCAACCAGATTTACCCAGTATCGCAGGACGATGGGCACGATCCCATCGTTGAACACGTAACGGTCGCCATGCAGTCCCTCGCCCGGGCCGACCTTGCCGGCGCCGATCCAGGCATACGCACCCCCGGCGGCCTGCACCATGTAGGCGAAATCCTCGCAGCCCAGGCTCGGTGCGAAGTCAGTCATCACCTTGTCCCGCCCGACCGCCGCCGCCGCGGCTTCGCCCGCACGCTCGACAGCGTCCGCGGTGTTGACGACCGGCGGATAGCCGACCCGATAGTCGAGTGCAGCAGTGACGCCGTGCGCTGCCGCAACACCGGTCGCGATCTCCCGGATGCGGCGCTCGAGATGATCAGACAGGCCGGACGCAAGGAAACGGCAGGTGCCCTGAAGCCAGACCTCGCCCGGCACCACGTTGCCGACATTGCCTCCGTGAAACTGGGTGATGCTGACGACCAGAGGGATTTGCGGGTCAACGAAGCGACTGACCACCCGCTGCACGGAGCCGACGAACTCCCCGGCTGCCAGGATCGGATCGTCGCCGAGATGCGGCATGGCCGCATGTGCGCCGGTGCCGGTGAAGCGCAGCTCGAACGTATCGACTGCCGCCATCATCGGGCCGACACGGGTGTGGATCTCGCCAAACGGCACGCCCGGCCAATTGTGGACGGAATAGACCGCCTCCACGGGGAAGCGGTCGAACAGTCCGGCTTCGATCATGCGCATGCTGCCTCCTTCGTTCTCCTCGGCCGGCTGGAAGATGAAGTGGACACTGCCGTCGAAGTCGCGCCGCTCGCTGAGGATCCTGGCCGCGCCCAGCAGCATCGCCGTGTGGCCGTCGTGACCACAGGCGTGCATCACGCCAGGGTTCCTGGAGGCGTACGGCACATCCGCCCTCTCACGGATTGGCAACGCGTCCAGTTCCGCCCGCAAGCCGATGCTTCGAGTGCCCCGGCCTCTCCGTAGCACCCCGACGACGCCGGTCCCGGCAATGCCCTCGTGGACCTCGATCCCGAAGGCGCGCAGCTTCTCCGCCACGAACGCCGCCGTCTGCCGCTCCTGGAAACCTAATTCCGGGTTGGCGTGAATGGCGTGGCGCCAGGCGACGACCTCCGGCGCGCTCGCCGCGACAGGATCGTTGTGCAGCATGACAGCCTCGTTATCCGGCATTGGTCATGTCCCCCGGCCGATGTGATAAGGCAGACGCGCGGCGCCTGAGGGCACCGAGCTATCCGACTGCGCAGGAGGCTGTCTTGAACGGGATTGACCGGCCCGTATTGGCGGAGCGCGAACAGGCGGCCTTCCGGTATCACCCTCACTTCCGCGACATGGCGATGCTGAAGGCTCGGTTTCGGCGTCACCGCTACGATCTGCATACCCATCCGACCTACGTCATCGCCCTTGTCACCCAAGGCTGCGAGCGGGTGCGCATCGGGCGTCGGCGCGAGGAAGTTCCCACCGGCACCGTCCTGGTGGTGAACCCGGAGGAGGTCCACGACGGCGAGGCGGGCTGCGAAGCGGGGTGGACCTATCGCACTTTTTACCCGACCGTCGCACTGATGGAGGACACCGCCCGCGAGCTTGGACTGAACGCGACCCCGCTGTTTCCGCCGGCGCGGCTCCATGATCCGCTGCTGGCCTGGCGGTTGGCATCCGCGCATGCAACCGCCGAGCAAGGCGACGCCGAAAGCGCCGAGGAAACCATGCTCCTGGCGCTTCGCCGCCTGATCCTTGGTCACGCAGACGGGTGCCGCAGTGTGCGGCTACTGATGCAGTCCGGTTCGGCCCGGCGGTTCGCTGTCTACCAGGAAATGGTCGAGAACGACCCCACGGGCGAGTTCGCGCTGGACGGCTTCGCCCGCGCCACCGGTGTGACCCGCTTCCAGGTCATCCGCGACTTCAAGCAGGTGGCTGGGCTCACGCCCACCGCCTATGTGCGGGATCGCCGGGTCCGTCTGGCCTGCCGCCTGATCGAGCGCGGCGCGACGCTCGCGTTCGCCGCCGCGTCCGCCGGCTTCGCCGACCAGAGTCACTTCTGTCGCCTTTTCAGGCGCGCCCGCGGGTTCACGCCGGGGCTCTTCCAGCGTGAGACGATCGCCCTAAATTAGACTGTAGACGCTCGCGCCCGGCCAACGGCGCTGCTGTCCAACCACGCGAGACCGGGGCGCATGTCGGATTGGCTCATTCATGACCTCGGCGCGCTGGCCCAGGTGATTCTGATCGATATCGCGCTGGCCGGCGACAATGCCGTCGTGGTCGGGCTGGCAGTCGCCGATCTGCCGCCGCAGCAACGGCGCATTGCCATCCTGACGGGGATCGGCGGGGCGACGGTAATCCGCATCGGCTTCGGGCTGGTCGCGCTCAACCTGCTGAAGATCCTGGGCCTGACGCTGGCGGGCGGCCTGCTGCTGATATGGGTGGCGTGGAAAATGTATCGCGAGTTGCGGCATCGACCGCCGGCCGGCGATACGACATCCGCACCCCGCAAGACGCTGACGCAGGCGATGCTGCAGATCATTCTGGCCGACGTCTCCATGAGCCTCGACAACGTGCTGGCAGTCGCCGGGGCAGCGGCGGATACCCCGTGGGTGCTGATTACCGGATTGCTGTTCTCCGTCGCGCTCATGGGCGTGGCCGCCGAGTTGCTGGCTCGGCTGGTGCAGCGGCAGCGCTGGATCGCCTGGGCGGGTCTGCTGATCGTCGTGTTCGTGGCGGTGCGGATGATCTGGGCAGGATCGAACGAAGTGAGCGAGACGCTGACATCGCGATAAATGGAACAAGGCATCACATCCCCATCGCCGCCATCACCTGCTCGGGGCGGGGGATTGGCGCGACGGCACCGTAGCCGGTGCATTTCAGCGCGGCGGCGACATTGGCGTAATGTGCCGCCCGCTCCGGATCATCGCCACCAAGGATGCGGGCCAGGAAGCTGCCGCAGAACGTATCACCCGCACCGGTGGCATCGACCGCCTTCACCTGATGCGCGGAAAGCCGGACCCGTCGATCCGGGGTGGCGAAATAGGCGCCCGCATCCCCCATGCGCAGCACGGCGACTTTCGGTCCCAGCCGCAGGTAATAGTCCAGGATCGCGTCGGGATCGGTGAGATCCAGCATCGCCAGCGCGTCGTCGGTTCCGGGAAGCACAAAATCCGCCATGGCGATGGCGGCATTCATCACCGAGCGGGCGCGTGCCGGCGGCCACAGACGCGGCCGGTAATTCGTATCATACGCAACCTGGCCGCCAGCCTGCTTGACCAGCTCGATCGCGGCGAACACCGCGTCGGCGGCGGTGGTCGAAATTCCCTGGCTGATCCCGGACACGAAGAACATCCGCGCCTGCCGCAGGGCATCTCGCGGGAGGTCATCGACAGTGTAGGCCGACGGCGCGGAGTTCTGGCGGTAATGCAGGAACGAGTGTCCCCGCGGCCCGTGAAATACGAAATAAACTCCAGTCAGATTCCGCTCGGTGCGCGCCACGGTGGACGCGTCAACACCTTCCCGCGCCCACAGGCCCATGAAGCTGTCCCCGGCCAGGTCGAGGCCGAGCTTGGTGATATAGCCGACCTTCGCACCATTCCGGGCGGCGGCAATGGCGGCGTTGGACGTGTCGCCGCCATGCCCTTCCAAAAACAGCCGCCTGCCGTCCGGTTCCACCGGCAACTGGTTGAACTCCAGCATGGGCTCACCCATGCACAGCAGATCGGCAGCCACTAGGGAACGTCCAGCACCTGGCGCGCGGCGGCCTGGATGGCGGCGCGATCGCCGGCGGCGATGCGGGACTCATCGACCAGCGCGCCACCGATGCCGACAAAGGCAGCGCCGGCGGACAGATAGGCGGCGACATTGCCGGGCTCGACGCCGCCGGTGGGACAGAACGCCACGTCGGGGAACACGCTGCGCAGGGCGCGGATATGCGGCGGGCCGCCGACGGATGACGCCGGAAATATCTTCACCGCGTCAGCGCCGGCATGGCGGGCGGCACGGACCTCGTTGGGTGTGAGCGCCCCCAGCATCAAAGCCGCCCCGGCATCGCGACAGGGAGCCGCCAGCGTATCGTCCACCCACGGGGCGACGATGAAGCGCGCGCCGGCGGCAAGGCAGATTTCCGCCGTCCGGCGGTCCGGCACTGTGCCGGCACCGACCAGCAGCCCCTTGTCCGCTGCGAGTTCGCGGATCAGCGCCGGTGCATCCGGGATCGTCATGGTAATTTCGAAAATCGTGATACCGGCGTCGCGCAGCCACTGCACCGCGGTGGCGGCGTGCGCGGCCGAGCGGGTCCGCAGGACAGGCACCACCCGCGCGGCACGGAACCGGTCGAGCAATACTTGGGACGACACCGGCAGCCCCTCAGCCGGCACGCCTGCGGGCGCCGATCGGGGAAGGGGAGGGGAGTTTCACAGCGGGTCCCAGGAAAATACCTCGCCCGACCGGTCGAGTGGCATGAAGGACGGCTTCAGCGCCGGCAATGCGTGCTCGGCGATCGCCTCCGGTGTCCACCCTTCGTCTCGATGCACATAGCGGATCGGCCGCGGCGAGCTGAACAGGATGATCTCGTGCATGCGCGTGCCGAACACCTGGCCGCTGACATCCTTCGCCGCATCGGAGGCAAGGAACACCGCCATCGGCGCGTTCTTGTCCGGCGTCATGGCCTGGATCTTCGCCACTCGCGCCTGCTGCTCCGGCGTGGTGGCGGGAATCGAGCTGGTCATCCGGCTCCACGCAAACGGTGCGATGCAGTTCGACCGCACGTTGTAGCGCTTCATGTCCAGCGCGATCGACTTGGACAGCGCGGTGATGCCCAGCTTGGCCGCCGAATAGTTGGCCTGCCCGAAATTGCCGATCAGCCCGGACGTGCTGCTGATATGCACGAAGGCGCCGCTTTCCTGCTTGCGGTAATGCTCGGCGGCGGCACGGCTGACGAAGAAGCTGCCGTTCAGGTGCACCCCGATCACCGACAGCCAGTCATCCGCGGACATCTTGTGAAAGATCACGTCGCGCAGGATGCCGGCATTGTTCACCACCACATCGATGCGGCCGAAATGATCCAGCGCGGCCTGCACGATCTTCTGCGCCGAGCCCCACTCCGCTACCGAGTCTGTGCTGATCTCGGCCCGCCCGCCGCGCTGCTCGATAATCTGCTTGGTCTGCTGGGCCGGACTGGCGGACTGACCTTCGCCGGAGAGCGAGGCGCCGACATCGTTGATGATCACCTTCGCCCCGGCGAGTGCCATCATGACCGCGATCTCACGGCCGATGCCGCCGCCGGAACCGGTGACCACCGCGACCTTGCCGTCCAACATCCCTGACATCGAGCGTTTCCCCTCCGAACTGCGATCTGGCCCGACGTTAAGCGGGTGGCGAGAGGTTGTGAACCGGCTGTGTCTCGGAGGTTCGGCTGGAAAATTTGCTTGCATTTTCGCTGCGATGCGCGCAATTCGGCACGCATTGTGCAATTCGGCACAATTTGAGGAAATGGTAATATGAGAGACATCGAAATTCCTGCGATAAAGCCCTTTCGAAAAGGAGATCGGATTCACGTCCAAGCCGCGCAGATTTGGCTGATATTAGTTGCCTTTGTAATGACACGCAGAGCGGGGGATGACCAGGACGATGACATACGGCGAGCTGGCGACACTCATGGGCTACGACGACCGACAGGCTGGGCATACGCTCGGCCGCCAATTGGGTATCGTCGGATACTATTGCAAGCGTCAATAATATTCCACCGCTGAACTGCATTGTTGTCAACCAGGAAACAGTATGCCGGGGGCCGGAGTTGTGCTGCGCGATGACCGAACAGTCTCGGAGGAGCAGCGAGCCGTTGGGGCGATGGACTGGTTTCGGCTCCGCGTCCCCACCACGGGCACGTTCCGCAAGGTGTGGGAGTCGGAGAACTGACGCGCAGGTGCATGCTGCCAAAATCAGTTTTGGGCGGCACTCTGTCGCATAAAGTTGCGTAGTATGGAAAGGCGGCCGAGGCAGACCCGCGGTCGCCTACCTCCTGTTATCCTGTTGCGAGAAGACAATTCGCGCCGAAACTTGATCGTCGAGCGTCGGGGGAAACCACCGGCTGTGCTATTCTCTCAAGTGCGCGGATATGTCCATTCGTTGATGCAGAATGCGCACGACGTCAATCAGTCCGGCATCAGTGATGCGGTAGAACAGGAAATGCGACTGGACCGCCAGCTTCCTGTACCCTGGGCGAATATCGTCAATGACCCGACCCCGCTTGCTGCCATCGGCCAGGGCCTCACAGGCATCCCGGATCGCGTGAATGTATCCATCCGCCTGGTCCGCGCCCCAATTTCGGGCGCTGTAATCCCAAATTTCGCTGATGGCCTCCTTGCAGCCCGAGATAAAATACAGCCGGTCATCCCGGATGCCGGCCGCGCCTGTCCTAAAGGAAGCACTCGAAGTCGAAAGATTCGGCGGCGCCGCTTTCCTCCCCCTCGATCAGGGCTGCGCGAAGTGCGTTAAGCCTGATTTCGTGCTCTTCAAGCAGGCGCAGCCCGGCACGGACAACCTCGCTCGCGGAACCATATCTGCTTCCGCAACCTGCTGGTCGACGAAGCTGGTGAAGTGGTCGCCAAGCGAGATCGAGGTATCCTGCTCATGGTCATGGTTTGGCCGCTGTGGGTACCAATAAATCGTAAAGCAGGGCGGTCTCACCAGCTCTATTCGCATAACGGTCCATTTTCTTAACGAGAAAATACGAGAGGTGGCGCCGAACAGTGCGCCTCGCGCCCCTGATAACCCACTTGACTGCGGCGCCGGGTCGCGCCATCTGACCAATCAGGACCGATAGGGTCCTGTTACTGCAACCGCATCCGCCCGGGGTTCGCTGCCATGCTCAGGCTGTCGAAGCTGACTGACTACGCCGTCGTCGTACTGGAGCGTTTGTCCCGCACCGACCACGTGCAGGGGGCGCCCGGGATTTCGGCTGCCAGCGGCATCCCGGAACCGACCGTCGCCAAGGTGCTGAAGGCGCTCGCCGCCAGCGGCCTGGTCGCCTCGCAACGCGGAGCGCATGGCGGCTACCGGCTGATGCGGCCCCTGGCCGCCATCCCGATCGCCGACGTGATCGCGGCCATCGACGGGCCGATCGCCCTGACCGCGTGTGTCGATGGCTCCGCCGCATCCTGCGAGGTCGAGTCGATGTGCCCCATGCGCGGCCGCTGGGACCCGGTGAATGAGGCGATCCAGCAGGCCCTGACCAACATCACGCTCGCTGACATGCAGGAAGCATCCATCCCCCGAGCGTTCCGTACGCACGTGCGCCCGCAACTGCCCGCCGCCGAATAGGACACGCCGATGCCCGCCGTTACCGAAACGCTCGAAGCCGTCCAGTCCGTCACCCAAGGTGGCTACAAGTGGGGCTTCGAGACCGACATCGAGATGGACGTCGCCCCCAAGGGGCTGAACGACGACACCATCCGCCTGATCTCCACCAAGAAGCAGGAGCCCGGTTGGCTGCTGGAATGGCGACTGAAGGCGTTCGCCGCCTGGCGGAAGATGGAAGAGCCGCACTGGGCGAAGGTGTGGCACGCCCCGATCGACTACCAGGACATCCACTACTACGCGGCACCGAAGAAAACCTCCGGCCCCAAGTCGCTGGACGAGGTCGATCCGGAACTGCTGGCCACCTATGAAAAGCTCGGCATTCCACTCAAGGAGCGGGCCATCCTGGCCGGCGTCGAGTCGGGCGCTTCGAACGTCGCGGTCGATGCCGTGTTCGATAGCGTCTCGGTCGCCACCACCTTCCGCGAGACTTTGAAGCAGGCCGGCGTGCTCTTCTGCCCCATCAGCGAGGCAGTCCGCGATTACCCGGACCTGGTGCGGCAATATCTCGGCAGCGTGGTTCCCACCGGGGACAATTTCTTCGCCGCGCTGAACAGCGCCGTGTTCACCGACGGCAGCTTCGTGTTCATCCCGAAGGGCGTGCGCTGCCCGATGGAGCTGTCCACCTATTTCCGCATCAACGCGCGCAACACCGGCCAGTTCGAGCGCACGCTGATCATCGCCGAGGCCGGCGCCCATGTTAGCTATCTGGAGGGCTGCACCGCGCCGATGCGCGATGAGAACCAGCTCCATGCCGCGGTGGTGGAACTGGTGGCGCTGGAAGACGCGCAGATCAAGTACAGCACGGTGCAGAACTGGTACCCGGGCGACGCCGAAGGCCGCGGTGGCATCTACAACTTCGTCACCAAGCGAGGCGCCTGCCGCGGTGCACGCGCGAAAATCTCCTGGACGCAGGTGGAAACCGGTTCCGCCATCACCTGGAAATACCCGTCCTGCGTGCTGGAAGGCGACGACAGCGTGGGCGAGTTCTACTCGGTGGCGGTGACCAACAACCGTCAGCAGGCGGATACCGGCACCAAGATGATCCATATCGGCCGCAACACCCGCAGCACCATCGTTTCAAAGGGTATCAGCGCCGGCCATTCCAACAACACGTATCGTGGGCTGGTGCGCGTGCTGCCGCATGCCGCCGGCGCGCGCAACCACACGCAGTGCGACAGCCTGCTGATCGGCGATCAGTGCGGCGCGCACACGGTGCCCTATATCGAAAGCCGGAACCCGACCGCGAAGGTGGAACACGAAGCCACCACCTCCAAGATCGCCGACGACCAGTTGTTCTATTGCCGCCAGCGCGGATTGAACGAGGAAGACGCGGTGAACCTGATCGTCAACGGGTTCTGCAAGGACGTATTGAAGGAGCTGCCGATGGAATTCGCCGTGGAGGCGCAGAAGCTGCTGGCCGTCAGCCTGGAAGGCTCGGTGGGCTGACATGCTGGAAATCAAGGGCCTCAGTGCGTCGGTCAACGGCACGCCGATCCTTCGTGGCATCGACCTGACAGTGCCGTCAGGCGAGGTGCACGCCCTCATGGGTCCCGAACGGGTCTGGCAAATCCACCCTGGCTTACGTGCTGGCCGGGCGGGAGGATTACGAGGTCACCGCTGGCAGTGCCCATTACGCCGGCCACGACCTGCTGGCGATGGAACCCGAAGAACGCGCCGCTGCCGGCGTATTCCTCGCATTCCAGGCACCGATCGAGCTTCCCGGCGTCGGCAATGCCAATTTTCTCCGGACCGCTCTGAATGCCATCCGCCGCACGCGCGGCGAGCCGGAACTGGACGCCGTGCAGTTCCTGAAGCTGGCGCGCGCCGAGACCAAGCGGCTGGCGATGCCGGACGACATGCTGCGGCGCAACGTCAATGTCGGCTTTTCCGGCGGCGAAAAAAAACGCAATGAGGTCTTGCAGATGGCGATTCTGCGGCCTCGCCTCGCCATCCTGGACGAGACCGACAGCGGCCTCGACATCGACGCGCTGAAGATCGTGGCCAACGGCGTCAATGCGCTGCGCGGCCCCGATTTCTCCGCGCTGGTCATCACGCATCATCAGCGGCTGCTCGATCATATCGTGCCGGACCGCGTCCATGTGTTGTCCGGCGGCCGCATTGTGCGTTCCGGCGGACCGGAACTGGCGCACGAGCTGGAAGCTCGCGGCTATGCCGGCCTGGAGGCGCAGGCGGCATGACGGCCCAGGCCTTCACCGGCACGCGCGGCTTTCTCGCCCGTTACGAAGGGCTGAAGGACCACCTGCCCGGAGACCCCACGGTGCGCGCCTCCGCGGCCGAGGCGTTCCGCCGCCTGGGCGTACCCGGCGGCAGCGCCGGCCGGCGCGACGAGGCATGGAAATACACCAGCCTGCGGCCACTGGCCGAGGCCTCGTTCTCCGAGCCGCTCACGTTGCTCCAGACCACCGACAATGCCGCCTTGGCCAGCCGCGTGCCTGCCATCGGGGCGCGCATCCTGTTCATCGATGGACGCTATCAGCCGGACCTGTCCGATCCGCCGCCCGGCATCCGGTTTCACCGTTTCGCCGACCATCCATCCTTCGGCACGCTCACCCGTCCGGACCGTGACCCGTTGGTTGCACTCAATACCATGTTGGCGGAAGACGGCGTGTGGCTGGACGTTCCGCCCGGAACCGATGCCGGCGTTGTGCATCTTGTCAGCATCGCCACCCAGGCAACCGGGCGCCCCGCCGCGCTCCATCCGCGCCACATGGTCCGGCTGGGGAAGGGGGCCCGACTGACCTTGGTGGAAACCTCCTCCGGCGACGGCGCCTATCTGCACAACCCGGTCACCGAGCTGCACATCGGTAACGAAGCGCTGCTGGAGCATGTGCGTCTGGGCGACGAATCCGATGCTGCGTTTCACCTGTCCACCATCTATGCGGAAATCTGCGGTGGCGGCCGATACGATAGCTTCGTGCTGACCACCGGTGCCCGCATGTCGCGCAACGAGACGCATGTGCGTCTCGCCGAACCCGATGCATCGGTCCATCTGAACGGCGCACAGCTTCTGCACGGCGTGCAGCATGCCGACTTTACCGCCGTGGTGCGCCATGATGCGCCGCGCTGCGCCTCCCGCCAGGCGGTCAAGAACGTACTCACCGGGCGTTCCCGCGCGGTGTTCCAGGGCCGGATCGAGGTGGCGCGTGTGGCCCAGAAGACCGACGGCTACCAGATGAGCCAGTCATTGCTGCTGTCGCCGGACGCCGAGATCGACACCAAGCCGGAACTGGAGATCTTTGCCGACGACGTGAAATGCAGTCACGGCGCCACGGTGGGCGAACTGGACCAGGATCAGCTTTTCTATCTGCGCACGCGCGGTGTACCGGAAGCCGAGGCACGCGAAATACTGGTCCGCGCCTTCCTGGACGAGGCGCTGCAAGTCGTGACCAACGAGCCGGCGCGCGCGCTGCTGGAACAGGCCGTCGCCGGTTGGTGGGAAAGGCAAGCCGCATGAACGTCGAAACCCGCCCCGTCTTGCTTGATGTGGACCGTGTGCGCCGGGATTTCCCAATCCTCACTCAGACGGTACGCGGCAAGCCACTCGTGTTCCTCGACAGCGCCGCTTCCGCGCAGAAACCGCGCGTGGTGATCGATGCCATGCGCGCCACCATGGAAACCCAGTACGCCAACGTGCATCGCGGACTGCACTGGATGAGCGAGCGTACCACGGATGCCTGGGAAGCCGCTCGCGATGCCGTCGCGGCGCTGATGAACGCACGCGACCGGCATGAGATCGTGTTCGTGCGCAACTCCACCGAGGCGATCAACCTGGTCGCGCACAGCTACGGACGTGGCGTGATGCGGCCGGGCCAGGCGGTACTGATCTCCGGCATGGAGCACCACTCCAATATCGTGCCGTGGCAGTTGCTGCGCGACGAGCGCGGCATCGAGCTGCGGGTCGCCCCCATCACCGACGCTGGCGAGCTGGATATGGCGGCGTTCGAGGCGCTGCTGGCCGACGGCAAGGTGGGGCTGGTGGCGATCACCCACATGTCCAATGTGCTGGGCACCTGCACGCCGGCGGAGCGCATCGCCCGCATCGCGCATGCGCATGGCGCCCGCGTGCTGTTCGACGGCTCGCAGGCCGTCGTGCACCGGCGTGTCGATGTGCAGGCGATCGATGCCGATTTCTACGCCTGGACCGGCCACAAGCTGTACGGCCCCACCGGTATCGGCGTGCTGTGGGGACGGCGCGAGCTGCTGGACCGCATGCCGCCGTTCCTGGGCGGCGGCGAGATGATCTCCTCGGTCAGCTACGAGCGCTCCACCTGGGCGGAAGTGCCGCACAAGTTCGAGGCCGGCACCCCGGCGATCATCGAAGGCATCGGCCTGAAGGCAGCGATCGATTATGTGCAGGCGATCGGCTACCCCGCCATCGCGGCGCACGAGGCGGCATTGACCGACCACGCGCTGGCCCGGCTGTCGGAGATACCGGGCCTGACGATCCTGGGGCATGCGCAGGATCGCGGTGGTGTGGTTTCCTTCGCGCTCGACCGGGCACATGCCCATGATGTTGCGACCCTGCTGGACCGCCAGGGAATTGCGGTGCGCGCCGGGCACCACTGCGCCGAGCCGCTGATGCATCGCTTCGGGCTGGAAAGCACCGCGCGTGCCAGCTTCGGCATCTATACCACGCGCGAGGAGATCGACTTCCTGGCCGACACGTTGGCGCGCGTGCGGGAGTTCTTCGCATGAGCGCGGACCAGTCGATGTTCGACGATCTGCGGGACCTGTACCAGGAAGTCATCCTGGACCATGGGCGCCACCCACGGCACGGCCATCGTCCGGCGGCGTTCGACGCGGCTGCCAGCGGCGACAATCCGATGTGCGGCGACCGGGTGCAGGTGTTCGTGAAATACGGCCCGGACGGCGTGATCGCGGATACCGGGTTCGAAGCACGCGGCTGCGCCATCAGCATCGCCTCCGCCGACCTTATGGCCGAGACGGTGACTGGCCGCGGTACGGATGACGTGCGGCAGATGTTCGCGGCATTCCGCGAACTGGCCCGGACCGGCGCATGCCCGCATTGCGACGAAGCCCTGAAGGGCGCGATGGAACGGCTTGAACCGCTTGCCGGTGTGCACGAATATCCGTCACGCGTGAAATGCGCGACCCTGCCATGGCACGCGCTCATTGCGGCCCTGGACGGGGCGAAGGAGGCCAGCAGTGAATGACATGGCGCATGGCGCCGTCCCGCACACCGCCTGGACACCCGACGGTGAGGTGGCCTCGAAGCCGACCGAACAGGCGGTGATCGATGCCTGCTCCTCCGTCTATGATCCGGAAATACCGGTCAATATCTACGAACTCGGCCTGATCTACGCGATCGAGATCGGTGACGACGGGCAGGTGAAGGTGGAAATGACCCTGACCGCCCCCGCCTGCCCCAGCGCGCAGGAACTGCCCGAGCAGGTGCACGAGGCGATCATGGCGGTGCCCGGCGTAACGGGATGCGAGGTGGAAACCGTGTGGGATCCCCCCTGGGACCCGAGCCGCATGAGCGACGAGGCCCGCCTGCAGTTGAACATGTACTGAACCAACGCGATATCGAGCCGATCATGAGCACGACAACCGCAACTCGCCGCCCCGCCCGCCCGTTGCCCCCATTGATGACCCTGACCGACACAGCGGCTGATCGCCTGCGCCAGCTTTATGCGAAGGGCGAGCAGGGCAAGCTGCTGCGTATCGGGGTCAGGACGAAGGGCTGCTCGGGTCTATCATACGACATGAGCTGGGCCGATGCGCCCGCGCCGACGGATGAGGTGGTGACCGACAAGGACCTGACCGTGCTGATAGACCGCAAGGCCAGCCTGTTCCTCATCGGCACCGTGATGGATTACCAGACGCAGGCATTGGAGTCCGGGTTCACGTTTATCAACCCAAACGAAAAAGGCCGCTGCGGCTGCGGGGAAAGCTTCCACGTCTGACGACGGCAGCGGCTTCCGGCCAGGCGGCCATAACCGAGCAATATCAGCCTCAGAGGCTGACTTTCTTCGTCATGCCCGCGCGGCGGGCATCCATGCCGGGCTCGCCGGTTGCGCGGGCGGTCGCTGGATTCCCGCTTGCGAGTTTGTGAAAGATTAGAATGCAATGCCGCCGTCGCAGTGCTGGATTCTATTCTGTCGCAATAGCACTGGCCCAGAGCAATATCGTGCAAACCGCACGCGGAATTCGATCTTTTCGGCTGCTCGGAACGGCTTCCGAACGGGGCAAACCGATTTCCTCACAGGCTCTTGCGCGGGAATGACGGTGGCTCGAGTGGTTTCACTCTGGGTGAAACCGTTCCAGCGGCCACCCGAAATCACTGATGAAAGAACAGGCTCGGCAACCATAGCGCGATCTGCGGAAACACCGAGAACAGCCCGATAAACAGCAGGATGATGGCCAGGAACGGAAGCACCGCGATCATCAGGTCCTTGAGCTTGATATCAGGCGCGATCCCCTGGATGACGAACAGATTGAGCCCGACCGGCGGATGGATCAGCCCGGTCTCCATCACCAGGCTCATGTTGACACCGAACCAGATCGGATTGAAGCCGTGGGCGAGCAGCCCGGGCATGATGACCGGCGTGATCATCAGCACGATCGCCACCGGTGGCAGAAAGAATCCCATCAGAATGACCAGAATATCGATCCAGAACAGGAATTCCCATTTCGACATCGGCAGGCTGACCAGCCACTGCGTCGCGCTCTGGGTGATATAGAGGTAGCTCATCACGTAGCTGAACAGAAATGCCATCGCGATGATCATCATGATCATGGAGGCGTATTCGGCGGTGTCCAGCAGGATCTTCTTGATCTCGTGCCAGTGATAACAGCGGTAGACGATCGCGACCATGATGAGAGTCGCGAACGCCCCCACACCGGCAACCTCCGACGGCGTCGCATAGCCACCGTACAGGGCAACCATCACCACCAGGATGATACTGAAGAACGGCAGCAGCCGCGGCAGCGATTCCAGGCGTTCCCGCCACGTGAAATGATCGACCGCGATCGCGGCCGCCGGTCCGACATCGAGCGCCAGCGTTGTTGCAGCGCCCGTTGTGTCGCCGAATCCCGTGCCGCCGAATCCCGCGCCGCCGCCCGTCTCCCTCGGCGGGGCAATCCGCAAATCGGGGTCGCGAGTCCGGCCGCGGCTCTCGTGGTACGCCTTAATGACCACCCATATTGCGAACAGGCTCGCCAACAGGATGCCGGGTACGATGCCGGCAAGAAAAAGCTGGCCGATCGACTGCTCGACCACGATGCCATACAGGATCAGCGTGACCGACGGCGGAACGAGGATGCCGAGCGTCCCGCCGCTCGCAATCAACGCTCCGGCGAATGCCGGCGAATAGCCGCGCTGGCGCATCTCGGGAATGCCCATGGCGCCGATTGCCGCCGAGGTTGCCGTGCTCGAACCGCACATCGCGGCAAAGATCGCGCAACCGATCACGTTGGCGACCCCCACTCCCCCCGGCAATTTGTGCGTCCATCGGTAGATCGATTCGTACAGATCCGCCGCCGCCCGCGTCCGGCCGACCGCGATACCCATCAGCATGAACAGCGGGATCGCGAGCAGGGTAAAATTGTCCATGCCCTCGTACAGCGTCTCGGCCAATTGGCCGAGATTGGACGCCGGCATGAAGCCGAGCATGAACCCCACCGAGACGCCGCCCAGCGCAAACGCCACCGGCATGCCCGACAGCAGCAGGATCAGCGCGGCGAGGACAAACAGAGCGCCGATCTCGTGCGGGCTCATTGCACTTTGTCCTTTTTCCCGCCCATCGCGATCTCTTCAGCGATCTGCACAAAATATTCGAGCGAGATCAGCACGAGCCCGACACCGATCAGTGAATAGGGAATCCACAAGGGAGGCGCCCAGGTCGAGTTGGTGGCCCAACCCTCGTTCCACGCCTGCCAGGTATACTGCCAGACTTTCACCGACATGAACGCACAGAGCAGAACGGAAAGCACATCGCCCGCCAGAATGCGTATCCGGTTCCAACTGGGCGGCATCAGGGTTTGCAGAACCTCGGTGCCGACATGGGCGCGTTTCATCTGGGCGTAGTTGGCGGCGATGAACGTCGCCCCGATCAGCAGGAAGATGTTGAATTCCAGGTTCCAGGTGTGCGGACGACGCAGGTAATAGCGCCAGATCACCTCGTTGGTGATCACAACGGCGGAAATTACGATCAGCACGCCGGCGATAAGCCCGCAAAGAAAGTTTATCGCCTTGACTGCGCGGCTGAACGCGAACCAAACCGTGACCCAGCGCCGCTCATAGTAGGGCGAGACTTCGCGCCATGCCATCGCTGGCATGGCGCGTCGCGCTGTCACCTTCGGTCATGCCACAGCTTCGGCCATGTCGAGCAGCTTCTGCCCGTCCTTGACCTGCTTGGCGAAGTCCTTCCACGCGCTTTGCTTCGCCAGCGTCTTCCATTGCTGGAATTGCTGCTGGTTCATGTCGTCAACATGGTCGCCCGCCTTGCCGAACACGACGGCCACTTCCTGATCATCGGCCTTGCACGAACTCGAGGGCATATGGCTGCAGCGACGCGCCGACGTCCCTGACAATCTTCTGCTGCTCCGGCGTGAGCTTATCGAACGTATTCTTCGACATCAGCAGCGGCTCGAACATGTACCAGAACGTGTATTTCCGGGCCGTGGTCACGTATTTGGCCACTTCCTGCAGCCGGAAGCTCATCAGCGATGCGCTCGACGTCCACAGCGCATCGACCACGCCCGAGTGCATCGCGTTGTAAGTCTCAGTTGACGCGAAGTTCGAGATGGAGCCGCCGGCAGCCTCCAGCATAAGCTCGATCATCTTGCCGGCGCCGCGCGTCTTCAGCCCCTTCAGGTCGGCTGGCACCAGGATCGCTTTGTCGCGCGACGCGACCCCACCGCCTTGCCAGATCCAGGTGACGATGACGACACCATGCTGAGCGAGATAGTTCACCAGCCACTTGCCGATATCCGCCTTCTCCCACCCATACGCATGTTCATAGTCTTCGATCAGCGCCGGCATCAACGTCAGGTTGGTCTGCGGCAGCTTGCCGCCGGAATAGGCCAGCGGATACACCGACATGTCGAGCGCGCCGTTCGACATCGCTTCAAACTGCTGGAACGGGTTGTACAGCGACGAGCCAGGATACACCTGGAACGTGATCTGCCCGTTGGTTTGTTTCGTCACCTCGTCGGCGAATTTCCGCGCCAGGCGATCCCGGAAGTCGGTGTTGGCGGGGAACTGGTGCGAGATTTTCAGGACCAGCGGTCCAGCCGCCGCGGCTGGCCGAGTAAGGCCGCTCAACAGCGGCGCACCCAGCAATCCGCCGACGAAACTTCTCTTGGTTATATGCATGACCCAGTCTCCTCCCTACCGAGCCCACGGCTCCAGTGCGTTCAGCTCGCGGACCGCATCATACAGCGACGCTTATATTATACAACAGGGCCATTACCATCCCTGCATTATACAATTACCCAAAATCAAACCAATCTTGGGAGATCGTTTCACGCGCCCCTCTCGCATTCCCGCGAAAGCGGGAATCCACCGACAGCCCATGCAATCGGCAGGTCACCTATCAGACGTAGGGATTGCTGGTGCTCCGCAACTGTATGCGGATCGGCACACCGATCAGGCCAAAGCTCTCCCGCAGGCCATTGATCAAGTATCGTTGGTAATCGTCCGGCAGCCGGTCCACCCGTCCACCGAACACGACGAAGGTGGGCGGACGCGCCTTGGCCTGGGTGATGTAGCGCAGCTTCAGGCGCCGGCGATCCACCAGCGGCGGCGGGTGGCGGGCCAGCGCCGATTCGAACCAGCGGTTCAACTCGCCAGTGGCAATGCGGGTGTTCCAGATCGCGCTCGCGCGGCGTACCGCGGGCAGCAGCTTGTCGACACCCGCGCCGGTCAGCGCCGACAGGTAAACCACGGGCACGCCCTTCAACTGCGCCAGGCTGGTCTCCAGCCGGTCGGCAATGGCGCGCCTGACCGCGGCGCGATCAGTCACCGCGTCCCACTTGTTCAGCGCGATCACGCAGGCGCGCCCCTCGCGTTCGATCAGCGCGGCGATCTGCAAATCCTGGTCTGAAATCCCTTCAACCGCATCGATCACCACCACGGCGATCTCCGCCATGCGCAGCGCCCCGATCGCGGCGCCGGCCGACAGTTTTTCCAATCCCGCTTCGATGCGCGCCCGCCGGCGCAGGCCAGCCGTATCAACCAGCTCGATCGGCCCCTCTGCATCGTGCAGCATCACGGAAACCGCGTCGCGCGTGAGCCCCGGCTCCGGCCCGGTGACCATCCGTTCGGACCCCACAAGCCGATTGAGAAGCGTCGACTTGCCGCTATTCGGTCGGCCGACGATCGCCAGCTTGAGCGGACGTGCCTCCTCCTCGGGGGGTGTTTCGACGTCCGGCAGGCGATCAACGATCTCCGTCATCAACTCGGCGATGCCGTCGCCGTGCTCGGCGGACACTGCGACCGGATCGCCCAGCCCCAGCGCATAGGTTTCCAGGATCGCGGTTTGCGCCAATTTCCCCTCTGCCTTGTTGGCCACCAACAGCACCGGGCGTCCCTGCCGGCGCAGCCAGTTCGCGAAATGCTGGTCGGCCGGCGTCGGCCCAGCACGCGCATCGACCACGAACACCACCAGGTCGGCCTGCGAGACAGCGGTGACCGACGATCCGTGCGTACGACCCGACAGGGTCTCCGGCGCCGCCTCCTCCAGCCCCGCGGTATCCATCAGGCGCACCCGCCGGCCGCGCATCAGCGCCTCGGCGTCCTTGCGGTCGCGGGTCACGCCGGGCGTGTCGGAGACAATCGCGGTGCGCCGACCCGCCAGCCGATTGAACAACGTCGACTTACCAACGTTGGGGCGCCCGGCAATAACGACAATCGGCAGCATCGCGGTTCAGCGCAGCGCGATCAGCCGGCCATCCTCGGCGATCAGCAGCAGGGTGTTGTCGGCGATCACCGGCTGTACCGGCGCGGCGACCCCCGGCAGCTTCTGCAAGCCGAGGATGTCCCCCGTGTACGGACTGAGCGCGAGGGCCGCCCTGCTCGTGCCGGCCACCACCAGCCGGTCGCCGGCCAGAAGCGGACCGAACCAGGTGATCGGATTCTTCTGCCCCTTCGGGTTTTGCCAACGCGGCAACTGGCTGACCCAGGCCACCCGTCCGTCATCGACATGAAGGGCGGTCATAATCTGATCGAGCGTGACCATGAACAGCCAGTCGCCCGCCAGCCATGGGCTTTCCAGCCCGGCAACGTTGTGTTGCCAGAGCCGACGACCCGAATGCAGGTCGTTCGACACCGTCAACCCGCCCATGCCGACGGCAAACACCTGGCTGCCGCTGATCGCCGGCAGACCGCGGATCGAGTTGATGTCCAGCAGCCCGGCTCCGGCCGCGGATGCAACCAGGTTGTCGGTCCAGACGACAGTGCCGGTGTCGGCGCGCAGAGCGGTCAGCTCACCGGATGCAAAGCCGGCGACGACCAGGCCATCCGCATAGGCGGGGGCCGGTTCGCCAAGCATCCCGGTGGCCGCATTGACCGCCTGATAATCCCACAGCCGGTGTCCGTTGGCGATATCGAGCGCCTGGATCCGGTCCTGGATGGTGGTGACAAACAGCCGTCCTTCCACCACGGTGGGACCGGAGCGGCCCGGCGCGCCGAGATAAACTCGCCATTTTTGCGTGCCACGCGCCGGATCGATCGCCACCAGGTCGCCCAGCCCGTTCACCGCGTACAGAACCCCGCCGGCAATGCACAGCCCGCCCCCGACATTGGTGCTGCGCGAGTCCTCGGCCCTGGTGTCGTAACGCCATCGCCGGCCACCATCGGACAGATTGAACGCCGAGACGATCGCGCGCGTATCCATCGCATAAACCACGCCATCGGCAACGACAGGCTGGGCCAGGATCTTGTTGCGATAACCGCCGCCGTCGCCGATCGGGGCGTCCCAGGCTCGGTTCAGGACTGCCGGAGCCGCCAGATGGCCCATCAGGTGGGCAGGATTGCCGCCGGGCTGAGGCCAGGCGACATTGCGCACGGGGGGCGGCAACACGACCTTGGGCGCCCCCTGTTCGACCGCGAGCACGTTGGCGGCGGCCAGCACCGGTTCCCGAAGGCCGGGAATGGGCGGCTTGTTGGTGCCGAACCAGTCGTCCCACAAACCACAACCGCTCAGCGGCAGGGTCAGCCCAAGCGGCAGCGCCAGGGCGGCGCGGCGTGACAGGGCGCGCGAACGCCCGTGTTTCTGCTGCACGCCGCTCACCCCCGAAGCTGCGTCAGGATCGCGGTCGCCCGCTCCCGCACGCCATCCGGGGTGTCGGTGTCGCGGGTGAGGGCGGTCAGCATGTCTTTTGCCTCCGCGGTCTTGCCTTGCCGCAAGGCCAGCCAGGCGAGTTCCTCCTGCGCCATCGCGTGCCATGGGTTGATCGGCTCGGCCAGCGGCCGCAAGCGGGTTTCGAGCAGCGCGGGATCGCCGGTATCGATCTGATGCTGAGCCCAGAGAAGATTGGCCAGATCACGCAGCAGCGGATCGGTGCTGGAATTGGCGGCCACCTCGTTCCACAGTCCCAGCGCCTGGGGCAGATGGCCCGTGGTGGCTTCCAAGGCCGCGGCGCGCAGGCGCGCGACTGCGCGATAGCCGGCAGGACCGCTTTGGGACAACTTGCCGAACCCGGAAAGTGCAGCCGCGTGGGCGGCATCCGTCTTCGGGCCGGTTTCGCCGATCTGCAACATGGACTGGATATACAGGTCGGCCGCCGCCTGGTCCTGCCGTTCCTGGTACCAGCGCCAGCCCTGCCAGCCCGCCACCAGCACGACAACCAGCACCGCCGCCGCCACCAGCGACCCGGCATAGCGGGTCAGAAACCGGCGCGTGCGCTCGGCACGAAGTTCTTCTTCGACCTCGTCGAAAATATCAGGCACGGAGTCACTCCCTGGGGCGGTGCATTCATAGCGGCGGGCCGGGAGCGGCGAAAGGCCGGAGCGGGCGTGCGCGCGGCGGCGGCGGGATTCAGACCAGCCCGGCGGCGATATTCACCGTAAGCGCCAGAATGATCGTGTTGAACAGGAAGCTCAGCAGCCCGTGCACGGTGGCGAGCCGGCGCATCTTGCGGGCGGTGATCTGCACGTCGGAGACCTGGAAGGTCATTCCCAGCACCAGCGCGAAATAGACGAAGTCGAGATAGTCGGGGGTCTGTTCGCCCGGAAACTCAAGGCCCCGGTCGATCTCCGGACCACCCGCATCCTTGGAATAATATTCGTGCGCATAACGGAACGCGAAGGTGGCGTGCATCATGAGCCAGGATACGCACAGTGTGATCGCCACCAGCGCGACGTGAAGGGTCTGTTGCGCCGGCCGCAAGTCCTTGGTCCCGGCAAACTCGCCGAATACGGCGGCGAGGCTCACCAGCGCTGCGGCGATGGTGATGGCGAAGATGGTCCACTCGCCTTCCTGCTCGCGGGCGGCGTCGGTGGCCATGCGAGTGATCCGCTCGGTGGTGAACAGAAGCGCCGCCAGCAGCAGATAGACAATGACGCCGATATCCCAGGCCAGCACGGCCGTCGTGGTGGCATTCGTCCGGTGCGCCAGCGTTGCCCAGGCGATCAGGCCGCACGCCAGCCCCGCCCATAGACGCGGGCGGCTGGCCGCCACCCGCCAGGCCCACCCAAGTGCGCGCCCGGCGATCATTCGCGTTCACTCGAGCGTCGCCAGCAACCCGGCGATCAGGCGGCCGCGCTGGGCCAGGCTGTCCACGACAATATGCTCATCCAGCGTGTGCGCGCCGGCGCCTTGGACGCCAAGCCCGTCCAGTGTCGGGATCCCGAGCGCGCCGGTGAAGTTCCCATCGGAGCCACCACCCGAACTCTGGTGGCGGATGTCGAAGCCGAGCGAGCGGGCCACGGCGCGGGCACGTTCATACAAAGCCATGACGCGCTCATCCGGCTCCCATACCGGCCTGGTGACCCCGCGGGTGACACGAAACTGCACGTCGTTGGACGAGGCGGACAAGGCAAGCATCCGCGCAACGCCGCGATCCAGGTCCTGCTGGCGTTTCGCCATCGACAGCGCTTCGCCCGTGCAGGTGGTGGCGACGCAATTCACCCATTGCCCACCATGGATCACGCCGACGCTGAAGGTGCAGTCGTCGGTGGTCATGTCTTCGATCTCGATGATCTTGCGCGCCATCTCCTTGATGGCCGAACGGCCCTCGGCCAGCCGTGCGCCGGCATGGCTGGGGCGGCCGGTCGCCTCCAGGTTGAAGCGGGCGATGGCATAGCGGCCGGTCACCACGCCGCCGTCCGGCCGCGCCGGCTCGGGCACCAGGACGTAGCGGTGGCGCGCGGCCTCGGCTTCGATCAGATCGCGGGTGGAGGGGCTGCCGACTTCCTCGTCGCTGGTCAGCAGCACGGTGACGGGAAGCGGCGTGCGGATGCCGGCGCGGAGAAGCTGGCGGATCGCTTCCAATGCAACATAATTGCCGCCCTTCATGTCGCAGATGGCTGGCCCCCAGGCACGGTCCCCCTCGCGGCGGAATGGCAGTTTCTGCAGCGTGCCGACCGGGTGCACGGTATCCAGATGACCCATGACGAGGATACCGGGATCGCCAGCCTTCGAATGAGCGAAGCTGGCGCGCACGCAGTCGCCGAATCCCATTCGCCCGGCGATACGTTCCGTGCGTGCGCCGGCGATGACGAGATCGCGGCTGGCAACATCCATCATGCGGTTGACACCCGCGGCGTCCCAGGTGGGGCTTTCGCATTCGACCCAGGCGCGAAGCCCCTCGAGCATGGAGTCGGAATCGAAGGGCAGGGCATTCGGGTCCATGATCTTCTCCTTATCAGTGTCCGCTGGGAATAAACGCCGCCGAGCCGTTGCGCCGCCACCCCCCGCCAAGCGCTGCTCGCCCCAGAGAGGGGCAAGATCGACCGGCATGCCCCCGGTGGACGTAAACGCCGTAATGGGCGGGACGCAATCGCCTTGGATCGGCTGAAACCTCATTCTCGGGTCGCCCTGAAATCACGCCTGATTTCGTCGGTACGATGATTGCGGTGAGACTCCCCACCCGATTTCCTGGTGCAGCCCCATCCCCGCGGTGTTTCGCTCAAGCGAACCACGTATCCGGCAGCGTGTATCCTTCCGGCAGCGGGTCGTCCGGATCCAGCCCGTACTGGCCGATACTGGTAACCCACCCCCGTCCGGCGATGCTGTTGACGATGGCGGGAAGCCCCCCAACCGAACTCGTCTCCTCGATACGCCCATGGAAATGCGTACCGATGATCGAGACATGGTCCAGCGTCTCGCCCACCCGCATCTCGCCTTTGGCATGCAGCACCGCCAGCCGTGACGAGGTCCCTGTGCCACACGGAGAACGGTCGATGCGCCCGGGTGAAACGATCACCGCATTGCGCCCCGTCTTGCCGTTCGCCGTCGCCGTCAGCGGGCCGGCGAACAGCGTCTGGTTCACCGTATGAATCTGCGGGTTTTCCGGATGCACGGCGGGAAGCTGCTCGGCAGCCGCCGCTTTGATGCGTTCGCCGACCGCCACCAGATCGCGCGCCTCGTGCGGCTCGATGGCAAAGCCCAGCCCGGCGGCATCCACGATCGCATACAGCATCCCGCCATAGGCGACATCTACGGTGACAGTGCCCAGCCCGCCCACCTCGATCGCCCGATCGCGATGCAGCACGAACGACGGCACGTTGCGAAACCGCACCCGCACGCACCGCCCGTCGCGACATTCGGCCGTCACGCGCACCAGTCCGCCGGGCGTATCGAGCGTCAGCACCGTCTCCGGTTCGCGCATCGGCACCATCCCGGTTTCCAGCAGCGCGGTGACCGTGGCGATCGTGTTGGACCCCGACATCGGCACGTAATACTGCGACTCCATGATGATCAGCCCGACATCCGCTTCCGGCGCACATGGCGGAACAACCAGGTTAAGCGACAGCGTCACCGCGCCGCGCGGCTCGAACAGCAGCAATCGGCGCAGCGAGTCGCCATGGTCGCGCAGGTTGCACATCCGTTCGAACATCGTGGCGCCGGGCGGTGGCAGCACACCGCCGGTGATCACGCGTGCGGCCTCGCCTTCCGCATGCACGCCGACGACAGTAACGGTGCGAGACCAGTGCATCGGACGAGTACTCCCCTGAATGATTTATTCCGTCACCGCCGCGGAGCCGGCAAGGAACAGCTCGGTCAGCGACGCATGTGAGGCCACCAGTTGCGCCTGCCCATCCAGCCGGACGCGCCCGCTCTCCAGAACGTAAGCGTAATCGCCGACTTCCAGCGCCAGGCGCACATTCTGTTCCACCAGCAGGATCGAAACTCCCGCCGCGGACAGTTCCAGCAATATGCGGAAGATCTGAGTGATCACCCGCGGCGCAAGGCCGAGCGAAGGTTCGTCCAGCATCAGGAGGTCCGGCTCTGCCATCAGCGCCCGGCCGATCGCCAGCATCTGCTGCTGCCCGCCCGACAGGCGGCTTGCCAGTCCGCCGCGTCGCTCCGCCAGAATCGGGAACCGATCGAACACCTCGGCGCGCAACGCATCGAAGCTTTTGCCCCGCCGCCCGATATAGGCAGCAAGCAGATTCTCCTCCACCGTCAGGCGCTGGAAGATGCGGCGTCCTTCGGGGCAATGCGCGATGCCCGCAGCGGCGACGCGGTCAGGCCGCCAGCCGGTGATCTCGCGGCCCTGAAACACAATGCGGCCACCCATGATCCTGCACAGTCCCGAAACCGACGACAGCAGCGTGGTCTTCCCGGCGCCGTTGGCACCGACAACCACCACGATCTCGCCGGGCCGGACGTCAAGCGTGATGCGCGACAATACCTGTTTCGTGGCGTAGCCCGCGTCCAGCGCGTCGATGGCGAGCAAGCTCGCGGATGGAATCGAGGTCGTCATCGGTCCCCAGATAGGCCTCCTGCACCTCGCGGTTAGCCTGCACCTCGGCCGGCGAGCCGCGGAACAGCAGCGCACCATGGTGCAGGACGTAGATTTGATCGGACAGCGACATCACCAGCTCCATGTCGTGCTCGATCACGATCATCACACGATCAGGCTGGCGCAGTCGCAACAGCCGATGCTTGAGCGTCTCCGTCTCGCCGGAATTGAGACCGGCGGCGGGTTCGTCGAGCAGCAGCACGCGCGGCCCGCTAATCAGCGCGCGGGCGATTTCCAGCATGCGCTGGCGGCCGTACGGCAGCAGCTCCGCATGGGTGTCCGCCATGTCGGCAAGCCCGAATTCTTCCAGCAACTGCAGGCAAGTGGCACGGCGGCGAGCGGCGGCGCGGGTTGCGTATGGCGGCACCAGTACCTCACGCCAGGTATGCCGCAGCTCGGTCGGCGATAGCGCCACCTCCAGATTTTCCGCGACCGTCATCTGATCGAACAGCCGGATGTTCTGGTACGTGCGCGCCAAGCCGGCGCGGGCGATCTGGTATTTTTTCAAACCTTGCAACGGCCGGCCGTCGAGCAGAATCTGCCCCTGGGTAACTGAATAAGACCCGGCCGCCATGTTCACCAGCGTCGATTTCCCGGCGCCGTTCGGGCCGATGATCGCGTAGATCAGCCCAGGCTGGAATTCCATGCTGACATCGTCGATCGCAACCACCGAGCCGAACCGCTTGGTGATGTGGCTGAACGCAAAGCTCATGGCGCGAACAGCCAGCGCGCCAGCCGGGCGGGCCCGAAGCTGCGCGGCACCAGCCCCTCGGGGCGCAGCACGATCAGCGTCGCCAGCACAAACCCGAACGCCATCATGCGGTATTCCGCCACCCCGCGCAGCACCTCCGGCAGCACGATCAGCGCGATCGCCCCGGTGATCACGCCCAGTATGTTCCCCACCCCGCCGATCACGATAATCAGCACGATCAGGATCGACTCGTTGAAGGTGAAACTCTCCGGGCTGACATAGCGCTGGAACGAAGCGAAGATCACGCCGGCCAGCCCGCCGATCGAGGCGCTGATGGCGAACGCGGCGAGCTTTACCCGCACCGTGTTGATGCCGATGCCGCGCGCGGCGTCCTGATCCTCCCGGATCGCGGCCCACGCCTTGCCGAGGATCGACCGCTCCAGCCGCAGCACCAGTGTGCCGACGATGATGCAGATGCCCAGCAGCAGCCAATAGAATCCGCGTGGCGAGATCAGCGGATAGCCGGCCACCCGCGGCACATCGATCATCATCACGCCCTGCGGTCCGCCGGTGACCGCGTCCATGTTGTTCAGAAGGATGCGGATGATCTCGCCGAACCCCAGCGTGACGATCGCCAGATAGTCGCCCCGCAACGGCAGCACCGGAATGCCGAGCAGGATGCCGAAACAGGCAGCCAGCGCCGCGCCGATCGGCAGGATGACCAGGAACGGCAGGTGAATGCCGAACTGCGGGCTGGCGAGCAGCGCGTAGGAATAGGCGCCCACCGCGTAGAACGCGACGAACCCAAGGTCCAGCAGCCCGGCATAGCCGATCACCAGATTGAGACCCAGCGCAAGCAGCACATAGATCAGCACGTCATCAGCCAGCCGCACATAATACAGCCCGGCCTGCGGCATCAGCAGCAGCAGTGCCAGCACGCAGCTCACCAGCAGCGCCCGGACCAGTACACGGCCGGCGCGGAAGCCGCTGCGGGTAAGAGAGACGCTCGCCATCAGTAATCCCGCTTATAGACCATGGTTTCTTCCGATATCTGTTCCCCCAGCAGTCCGGTCGGACGAAAGATCAGCACCGTGACCAGCACGATGAAGGCGAAAATGTCCCGATAATCGGTGCCCAGGATGCCGCCGGACAGCACCGGCAGTAGCGCCGTCCCGGCAACCTCCACGAAGCCGAGCAGGAAGCCGCCCAGCATCGCGCCGGGAATGCTGCCGATACCGCCCAGGATGGCGGCGGTGAACGCCTTCAGCCCGACGATGGTCCCCATCGTCGGGTACATGATCCCATAATAGCTGGCGTACAGGATTCCCCCGAGCCCGCCGAGCCCGGGCCCGATGAAGAAGATCAGGCTGATCGCCCGATCGACGTTGATGCCCAGCAGTGCGGAGGTGCGTGGACTTTCGGACACCGCCCGCACCAGCACCCCCAGCCGGGTGCGCGCGACGAATGCCGCCAGCAGCAGCATCAGCCCGATCGCCAGCACGACGATACCAAGCTGCGTCGTGGTGATGACGGCGCCCGCAACCATTATTCGGGTGGCGGGAAAGATGCTGGGAAAGCGGATCGGCTGTGGTCCGGCCAGTACCTGCACAGCGGACTGGAAGAACAGCGACAGGCCGAGCGCGCTGAGCATCGGCGCCAGCCGCGTCGCCTGCCGCAGCGGCTTGTAGGCAATGCGCTCGATCGCCACCCCGGTGAAGCCCACCAAGGCGAACACCGCGAAAAATGCCACCGTGAGCGCCAGTGCGCCGACCGATCCGATGCCGCCGAAGCCAAACGCCAGCAGCCCGTAGCAGAAATAGGCACCGAGCATGAACAGCTCGCTATGCACGAAATTGATCAGCCGCAGCACGCCGTAAACCATGGTGTAGCCGAGCGCGATCAGGGCGTAGATCGCCCCGATCGTCGCCATGTTGACGAACTGCTGCAGCAGCAGGCCGGTCATGCCCCGGGCCTGATCAGCGAGGCCGTCGGCTCAGCTATGCCCGGCCAGCACGAACTTGCCGTTTTCGATATGATACAGGAACACGCGCCCGCCGCCGGCGAGGTCGCCATTCTTGTCAAACGAAACCGGCCCAAGAATGGTGTCGAGCTTGGTGGAATGCAGCGCCGTGATAAGCGTCGGCGCGGTCCAGCTTCGGTGCATTCTTGATCGCCGCCACCGCGATCTGCGCCAGGATATAGCCGTACACCGAATATGCCCCGGGATCGGAGTGGAATGCCGCCGTGTAGCGTTTGGTGAAATCGACCAGCTCGGGCGAGGAATCATAAGGTGGCACCTGGAACGTGACATAGATTGCCTGCGCCGCGGCATCGCCGGCCTGCTTGGGAAGGTCCGGCGTATAGCCGCCATCGGGGACGAACAGCTTCGCGTCCAGGCCGAGATCGTGCATCTGCTTGGCAAACAAAGCGAGCTGCGGCATCACCGCGCCGAGATAGACAACCTGCGGATTCTGCTGCTTCAGTTGGGTGATCAGCGCGGTGAAATCGACGTCGGTGGGATTGACCTGCGATATCGACGTTACGGTCCCACCCGCCTGCTTGAACCGCTCGGCAAAAATCCGGGAAACACCCTCGCCGAAGGTCTGCTTGTCGTTCACGACCGCGGCGCGCTCGGCCTTCATGTCGTCGCGGGCATAGTGCGCCGGCAGCGCACCCTGGATAAAGTCGTTCGGAACCGGCCGAACGATATTGGTGACGCCCTGCTGGGTCAGCGCCGGATTGGAGCCGAAGATGATGTCCGGCATGTCGCATTGCGCGTAGATCGGCAGCGTGGGCAGCACGACACCGGAATTGAAGTGACCCAGCACGACCTTCACCGAGTCATCATCGCATAGCTTCTGCGCCACCAGCGTTCCCTGGCGCGGGTCTGCCTGGTCATCCATTTTCACGAACTTGAACGTGTGGCCATTCACACCGCCGGACTTATTGACCTCATCGAGATAGAGCTGCATCCCGTTTTGCCAGGTGACGCCGAAAAACGCCTGCGGGCCGGACAGCGGCCCGGCGGAGGCGATCGTCACCTCGTCGGCATGCGCGACCCCGCCGATGCCGGCAGCGACCGCCAACGCAAGTCCAATGATATGGCTGCGCCTCATTGTTCGACTCCCCTCCTGTTCGTTTCACACTGCCACATTAGCCCGCCCAATACAGCCTGACCACTCGACCGCAGGCGGCGCCTTCATCATCGCAGGCTGCTCAAACGCTCGCCGAGAAGCTCGAAGAAGCCGGACGCATCCAGACTTTCCAGCACAGTGACGTTCGCCGCCAACCTCGTGCGGCCCCAGCGGTCGATCACGGTGCGTCCACGGTCCGGGCCTGGCGCCAGATCAACTACAGCGGGACACGCGCGCGTGGTGAACAGCTCCGGGCGGATCAACCACGCCACGGCACAGGGATCGTGCAGCGGCGCGCCGATACCGCCGAGGCGCGGCGAGGGGCTGATACCCGCCTGGATGTCGCACAACGCGTTCAGACATCGCCCCGATCCGGCGCGTCGCAGAACGCGGAGCCGGTCCGGCGTGACCAACGCCTGCGCGGTGACCTCCAGCGTCGCCAGCACGACCGGTCGCCGGCAGGCCAACACGATCTGCAACGCTTCCGGATCGTTATATGCGTTGAACTCCGCGGCGGGCGTAATGTTGCCCTCACCCCAGGCGCCCGCCATCAGCACGATCTCGGCGATATTCTCCGCCAGCGCCGGCTCGGTCGCCAGCGCGAGCGCCAGATTGGTTGCCGGGCCAAGGCCGACCACGGTGACCGGATCCGGCGCCTTGCGCACGATCTGCCGGATTGCATCGACGGCGTGCTGCGGCTGCGGATCACCGCCGCGCGGCAGACGGACGCCGCCCAACCCGTCATCACCCTGGATGGCAGGCTTGCTGCGGAACGCACCGAGCAAGGGTCGGTCCGCACCGGCAAACACCGGCGCCAACGTCCCGGCCAGTGCGGCAAGCGACAGCGCATTTGCCAGCGTCCGCTCCAGCCCCACGTTGCCGCCGACGACGGTGACCGCAAGTACCTCCAGCTCAGGCGAAGCCAACGCCAGCATCAGCGCAAACGCGTCGTCATTGCCCGGATCGCAATCGATAATGACGGGACGTCTGGGCTGGTTGGGGGAAGGGACTATGGCCATAGCCTCCAGCGTCCGTCCGCCAACCTCTCCTGTCCAGGCACCAGCGTTCCGCTGGCCTGCCGCCTCGCGATCCGCTAACAAATCGCCCGCAGCCGTTTCGCGAAGGAGACCACCATGTTGCGACTGGCCGTGGCGCTTGCCCTCCTGCTTCTGCCCAGTGCGCTTCTGCCCAGCCCGGCGTTTGCGCAATCGCCGCAGTTGCTCACCCCGGGCAAGCTGACCTGGGGTAGCTCGCTTACGTTTCCGCCATTCGAATTCGAGGATAACGGCAAGCCGGCCGGCTTCGATGTCGATCTGACCAACGCGATTGCCGCGAAGATGGGATTGCAACCGGCGCTGGCATCGCTCGAATTCAAGGGCCTGATCCCCGCGCTTCTCGGACGGCGCATCGATATCGTCGTCAGCGGTATGTACATCAATCCGCAACGGCTGGAGGTGGCGGACTTTGTCCCCTATCTGCTGGTCGGCAACCAGATCGTCGTGCGCGCCAGCAACCCCAAGCACATTCAGGGCGTGGCGTCCCTGTGCGGGATGCGTGTCGCGGCGCCCACCGGCACCGTGTTCGAGACCTCCGCCAAACAGGCCGGCGAGACCTGCAAGACCCAGGGCAAACCCGACGTCACCGTGCTGTCGCTGCCCGGTACCACCAACTGCGCGCTGGCGCTCACGCAGGATCGCGCCGACGCGATCATCGTCTCCACCGGCACGCTGGCCGCGCTGCTGCATGAAACGCCCGGCGCCTATGCCGCCGGCGGCGCGCCCTACGACACCGATACGAAACTGGGAATCGCCCTGCGCAAGGACGATCCGGGTCTGAAAGCCGCTCTGCAAAAAGCGCTGCAGGAAACCGTCGCCGACGGAACCTATACCGGTCTGATCAAGAAATGGAACCTGCCGGCCGCCAGCTCGCCATTCTGACCGCAGATGCCGCTGTTCCAGCCGCATTTGCTGCTGCAGTACCTGAACAGCGCCGCTTTTTTCCACGCCGCGTCCATCACCTTCGAGCTCAGTCTTGCATCGCTCGCCGTCGGGATGGCGGTCGGCTTGCTATTGGCCGTGGCCCAGGAAGCTCCCCTGCGCACAATGCGCGTGGCCGTGCTGTTCTACCTGTGGCTGTTTCGCGGCACGCCGGTCCTGCTGCAACTGGTGTTCGCGTTCAACGTCCTGCCCAGCTTCGGCATCCTGCTGCCGGGTTTTGCCTGCGGCGTGCTGGCGCTCGGGCTGAACGAGGGCGCCTACATGGCCGAGATCATGCGCTCCGGCATCCGTGCGGTCAGTCCCGGCCAGCGGCTCGCCGCCCGCGCGCTGGGCCTGGAGGAGCGCCAGGTCATGCGCTGGGTCGTGCTGCCGCAGGCGCTGCGCATCATCATTCCGCCCATCGGCAACCAGTTCATCAGCATGCTGAAATTATCCGCCCTGGCCTCGGTGATCGGCGTGCAGGAGCTGCTGCTGGTCGCCGACCAGACCGCATCCGGCAATTTCCGCTACATCGAGACGCTGAGCGCCGCCGGCATCTACTATCTGGTGATGACGACCCTGTTCATGGTGATACAGTCCGTCGTCGAGCGCCATCTGCGTCGCCGGCCCGGGCCACGCCGCGCGATGGTGGATCTGTCGGCCAGGCCCGAAGCAGTCCGATGACTCCGTTGCTGAGCGCGACCGGGTTAAGCAAGCGATTCGGCAGCCTGGACGTACTGAAAGACATCGATCTCGCGGTGCACGCGCGCGACTGCCTGGTGATCCTCGGCCCGTCCGGTTCCGGGAAATCGACGCTGCTGCGCTGCCTCAATCTGCTGGAGCCGATTGCCGCCGGCAGCATCCTGTTCGAAGGCAACGACATTGCCCGCACGCCACGCCGGCAGGCCGCCGTTATCCGCCGCCGCATGGGCATGGTGTTCCAGAATTTCGAGCTGTTCCCGCACCTTTCCGCCGAGGACAATGTCGCGTTCGGCCCAATCCGCGTGAAGCGGACGCCGCCGCGGCAGGCGAGGGAACTGGCCCACGACCTGCTCCGCCGCGTGCATCTGCCGGACAAGGCGCATGCCTTTCCAGACGAACTCTCCGGCGGCCAGCAGCAGCGCGTCGCCATCGCCCGCGCGCTGGCGATGGAGCCGGCGCTGATGCTGTACGACGAACCCACCAGCGCCCTGGACCCCGAAACCGTCGGCGAGGTACTTCAGGTGATGCAGGAATTGCACGAGGAAGGCATGACCAGCATCGTCGTCACGCACGAGCTCGGCTTTGCCCGTCGGGCCGCCGACCACATCGTCTTCATGGAGGATGGCCGCATCCAGCACCGTGCATCAGTGGATGCCTTCTTCGAGCCCGATGCGCCGGACCGCGTGCGTCGCTTCCTGCAACGCATGGGCGGACCCTGACTGGAGCATGATCGCCGGATGGTGCATATCATGTGCATCGCTGAACAGGAGGAACCAGTGGGGGGAAATCCGGTGTATGGAACCGGCCTCGACCGGAACGAGGCGAACTATGCGCCGCTCAATCCGGTCACGTTCCTGGAGCGGGCAGCCTACATCTATCCGGATCGGACCGCGGTCATTCATGGCGCGTGGCGCTCCACCTGGCGAGAGACCTACGCCCGGTGCCGGCGATTGGCTTCCGCGCTAACCCGTTACGGCATCGGTCGCAACGATACCGTCGCGGTCATGGCACCGAATGTCCCCGCCATCTACGAGGCCCATTTCGGGGTTCCGATGATCGGCGCCGTCCTGAACACGCTGAACACCCGCCTGGATGCCGAGACGATCGCTTTCATGTTGCGCCACGGCGGCGCCCGTGTGCTGATCACGGACAGGGAATATTCTCGCACGGTCGAAAAGGCGCTGGGGCTGCTGAAGGAGCGTCCGCTGGTGATCGATATCGACGATCCGGCATGCCAGGACGGGCAATTGCTGGGCGAGATGAACTACGAGGCGTTCCTGCGTACCGGCGATCCCGATTATGCCTGGAGCAACCCGCCCGATGAGTGGGATGCGATTTCGCTAAGTTACACCTCCGGCACGACAGGAGATCCGAAAGGCGTCGTTTACCACTATCGCGGCGCCTACCTGAACGCCGTCAGCAATATCGTCAACTGGGGCATGCCGCAGTTCGCCGTGTATCTGTGGACGCTGCCGATATTCCACTGCAACGGCTGGTGCTTCCCGTGGTCGGTGGCCGAACGCGCCGGCACCAACGTTTGCCTGCGGCGGGTCGAGGCGGCGGCGATGTTCGACGCGATCCGCGAGCACAAGGTTACTCACATGTGCGGCGCGCCGATCGTCTATGCCACGCTGATCAACGCGCCGGAGGAGATGCGGCGCGGCATCGATCACCGGATCGCCGGGCAGGTAGCCGCGGCGGCGCCGCCGGCTTCAGTGATCGAAGGCGCCGACAGGATCGGCATCGAATTGACGCATGTGTACGGACTGACCGAGACCTATGGTCCGGCGTCGGTCTGCGCCAAGCACCCGGAATGGGCGGACCTGCCACTGGATCGGCGCGCTGAGCGCAACGGCCGGCAAGGCGTGCGCGTGCCGATGCAGGAAGCGATGACGGTGCTTAATCCCGAAACGATGTCACCCGTGCCGTCGGATGGGGAGACGATGGGCGAGATCATGTTCCGCGGCAACATCACCATGAAGGGCTATCTTGCCAACCCCGCGGCAACCCAGGCGGCTTTCGCCGGCGGCTGGTTTCATACGGGTGATCTGGCGGTGATGCAGTCGGACGGCTACGTGAAAATCCGCGACCGTTCCAAGGACATCATCATTTCAGGTGGCGAGAACATTTCCTCGCTGGAGATCGAGGATGTGCTCTATCGCCATCCGGCTGTGATAGGGGCGGCGGTGGTCGCCCAGCCGGATGCGCAATGGGGCGAAGCGCCGTGCGCGTTCATAGAAGTGAAGCCAGGCGCCACGGTCACCGCGGAGGAATTGCGCGCTTTCTGTCGCGACCACATGGCGCATTTCAAGGTGCCGCGTAGCTTCCTGTTTCGCGAGCTGCCGAAAACCTCCACCGGGAAGATACAGAAATTCGTGCTGCGGGAGATCGCGCGATCAAAAGACGCCATCGAGTAGCGCCACCGTCCCGCCCGGCGCTCGCACTTGTCATGCGCGGTGCTCCCACCGTCATGCCCGGGCTTGTC
>CAVZRO010000012.1:0-14861 GCA_963777625.1 uncultured Pseudomonadota bacterium | reverse complement strand
CCCCTTTCCGTCATGACCGGCCCCTTTCCGTCATGGCCGTCCCCTTCCCGTCATGGCCGGGCTTGTCCCACGACTGTCCGGCAGGGTTCTTGCTTGTGTCGCTTGTGTCATATGAGCTGCCCTTGGCCAGAGATTGGCGGGGGCCGTTCGGCGGGCCGATGCAACTGAGCGAGGCTGCGTCGGTGCATGAGGTTCACCTGGACGAGCCGGGCGAACGCCAGGGGGCTGTGGACGGCATGCTGCGCCTTCTGAGCCAGGCGAAGCAGCAGGAAGGCGATCAGGGCGATGGCGATCTGGATGCGAACCGCATTTTCAGAGGTACCGATGAACTTGCGGATGCGCAGTAAGCGTCCGGCCTCGGACGCCTGTTCCTGACCGGCGTTTTCGACCAAGGGTGACACCTTAGAGCCAGCTTTAAGGTGTGATTGGAGCCATCATGGCGGAACAGGTGATCGAGGTCATCACGGGTCGAGAGCGTCGCTGCCAGTGGAGCACTGAGGAGAAGGTCCGCATCGTCGCCGAAACGTTCGAACCCGGCGCGTCCGTCGGTCAGGTCGCCGCGCGGCATGATGTATATCCTGGCCTGCTGTTCACATGGCGGCGGCAATTCCGGAGCGGAAAATTCTCGCACGCGCGCGAGCCGCTGTTCCTACCCGTCGAGACGCCGGTTCACGATCTCGCGGTGCCACAGCCGAAGGTCGAACAGTCGGAGAGGCGCCAGCCGCGTCACATCGACATCGAACTGAAGGATGGAAGCCGTGTGCGCGTTGAAGATGGCGTCAACCTGACCACACTCCGCCGCGTGCTGACCGCGTTGCGTGGATGATTACTCCTGGTCCCGGGGTGCGGATCTGGCTCGCCGCCGGCCTGACCGACATGCGGCGCGGTTTCGATGGTCTCGCCGCGCTGGTACAGCAACAACTGGGCAAGGACCCGTTCAGCGGTCAGATGTTCATCTTTCGTGGCAAACGCGGTCATCTGCTGAAGATTTTATTCTGGGACGGCCAGGGACTGGTTCTCTGGGCCAAACGTCTGGAACGTGGCCGGTTCGTGTGGCCCCAGGCCAAAGACGGCGTGGTCTCGCTGACGCCGGCACAGCTGGCGATGCTGACGGAAGGGATCGACTGGCGGATGCCGGCGCGCACCTGGCAACCCGAGATGGCGGGCTGAAAGTCGGCCTGTACATTGCATTTTTTGCTTGAAGCGACGCGAATCCATCGGCCAGGCTTTCGCCATGTCTGATGACGCTTCCGACCTGCCGGACGACATCGCCGCCTTGCGGGCGATGGTTCTGGAACACAGGGCGGAACTCGCGGCCGCGCGAGCTGGCCTGATCGAACAACGATATGAGATCGAAGCACTGAAAGCGCGGCTGGCCAGATTACTGCGCGTGACCTTCGGACGCTCCTCGGAAAAACTGAACGCGCGGGTCGAGCAGTTGGATTTGTTGCTCACTGAGATCGACGAGCAACTGGCCGAGGTCGCACCGGCCGACGAGCCGGTTGGGGATGATACCGAGGACCACGCCCGCAAGTCGGTGCGTGGCCCTCTCCCGCCGGCGTTGCCACGCGACGTTGTCGAACATCCCGCCCCGTATGGTGAGAATGGCGGTTGCCCCGCTTGTGGCGGCCAACTGCGTGCCCTGGGCACAAACGAGACTGAGATCCTCGACTACGTCCCCGGCACGTTCCGCGTCGTCCGTCACGTGCGGCCGAAACTGTCCTGCCGATCCTGCGAGACGATTGTCCAGGCTCCGATGCCTGATCTGCCCATCCGGCGGGGCCGCGCCGGTGCTGGCCTGATCGCGCATGTCCTGACCGCCAAGTACTGTGACCACCAGCCACTGCATCGGCAGGCGGAACAATACGCGCGCGAAGACGTCGAGCTCAGCCGTTCGACCCTGGCGGACACGGTGGGCCAGGCGGCGCGTTTGCTCCGCCCCCTGGTCGATGCCCTGGGCCGGCACGTGATGAGCGGCCAGCGGGTTCACGCGGACGACACCACGGTCCCCGTGCTCGCGCCCGGTCTTGGCAGGACAAAAACCGGCCGGATCTGGACCTATGTATTGGACGACCGTCCCTTCGGGGGCACGACGCCACCAGGCGTGTTTTATCGTTACACGCCTGACCGGAAGGGCGAACATCCGCGCGAACACCTGCGCGGCTTCCGCGGCATCCTCCAGGCCGATGGCTACGCCGGGTTCGCCCGGATCTACGGCAACCGTGTCGCCGAAGCGGCGTGCATGGCGCATGTCCGGCGCAAATTCTTCGACGTGTTCGAAACATCGAAATCGCCGCTGGCGCGGACCGCGATGGACAGGATCGCCGTGCTCTACGGGATCGAAGCGGATATCCGCGGCCGGCCGCCAGACGAGCGGCTGCGTGTAAGGCTGGAACGCACCGCGCCTTTGCTCATGGAGATGAAGACATGGCTCGAAACAACGCTGACGCGTGTCTCCGGCCGCGGCGAGTTGGCAAAGGCAATTCGTTATGCGCTGTCGCGCTGGAACGCACTCACACTGATCCTGCGCGACGGCCGCGCCTGCATCGACAACTCAGCCGCTGAGCGAGCCATGAGGCCGATCGCCCTCGGGCGCCGCAACTGGACCTTCGCGGGTTCAGACGCGGGAGGGGAGCGCGCCGCGGCGATCTACAGCCTCATCGAAACGGCGAAGCTGCATGGGCTCGATCCGGAGGCGTATCTTCGGCATGTGCTTGAACGGATCGCCAGCCATCCCGTGAACCGCGTGCACGAACTGCTGCCGTGGAACGTTACCGGCATACGTCTGAGGCTCGATCAGCGGCTCGCTGCCTGAGCGAAACAGTCAACGACACCGACCGCGCTCGAGGCCGTACGCTTACCGACCTTCCAGTCGGAGGCGACGATTAGTTCATTCACGGCCTGAACAACGCCGTAAGGCGCCTGACCCAAATGGTCGTAAAGCGTGTAGTCGTTGAAGACTAACAGACCGTCATGTTTTATCTTGCCGACACTGGCGGCGGCATCGCGGCGGACATCGTCATAAGTGTGTCCGGCGTCGATATAGAGAATGTCAAAGAAATCATCCGGGTAGGCGGCAATGCGCTCGTGGCTTTGGCCTTGCTCCACCACCATGATGTCGCAGGCGGAGGCGAAGAACTCCTCGTAAAAGGCGCGGTGGGAGCGCGTGCCGAAGAATTCGGTGACTGGCTTGCCCCGTAGTTCAGGCTTCGTGTGTAAATCGAACAGGTCGATAGCGACAAATTTGGCGGGTCTCATGTGGTCAATGAGGAAACGCGTAAAGCCGCCGATGCCGACGCCGACCTCGCCAATCACCAAACCTTTCTCCGACCGCAGCGACAGCAGCACGTCGCTACGATCAAAAAAGGCGCGCGCATTGTGGAAATGCTCGGCGGAGAGGCCCGGATGGTCCATGTGTGGGTGCGGCATACGATCACGAACTCCGGCTTTTTGCGTGCAGTCAGGGTGGAGCGAAAAGCGGCGGGCCTCAGGTGCCGGTTTCTGACGAGTTAACCGCCATATATTTGGTTCTCCAAAACGTGGTAGGCCCGGTCGGGAAGCAAAGCGACAGCTAGGCATTTAGTTGCAAATCTCTGCACGGTAAAATGGAAAAAGGGGCAAATGTGCAGGTATGCGAGGTAGGGAAGTCAAAAGGCCCGCTGTCGTTACGGAAGGCTGGTGCTAGATAACATTGCCAAAACCAAGTTTGGGTCAGGAACTAAGGCACAAACGGTGGCCCCAGATCTCAAAATTCTGAATATTACTATTACGAAAGAAGGGCATCTCTACTCAGGCGAGCAGGATCATAAGACGTTCGAAGTCGATTTTGAGATTGAAGGCCGCTGCTCAGACGGAAAAGTCAGCAAGGGCGGGGGTCACGCTTCAATCTTTGAGGAGTCACCGGGCGAATACAACCTCATGTTGGTTGACATCATGCAGGGTAAGTTGCTCACGGACATCCATCCTCCTTTTTGCTCTGTTGCCGAATAACCAACGTAGGCTGGCGGGCCTTGTTGCATTAACTGGCCCAAGGCGAAGGTGCGACGCAGCGATCCAGGTGGTTCGAGCGGCGAGACGGAACAGCCGCTCGACCCGCGCCAAATGGGCCCTGGTTAGCCGCCCAGCGGTGACCAGGCGGGATCGGAGGCCCCGGTCGGCGTCGTGATCATCCGTTGGTTGAAACCGGTAATATCGACCGATCCCAAATGAGACGAGAAGCCTTCGCCCCGGCTGCCGGTGGCGCGCGTGGTGCTGAAATAGGCCAGCACTCGGCCGTTCGGGCAGAACGTCGGTCCTTCCACATCCCAGCCTTCGGCCAGCAAGCGCTCGCCGCTGCCGTCCGGGTGCATCACGCCGATCGAGAAATTCGACTGGTCGCCGCCGTAGCGCGTGAAAGCAATCAGGTCACCGCGTGGCGACCACACCGGGGTGCCGTATCGTCCGCGTCCGTAACTGATCCGCCTCGCGCCGCCGCCGCCGGCCGACATGACGTAAAGCTGCGGATCACCGCCGCGATCGGAATTGAACACGATCTGTGATCCGTCCGGGCTGTAACAGGGGCTGACATCGATCGAGCTCGCATTGGTCAGTTGGCGGGTCGCCCGGCTGCCGACATCGACCACCACGATTGAGGAGCCCTGGCCCCGTGCCAGAGCCATGATCACGCTGCCCCCGTCCGGCGAGAAGCGCGGCGACAGCGTCATGCCCTGGAAATCGCCCAACACCGTCTGCCGTCCCGACCCGAGATCGAACAGATAGACGCGCGGGCGCTGATTGGCGTAGCTCATGAAGGCGATCTGGTCGTTCTTCGGCGAAAACCGCGGCGTCAGCACGGTCCATGAGCCGTTGGAGAGATACCGGTTGTTGGCGCCATCCTGGTCCATGATCGCCAGCCGCCGGGTTTCGCGGCCACGCGGGCCGGTTACCGCCACGTAGACGATGCGCGTATCGAAATAGCCTTTTTCGCCCAGCAGGCGCTCGTAGATCACGTCGGCGATGATGTGCGCGATGCGCCGCCAGTTGGCCTGCGTGGTGGTATAGGCGGTGCCCTGGATCTGCTGGTGCGGCAGCACGTCCCACAGGCGGAACTCCACGCGGACGCTGCCGCCGTTGCCTGCCACGCGCCCGGTTACCAGCGCCTGCGCGCCGATGGCCGCCCAGTTGGGGAAGTTGGGTATGTCTGACCCGGCGGAAGCCTGGATATAGGCGGCTTGGTCGATCACCCGGAACAGCCCGGAGCTGGCGAGGTCGTTGGAGATCACCCCGGCAATGTCAGTGCCGAGCTGCTGGGACGCCGGATCGGCGCCGGCAAACACCGGCAAGGCGATCGGGATGGGCGCCGCGCGGGCGCGGTTCACGTCGATGACGGCGCTCTGCCCGCCCGCGGCGGCCGACGGCGCGGCGGTCTGCGCGCGCACCCCGGCCGGCAGCGCCAGGCCACCCAGCGTCGCCGCCAGCAGGCGCCGGCGCCGCACCGGCCAGAGGGAGAAATCACCATTGCTACGATCGTTCATGCTTATCTCTTCCAGCTTGTCCGGGTAGATGCTCGTCATGGGCGGAATTGGAAGGTCAATACGTTCACTTTGCCGAGCATGTCCCGCGGCAGTGGCAGCGTCGCGCAGGACGGGTCCATCACGGCGCGCACGGCGCGCTCGGCGAACGCGCGGAACCGCGGGTCATTCAGCCGGCCCTGGTCGGGCGCGGCAACTGCGGCGTCGCGCACCACGCCGGACTGATCGGTGGTGACCGTCAGCAGGGCCTGCATCTTGTCGAGATCGAGCGCGCCGGGGTCAGTGGTCCAGCACGGCCGCACATGATCGCCGATGGCGCCGCGCTGTGCGGCGGTGAGCGCCGAGGTGTCGTTGCCGGCCGGATTGCCGCCGCCGTTCGGGGCGCCGCCCTGGGCCGGGTTCGCTCGCGCTGTCGGCGGCTGCGGCTGCTGCACCATGGCGCGCAGCTTCTCCAGCGTGTTCTGCAGCTCCTGGCTTTGCGGGGCCGGGTTCTTGGTCGGGTTCGGCTGTGAGGTGGCGCTCGGCATTGGCGGCGGCGGCACCGGCACCGGGGGCACCGGCAAGGGCGGAGCCGCGGCGGTTGGGGACGGCGTGGGTGGCGGCGGCGCGGGTGGAGGTGGCGGCAGCGGCAGAGTGGGGGCAGGCGTCGGCGAGGGCACCGGCGGGGGCGACGGTACCGGCGGTGCGACGGTCGGCGGGGCCGGCGACGGCGCGGGGGCCGGCGGAGGCGGAGGCGGCGGGGGTGGCGGCGCCTCGTTCGGCTGGGCGGGCGGCGGCTGCGGGGCGGGCGGAACCGGCAGAGCGATGGGCGCGGTGGCCGGGGCGGGAACCGGAGCCGGCGTCGGGG
Source organism: uncultured Pseudomonadota bacterium (assembly GCA_963777625.1). Lineage (GTDB taxonomy): Bacteria > Pseudomonadota > Alphaproteobacteria > Acetobacterales > Acetobacteraceae > DATDIC01. Next base: position 8,504 of record CAVZRO010000012.1, on the reverse strand, counting down.
CCTGCATCGAGCTCGCCGCCGTGCCTTGGAACACCATGTCGACGGTGTCTTCCGGCGGGGCCTCGGGCGGCCGAAAGAACGGCAGGCCGATCAGCAGGATCGCCAGCACCAGCACGTGCAGGCCGGCCGATACCGCGGCGCCTCGCCGAAGTTCCGGGTTCATCCCGGACGGAAACATTGCGCCCCACATAGTGCGTCACACGCGAAAACGGCTCAACCGGCCTTGGCCGGTGCGCCCGGAGCGGCCCGAGGGGACGCGGGTGGGGACGCGGATGGGGACGCGGGCGGGGACGGCGCCGGAGTTGCGGCGGCGGGCGAGGTGGTGGGCGGCTGGGCGAGCAGGGCGACTTTCGTGAAGCCGCCTTCGGTGATGGTGCCCATCACCTGCATCACCAACCCGTAGGAGATATCCTTGTCGCCGCGCACGAAGATGCGGCGCGAATTGTCGTTCTGCGAGACCGCCTGCAGCTTGCTCACCAGTTCGGGTATCTGCACCTCCTGGTTCTGCAGGAAGATCTTGCCCTCGGCGTTGATCGACACGGTCAGCGGCTCACTGTCGGTGTTGAGGGGCTTGGCGTCGGTTTTCGGCAGATCGACCGAGACGCCGGAGGTCATCAGCGGCGCGGTGACCATGAAGATGATCAGCAGCACCAGCATCACGTCGACCAGCGGGGTGACGTTGATCTCCGACAGCGGCCGGTAACGGGCGCGTCCGCCGGGTTTGCCGATGATCGGAGAGATCGCCATGTCAGGCCCTTTCCTCGCTTTGGCGCGACAGGATGGCGCCGAACTCGGTGCCGAAGCCCTCCAGCCGGCTAGCGAAACGGGCGAGGTCGGTGCTGATCTTGTTGTAGGCGAGCACGGCCGGGATCGCGGCGACCAGGCCGATCGCGGTGGCGAACAGCGCCTCGGCGATGCCGGGCGCGACCACGGCCAGGTTGGTGTTGTGCATCGAGGCGATGGCCGAGAAGCTGTGCATGATGCCCCAGACGGTGCCGAACAGGCCGATGAAGGGCGCGGTGGCGCCGACCGAGGCGAGGAACACCATCCAGCGTTCCAGGCGGTCCATCTCCCGCTGGATGGTGACGCTGACGGCGCGATCGACCCGCTCGCGCACGCTGGTGTGGCTGACATCGGCGCCGGCCACCCGGACGGTGCGGCGCCATTCGCCCATGGCGGCGCCGAACACGGCGGCGATCGGATGGGCCGGGCGGACGCCTTCGCGGTCGTAGAGTTCCTCCAGGCTGCCGCCGGACCAGAAGCGGTCCTCGAACGTGTCGGCTTCCTTGTTCACCTTGCGCAGGCTGGACCATTTCTCGAACACCACGGCCCAGACCCAGATACTGGCGGCCAGCAGGCCGATAATGACCAGCTTCACAAGAATGTCGGCCTCAAGGAACAGGCCCCAGAGCGACAGGTCGGCACCGGCCGTTCCCAGGTTCACCGCATCGACAGCGCGATCCACCGCATCAACTCCTTATCAGGCCGGCGGCCGTGCCGCCTGCATCTCCATCAACGCCTGCCGCCAGCGCGGCGGAATGCGCGCCGGCCAATGGCCACCGGGCGGCACGCAGGCAAGCTCCACTTCGAGAACCGCGCAGGATCCGAGCGGACCCTGCACGTCCTGGCGCAGCAGCACGGCCGCCGCGCGGATTTTCGTCGACTCGGTGACGACGACGAGCGAATCGTCCAGCCGGGCCGGGCGCAGATAGTCCACTTTGATGCGTCGCACCACGAACATGAGGTTGCAGTCGCGCAGCAGTTCGGCATGGGGGATTCCCAGGGCGCGCATTGCTTCGGTGCGCGCCCGCTCGGCGAAGCGCAGGTAGTTGGCGTGATAGACGATGCCGGCCGCATCGGTGTCCTCGTAATAGACACGCAGCGGGTAGCGGTGCTGGCCTTCCAGCAGCGTGGAGCCGGGGTTTCCGGTCATTCATCGTGACCTGTGGTGGTGTCCCCGGGAGAATTATCGCCGGGGTCGGCATCGCGGAGCAGATCGAGCTGATCGGGGGTGCGCGGTGGGGGTGGCCAGGCTGAGGTGGCGCCAGCCCGGCTCGCCTAGCATGCGGCCGCGGCTGGTGCGGAGGACGAGCCCTTCCTGGATCAGGAAGGGCTCGATCACGTCTTCGAGCGTGTCGCGGGCCTCGGCCAGGGCGGCGGCGAGGGTTTCGACGCCGACCGGGCCGCCGGCGTGGTGCTCGGCGATGCGGAGGAGGTATCGCCGGTCCATGGCGTCGAGGCCGCGGGCGTCAACTTCGAGGCGGGTCAGGGCGGCGTCGGCGACGGCGCGGTCGATGGGGGTGGTGGCGGCGACGGCGGCGAAGTCGCGCACGCGGCGCAGCAGGCGTCCGGCAATGCGCGGGGTGCCGCGGGAGCGGCGGGCGATCTCGGTGGCGCCGTCCTGGGTCAGGTCGGTGGCCAGCTTGTCGGCGCCGCGGCGGACGATGAGTTCCAGCTCCGCCGGGGTGTAGAAGATCAGACGCAGCGGGATGCCGAAGCGGTCGCGCAGCGGGGTGGCCAGCAGGCCGGCGCGGGTGGTGGCGCCGACCAGGGTGAAGGGCGGCAGATCGATGCGGACGGAGCGGGCGGCGGGGCCTTCACCGATGATCAGGTCGAGCTGGAAGTCCTCCATGGCGGGGTAGAGGATTTCCTCGATGGCGGGCTGCAGGCGGTGGATTTCGTCGATGAACAGCACGTCCCGGGGCTGCAGGTTGGTGAGGATCGCGGCTAGGTCGCCGGCGCGCTGGATGACGGGGCCGGAGGTGGCGCGGAAGCCGACGCCGAGTTCGCGGGCGACGATCTGGGCGAGGGTGGTCTTGCCGAGGCCGGGGGGGCCGTGGAGCAGGACGTGGTCCAGGGCTTCGCCGCGGGCGCGGGCGGCCTGGATGAAGACCGCGAGGTTTTCGCGGGAGGCGCGCTGGCCGACGAATTCGGCAAGCGTTTGCGGCCGGAGCGAGGCTTCGGCGGCGTCTTCGTCGCGGCGGCCGGGGGTGATGGTGCGGGAGTCGCTCACATGGGGGGGTTCCTGGTGGGGGGAGATACAGGGGGGATGGAGTTTGGGGCAAATGGGGTGGGGTTGGGGATAGGGAGGTGGGGGTTGGGGGTGGCGTGCCGCTGGGCGGAGCTGGTGGGCACGAGGCTGTTTTTGCCCGTGCCGAGGTGTACATCAGGGCGATTTTGCGGGGTCTGAAGTGTACATCGGGGCGGTTTGGGGCGTCTGGAGATGTACACCTAGGCGTTTTGGGGCGTGCCGAAGTGTACATCCGGGCAGTTTGGGGCGCCCGGCGATGTACATCTGGGCGTTTTGGGGTTTGTGAAGTGTACGCTAGAGTAGATCGACATGATTGCGGCGCGTTCCCCGGGGCGCTAACGCGGTTAGGTAATTTTGCCGGGTGCTGGTGATAGTTAACAACGTGGATCATCTGGGCGGTTGCCATTGCGGTAATATCCGTGTTCGCCTGCGGCTTCCAAAGGCGCCGGAAGATTACGCGCTGCGAACGTGCACCTGCTCGTTTTGCCGTAGCCATAGTCCGCGCATTATTGCCGATCATGAAGGAAGCCTTGAGGTGTGGGCGGATGACTGGTTGCTGGTCGAAAACTATCGCTTCGGCACCGAAACCTGTGATTTTGTGATTTGCCGACGTTGCGGTGTCTTTATCGCAGCCATTGGAGAGATGCCCGCTGGAACACGAGCAGTTGTAAATGTGAACTGCTTGGATGATCGTGAAAGGTTCACATCGGAGCCCCTGCTTCATGACTTTGAGGGCGAGAGTTTGGAAGCCAGATTATCGCGTCGGGCAGAGAAGTGGATGCCTGCATATATCTACCGCTAGGCGCGTTCCTCCGCTCGACAACAATCAGTCCGAACCAACGGCCTCAGGCTGCACAATTCAAGACTTTCGGAGAGTTCCGCTTGCCCCCGTGCTTTCAATGGGTTAGAAATTCCGTAAGATATGACCGAAACTCACCCGCAAAAGCGACGCCTCGGCTATGCCCGCGTCAGCACCTACGGCCAGACGCTCGACGCGCAGCTTGAGCAGTTGCGGGCGGACGGCTGCAAGCCGATTTATCGGGAGAAGGTGACGGGCGCGAAGCCCGACCGGCGCGAACTGTTGAAGCTGTTGAAGGCGATCACCCCCGGCGACGTGGTGACGGTGACGCGGATCGACCGGCTTGCGCGCTCGACGTTCAACCTGTTCGCCATCGTCAAGCAGATCGTGGACGCGGGCGGGCAATTCCGTTCACTGGCCGAGCCGTGGGCCGACACCGCGACCAGCACCGGGCGACTGATGATCGCCGTCCTTGGAGGACTGGCGGACGTGGAGCGTGATCTTATCCGCACACGCACCGCCGAAGGCAGGAGTTGGGCGAAGGCGCGCGGGCAGCACATGGGCCGACCGCCGAAACTCACGCCGCAGCAGCAGAAGGAAGCACGGCGGCGGCGGGCCGAGGGGGCGACGCTCAAGGAACTGGCGAAAAGCTACAACGTGGGACAGGCGACGATTTCACGGCTCGGGGCTTAATCTGCGGCTTTCCCGTTCCGACGCCCCGCTGGCAAGGACGTGTGGCCTGGAATTGGGCGCGAAAAGCCCGCATGATGGCACGAAGAACTGCGTATTGGGCGACGAGGACGGCATGGCTCTGGTGTTCGAGGACGATATCCATTTTGACCCCGCCACCGACGACGCCATCATTTGGGGTGATGAGGACGGAAAACGATTTGCTTAGTCATCCGGCGCAAGCTGTTGGTGGACAAATATGGTCTGGCAAAGCAATTCGATCACGCGAGCGCAAAAGCAATTATCCGAGACAACATGGCGACGTTCGAGCGAGCCGCGCAGGCTGCACGCGATGTCGGTAAGTCGAAGGTCATTATCGGGTGAGCCCGTTCAATCGCAAAACTCGACAAAAACAGATTTGGGATCATAAAAAGTAACGAGTATGAGGAGGCTGTCGGCCGTTGCTACAAGCGGAAGCGCATTACGCTGGCTTTGTGCGGGTTTCAAAGGTTTTTAGCATTCAACTTCAAGTCCAGCTATGAGACAGAGCGCAGGCCATTCATCGACAAGGACCTTCAATTCTGGGGTGTAGTGCATGAAAGTAGGGCAATTCAGCAAACATGTTGCGTGTAGAGTGGATATATCATCCGAAGATATTTTCGAGGACTATATCGGCAGATTCGAGCTAACGCATTGTAGTATGCCGGGGGACGAGACTCCGCATGAAGAACAGACGTTGCAGCTTGACGTTACATTGCGTGACCCGACTGAGACGTTGAGGATGTCACTGATTGACGGCTTACGCGATGCAGCCTTGTCGGGCCACCGTTTCATGCATATTCAACTTGAATGTCCAGAATCCACGAATGAAGAGTTCGAAAAAGCAGTGTCCGACATGCGCGTGCAAGGTTTCGCCTCCGTGCGCAACATCCTAACGGTTAAGATGTGGCCGGGGATAGAATTGCAGAACGCTCCAGAATGGGCACGACAAAAAGATTGACGCGCCCCACTTTCCATAAAGCCCGTTATCCGGCACCCGCTATGTCGCCGCCAGTTACAGGTGCGGCCAGATTACGCGACACTAGGAGAACGCCTCATCGTGTCGCTTGACAAGATTACTTCCACCAGGCGGACTGGCCGCGGACTTGAACAGCGCACCATGCAAAGGAAACTTGCTCGACCACATCCTCAGGAAAACTAGCTAGAGCGACCAGAAATGCGGAGGCTGAGGCCGGGTTCAGTGGAAAGGACGAGGAACATTCAGCCCTTGCGCTGGGGAGTATTCGACGGCTGAGGGTCGTGCCGCTTCGCTTGGCTGATTGGCGAATATGTAACTGAGTGCTCATGCCACTCGGCCAAATGACTGACCCATGTCTCATCGTCGCGCTGGTCGCGTCCACCCACGTCTTTCGCGCTTGCAGTTAGGCAAGACGTGGGTGGCCGGGACAAGCCCGGCCATGACGGGGGTGGGTCTGGTATGCCATGACGGGGATGGGGCTGATATTAGTCGGGCGATGTGCGCGCGCTTCCTTGCACGAACGCCGACGGCGGCACGATCGGAATCCCACGAAAGGGATTCAGCACCAGCAGATCGGCATCACCCGATACAATCATGTCGGCCTTGCCGTTCACTGCCAATTCCAGGAATTTGTCGTCGGTCGCATCGCGACACACGGCGATGCGTTCGGTGATCGCCACCGCTTCCGCCGCTGCCATGAGCTTGCGCATCCAGTCGGCCGCAGCCGGATCAATCAGCGCGGCAAGTTGAGGCCGGGCGATCACGTCGAAGAGCTGTCGCTCAGTGGCGGCCGATTTCAGCAGCGTGCCGTGCTGCGCCACGATATGCAGCGTGAGAGCCGGAAAGGATTTGTCCTTGAGTGGGGCGCTGACAAAAACGTTGGTATCGACGACGACCCTCATCCAAGCAGCGGTTCGACATCCATCTGCGCTCGATTGATGAGGCGGTCGATATCGTCGTCGGATAGGCCGGCCGCCACGACGCGGGCGCGCGATGCGCGGCGGCCGGGGATGATCTCCCGTTCCGCCTCGATGGTGAGCGTCACCGTTTCATCGGAGCCGATGCCCCGCCGCTTTAATTCGGCGGCCACCTCGCCGGCCGTCACCTCGATTGTCTCTCGTGCTGCGGTCATGAATTGCTGCCCTTCCGGCCGAGGCATCATCGCTGGGTTCGTGCACTGATAGTATCATGGCGTTGCCGCGCCGGCCATGGTGCGCCGAGTTGGAGCCCGTGCCAGCTTGCACCGGCAGCGTGAACGACGGGACTTCAGAACTGCCCTTCCTGCGTCCGCCGCACCGGGCAAACAGGCTCAGTTCTCGCGGAAAACAGCGCCTGTCAGGGGGCTCATTTTAAGCTATCCCTCGACTTTCCATAAGCCCCTTATAGCAACCGGTGCGGAGGAAGACTTCATAATCCGTCATGCCGGCGAAAGCGGGCATATAGGCGAAAAGTGCGGAATTCCGGAGGGTTGCTTGGATTCCCCGCTTTCGCGCATAGGCGCTAAAATAATGCTTGCATAGCAGAATCCGTTCCGATTCAAGCATCGGATGACGCCCGATTTGCTGCTCAACGAGGACTGGTCCAACATCGTCGATCGGCTCGGCGGTGCCGAAGCGCTGAGCCTGAGCGCCCGCGCCAGCAACGCCTTCCGGCGCGGCCGCGTGATCCCCAACGCGATCACCCTGCTGCGGCTGGTGCTCGCCTATTGCCTCGGCTCCCATGGCCTGCGCGGCACCGCCGCATGGGCCAGCGCGAGTGGTCTGACCGACATCTCCAACGTGGCGCTGCTCTATCGACTGCGCCAGTGCGGCGATTGGCTGAACGCGCTGATCGGCCAGCTGCTGAGCTCTGCCGCGCCGAAGCCCAGCCGAGGGCGCTTCATCCGCATCCTCGATGGGAGCGCGGTGGCGCAGGCGGGAGCGGACGCCAGCACCAACAACAAGCTCTGGCGCATTCACGCCGCATTCGACCTGCCCAGCGAGCGCTTCGGCTTTTTCGAACTGACCGACCAGCATGAAGCCGAGCGACTGGACCGGGTGCCGGTGGTCAAGGGCGAGATTCGCCTCGCCGATCGGGTGTATTTGAAACCGGATCGCATGGCCACTGTGCTCGCCGCCGGCGCCGATCTGGTAGTGCGTGCCGGCTGGCGCAGCGCGCGCTGGCTCGAGGCTGACGCGACGCCGGTCAATCTGCCCCGCGAGCTGCGCAAGGCGGCCAAGCGCGGCCTGATCGATCGCAAGATCTGGCTGGGCCGCAAGAACGCATCGCCCCTCGCACTGCGTATGGTGGCGATCAAAAAGCCTGAGCCAGCGGCCGCCGCCGCCCGGCGAAAAGCCCGCCGGGAGGCGCAACGAGAGCGCTACCAAATCTCCACGGCGACGCTGATTGCCGCCGGATGGGTGATCCTGATCACCTCGCTGCAAGCCGATGACTGGCCGGCCCAGGATGTGATGGCCCTCTACCGCCTGCGATGGCGGGTCGAGCTTGGTTTCAAACGGCTGAAAAGTCTGGTTGGCCTGCATGGCCCGCCGGCCACCGACGCGCGCTCTGCCAGACCGTGGGTGCTGGCTCATCTGTTGATGATCCTTCTGCTCGAGCCGCTTGTCGATGAGCTCGAGGACTCTCCCCGCTGGGCCTGCGCCGCCTGACCCGACCTGGCTTGTGGCGGGCGCTGCGCCAACTGATCGCCATACTGCTTCACGCCATCATGCCGCAACCGAGCGTTGCCCGCCTGCGACGATGTAGAGCGCGGCTCAGACGGCATCTGCACGAGCCGCCCCGACGAAAACGCCAATATCAGCGAATGGCACCGGTATTTTAGCGCCTATGCGCTTTCGCGGGAATGACGAACATGGGCCATACTCAATGCCGTTTGGTATTATACCAACCGGCCGAATGACTGGACGCATGCCTCATCGTCGCGCTTGTTGCGTGCATCCACGTCTTTCTCGGTTGCAGTTGGGAAAGACGTGGATGGCCGGGACAAG